>JAZSIU010000018.1:0-40684 GCA_045533955.1 Bacteroidaceae bacterium
AAAGACAGACAGGCGCATTATTGAGGTTAATCATAAGAATAACACATACAGGGCAAAGGCAAGGGAACTGCTGACAACGGAAAAGGGGCTGGAACACAGAAGCAGAAGACCGATAGAACCCGAAGCTGTGTTCGGAAACATAAAGTTCAATCACGGGTTCAAGCGTTTCAGACTGAAATCGGCAGAAAAGGTCTCTGTCGAATGGAGACTTGTGGCTATAGCCCACAATCTAAGGAAGTATATTGCCCGAAAAACGGAAAATAGCAACAGTCAAAGACTTTTTGTTTTCCCTATTGGAGCATATTTAGAATGTTGTCGGGCTGCATAAAGGATTTATGCCTACAAAAATGATATTTCTTCGAATCTGAAGGTAAAAACTGAAAAATCACTCCAAAAAAAAGAGACTGAGCCAAAATTACTTTTGACCCAGCCTCTTTTTATATCCCTACTCCTCGGCCGCCGAGAATTGCTGAAATTCATTTACCTCCTCGGCCCCCGTATCGGAAAAGTCGTACAGATGCACTCCGGCGCAAAGACAGCCATCGTCAATAAAATTCACCCACACCTGCCAACGTAATATGCTCCCGACCCTATCGGAAATGCCGCCGTCGCTGTCAAGATAGCCGTCGGCAACAAGCAGTGCGTTAAATTCCTCGGCAAAGCCCTCAATGCGAAAATCGCCATACTCGATAAAGGAATTTTCCTCGCACGAAAGGTACAACGAGACGACAGCACTCTCGGCACCGGCTCTATCTGCATAGCGCGAAGCAGCCGCAAGAAAATCACAGCTGCACGTATGGGTGTAAAATTTCTCAAAGTTATCCTTCTGCATAATAATCGGGGGGGCAATCGGTTATTTGTTCTTTCGGCACAAAATATCCAACATTTTCTGTGCCAATTTTTTACGGTCGAAGTCAACGGCCAACCGCTGTCCACCTTTGCGGCAGTCGTCATATATTTGCTGCGAGCCGAAAAGTTTGTCGAGTTTCTCTAAAAAGTCTGCCTTATTTTCGGGCTCGTAGAAAAGTCCTGCACCATATTGCTCGACAATGGAACGCGCCTCGCCATCCACTCCCAAAAGAATGGGTACCCCCATTGCTGCCGTCTCAAATATTTTAGAGGGTATAACAGTTGTAAACAGAGGGTCGCGACGCAAGTTTATGAGTGCAGCATCCTGAAGCGCCACATACTCGGCCACTTTGTCCTTTGGCACCGAGTCGAGCAGCACTACATTCTTAATATTCTCACTTTTAATCTTTTGCCTTATTTTCTCTTTCTCGGCACCCTCGCCCACGATGAGCAGCGAGTAATCGGGCCTATCCTTTATGCAATCGAGCAAAAAATCGAGTTTATGCGCCATTCCCAAAGTGCCGATATATCCCAACACACGCTTGCCTTCGAGCCCCAGCGACCGCAGTAGCTCCTGCGACTTTTCACGCGGTACAAAGCGTTCGAGATTGGCTCCATTTTTAACCACAAAAATCTTATCGGGCGATATTCCCTTTTTTGTAATCTCGCGCTTGAACGAGTCGGTAACAACCACTATTTTAGAGGCTGAGCGATAGCACCATATTTCCTCTTTCGAGAAATATCGGAGCACAATTCCATCGTTCATTGCGCCGACGGTCTTTATGGAATCGGGCCAAAGGTCGCGCACCTCCATCACCCACGGACGACGCTTGAAAAAACTCAGTGTACGTCCCGATAGAGCCGTAAAAAACTGTGGCGACGTTGCCACAATAATATCACAATCACAAAAAAGGCCGTTCACGAAAGATGTTACCGAGAAACTGATATAATCAACGATTCTCTTCAAAAAACCACTGTTCGAGGTTATATACGTCCACACACGAACCACCTTTATACCATCAATCCACTCGATTTTTCGCCACGAATTTTTATAACCGTCATAAACCCTTCCTATGGGGTAATTGGGAAAACAGGTTACAACCGTTACCTCGTGGCCGGCAGCTACCCACTCGCGACAATGTTCGTATGTTCTTGTTGCGGGTGCGTTCACCTCGGGTGGGAAATTATCTGTCAAGAACAGTATCTTCATCGGCTTATTTTTATTTTGCGGTGCTACTATTACTCCTTTTTATTCCTTAACGTGTTTTTTTGTTTTTTATTGCAAAAAAATATAAAAAAACACAAAGCACAATCTCTGTGTTAAGTTTGCCGCAAAGCCTCTGTCAGGCACATTGCAATGGCTTTTAAACAACAAACGCGCGAAGATACAAAAAAAGTACCAAAAGACAATAGTTTGGTACTTTTGAAAATATTTTTTACCATTCAAAAAACTTTTCCGCGGCAATTGCGACAGCCTACGGCGCCGTTTTTTCGGGAATCTCGGACGATTTTACCGCCTTATATAGAATTTTATATCCCATTGCAGCCACAACAACCGACATTATGGGGCTCAGTATATTAAAGAAACAATAAGGGAAATAAGCAAGCGTCGATATTCCGAGCACAGCACTCTGCGCAATTCCGCAACTATTCCACGGAACAAGCACCGATAGCACCGTGGCCGAATCCTCCGTTGCTCTGCTGAGTACGCGCCGGTCTATTCCCAACTTGTCGAACCCCTCTTTGTTAAGGTCGCAAGTAAGGATGATTGACATATATTGGTCGGCCGTGCACAGATTGAAGAAAAATCCCGAAAATACCGTCGTCGAGACTGCGCCCACCACTCCGCGCACCCCCTTGAGGATGGCACGAGTAATAGTGCTAGCCATTCCACTGCCCATAAGCACCCCTCCGAAGCACATTGCCGAGAGGATGAGCCATATTGTATTCAACATTCCCGCCATTCCTCGGGTCGAGACAAGAGCATCGAGTGTGGCATTGCCCGTCTGCATTGCCGTAGCGGTGCACGATGCCGTGAGCACCGCATTTACCGCAGCCGAAAAACTCCCCTCGAGGCCGCCGCTCAGATGCTCGACAACTGCGGGTTGCGCCATAAGCATCGCCACTGCAGCCACCACCACCGACACAAAAAGCGTGATGAGCACAGGCACGCGCCTCACAATAAGCACAAAAGTAACAAGAGGCACCAAAAGCAGCCACCCGCTTATGTTAAACGCCTCGCACAAAGCCTCGGAGAGGTCATCGCCCGCAGCCTGCACCCCATCGTACATACACACACCCGCAACAGCATAAATTACAATAGCAATAAGCATCGAAGGCACAGTAGTATATATTAGGTAACGTATGTGCGAGAAGAGCGTTACCCCCGCCGTCGAAGATGCAAGCACCGTCGTATCGGACAGAGGCGACATTTTATCGCCAAAATAGGCCCCCGAGATTACAGCGCCCGCCGTCCACCACGCAGGAAAGCCCAACGAATATCCAATGCCCATAAAGGCCACTCCTATCGTAGCACACGTTGTCCACGAGCTGCCCGTAACGAGGCTCACCACCGACGATATTATACACACCGACGGCAGAAACACCGCAGGATGCATCACCTGAAGGCCATAATAAATCATCGTGGGGACAACGCCGCTCAGCATCCACGTACCCGAGATTGCACCAATGAGCAGAAGCACAAGAATAGAAATAGTAGAAGCCTCTACACTCTTTATTATGCGCTCCTCCATCACACGCCAGCGCACGCGATAAATTCCCATTGCCAGCGAGGCAGCCACGGCCGCAGCAATAAGCATCGCCATCTGACTGCCACCCGAGAGAATATCACCATCTGTGCACAACGCCACAATAATCAATATGGCCGATAACACAGCAATGGGCACAAGCGACACAAAAAGTGAGGGTCTCTTATCTTTTATATCAGAATTAGTCATTTTCAATTATTTACAAGCTCATCAATATTCTGTAACACAGCACCGGGGTAATAATGTTCCAGAATCTCGGTAAAATTATACCCCCGTTCGCCCATCATAGCCGCACCAATCTGACAGAGGCCCACGCCGTGCCCCCACCCTGCACCCTTAAGCACAAAAGTCAGAGAGCCGTCGGACGCAGTCTCTTTATCCACCACGAAGGCCGAGCTGTACAGATGCGACGGCGATAGCCATCGGCGTATTTCGAGCTCTTTGCCTACGATAATAGTACGTTCAGTGCCCACAATGCGCAGACGCACCAATCGCCCCGAGGCGGCACGCTCTACGGGTTGCAGGTCAATTATCTGCCCGAGAGTAAGGCCCGAGCGACGCTCTATAATTTGCGTGAGCTCACTTTGTGTGTAACGCACACTCCAGCGGTAAAAATCGTTAGTCTCGCAGTCGTAACCCTTGAGCACCTGCGCAAGCACTGCCTTTTCGTCGGTGTTACAGAAGGCCGTATGCGAGTGCTCAATCCATTGGCGGGCATTATCCTCACGAGTAAGGTCGCAAAAATCGTCCCTATCCTCGCCATCGCGAAAGGCCCTAAGATAGTCATAATCGACACCCTCCCAACAGGCCGAGAAGCGCTCTGTTACCCCGCCGCAGCATTTGCTGAAGCGTGCGTCGCACACACTCCCCTCGTAAGCAAGCACAATGTCAGAGGTTGCCTCGACAGCCTCGCGTACCTTTTCGTTGCAGCACGAGGGCACCCCCTGATAGCGCTGACAATGGTCGTCGGCGCACAGGTCGAAGAGAGTGTGATTCTCGCGTGCGTACCAGCGTATAATCTGTTCCTCGGTCTCGCATCCCAATGCCGACTGCGCCGAAGCCTCGCGACGCACAAGCTGAGCATAGAGCCAGCTGCGCGATATTACAGTGTGAGCCTTTAGAAACTCTATTGAGGCAGTGGGCGACATTTCGGACGAAATTACGCTGTGCAGATATTTTTCGACCGGAAGGGTGTTTATCGCCCTCGTCTCGCCCTCCTCGACAATGAAGCGAAGCTCGCCCTCAAAGGTCTGAGACTGCGTACGCTGCCAATGAAAATCGACCCCGATAATAACGTCGTGCAGGGTAAAGAGCGCACTCTCCGACTGCGGTACAAACGTAAGAGTATCGCGTCGCACCCCCTCGAAGAGAATTGCGCCGTCGAGCATCGCCACCGAGTAGTCGCCGTCGGCAATGGCAATGCCATCCAAAGAGTAACCGCCCGCGAGCGAGAATCTGATTTTCGGGGCACGCAAAATACCTATATTAACCCTTCTCATACTCGTGCGGACGCTTGCAGCCGCTCTTTCACCGCATCAAATTCGAGTGGCGAGAGTGCAACCTCTTTTAAAATATCGTGTGCCTCGCAGCTTGTGATACGCTCAAAGTCCTCGGCTCGTGGGGCAATCATAAGGCCACACATATCAAGCAGGCCGGGACTTATAAGGCGTTGTTCATCGCCCTCGGCCGTGTAGCAATGTGGACGGTGCTTTGCACGCGGAAATACCACAGTGAGCCACCCCTCACTGGGACGATAGACCGCTACCGCATTTACGCGAGGCTCGGCAGCCTCGGCCGCGCAAGGAAGCGCCTCGATGAGCATCCGCATAAGAGCCGTTGACGAGGATATTTCGGCCGTGTCAATGACAAATATCGGCACAAGATAAGAGTCTGATGAATAAAGAATCGAGCGTCCATTCACCACAAGAGGCTCCATATTGCCGAAAGCCTCGGCGGTCCAATGGTCGGAAAAGAGAGGAATATCCCCGACACGCACAGCCTGAAGATGAGCGTGGTCGGGCGCCGAGGCTCCACACTCGGCACCATTGTAAAAGAGCGCCGTCCCCGGCCACTCACGACTAAGCGTGAGCATATCCCAATAGAGCGCATTCAGACGCTGCGGCACGTGCCGCGTAAGCGGCAGCGTAAAATGCTGCGGCAGTATGGGGAAGGGATTCACAAGAAGCTCGACGTCGAAAAGAGCATCGGCCTTTATTTGAGCCGCGGGACGAGAATCGGCGCACAAGAAGCAGGGACGCCTCTCCACCGCCTCTTTATCGACACAGGCTGCCGTCGAGACTATGCGGGCAGGATTATGCTGGAGCGTTATTCCACAATCGAGTTTTTTTATTTTCACGGTGTCGAGGGCAGCGAAGCGCTCGGCAGCCTCGGGCCACTGCGCCAGCTGACGGGCAAAAAAAGCGTCCTTTTCGTCGCTCGATACTCGCGGCCGAGAGGCAATGAGACGCTGCCGAGCCACGAGCTCGGCCGTGCGCAGAGAATCTTTGTAGGTATTATGTGCATTGACCTTTGCGTGCGAGAGTGCCGCATCCGAGTTCCCCTCCCAGCGGCGACACAGATAAAGGACGTCGTAAATGCGCCCTATGCGGTAGCTGCGCGATATTTGCAGCCCCACGGCATAATCCTCGCCGTAGCTCACATTAGGAAAGCCCACTGCGCGCACCACGGGCGTAAAGAATGCTCTTGGGGCGCCGAGGCCGTTTATGCGCAGAGCGTTGTTGCGACCATTCTCCTCGCTCCACTCGCGGTGGTCGATTACCCCCGGCGGCAGCGTTTCGAGATTAAAATTGCATATTCTGTATGTACCCACAATCATAGCACACTGCTGGCGGTAAAATTCATCGACGATACGTTGCAACACACTGTCGTCGCTGTAAAGGTCGTCGCTGTCGAGCTGTATGGCGAAGCGTCCGCACAGGGGGCTGTTCACCGCATAGTTCCAGCAACCACCGATGCCAAGGTCGGCGCGCTCGGGCACAAGGTGGCACACACGCTCGTCGCCGAAAGCCTCTATCACGCTGCCCGTTCCGTCGGTCGAGTGATTATCGACCACCAAGATATTGAATTTAAAATCGGTCTTTTGCGAGAGTATCGACCTTATCGCATCGCCGATTGTCGAGACACGGTTAAGCACGGGGATTACCACCGACGCCTCGACGGGAAAATCGCCCGCCGTAAGGTCAATTGCATCGTATTTATATGGTGGCAGACAGCCGCCGATGCGTCGCAGATGCTCGGTGCAGACAGCCTCCATCTCAATCTGCACGCTGCGCTGCGCAGGGTTCACATAATCGAACTGTTTCTCGCCGCTTTTGCGTGTGTCGGCCTCGTTCTCGACATACAGATTCTGTGTCAGATGCTGCAAGCGTCCCACGCGGCTCAGCGCCAAACGCATTTGGTAAAATCCCGCATACCGGCAATCCTCGAGCCCCTGCGAGGCATACTCTTTGAGCGCCTCGGTGCGCACGGCAACCAACGCTCCAAAATCAAAATCATTCCTCAGACTACCCGCCTGATAATCTATCGTTGGGGCCTCGCACAACACACCGTCCACAATTTTGCTGTAATCGCAGTAGAGCATCGAAGCGTCGGGCTCCATCGAACGGCACATAAGAGTGAGCGCCTCGAGGGAGGGAGCATCGGCAAGCTCCTTCAATTGAAAGACAACATAAGGCGCCTCGGCACGACGGGCCGCATCTACAAAAAGAGCACTACCCGAGAGCGAGCCGGCCTCGATGGCCGATACTTTTGCAGGCAGATTCTCGGGGGCCGCGCCCGGTGCACACCACAGATATATTCTCGTAACCTTATCACAAGCGGCAAGAGCCTCAACAGCCTCAATCGCGTCCGAGGGACAAGGCATAAACATTTCAAATTTCACACTATCCATTATAATAATATTTTTTGCGAAAATAGTAAAAAAAGAGCTACTGCGCCCATAAAAAGAGCGTAGTTTTACACCGAAAGGCCGAAAAAAGAGCATTTTGTCAAAAATAAGCCGTCGCGAAGAAAAAAATCGGGCTTTTTTGTTTATCTTAGTGCAAAATTTCAGAGAAAACAATCTTACAAATATGAAAAGAGCTACATTATACATTATTGCACTAACGCTTTTGTTGGCACCCACGGCAAAGGCACAATCGGATAGTTACAGCACATTAGCCAACGAGATTACACAAGCGTGCAACAGCGATTATAGTCGCGCACAGGCTATTTACAACTGGATATGTGCCAACATAAGCTACGACCTTGAAGGCAAGGCAAACAACGCCGAAAAATGTCTGAAACAGCGTCGAGGCACAAGTTTCGGATACTGTCAATTGTATGCACGACTGGCGCAGGCCGTAGGGCTGCACCCTACTGTAGTTACGGGAAAGGCAAAAGTTGCATCTACCACAAACGGCCACTGCTGGATATATTTAGAGTGCGACGACAACCAACTGCTCATCGACCCAATGTGGGGCTCGGGCAGCATAAGCGACGGGCAGTTTGTGCGCAACATCGACGAGGCGTGGTTCGACGTTGCCCCCGAATGGATGATATTCAGCCACTATCCACAGGACAAAAAATTCCAGCTACTGAAGAAAAAGATAAGCGAGAAAGAGTTTCTTAAACTCCCCTTATTGTTCCCTTATATTCAAAAGTACGGCCTCGAGGCTGCAAAAATGTTAAACCTTGCAATGAATAGCAACGAGGGTGTACCCACAATATATCAGCCCACCAAAGGACTGAACATACAGATAATGGACATTCCCCTGAAAGACACCCTGCAAGTGGGCGAGGCTTACAGCTTTGCGCTAAAGAAGAAAAGCCCGCACAAGATAATGCTCATCTGCGGCAGCGAATACGTTACAGATGATATGTGGCAGCGCAGCGACAGCAACTACACATTGAACTACCGCCCCTTTAAGAGCGATAAAATAAGCCTCTTGTTCGAGAGCGACAACAACGGCACATACACCACATTCATAGAATATCCCATAGCCGCGCCCACCAGCGCCCGCCTCGACACACTCGAAAAATACCGTCCGCTGGCAGCCGAGGAGGTGCGTAGTCTCACAAGTACAAACATCGAGATTTTGGAGCGTATGAAGATTGACGGACACAAATTACTCAAAGGCATAAGAAACAAGGAGATAATCTCACTGCCGCAATTCTTCAAAGAGTGCAATTTCGAGGTTATAGACATACCACTTTCGGGAACATTGGAGGTAGGCAAGGAGTATCTCTTCAAGATACGTCCCCACTCAAAGGACGACACGTGGCTCATACGGCACGGGCACAAGCGCTTCCGCCGTTGGAGCATCGACCCCATAAGCGGCACACAAGAAATTAGCGTGCGCCCCACAGAGGCCGGCGAGCTTGAGCTATCTGTTATCTTGGCCGACGACAAAGGATTCTACCACAGTTGCATAAAATACGAAGTAAAATAACCAATATAAGCAATAAGATAACACACGCGCGACGGATTTTAGGCCGTCAGCGCCCTTTTCTCACTTTTTTACACTATCTTCGCAGAAAATTTCGCCCTCACAGATGGAGAATTGCAAGATGAAACTTTTGGGAATGACACTCCCGCAGATAAAAGAGGCAGTAACAGCGGCCGCAATGCCCGCGTTTACCGCCAAACAGATAGCCGATTGGGTCTATAAGAAACGCGTGCGCTCGATTGAGGAGATGAGCAACATTTCGCTGAAGAACCGCGAAAAACTGTCGCAAATTTTCACGCCGGGCTTTTCGGCCCCCGTCGAAGCTATGCGCTCGACCGACGGCACTATAAAATACCTATACAGGGTAGATAACCACCATTTTGTCGAGGCCGTTTATATTCCCGACGGCGAGCGTGCCACACTGTGCGTATCGTCGCAGGTAGGCTGCAAGATGAATTGTCTGTTCTGTATGACAGGCAAGCAGCGCTACACGGCCAACCTAAGCGCCAACGAAATTATCAATCAGATATTTTCGCTCCCCGAGTTCGAGAAGCTCACAAACATCGTGTTTATGGGAATGGGCGAGCCCTGCGACAATCTCGATAATCTATTGCAAGCCATTGAAATACTGACCGCCGACTATGCAACAGCGTGGAGCCCCCACCGTCTGACGGTTTCGTCGGTGGGTGTACGCAAAGGGCTTAAGCGCCTGCTCGATAGCGGCGACTACCATATAGCCATAAGCCTGCACCACCCCGACCCCGCGCGCCGCAGCGAGATTATGCCCGCCGAGCGCGGATACTCGATAACCGAGATTGTAGAATTGTTAAAAGATTATGATTTCAGCCACCAACGTCGTCTCACCTTCGAGTATATTGTGTTTAAGGGAATAAACGACACTCAGGCACAGGCCCGCAAGCTGCTGCGACTGCTCGACGGGCTCGACTGCCGAATAAACCTCATACGTTACCACGCAATACCCGGTGTACCGCTTGAGGGTGTCGATAGCGAAGCAATGACACGCCTGCGCGACTATCTTACCGCCAACGGCGTGTTCACAACAGTGCGCGCCTCGCGCGGCGAGGATATTTTCGCAGCCTGCGGAATGTTATCGACAAAGAAACAAGAAGAGAATAAATAATTAAAATACAACTACTTATGAAAAAGTTATTTTCAACATTATTTTTGGCAATACTATTAGCAGCCTGCTCGGGCGACGGCCCTACACTGTTCAAGCCATCATCGAGCGGCCTACCCTACGAGGTTCTTGTTGTCTGCGACAAAGGAATGTGGGAGGCACCCTCGGGACGCGCCTTATTCAACGTACTCGACACAGACATTCCAGCAATACCACAGCCCGAGCGCTCGTTCCGCATCTCGCAGACAAGCCCCGAAGGCTTCGACAATCTGCTTCTCACATTCCGCAATGTCATAGAGGTAGATATTAACCCCCAGCGCTATACACAAACAAAATACAAATTCAGACGCGACCCCTACTCGACCCCGCAGGTGATAATGACCATACAATCGCCAAGCGAGAAAGAGTTTAAAGAGTATGTCGAGGCTAACGGTCAGACGATAATAGACTTTTTCACATCCACCGAGATGAACCGCGAGCTCCGCCGCCTCGAAAAGCCCAACGCACACAGCGGACGCTTCCTCGACAGCCTCAAAGCAAAATTCGGTTGCGAAATGTACGTACCCATCGAGTTACAAAATATTAAAAGCGGCAAGGATTTTATATGGGTATCCGATATGCAGTCGGTAAACAGCGTCGTTCTTAATTTCGTCGTTTACAGCTACCCCTACACCGACGTAAGCAATTTCACATTAGAGAATTTCCTTCAGAAACGCGACTCGATTATGAAGGCCAATCTGCCCGGCGGCCGTCCCAACAGCTATATGAAAACCGAGCACGATTATGTAGTAATGAAAGAGACAGAATTCCGCGAGCGCTATATGCAAGAGGTACGCGGCCTTTGGTCGATGGAGAACGACGCAATGGGCGGCCCGTTCGTCTCGCACAGCGTAGTCGATGAGGTGAACAACCGAGTAATTGTAGCCGAGGCATTCGTATATGCAGCCAGCCGCAAGAAAGGCGACCTTATACGCAAGCTCGAAGCCGCACTCTTCTCGCTTCGTCTGCCCGCCGACAAGGCAATAGCCGGCAGTACCCACATTCCCGAGATTATAATCGAAGAGACCTCGGACAGCAGTAACACACAAAATTAAGAAACCTCTCAACAATATGAACGACAAGCGTAAAATAAGAGTAGGAATAACACAAGGCGACATTAACGGCATCGGATACGAGATAATATTCCGCACATTCGAGAATAGCGAAATGTTCGAAATATGTACCCCCATCGTCTATGGTTCGCCCAAATTGGCAGCCTACCATCGTAAAGCCCTCGAGATTGACGTAACATACAACGCAGTAGAAAATCCCGCCGACATTCAGGATGGCAAGCTCAACATAATAAACTGCAACAGCGACAATATAATAATAGAGCTTGGAACAGCCACAAAAGAGAGTGGCGAAGCAGCCTATCAGGCACTCGAAAGAGCCATAAAAGATTATCAAGAGGGAATAATAGACCTATTGGTAACAGCGCCGATAAACAAAAACACCATTCAGAGCGACGAATTTAATTTCCCGGGACACACCGAGTATCTTCAGGAGCGATTGGGAAACGGCGATAAATCACTTATGATACTATGCAGCGACGAGGTTCGATTCGCCATTGCAACGTCGCATCTGCCATTGCGCGACGTGCCCGAGGCCATCACCCCCGAGCTTCTCGAAGAGAAACTAACCATCTTCAATCAAAGCCTCAAAGAGGACTTTAACATCGACGCCCCCAAGATTGCCGTACTCTCACTCAACCCCCACTCGGGCGACAACGGCCTTTTGGGCAAAGAGGAGATTGATACAATAATCCCCACGATAAACAAAATGAGCCGCGAGGGTATTCTGTGCTACGGCCCCTTCGGTGCCGATGGCTTTATGGGCAGCGGTAAATACAAAGCCTTTGACGGAATATTGGCAATGTACCACGACCAAGGCCTCACCCCAATGAAGCTCCTAGCAATGAGCAACGGCGTTAATTTCACCGCAGGCCTGCAAGCCGTGCGCACCTCACCGGCCCACGGCGTTGCCTACGACATTGCAGGCAAAGGCTGTGCCGACGAAAATTCCTTCCGTCAGGCCATCTACACAGGAATCGACATTTTCCGCAACCGCCTACACTACAACGAGGCGCGTCGCCGTCCCCTGCGCAAACTCTATTTTGAGAAACGCGACGACAGCAACCGTCTGAACCTACAAGCAGAGGAATAATAGCAATGAACTATGCCATAATTGCCGCAGGCGAAGGCTCGCGATTGGCACAAGAGGGCATCGGCTACCCCAAGCCCCTTGTACCACTAGGCGGTGTTCCCCTTATCGAGAGGCTCATAAGAATTTTTGCGCGACACAATGCCCGCTCCATAAGCATAATAATAAACAGCCGACAGAGCGAGACACAGAGGCTCCTCGCAGCGCTCGGTGCACAGTTTCCACTGAATATCGTCGTAAAAGACACCCCAAGCTCGATGCACAGTATGCACGCCCTTGCGCCCTATCTGCGCTCGGGCCCATTCTGCCTCACCACCGTCGATACAATTTTCCGTGAAGAGCAATTCGGCGCATACATTGAGGCCTTCGAGAAGAGCCCGAGCGACGGCCTTATGGCCGTTACCGATTTTATCGACGACGAAAAGCCCCTATACGTAAGCACAACCCCCGCACTGCGCATCACAGGCTTTCACGACACGCCCCCAAAGGAGGTTCAATATATCTCGGGCGGAATATACGCATTAACCCCCGCCTCATTAGATACACTCGAAAGGTGCATAGCCTCGGGCGAGGCCCGTATGCGCAATTTTCAGCGGCGCCTTGTGGCCGAGGGGCACAAGCTCGACGCCTACCCCTTTGGCAAGATAATTGACATAGACCACGCCGAAGACATAAAAAAAGCCGAAGAATTTATCGGCGCCTTATAACAACCATACAATGAAGATTGCAGCCATAGAACGCAGCTCTCTACACTCCCCGGCGATGGTCGATAACGACCGTGCCATCCTTGAAGCAACCGCCCTGAAGCTGATGCAGGCGGGACACAGCGTGCATATAATGCCCACCCCACCCACCAACGAGGACTACGATGCAATAATCACAATGACCCGTACCGCCCACAGCCTCGACGCACTGCAAAGGCTCGAAGAGCGCGGCACGACAATACTCAACCGTCCCGCTTCCGTGCGACGCTGCTCGCGCCTGCTCTTCACCCACATACTCTCGCAGAACAACATTCCGCAGCCGCCCCACTGCATAATAGAGAGCATCGGCGAGCCCCCCCTCGAGGGCTACCCAGTGTGGATAAAGCGTGCTGACGGTTGGTCGTGCCACCCGCAAGATGTCTCATTTGCACAAAGCCCCGCCGAGGCACAAGAGGCCATCAAGAATATGCAAGCACGAGGCATCGACCGCGTAATTTGCAGCCGCCACATTACAGGCGACATAATAAAATTCTACGGAGTATCGGGCAGTAGAGGCTCCGCCCCCTTTTTCGCACTGCACCACCCCGACGCAGGCAAGACAAAATTCGGATTAGAGCGATACAACGGCCCCTGCCGCCACTACCCGTTCGATGCCACCCTGCTGCAAGCAACAGCCTTTGCCGCTGCCCGCGCAATAGAGCTCGACATTTTCGGAGGCGACTGCATCGTCTCGCCCGACGGCAAAATACAGATAATAGACATTAACGATTTTCCCAGCTTCACCGCCTTCCGCGAGAAGGCCGCCGAAGCCATTGCAAAATTAACCATAGAACGAGTAAAAGAGAAAAAATGAACGAACAGGATAAAAAAGCCTACGAGGCATCAATAAAATCACGAGAGACCGAAGAGTTTCTCGACCTATGGTTCTATCGTCCCATAGGCTTCCGCTGCGCACTCTTTTTCCGCAACCGAGGCGTGCACCCCAACGTAATAACCATAATATCAATATTTTTGGGAGCAGCCGCAGGAATATGCTTCGCACAAGAGAGCCTTAGATGGAACATTTTGGGAATACTGCTGCTTATGTGGGCCAATCTATACGACAGCACCGACGGACAGCTTGCGCGCATCACGGGACAAAAAACCCGTTGGGGCCGCATTCTCGACGGCTTTGCCGGCGACGTATGGTTCTTTTTCATATACGCAGCCATTGCCGTGCGCACCACATTCACCCCCATCCCCTTTGCCCCCGAATATCAGTGGGGCGTGCTAATATGGATACTCTGTTCATTTGCAGGCTTCTGGGTGCACGGCTCACAGTGTCAGCTTGCCGACTACTACCGCAACATTCACCTATACTTTATGAACGAGCGCAACGGCAACGAGTTTCACAACTCCCTGACACAGCGCCGCATATTCGACGAGACACCGTGGCGCGGAAATTTCTTCTGGAAGATATTCCTGCACTTTTACGTCGCCTACACCGAGAATCAAGAGCGAATGTCGCCCAAATTCCAACAGCTGATGGCCCGCATAAAAGAGAAATATGGCAACAACGTCCCCCGCGAGCTGTGCGAGGAGTTTCGCCTCAGCAGCCGTCCACTGATGAAATACACCAACATACTCACATTCAACTCGCGCTTCATAATGCTGTGGCTGACGATGCTCATAGGAGAATTGTGGCTCTATCTGTTCTTTGAGTTAGTGATACTGATGGCAATATTCCTATATATGCAGCACAAGCACGAGCAGCTGAGCCAACAAATAACACAAAAGATAGAAGAGGGCTATGAATATCGTTAAAGGCATAATATTCGACTACGGAGGCACCATAGACACCAACGGCACCCATTGGGCCGAGGTAATATGGGAACAGTACCAAAAGGCCGGGGTGAGGATTTTAAAAGAGCACTTCCGCGAGGCATACGTGCAGGGCGAGCGCACCCTCGCAAAATACCCAATCATAGAGCCCGGCGACACATTCCGCACTCTGCTCGAAAAAAAGATTGCCATCCACCGCGAATACCTCGGCCCGAGGATGAGCCCCGAGCAACAAAAGACCATCGCCCGAGGCTGCTACCAAAAGGTACTCGACACAATGCAAGAGACACGCCCCGTGGTCGAAAAACTATCGGAACGCTACCCTATGGTGCTTGTAACAAATTTCTACGGCAATATGCCCGTAGTGCTTAAAGAGTTTGCCCTTGAGCAATATTTTATAAAGATTGTCGAGTCGTCGGTGGTGGGCCTCAGAAAGCCCGACCCTGCGCTATTCTCATTGGGCGTCGAGGCATTGTCGCTCCCCGCGCGAGAGATTGTCGTCGTAGGCGACTCGTACCGCAAGGACATACTCCCCTCGCACACAATAGGCTGCTCGACCGTGTGGCTCAAAGGCTGCGGCTGGGAGCCCGAGAGACCCCTACCCGAGGCACAGCCCACCGCCACAATAAGCAGCCTCGAGAGACTTTTGGACATTCTATAACGAAATCCCATAAATCATAAAGAGCAAACAATACAAGCCACAGGTTGTTATAATGGAGAAACCATTAAACAACCTAAATTATGAGAACCCAACTAACAATTTTACTACTGACACTGACCCTCGGCACAGCAGCCCACGCGCAAGGCATAGGCCCCGATAGCTACAATATCCACCACAGCGACAGCTGCTGGTACGTAACAATGAACTATCGCATAGCGCAACTGCCCAAAGACGACGAGCTCATCCTCATCACACAAATTTGCTGCCCCGACACCTGCATAAACGACAGCACACGACGCTTTCAGGGCAAGCGATACGCCAAAAAATACCTCAAGGAGTATGGCCATCTGCCACAGCTCAGCCTCCCGGGATACAACAGTTTTACAATGATAATCCCCGAGCAGATGGTAACCGACACGCTCATAGGCGTAACGTACAGCGAATATACAAGCCCCGAAGGTACAATCGGCGCATTGGACACCACCGCGATTATCCTTCCGCGTCCCGCCACGCTAAGCTGTCATCCACTGTGCAACCGTCCCACACAATCGGACATATTAGCCCGCACGCACCCCTACATAAGAAACATTGCACAATATGCCGTGCTCGACGGCTCGACGTCGCACATTCCAACGAACCCCACGGGACACGTCCATTTTGCGATGAACAGCCGGCATCTCGACCCCAATTAT
Source organism: Bacteroidaceae bacterium (assembly GCA_045533955.1). Taxonomy (GTDB): domain Bacteria; phylum Bacteroidota; class Bacteroidia; order Bacteroidales; family Bacteroidaceae; genus HGM04593. The sequence goes on from JAZSIU010000018.1 coordinate 16,280, forward strand.
CAAAATAATGCCGCAACGATAGACAGCCTCGTGGCCGCAATCTCAACCCTTATGGGCGACAAGAATGCACAGGTACAGTCGATACAGATAATCGGCTACTCCTCGCCCGACCGAGCCGATGAAATTGTCCCCAAATTAGGCTACAAGCGAGCCGTCGCACTGCGCGACCATCTTCAGCACCGCTGCAACCTCCCCGACAGCGTCTTCGAGGTTGCCGACGGCGGTAAACATTGGCATCGCATTTACGGCAATCTGGCCGCACAGCAAAGCCCCAAGAGCGACACACTCGCACTGCGCCTCATCAACGAGCCCGACGTCAAAAAGCGCCTCGCCACGCTGCGCAGCTACAATGGCGGACAGCAGTATAAAAAAATTTGCAGCGACAGCAGCCATCTACACCGAGGCGCCTGCTGCACGCGCATCTACTATCACAATCTATCGGACAGCAGCACCCACAAGCTGAACGGCATCGTGGCCGAGCTCTCGAGTAACCCCCAGCCCGACTACCACACACTGCTGAACAAACTAAAAGAGTTTGCCGACGACCCCCGCGCCCTTAATCTCATTGGCATAATAGAGCACCGCCTGCACCACCGTGCAGCAGCAGCCGAAGCATTTAAAAAGGCTGCGCAAATGGGCGATGAGCAAGCAGTCGCCAATATGGAAATTTTAGGTCTCAGCATAGATTGAAAGAGCTTTTCAACGAACTATTTCTTGCACGTCCGTCGGTCATTCACAATCGGCGGACGCTGTTTATTTAACAAAAATCATAAGAAAACCATAAAAAAGGACTCAGTAGCAAAAAGGTGTGGTGGGGATTACTCTATTTATCACCCTCTCGGAATACTTATGCGGTTATTCTCTCTTTCACTTTATACTTTAGGACTTACTTTTTCTGAAAAAAAGTAAGCAAAAAACCTGCACCTAAAGAAATTGTCGCGGGGCCTCCTTTGCTCGTGAGGCAACGATGCGCTCACTCGGTCGGAGGCTTGCTTGTCATTTCAGTTTACGATTGTTTTAAGGGTGCTGCGGAATTATAATCGACAATGCTTGCAGCAATAGTCGCGCGAAAGTGCAGGCGCAGCTTGCCGCGCGCGGGATGCGAATGGCAAGCATTGTCAACGCCGGGCGGTTAAACATACCTCGCACTTTTTCCTTAAAACAATCGCACCTACATTGAATTTCTTTTTTATGGTGCAATATTTAATTTAAAATTACCTTTTGCACGTATTATATGCTGCTGTTCTTGAAAATTAGAAATAGATTATTGATTCTTGTTCACAGTAAATTTCTACTGAGCAATAATATCACCCCGAGGCACTTAAATTTTCGCGAGGGCTTGATCAAGATCGGCAATAATATCCTCGACATCCTCGATACCCACCGACAGACGCATAAGGTCAGGAGCAACACCCGCCTCAATCAACTGCTCGTCAGAGAGCTGACGATGCGTGTGGCTGGCCGGATGCAGTATGCACGAGCGTGCATCGGCAACGTGCGTTACGATAGCAATAAAGCCCAAGCTATCCATAAAGCGGATAGCATCCTCTTTGCTGCCCTTAATACCAAAAGCCATCACTCCGCAAGCGCCATTGGGCAGATATTTCTGCGCAAGCGCATTGTATTTACTGCCGGGTAGCCCGCAGAAGTTAACCCACTCCACTTTAGGATGATTCTCGAGCCACTCGGCCACACGCTGCGCATTGGCACAATGGCGCGGCATACGCAGATGCAACGTCTCGAGCCCCAGATTAAGCAGGAAAGCATTCTCGGGCGACATCATCGAGCCGAGGTCGCGCATCAGCTGAGCAACCATTTTTGTTATGTAAGCAGCCTTACCGAAGGCCTTTGTATAGGTTAGTCCGTGGTACGACTCGTCGGGCTGCGTAAGCCCCGGGAATTTATCACCCTGAGCCTCCCAATCGAAGTTACCGCTATCGACCACCGCTCCACCAACGGCCACAGCGTGTCCGTCCATATATTTTGTTGTTGAGTGCGTTACAATGTCGGCGCCCCACTCAAAGGGACGGCAGTTTACAGGCGTTGCAAAGGTATTGTCGATGATAAGTGGCACGCCGTGTTTATGAGCGATGGCAGCGAATTTTTCAATGTCGAGCACGTTGACGCTGGGGTTCGATATTGTCTCGCCAAAGAGCGCCTTTGTATTGGGGCGGAAAGCCTTCTCAATCTCCTCGGCCGAGGCGTCGGGATCGACGAGCGTTACCTCGATGCCCAACTTTTTGAGCGTAACGGTGAAGAGGTTGTACGTACCGCCGTATATTGTTGTTGCCGATACAAAGTGGTCGCCCGCCTCGCAGATATTGAATATCGCATAGAAATTGGCAGCCTGTCCCGAGGCTGTCATAACAGCGCCCACACCACCCTCGAGGGCGGCTATTTTTGCTCCCACGGCATCGACCGTCGGGTTCTGCAAGCGGCTGTAAAAGTAGCCCGAATCCTCAAGGTCGAACAGACGCGCCATCTGCTCGCTTGTATCGTATTTGAATGTCGTACTCTGATAAATGGGAAGCACGCGAGGCTCGCCCTTTTTGGGTGTCCATCCACCCTGCACACACAGTGTGCCCACGTTCATTTTTTTCTGCATAGCTGTTTATTGGTTATTATTTTTCTGTCGATATTTTGTGCAGGCGCATCACTTTGTAGGCGCCTTTATCAACAGATAGTTTTATTATTATTGTGGCAGTGCCGTTCTTTAACCGCGGAGCGGTGAGGCTGACGGAGTAGCGTACCCCCTCGCCCGGAGCAATATTCTCGATTGCCACCATCGGAGAAATTTCTATATTCTTGTTACTGCATTCGACAAGCGGCTCGACAAGGGCGAGCGTCCCGTCCGAGGCATTTATTATGTCGAACGATAACCTTGCAGTCTCGCCCCGACGCAGAATATCGCTGCCGTACTCACCCTCGAACAGTACATTATCGACACTCACGGCAGCGCCCGTCGATGATGCCTCGGCAAGAGCCTGCTCAATCTGCTTGCGCCCCTTTTGTCCCCTGCTTTTACTCTTTGAGAGCTTAGTGGGAGCACTCCCCGACACACTGCTCGGGGCCTCTTCGACACTCTTTGGGGCGTTTATCATATTGCCCACCGCAGCGCCTGCGACTGCGCCTATTGCAGCGCCTGTGAGCGAGCCGCCATAGTCGCCCGTAGCAAAACCCACTGCTCTACCAAGGGTCGAGCCCAGCTGCATACCCACGAGCGTGCCCGACAGTTGCCGACTGTTCTGTGTAACACAACCCGTCAGCAGTACACACGGCAAAAGTAGTCTCAACAGTTGTTTTATTGTCATATTTTCATTTATTACCTTAAAGACGCAAAGCCTCTGTCGCGCCACAAAGTTTATTGCTTGCAAAAGTATATACTTTATATCTTTTTACAAACTTTTTTCCAATATATTAAAACCTGTTTAATTTTATTTCGGGTTTATAAAATCTTTTTTATAAAAACAGGTCATATTCGTCCCGACAATAAAAAAGCACGATGGTGCCCCTTTTTACGGGGGCACCATCGTGCTTAAATATTATTCTGTTCTATCAATCCCAAATGTGGTCCCAAGAGTTTGAAGAGGGGTTACGTTGCTCATTTGACATCTGAGAGCCGCTTCCCGCCTGACTACCCGAGAGGTTAATCAACACATCTGTGCACTCCAGCTCCACTATATCAAAGCTCGGAGCATTATAATTCTTTTTCATATATTCTCTCTCTTTGAATTATTTCTTAATAACTTTCTTACCATTCACGATATAAACTCCGGGAGCTGTCATCTCCTTGATGCGGCGTCCGCCAAGGTCGTAGATAGCCTCATTCTCGGCACCCTCGCCAACAACTGCATCTATGCCTGTTGTGCCATCAAGGATACGCAGGCTGTAAGCAGGCGCTGCGTTTCCAGCTGTCTGCTCAATGGGCAGATAGACCTTGTTTGCGTTGTTCTTGAAGTGTGTGCCGCTGTCGGTATTCTCGCCTGCGAGTGAACCGTCGGCGTTGTACTCGTGATATACGATGCACATTGCCACGTTACCCTGCGGGTTGAGTGCAAGAATATAATACTGCATACCATTCTCGGCCTCGACGAATATATCGTAGCAAGAGCCCTTCAAAAGGTTGGTCTCGGGCACTGTACCCTCGGTGTCGGCGTGTTTAAACTCGTAGCTGCCCTGAGCGCCGTTCAACAGCACGGGAACACCTGCTGCAATTACGTCGCCAACCGACTGCAACAGTACCTCGTTGCCGTTAACGCCTACGACTGCGTAAGCTGTAACACCCGGGGAAACAGTAACAGGATAGTTGAGGCAGAGTGTAGCCCACTGGGCAGCACCGACGCTTACAGTGTAGCTGATGTCGGCCTTATCGACTGTCTCGATGTACCAAGCCGAGGCCGAGCCGGCGGTCTTTGTCTCCCAAGTAACAATGTTGCCCTGCCAATTCTGAGCGTGCATAAGTTTAGAAGCGTTTGTTCCAATCTGCAAACCAACCTGAGCATTATAACTGTCAATAGATATTATGCTGATTGCGGCACCCTCGTCCTGTGCATAAACCATTGAATTGTAATTAGACTCGGCAATCGATGCGCCTGTGTGCAAGTTAATCAGATTGTAGCCATCACCATCCTCGACAAACTGCCATACTGCCTGAGCATTCTGAGTATTTACAGCGGTGCTCCAAGCTACGCGACGGTCGGTCTTTTCGTTGTAGATGTAAGATTCGGTTGCGTAACCTGTGTGAGCCGATTTAATAGAGTAGTAAGTGCCCTCTTTCGGCATTGTAAACTCAAGAGCCTCGGCAGCAGCCTTAAGGTTGTTGTAAGCCTCGGTGAGCTGTGCGTCAGAGGCCACGGCCTCCTCGAGCATATCTTTTGCAATAAAATACATATTGTTATACGTAACACCTGTTGCCGAATTATAACAACCAACAACGTCGTCGTTAACGGTTGCTAGACCGTCGAGTGAGTTGAAGTAGTTGAGCAGTGTGTAATAAGCCTCGGACTTACTGTAGTCGGCAAGCTCGAATTTGAACATCGAGCCACCGTCGGTGCTTGGGTTGGTATTATAGAATCCCATCTTTTCCGCTGTGCCACCATAGTTACTGAAGTAGTATGTTGTCTCACCGTTGAGGATAGAGATATTGTACCACTCGCTGTCGGTAATTCTGGTGATGTTCCACTCGTAGCCATAGCCATCGGCACCTTCGACTACTGCCTCAACGCGGCCGGCACCCTCGGTGTAGTTGTTTGTTGCCAACAGATTACCATTGCCTGTGTAGGGATAAATCTTAATCTTGCCATCGTCGGCAGGCATAAAGTACCAGCCTTGTGCCTCACGTCCGGCTACAAAGTCCTCAACAGCCACCTTCTTAGAATCGGCGTCGTACTTGAGAAGGGTTGTAGCTGCACGGTTGATGTAGATGTTATATACCACGGGGTTATTTGCATCGCCTGTCAGATATACGGGATAGCTGTCGGCCAATTTAATCTTGGCATCCAAAGCATCGTAAGCAGCCTGAAGCTCGCTCAGCTGCGTAGCAAATGCCGAAGCCGAGGCCTCTGTCTCAAGCAGTGCAACGGCCGCTTTAAGTTCGGCAAGTGCTGCTGCAACCTCGTTGCTTGCCACTGCATATTTATCCCTTGCAGTTGCCGACTTGATATCACCCTTTACGGCTTTTGCAACCTTCAGCGTACCCATTGCAAAGAAGTACTGTCCGCCATATTGAGTACTACCGGGACCTGCCGAGTTTGTAACAGTGAGGCGGATGTAACGGCTGTTCTCGGCGGCCGAGATGCAGTCAGATGTCCACGAAACGCCAAGGTCGCTATATGCGGGAAGGCCGTTCGCATCCTTTGTCAATGTAACGATGGCTGCAGCCGAGCCGAGCGCGTCGGGGTCGTTGCCTGCACGTACCTCAATTTCAGTGGGCGCGGGCGATGTGTTACCTGCCGAGCCGGCCTTACGTGTAGCATACTCGAAGAAGAAGTTGCTGAGTTTATTCTCCTCGCCAAGGTCAATTTGCAAATAGTGTGCCTCGTTTACCGCGGCACCACCCCAACGGCTGTGGAAGTAGGTTGAGGGGTCTTCGTCGAGCAAGCCTGCGATGCCTGCGCCGTCGTCGTTACCGCCTGTATTACCATCCGCGCTGTTCTGTCCTGCGTTTGAGGTAATGTTATAAGAGTTTGTTGTCAGATAGTCGCCGCGACTGTACTCGTACTCACAAATTGCCGAAGCGTTAAGCAGTTCGTCGGTGCGCTCGACAAGTTCCTGAAGCTGTGCTTTATATTCATCTAAGTTAAAAGCTTTGTTATAAGCCTCTTGCAGCACGTCGTAGGCAGCCTGAAGTTCGTTCTGCTGTACCTGCAACTGCTCGGCAGTTGTTGCAAACTCCATTGCAGCCTCGGCGTTGTTTATTGAGTAAGCAGCATCAAGAAGCATCTCCTCATTAACATACTCGGCAAATTCTGCATTTACGGTTGCCTCCTCCACTGCAACCCTGTCGAATCCAAACTCGGACATTACAAAGAAGTGGCCGCCGTTATTGGTTCCCTGCGATGCTGTTACAACGAATTTATAGTAGCGATAAGCCTTGTCGGCGGTAATGTTGCTCGATGTCCATTTTGTAGCAGTGGCTGTGGTGAGAGGATTCTCGGCATCGCCCGATGTAAACTCGGCAACGGGGGTTTCGCTATATACAACACCACCACCAATCAAATATACATTGTGTATTGTCCAAGCACCTGCACCGTTGTTGTATTTTGGTTTACCATTGGCTGCCGCTTGGCAGTTAATCCAAATAGAACCGCTTGCCGAGCCTTGAACGAATCGTACAAGATTGCTTGTAGTCTGAGCATCCGCATCACCGTTGAAATAGGTCGAGCCGCTTCCCGAGGTCGAAGGCTCTGTTACTGCAAATACCTGAGCATTATCCTTTGTTCCCAACGCAATTGTTGCGTTAGCGTTACCTGCCTGCAAGTATCCGTTGTCGCCCTTTGTTTCGAGACGCAGATAGTAGCTGCCTGCGACGCCCTCGTTAACGGGCTCCCAAACAAAGATTACAGCCTCTGAGAATGTATCAGCATTGGCGTCTCCTGCAAAATAGTAATTGTTTGTGCGTGAGAGGTTCTTAATTGCAATTCTTGTTGCTGTTGTTACACTGCCAAGATAGTCGGCTGTTGTTACACTGCCCAAAGCATTTGCATCGTAATCGCCACCATAAACGCTAATAGCGGTGGGAGCACAACCACTCTGTGTACGTGTAGTGTAGTTGAAATTGAATTTCTTTACACCGTTACCCTCGCCAAGGTCTATGCGCACGTAGGGGTCGGCAACCATTGTTGCGGTGTTGTAGTCGCTGTGGAAGTGTGTATATACATCACCATCAAGAAGGTTGTAATCGTTGGCAGCCGAGCTGTAGTCGCTGTGCGATGTTCCACCGGCTGTGTAGGGTGAGTTACAGTAGATTTTTCCGTGCAGGTCAACTGCTCCGCCGGGAACAGTCTCTACCGAGCCTACATTGTCGATGAGCTCATTTGTTTGGTCGATGAGTGCCTGAAGGGCAGCCTTCTCGCCTGCGAGCTGAGATGCTCTAGCCGCGTCATAGGCTGCAAGGAGAGCATCGTACGAGGCTTGCAGATTGGTTGTTGCTGTCTCTACATCGGCTGTTGCCACATTAGCCGCCTTGAGCATATTGATGTAAGCCGATTTAACAAGCTCGGTGTTAACCGATGTAAAATCGTCGAACATTGTTATATTATGCTGGACGCTGTATAGGTCGAACTCGGCCATATGGAAATAGATGCGGTTGGTACCTGTTGTTACCACAAAGCGCAGATAGCGATAGTTGTTGTTTGCGACAATTGCATCCGACTCCCAAGCCTGTCCGCCACTCTGAGGCAGCCCGGTTACTGTGGCAATGTGTGTATAATCGCTTGTATTGTTGCTCTTGGTGTTAGTTCCGTAAATTTCAATTGTCTTGGGGAAGTCGTAATTAGCACCGCTACGTGTAACCTCGCTAAATGCAAACATCGAGAGCTCGTTGCCACTGCCGAGGTCAACATCCAACCAGTCGTTTGTAGCGCTTACGTTGCTCCAATTCGTGTGCATATAGGTTGAATTGTTGTTGTCGATAAGCTCGGCCATTGAACCCTCACCAATATGTACGTTGCTACAAGAGAGATAGTAGGGGTCGTTCTCCTTATCTACCTGCAAGCCAAGAGCGGTCTTTACATCCTCGACGGTTGCCATCTTGTCGATGAGCTCCTGTGTCTTTGCTACAAGCGCTGCGAGTTTGTCATTTGCTACCGCTTCCTCGTCGAGTTTAACTGCCGTCAGATACCATTTTGTAGCATCGGCTCCCGTTTCCCATCCGACTACCTTGTAAGAAGCGCCAGCCGCAGCGTGGAAAGAGGTTCTAGTAGCCTGCGGGGTGAGCGATACTGCCCAAAGACCGTTACCCAGATTCTCTACTACATATTTTGCCTCGTCGTCGGCCTTATCTGTTACCTCCATCTGCTTCGACTCTGCAATCTTGGGAGCATATTGTCCATTGGCATTAACTACATTGTAAACGCCGGCCGCTCCTGTCTCTTTAAATATCCAGCGGGCAGCATTGTCAGTGTCGTTTACCTTCTCGTTGGCATATATCACACTGCCTGAAACCACTAACTTACGTGTGGGGTAAGCGTAGTTTGTGAGTATATATGTGTGAGCGGGCGAGAAGGGAATATAGTTGTCAAGCACTGCCTCGTACTCGCTGTAAAGCATCTCGTAGGCTGCCGCAAGACCTGCGCCTGCTGACAACTGCTCTTTTGCTGTTGCAAGGGCGCTTTTGAGGTTTGCCAGCTCAGATGTGCGGTAGAATCCTATCTTTGTGCCGGTATCGTCGGTAAGATTAGCGATTACTTCGGCCTTGTCGATGAGCTCGCTCAGCAGTGCCGACTGCATTGCCGAGAGGTCAACCTCGGCTGCTGTTGTATTGCTCTCGGCGTCGACGGTCGAGATTGTTGCAGCGCCTGTGGCCACAAGATAAGCAGCCTCCTCGGAGAGGGTGAAGCTCGATTTATTACTGAACGATACAATCTCGCCGTCGGCATTAAGAACGATGAAACCTACTCCGCCTTCGCCACCGCTCATTGTTACACTGCCGTTGGCATCGACTACTGCTGTATAAGCCTCCTCGACCGATACGTTACCTTCGATAAAGTCGGTTACCGAACCATAGTCGGCCGTGGGGTTGCTGTCCCACAATGAGCGTGCTGTTACTCCGTCGTGTCGAACACCTGTATTGCTTGTTCCGTCGTTAATGAAGAGCACTGCGAGATTCTCGGGGTAGTTCTTTGCCTTTACTGCGGCTATTGCTGCATCAATCTGCTCCTGTGTCTGGTTGTAATAGGCGTTGCTGTAGTCGCCCACAAGGCGGTTGTCCATTACCTCGAGATAGCCGTGTGCACGGAAGAATTCCGTTAAGTCCTCGCCTGCCGCCTCGCAAGCGTGCTGATAGAAGCGCAGCAGAGAGGTCTCGCCCGAAATTTGTCCGCCGTTTAGGATGGGCACGCGACGACAAAGTTCGTAGAGACGAGGCCAGAATTGTGTATTGTTGCCCGCAAGGTGGTAGTAAAGCCACAAACGATAGTAGATGTGTGTGAGCGCCCAGATGTTGTTGGTGTAGGCGTCGTTACCCTCGGTATTAAAGGCGTCGAGAACGCTCTGAAGGCAACCCTCGCTGCCATTGTAGCGCGATGTTCCCATTCCCATATACCACACTGCGACGTTCGAGAAGAAGTTGTTTGTTACCTCGGTCTGTCCGTTGAGATTGAATGTTCCCTGATGCTGGTGGCCAATCTCGTGTGCGGGACCCCAAGTGGGACCCGGCTCGTTCGCAATTCTTCCAATGATGCTGCTCATTGTATTATAGTGGTAGTTGCAGCATCTCCAACCACCCGACATATATCCCGAGTATGAACCTACGGCTGCTCCGTGGTGGTTGAAATATTCGCTATAATCGATGCCCTGACAGAACTCGGCGTATGTTTTTTGGTCGGCCGCGGATTTTCCGTAGTTGTAAATTTCGGCCTTTGCGCCCTCAGACGTCCAACGGGGATACATAAGGTTCATCTTATCCATTGTAGATGTACTTACAAGACCCATTGTGGCAAGCTCGGAGTACATTATACGGTCCCAAGCCTCGAGCATTATGTTTATCTTACCGTTGCTTGCGTCAAGACCCATATTGGTATAGTCGCTGAATAGCCCGCTGTTGTTATTGGGCTTCTCGGGCACTGTTATATCATCAAGATGATACGAGAGACCATTCTGTAAAACTCCTCCGTCGTCGGTAATGTTGCCAAACTCGAAGAGGAGTGTCTGACGGTGGCCCAAGAGTGCAAAGTCGCCGTTAACGCCGTCGGTGCCGTTGAGCGGTGCACGCACTTTGTAGTAGTTCCAATCGGCGTCATTATCTACTTCGCCCCAAAGGTCCTCGGTGCCCGAATCGGCTGCGCGGAAGTCGCCAATGGCATTGTAGTATCCGTTGATGTGTCCGCCCTCAATGTGAATCTTCAAAGGCTTGAAGTCGCTTATCTTATGGGGGAATTGCTCATCTAATGTTGCACCGTTGGAATTGTAGGTATGTACAACGTAGTTAATCCACAATTGGCTTCCGTCGCTGAAGTAAGGAACAATATTCAGACCTGCTTTTAATTGGGTGTATGCGCTGTTATTATAGTAACTTGTAAGGCCGTGGCCGGTTACGTGGGCTACCCACAGCTCGGCTCCCTCGGCAATCTCGCCTTCGACCATAATGTACATTGGCTGGCCGCTGTTGGCGAAAAGTCCTGTGGGGTTGTCCATATTGCTGTGTGCATTGAAGCGCAGATAGCTGGTAATCTCGCCCTCGACACTGTAGGGCTCGTACATCTGCACACGGAATTTGCGGGCATAATCGTCGCTCCAAGAGCTCTTGCCCGAGACTGCGTTAGCCTCGCTCCAATCGTCGTTGCGTACCTTGAGAACCATTGCCTGCAATTCTGCGGGAAGTTTCTTATAGTTGGCGTCGTTCTTTATGTTTGCAACGGTCATTGAGGTGTATGTGCCTTTGAGTTTGGTGCACGCTTTGTCGCTGAAGATAGCATCGAGTGCCGACTGATAACCGCTGACTGTTGCCTCGTCGGGGATAAGGCTGGCAAGCTCGTCCCATATAGCATTGAGCTCGGCCGCGGAATAATCCACTTTGGTCAGTGTCCACTGTGTGTTGACGTTACCGCTCTCCCATCCTACAATGTTGTTGCCACCGTCGCGGTGCATAAAGCCGTAACCGCCTGTGTTGGGTTTACAACGGAGCGTGTTGTTACCACCGGCCGAACCAAGCTCGAAAAGGTTGGCATCGGCAGTAGCACTTGCCGTAAGCCCCCAAGAGGCCGATGCTCCGGCACCTTGCAGATAACGTCCGTTGCCCAAATTGCGGAACGTGTAGAAGTTTCCGCTCTTCTTAACGTACCACTGCTGAGATTTGTTGCTTGTGTTCGACGGCGAACCTGCAACGTCGGACAATGCCGATGCACTGAGTGCAATGCCTGTATTGCCCACATTCTGAAAATGATACACAGCGCCATCTGTCAGGGAGGCGAGCTGTGCATAAGCTGCGGTGCTACATAACGTAAGTAGTAGAACGACAGCTAATTGCTTTAACTTTTTCATAATTGGTTATTAAAATATTTATTGTTTAGATTTTTCCTTGTGTGCAGTGATTACTATACACCTAAATAGCCTGCAATTTTAATTAAAAATAACGATTTATGCAATTTTATCAAAATTTATACCCCATTGTTTAACATTTAATAACAGTTGACAAATAAAAAAGGGTAAAACAGGTAATTATCGGCTGAATATTGAAGCAACCCGGACGGATGCGGTGTTTCAGTGATATGTAAAAAAAAGAGAGGGTAAACCTCACGATTCACCCTCTGACATCTATTAAGTAAGTAATTATTCAGCTGTTGGTGTAGCCTCTTCAGTTGCTGCAGCCTCAACGGCGGGAGCGTCTGCCTTCTTTGTCGAACGACGACGACGTGTCTTCTTAGCAGCTGTCTTAGCCATATTCTCGTTGTAGTCAACAAGCTCGATGAAGCACATCTCGGCAGCATCGCCCTGACGTGTACCAAGCTTAATGATACGTGTGTAACCACCGGGACGCTCAGCAACCTTTACCGAAATCTCCTTGAACAACTCGGTAACGGTCTCCTTGTTCTGAAGATAGCTGAACACTACACGACGAGAATTTGTTGTGTCGTCCTTTGACTTTGTTATCAAAGGCTCTATGAACTTCTTCAGCTCCTTGGCCTTTGCGAGAGTCGTAGTGATTCTTTTGTGCATAATCAAAGAGTTGGCCATATTTGAAAGCATAGCCTTTCTGTGAGATGCAGTACGACCCAAATGATTGAAAGATTTTTTATGTCTCATAATTATTCTTTGTCTAATTTATATTTTGAAATATCTGTTCCAAACGAAAGATTCAGACTCTCGAGCAAATCATCAAGCTCAGTGAGCGATTTCTTACCAAAGTTGCGGAATTTCAAGAGGTCGGTCTTGTTGTACTGAACAAGCTGTCCGAGTGTCTCAACGTCGGCCGCTTTAAGGCAGTTAAGTGCACGTACCGAGAGGTTAAGGTCAACCAGCTTGCTCTTGAGCAACTGACGCATATGCAGTACCTCCTCATCAAACTCTTCGTTACCATCAATGTCGCTGGTCTCGATTGCTATCTTCTCGTCCGAGAAGAGCATAAAGTGGTAGATGAGAATCTTTGCAGCCTCTTTCAGCGCTTCCTTCGGGTGTATGGAACCGTCTGTTGTAACCTCAAGTATCAGTTTGTCGTAGTCGGTCTTCTGCTCAACACGGAAGGGCTCCTCAACATACTTGACGTTACGAATAGGAGTGTATATCGAGTCGATTGGGATCATTGTGGGCTCGGTGCACAGCTCGCGATTCTCATCAGCGGGCACGTAACCGCGGCCTTTGTTGATACTGACCTCAATCTGCATTTTAGCCGATGAGTCGAGATGGCAAATGACTAACTCGGGATTTAACACTTCAAATCCGGTCAAATGCTTACCAATCTCACCTGCCGTGAACACTTCGGTATTCTCGACATTGATAGAGACTTTCTCGGTTTCGAAATCCTCTACGATTCTCTTGAATCGAACCTTCTTGAGGTTCAAGATAATGTTGGTAACATCCTCTTTTACGCCGGGCACCGTTGCAAACTCGTGCTCTACACCTGCGATCTTGATTGTGCAGATTGCAAAGCCCTCGAGCGATGAGAGCAGGATGCGACGAAGCGCATTACCTACTGTCTTTGCAAAGCCGGGCTCAAGGGGACGAAACTCGAACTTTCCAAAAAAGTCGTTCGCCTCCAACATTATTACTTTATCAGGTTTTTGAAATGTTAATATCGCCATTATAATCTATTATTTGCTGTACAACTCAACGATTAACTGCTCCTTGATGTTCTCGGGAATCTCGGTACGCTCGGGCACGTTCATAAACTTACCTGCCTTAGCAGCCTCGTCCCACTCGAGCCAAGAATACTTGCTGTGGTTTACACCGGCCAAAGAATTCTGGATTACCTCGAGCGACTTTGAACGCTCACGAACACCTACAATCTGACCGGGCTTGATTATACGAGAAGCTACGTTACATACCTTACCGTCAACAACAATGTGGCAGTGGCTTACCAACTGACGTGCAGCTGCACGAGTGGGAGCAATGCCCAAACGGTAAACAATGTTGTCGAGACGCGACTCCAATGTCTGCAAAAGCACCTCACCGGTGATACCGGGAGCTGAGTCTGCCTTCTTGAATACGTTACGGAACTGTTTCTCGAGTACACCGTATGTGTATTTAGCCTTCTGCTTCTCGGCCAACATTATACCATACTCCGATGACTTGCGACGACGGTTGTTGCCGTGCATACCGGGAGCGTAGTTCTTCTTCGAGAGCACCTTGTCGGGTCCGAAGATGGGCTCACCGAATTTGCGTGCAATCTTGCTTTTAGGTCCAATATATCTTGCCATTTCTAAATTCTTTTGTGATAAATATTATACTCTTCTTCTCTTCGGAGGACGGCAACCGTTGTGGGGCAGCGGTGTTACGTCAATAATCTCTGTGACCTCGATACCGGCACCGTGCACGGTACGGATAGCCGACTCACGGCCGTTTCCGGGACCCTTTACATAAGCCTTAACCTTACGCAAGCCAAGATCGTAAGCGATCTTCGAGCAAGCCTCAGCTGCCATCTGAGCAGCATAGGGAGTATTCTTCTTAGAACCTCTGAAACCCATCTTACCGGCCGAAGACCAAGAGATAACCTGACCCTCGTCGTTAGCAAGGCAAACAATGATATTGTTAAATGATGAATGTACGTGAAGCTGTCCGATGGCTCCAACCTTCACATTTCTCTTCTTTGTTGCAACTGTTTTCTTTGCCATATTACTTACTTATTATTTTGTAGCCTTTTTCTTGTTAGCAACCGTTTTCTTGCGACCCTTACGAGTACGGGCATTGTTCTTTGTGCTCTGACCGCGAACGGGAAGACCGTTACGGTGGCGCACTCCACGATAGCAACCAATATCCATCAGTCGCTTGATGTTCAGCTGAATCTCTGAACGGAGGTCGCCCTCTACCTTGTACTCTGCGCCGATAATCTCACGGACAGCAGCGGCCATATCATCGGTCCAATCCTGAACCTTGATGTTACGGTCAACACCTGCCTTGTCGAGGATTTTGGCTGCACTGCTGCGTCCAATACCATAGATGTATGTCAACGCAATCTCTCCTCTTTTGTTCTGAGGAATATCTACACCAACTATTCTTATAGCCATATACTATATAAATTATAAATTACTGATTTATTACCCCTGACGCAGTTTAAACTTGGGATTCTTCTTGTTAATAAGATACAAGCGACCGTTACGGCGAACAATCTTACAGTCGGGAGTACGTTTCTTAATAGATGCTTTTACTTTCATAATATATTGTTTTTTATTTATATCGGAACACGATTCGTCCTTTGGTCAAATCATAGGGAGACATCTCAATTCTCACTTTGTCGCCGGGTAGAATCTTTATGTAGTGCATTCTCATCTTTCCCGAGATATGCGCAATCACTTCGTGACCATTCTGTAACTCTACGCGGAACATTGCATTAGATAATGCCTCGACGATTGTACCATCTTGCTCAATAGCATTTTGTTTTGCCATATCAATATCCTTTACTTCTTAAAACTTCTTCTACAAACTCAAATGATGATAAAATATCTGCTCCATTCTTACCCACTGCTATTGTGTGCTCGAAATGGGCTGCATTCTTACGGTCGCGGGTGCGAACTGTCCATCCGTCGCGCTCCATAAAAATTTGTCTTTTACCCATTGTAATCATAGGCTCGATAGCAATGCACATTCCCTGACGCAACTGTAATCCGTTGCCTTTGCGACCATAGTTGGGAACCTCGGGGGCCTCGTGCATATCGCGCCCGATACCGTGCCCGACAAACTCACGTACAACGCCAAAACCGGCTGCCTCGCAATGTGTTTGTACGGCACTGCCTATATCACCCAAACGCTTGCCGTGTATGGCCTGCTCTATTGCCAGATAAAGCGATTCTTTCGTTGTTTGCAGCAGCTTACGTGTCTGCTCGTCAACCTCGCCTACACAGAATGTGTAGCACGAATCGCCGCAAAAGCCGTTAAGCAGTGTTCCACAATCGACCGAGACAATATCGCCTTCTTTCAGTGGAACGTCGTTTGGTATTCCGTGTACCACAACATCGTTAACCGATGCACAAATGGAACCGGGAAAGGGAACACCCTCGTGATTGGGATAACCCTTGAAGGTGGGAATTGCTCCGTTGTCGCGGATAAACTCCTCTGCCACTCTATCGAGTTGCTTGGTTGTTACACCCGGTTCTATGATTTTTGCTACTTCGGCAAGCGCCTTGCCAACGAGCAGATTGCTCTGCCGAAGTAGCTCAATTTCGTCTGTAGTCTTAAGAAATATCATTCCAAGCTCTATAAATTAACCCATACGACCTTTAATACGTCCCGAGCTCAACAGACCATCGTAGTGTCTCATAAGCAGGTAGCTCTCAATCTGCTGGAGAGTGTCGAGTACCACACCTACAAGGATAAGAAGCGATGTTCCACCGAAGAACGATGCAAACTCCTGCTGCACGCCAAGCACTCCTGCAAAAGCGGGAAGCACTGCAATACCTGCAAGGAAGAGTGAACCGGGGAAAGTAATACGTGTCATTATAGTATCAATATACTCGGCAGTAGGCTTTCCGGGCTTGATGCCGGGTATAAAGCCATTATTGCGTTTCATATCCTCGGCCATCTGAACAGGGTTAATTGTGATGGCTGTATAGAAATATGTAAATACAATAATCAGCGTAGCGAATATAAGATTATAAAGCCAACTTGTATGGTCCATCATATTGCGGACGAACCAAGAGTGCTCGGCATTCTCGCCACCAAAGCTGACAAGTGTCAGAGGGATGAAAAGAATTGCCTGCGCAAAAATGATAGGCATCACATTTGCTGCATTGACCTTCAAGGGAAGGTACTGACGAGCTCCACTGTATGTAGCACCCGAAGCCGACTGCTTTGCATACTGAACAGGTACGCGACGTGTTCCCTGAAGAAGCGCCACACCTGCACAGATTACAAAGAACAGCAATGCAAGCTCGATGATGAACATAATGAGACCACCACCTGTTGCAGCCGACAAACGAGAGGCAAACTCTTGGATGAAAGCTTGGGGAAGGCGTGCGATGATACCAATCATAATGATTATTGATACACCGTTACCGATACCCTTGTCTGTGATGCGCTCACCGAGCCACAGCACAAACATACTTCCGGCAGCAAGGATAATTGTCGATGTTACCATAAATACACCCCAATCGAGGCCGGCACCAAGTGCTGCACCCGAGGTATATTGCAGGTTCAGAAGGTACGAAGGACCCTGAATCAACAAAATTGCAAGTGTCAACCAACGTGTAATCTGGTTAATCTTACGGCGTCCACTCTCACCCTCGCGTTGCATCTTCTGGAAGTAAGGCACTGCGATGGCCAACAACTGTACAACAATTGAGGCCGAGATGTAAGGCATAATACCCAAGGCAAATACCGATGCATTCGAGAATGCACCTCCCGAGAACATATCAAGCAGAGACATCAAACCATCGCTAGTCTGTTCTTGCAGGCGAGTCAACATTTCAGGGTTGATACCCGGCAGAACCACATAAGAGCCCACTCTGTATAGCCCAATGAACAAAAGAGTAACACCTATGCGCCATCTAAGGTCTTCTATCTTCCAGATATTCTTAATAGTCTGGACTAATTTGAGGTTTGATAGTATATTTGCCATTTGATTAAAGCTTTACTACTGTTCCACCTACAGCTTCGATAGCCTCTACAGCCTTCGCCGAGAAAGCGTGAGCCTCTACTGTCAACTTTGCTGTGAGTGTACCGTTTGCAAGTACCTTAACAAGCTGCTTGTCCGAGATGAATCCCGCAGCAACAAGTGTAGCAATGTTGATTGTCTCCAAAGCCTTGCTCTCGGCAAGAGCCTGAAGTGTCGACAAGTTAATAGCCTTGTACTCTACACGGTTGATGTTCTTGAAACCGTACTTGGGCACACGGCGTTGCAGAGGCATCTGACCACCCTCGAAACCAATTTTCTTCTTGTAGCCCGAACGAGACTTCGCACCCTTATGACCGCGTGTAGAAGTACCACCTCTACCCGAACCGGTACCACGTCCAATTCTTTTGCGAGCCTTGACTGCGCCCTCGGCAGGCTTCAGATTATTTAATTTCATAGCCAATTCTTTTTAAAGTTAATTACTCTTCAACAATGGCAACCAAATGCTGAACTTTCTTAATCATACCACGAATAGAGGCATTATCGGTGTGCTCAACAACCTTGTTCATCTTAGTGAGACCAAGAGCATCGAGAGTAAGCTTCTGTGTCTTGGGGGCACCGATACGACTTCTTACTTGTTTAATCTTGATAGTAGCCATTATAATCCTCCTTATCCGTTAAATACTTTATTCATACTGATACCTCTGTTCTGGGCAATCATACGCGCATCACGCATTTCGCTGAGCGCTGCGATTGTAGCCTTAACCAAGTTGTGGGGGTTAGATGAACCCTTTGACTTAGCAAGAACGTCAGTGATACCTACGCTCTCGAGTACGGCACGCATCGCACCACCGGCAACTACTCCGGTACCGTGAGAAGCGGGCTTAATGAATACCTCGGCACCACCGAAACGAGCCGATTGCTCGTGGGGTACTGTACCTTTAAGAACGGGCACACGTACAAGGTTCTTCTTAGCAGCCTCTATACCCTTAGAGATAGCGGCAGTAACCTCGCTTGCCTTACCAAGGCCATAACCGATGATACCATTCTCGTTACCTACAACAACGATTGCCGAGAAACTGAATGTACGACCACCCTTAGTAACCTTAGTTACACGATTGATTGCAACCAATCTGTCTTTCAATTCTACGTCGTTTGCGACTTTTACTCTATTATTTACTGCCATATTCATTAGAATTTAAGACCTCCATTACGTGCAGCATCAGCTACTTCCTTCACTCTACCGTGGTACAGATAACCGTTACGGTCGAAGACAACGGTTGTGATACCTGCCTCCTGAGCCTTCTTTGCGATCATCTCGCCAACCTTAGCAGCCTGCTCTTTCTTGGGCATAGCCTCAAGACCAAGAGAAGATGCCGCAGCCAATGTGCGACCGGTCTGGTCATTTATAATCTGAACATAAATCTGCTTGTTGCTGCGGAACACGCTCATACGGGGACGCTCGGCAACACCAAAAATCCTGTTGCGCACTCTATATTTAATCTTAGTACGTCTTTCTATCTTTGTTGTCATATGCTTACAATTTTACTAATTATTTTGCACCTGCCGATTTACCAGACTTGCGGCGAATAACCTCACCAACAAACTTAACACCCTTACCTTTGTAAGGCTCAGGCTTACGGAATGAGCGGAGCTTAGCACAAACCATACCCAAAAGCTGCTTGTCGCAAGACTCTAAGATGATAAGAGGGTTCTTATTTCTCTCAGACTTTGTCTCGAACTTAACCTCAGCGGGAAGCTGTAGATAGATAGAGTGTGTAAAACCAAGAATCAACTCAAGTGTGTTGCCGGGCTTCTCGTTTACACGATAACCTACACCAACGAGCTCGAGCTCTTTCTTGAAACCGGTTGAAACACCGGTTACCATATTGTTAACGAGTGCTCTGTAAAGACCGTGATAAGCGTGCTCCTGCTTTGAAGCCTCGGCAACAGTCTTGCCACCTGCATAGTCGAGCACAACCTGTCCGTTCTCGATGTTAAGAACGATAGAGGGATCTACTTTCTGTGAAAGCTCACCCTTGGGGCCTTTTACAGTTACTGTGTTGTCATCACTTACTGTGATAGTAACCTTCTCGGGGATACTGATAGGTAATTTACCAATTCTAGACATTGCTCAATTCCTCCTCATTAGTAGACGTAGCAGAGTACCTCACCACCGATTCTCTCGGCAGCAGCCTCTTTGTCTGTCATTACACCTTTGGATGTCGACAAAATAGCGATACCCAATCCATTTATCACTCTGGGCATATCCTTGTATCCCGTATAACGACGTAAACCGGGTGAAGAAACGCGAACCAAATTCTTGATAGCGTTAACCTTGTTTACTGCGTCGTACTTCAGGGCAATCTTAATTGTACCCTGAGGGCCATCCTCAACGAACTTGTAGTTCAAGATGTAACCCTTCTCAAAAAGAATCTTTGTAATCTCCTTCTTGAGGTTAGAGGCAGGAACTTCAACCACTCTGTGCTTAGCTTGAATGGCATTTCTCAACCTCGTCAAATAATCTGCAATAGGATCTGTCATAAAAATTAAATTTAAATTGATCAGGACTTCCCTGACAATATTTATATTAAACACTCAGAAAATTTACCAACTTGCTTTTCTAACGCCGGGGATAAGACCCTGTGATGCCATCTCGCGGAATTGAATACGAGAGATGCCGAAGAGGCGGATATAACCCTTGGGACGACCGGTGAGCTTGCAACGGTTGTGCATACGGATGGGGTTAGAGTTCAAAGGCAGTGACTGAAGCTTGCGAGCTGCCTCATAAGCCTCTTCGGGAGAACCTGTGTTGATGATCTTCTTCAGAGCCTCACGCTTTGCAGCGTACTTCTTTGTCAACTTTGCACGCTTTACCTCGCGTGCCTTCATTGATTCTTTTGCCATATCTTACGAATTTTTAGCGTTCTTGAAAGGTAAACCAAACTCCTTGAGCAGTGCGTAACCCTCTTCATCGGTCTTAGCGGTAGTTACAAATGTGATGTTCATACCGGTCAGACGCATAATGTTGTCGATGTTAATCTCGGGGAAGATAATCTGCTCCTTGATACCAAGTGAGTAGTTACCGTTACCGTCGAACTTGCTCTCGATACCCTTGAAGTCGCGGATACGAGGAAGAGCAACGCGAATGAGACGCTCCAAGAACTCGTACATACGCTCGCGACGCAGTGTTACCATAACACCGATAGGCATCTTCTTACGTAGTTTGAAATTCGATATATCCTTACGTGATACCGTAGCAACGGCTTTCTGGCCTGTGATAGCGGTAATCTCGTTGATAGCTACGTCAATAATCTTCTTGTCCTGTGTTGCTGCACCAAGACCCTCGTTGATAACGATTTTCTTGAGTACGGGCACCTGCATAGGTGAAGAGTAATTGAACTGTTTCATCAAAGCCGGAGCAATACGCTCGGCATATTCTTTCTTAAGGCTGGCTGTATTACTCATTATTTAATCTCCTCTCCTGATTTTTTAGCATAACGTACCTTTACACCCTCCTCGTTAACCTTGCGACCGATGCGTGTGGGCTTGCCACTCTTGGGGTCGATGAGGTTAAGGTTGGAAACGTGAATAGCGGCCTCTTGTTTTACAATACCTCCGTGGGGATTCTTGGCGCTGGGCTTCGTGCTCTTGGAAACCATATTAACGCCCTCTACAATGGCACGGTCTTTCTCAACGAGAACAGAGAGTACCTTACCGGTCTTACCCTTGTCCTCGCCTGAGTTTACATAGACCATATCACCTTTCTTGATATGTAACTTTTTCATTACTTCGATTTTTTAAACATTAAAGTACCTCGGGTGCCAACGATACAACCTTTGTATATTGGGTTGCACGAAGCTCACGCGCTACCGGTCCGAAGATACGGCTGCCGCGCATCTCGCCGGCGTTATTAAGTAGTATGCAAGCGTTGTCGTCGAAGCGGATGTACGAACCATCCTGACGGCGAACCTCTTTCTTAGTACGAACGATGAGTGCCTTTGAAACAACACCCTTCTTCATATCGCTCGAGGGGATTACGCTTTTTACAGCGACAACGATAACATCGCCTACAGAAGCGTATCGACGACGTGTACCACCGAGTACACGGATACACAATGCCTCTTTAGCACCGCTGTTATCACATACTGTAAGTCTTGATTCAACCTGTATCATAATTACTTAACTTTTTCGATGATTTCTACTAATCTCCATCTCTTAGTCTTGCTCAAAGGACGTGTCTCCATAATGCGGATTGTATCGCCAACAGAGCACTCATTCTTCTCATCGTGTACGTGATACTTCTTGGTTCTGCTCACGAACTTACCATAGATGGGGTGCTTCTCCTTGAATTTAGCGGCAACGGTAACTGTCTTATCCATTTTGTTGCTCAGAACGATACCGGTACGCTCTTTTCTTAAATTTCTTTCCATAGGTGCTCTTTATTTTTGATTTAATTCGCGAGAACGCAACTCACTCTTCATACGTGCAATAGTGCGACGTACCTTCTTCAACTCCTCGGCATTCTCCAGAGGTGATATTGCGTGATTCAGTCTCATTTGAGCATAACGTGCAACCTCGGTCTCCACTCTTTCCTTGAGCTCAACGGTAGAGAGCTCCCTAATTTCTGCTATCTTCATAATTATGCTTAATTTTGAGCGTCATAATCGCGTCTAACAATAAACTTAGTTGTAACAGGAAGTTTCTGAGCTGCAAGACGCAAAGCCTCTTTTGCTGTCTCAAAAGGAACTCCCTCTACCTCGATAAGGATGCGGCCGGGTGTTACGGGGAATACAAAACCTTCGGGATCTCCCTTACCCTTACCCATACGTACGTCAGCGGGCTTGCGGGTGATAGGTTTATCGGGGAAGATACGTATCCAAACCTGTCCCTGACGCTGCATATAACGTGTAACGGCGATACGAGCTGCCTCAATCTGACGGCCGTTCAACCATTTGTACTGCAAGCACTTGATACCGAAAGAACCAAAAGCGAGCTGATTTCCGCGCTGTGCGAAGCCCTTGGTTACTCCGTGCTGCACTCTTCTATATTTTGTCTTTTTAGGCTGTAACATAATTCTTCTTGAAATTCAATTCGTTAGCGATTGTTGTTTTTCTTACGTTTGAAGTTTCTTCCGCCAGCCTGGTTATTGCTGAAGCCGCTCTCTTTGCTCTGAGCAAAGTTAGGTGCAAGGTCTCTCTTGTCATAAACCTCACCACGGCAAATCCAAACCTTGATACCGAGCAAACCAACCTTTGTCAAAGCCTCTGTCTGACAATAGTCAATGTCGGCACGGAAAGTGTGCAAGGGAGTACGACCCTCCTTGTACATCTCTGAGCGTGCCATCTCGGCACCGTTCAAACGACCTGAAATCTGTACTTTGATACCCTCGGCACCCATACGCATTGCACTTGCAACAGCAGTCTTGATGGCGCGACGGTAAGCAATCTTACCCTCTACCTGACGTGCGATGTTATTTGCAACGATATTAGCATCCAACTCGAGCTTCTTAACCTCGAAAATGTTAATCTGGATGTCCTTATCGGTTATCTTCTTCAACTCCTCTTTCAATTTGTCAACCTCTTGACCGCCCTTACCGATGATAAGACCGGGCTTTGCGGTGCATACAGTGATTGTAACGAGTTTCAAAGTACGCTCAATGACAATTCTCGATACGCTAGCCTTGGCCAGACGTACATTCAGGTACTTTCTAATCTTTGAATCCTCAACCAACTCGTCACCGTAGTTTTTGCCACCGTACCAATTGGAATCCCATCCTCTGATGATACCCAAACGATTACTTATCGGATTAACCTTCTGTCCCATTGCTTTCTACGTTTTTAATTGTCATTACTTACTTTAGTATCCACATAGATTGTTACGTGGTTGGAACGCTTGCGGATTCTGTATCCGCGACCCTGAGGCGCAGGACGCATACGGTAGAGTGTACGTGCCTCATCTACAAAAATCTGTGAGATGTAGAGCTCGCCATTCTCGGCCTTACGCTCGTTCTTCTGCTCCCAGTTTGCAATTGCCGAGCGCAACAGTTTCTCAACGTTGGCGCTTGCAGCCTTTGTCGAAAATTTCAGAACGCCAAGTGCACGGCCAACTTCCATTCCGCGAACCATATCGGCAACAAGGCGCATCTTGCGGGGTGAAGAGGGGATATCTCTTGCACTGGCAAAGTACAGACTCTTGCGAGCCTCTTTTTTCTTGTCAGCAGCTAATTTCTTTCTTGCTCCCATTATTATATTCTGTTTTATTTCAAATTTTTAAAAGCCTGATTACTTTTTGCGGTTACCAGAGTGTCCACGGAAAGTACGTGTGGGTGCAAACTCACCCAACTTATGACCTACCATATTCTCTGTAACGTAAACAGGGATGAATTTATTACCGTTATGAACAGCTATAGTGTGTCCCACAAAATCGGGAGAAATCATAGAAGCACGAGCCCAAGTCTTGATGACCGATTTCTTACCGCTCTCGTTCATGGCAAGCACTTTGCTCTCCAATTTTACATTGATATAGGGACCTTTTTTTAATGAACGACTCATATTATTACAAAAATTTCCTTATTATTACTTCTTTCTTCTCTCGATAATATACTTTGTAGACTGCTTCTTGGGTGCACGAGTCTTAAGACCCTTAGCGTACAAGCCCTTACGAGATCTAGGATGACCTCCTGAAGCACGACCTTCACCACCACCCATCGGGTGATCTACGGGGTTCATAACAACACCACGGTTGTGAGGACGACGACCCATCCAACGTGAACGACCGGCCTTACCCGAGCTCTCAAGTGCGTGGTCAGAGTTACCTACTGTACCAACTGTCGCACGACAGGTACCGAGGATACGACGAACCTCACCCGAGGGAAGCTTGATAACGCAGTAGTTCTCCTCACGAGATACAATCTGTGCGAAGTTACCTGCCGAACGAACAAGCGCAAGTCGGAGGCCAAGCGGTCTTAGGAAGACAAAGTGGCC
>JAZSIU010000005.1:0-21328 GCA_045533955.1 Bacteroidaceae bacterium
GCGGTTAAACATACCTCGCACTTTTTCCTTAAAACAATCGTACCTACATTGAATTTCTTTTTTATGGTGCAATAAATTAAAAGTTACCTTTTGTACGTATTATATGCAGCTGTTCTTGATGGTGAAAAATAGATTATTGATTCTTACCCACAGTAAATTTCTACTGAGCCCATTTTTTAAAATGCTTTTGTGGGTTGTTCATCGTTGCGCACCGAGGCCGATTCTTGATATTATTTTTTTTGCTTTTTTGCCTGCTGTTAATTTTTCCGGTGTGCTGCCGTTTTTAAAAGATGCTTTTGTGGTGGTTAATTTGTCGGCACGAAAAGAAGAGAAAAATAGAATTCAATTTTTAAGAAGCAATTGAGCAAGAAGAATGTAAAAGAGAATCTTCTTGGTTTTATTTTTCGGCCTTTCTTTTTTTTGTTGTGTGTAATTTTTCTTTGCCGATTTCTCTTGTAATTTCTTTTTATAATGATTCTAGGCACGAAAGGAGTGCTTGCCTTGGAGAAGAAACGCTTTCCTCGGCCATAGAGCATTGCACATAAATTTACCTCCCCCCGCGATTATTATCGGACGACGATGGGTGTTTATTGCCGTGCGCCCTCACTCTTTTATCAGCTGAAAAAGTTTGACGTCCCGATGACCGCTGTCTTGCTTGAGCCACTCTTTAAGTGTGGCTGTCTCTTTGAACCCGGCCCGTCGGAAGAGGGCGATGCTCTGGGCGTTATCGGCGGGAACGTAGGCGTATAGCTGGTGCAGATTCAGAAAGTGGAGTGCGTAGGCTGCGAGGAGCTCTAATGCCTCGCTTGCCACCCCCTTGTGGCGATACTCGCTCAGGAGGCCTATGCACACCTCGGCGCGGGCGTGCAGGGGCGAAAAGTCGGCAAGGTCTATCATTCCGGCTCTTGAGCCGTCGTCGAGGGCGATGATGAAGCGTGCCTGACGCTCGGCGTAGAGGTCTTGTGTCGATTGTTCGAGGTATCGGCGCAGGGTGTAGCGCGAGTAGGGCAGGGTGGTGCTGCCGATGCTCCATAGTGTGCTGTCGTTCTCCATACGGTAGAGCAGCTCGAGGTCCTCGGGTTCGGGGCTCCGTAGGGTTATTCTCTCGTTCTTCAGCCAGCTGTTTGTCATTGCGGGGTGTGGGGGTTATGCGGTGTAAACGATGCCGTCGTCGGTGATGAGCACGCGGCTTTTTGTGGAGTATGTTGCCAGACGCAGGGTGTTGCCGGGGGTCTGTTGCAGCAGTGCTATCATACGGTCATAGGAGTAGCTGTCGCTGTCGTAGAGCACGTAATTGTAGGCCCCGAGGCTGTTGTCAACCGATAGATGTCCTTGTGGCTGTGTCGTCTCGTCGGCTGTTATGTATAGGTGCTGCTCGGTCTGTTTGTTGGCCTTGAGGATGTTTTTTATCTGCTCCTGAGCTTCGGCGCTGCCAAGCACGATGAAGCGTTTGGTGGGCTCTTCCCACTTTTCCCAATCTTTTCCGTGGATAAGGGGGTTGGCGTAGTGTATGCGCAGTTTCAAGAGGGCGACGACTATCTTCAGAGGGATATACGTGAGTATGTGATACAGCGGAAAGTGCTTGCGGAAGAATATCTGCAACGACGAGTAGAGCCAATAGCGGTAGCGCAGTTTGCTCTTGATGGAGCTCTCGCCCTTGTAGTGGAATATGGGGTGGGGCAGATAGTAATTCTTGTGTCCGCTGCGCAGGATGCGGTAGGAGAGGTCGCTGTCCTCCCAATACATAAAAAAGTCCTCGTCGAGGAATCCTATCTTGTCGAGAATCTCTTTGCGCAGGAACATACAGGCGCCCGAGACCATTTCGATGGGGTTAATCTGCTCTTTGTCGAGGTAGCTCATATAGTAGTGCCCGAAGAGGCGGCTCTTGGGGTAACGGCGGCACAGTCCGGTGGCTTTGCACAGGCTGACCCACGGGGTTACGATGCCTCGGCGCGACTCCATTGCAAATGTTCCGTCCTTGTTTATCATCTTGACGCCTACGGCACCAGCCTCGGGGTGGGTGTCCATAAACTCGACAGCGCGGTGTATGGCCTCGCGGGTAACTATTGTGTCGGGGTTGAGCATCAGCAGATAGCGGCCCGAGGCGTGCGAGAAGCCTACGTTGTTGCCGTGCGAGAATCCGCCATTCTCTTTGCAGGCTATCCAGCGTACGCGGGGGAAGCGTCGGGGAATATACTCGCCCGAGCCGTCGCTCGAGGCATTATCAACCACGATAATTTCGCTCTCAATGCCATCGACGGCCCGCTCCACCGAGCTTAGACACTGCTCGAGGAAGTATTTTACATTGTAGCTGACGATGACAATTGATAGTTTCATTTGTGTGCGGTTGGAGGTGTGTGCCGGGGATTATTTATCTGTTTCGCCGTCGAGCAGTTTCACAAGCTCGCGCTTGCTTGGATAGACGTAAAGATAGGATAAAACACCGAATGCGGCGTAATAGAGCGACGTATCCTTGCCCGAAAAAAGATATAACGTACCACCTGTTATTATGGGGAGTGCGCAAGAGGCGCTGCGTACCAATGCCAAAGAATAGTAGCGGGTGCACCACATTGTAATGTCCTTTTTGTCGGCTTTTTTTATCTGCCAATTATAGAACCATATTCCAAATGGCACAACGGCCAATGAGACAACTGCTGATAGTTCGTATTGGTACAATATTGTTGCATCCTCTATGCTGCCGGGTGATAACAATCCCGTAAAGCACATAATGATGATGCTTAATGATATCGGAAGCATCAGCCAATATGATAAGAGGAGCAGTGGCTTTCTTTTTTTCTCGGCAATTTCTAAATTCTCGTTCATAGTAGTATGATTTTAGAATGTTTTTCCTGTAAAGGGGGTGCGGTTTACAATGGAGCGACCAAGGGTAATTTCATCGGCATACTCCAGCTCGTCGCCCACCGATATTCCGCGTGCAATGACCGATAGCTTTACGCCATATTGTTGCAGCTTACGGTAGAGGTAAAAGTTTGTTGTGTCGCCCTCCATTGTCGAGCTCAGAGCAAGGATAATCTCTTTTACCTCGCCCGAGGCTACGCGCCCGATGAGGCTCTCGATGTTAAGGTCGCCCGGCGATACTCCGTCCATAGGTGATATTACGCCGCCCAGCACGTGGTACACCCCGCGGAATTGCATTGTGTTCTCGACGGCCATCACATCTTGTATGTTCTCGACCACGCAGATTATGGAGTGGTCGCGCGAGGGGTTGGCGCAGATGGGACAAATTTCGTTGTCCGAGATGCTGTGGCACTCGCGGCAATAGAGGGCCTCGCGTTTAAGGCGTATAATGGCCTCGGAGAATGAGGCAACCTCGTCCTCGCTCTTGCGCAACAGATGCAGCACAAGGCGCGTGGCGGTCTTTCGTCCTATTCCGGGGAGCTTGCTAAATTCGTTTACGGCTTTTTCGAGTAGTGTCGATGGATATTCCTGTGTCATCGGGGGCTCTTTTTTCAGTTTGCGAAGATAGGAAAAAAATGTGTACAAAAGGGTCGATTCGGGCTCTTTATTGACGCCGCCATTGCTTTTTTTGGATTTTCTCACCTTTTTTAGCGAAAGAAACCGTATATTCGCATTCTGATAAAAAGGCCAACGAACATCTGAATGAAAAAAATAGAGATAAAATCGGCACGCTTTGTAATAAGCAACACCGACATAAAAAAATGTCCGCAGGATGGAAAGCCCGAGTATGCCTTTATCGGCCGCTCGAATGTGGGAAAGTCGAGCCTAATAAATATGCTCGTAAAGAATAGCAAGCTGGCAATGACAGGTTCGATGCCCGGAAAGACGCTGCTCATCAACCATTTTTTGGTGAACGACGAGTGGTACCTTGTCGACCTTCCCGGATACGGTTATGCCAAGCGCAGTAAGTCGCAGACCGAGAAGCTGGAGCATATAATCACCACCTACGTGCTTGACCGCGAGCAGATGACGCTGCTCTTTGTGCTCATCGACGCACGCCACGAGCCGCAAAAAATTGACCTTGAGTTTTTTGAGTGGCTGGGCGAGAATGGAGTGCCCTTTGCCATTGTCTTTACAAAGGCCGATAAACTGAAAAAAACACAATTGGGACTGAATATAAAGGCTTATAAAGAGCGTCTGCTCGAGGAGTGGGAGGAGCTTCCCCCCGTCTTTGTAACCTCGTCCGAGACGGCACAGGGACGCATCGAACTACTCGAATACATCAACAGCATAAACGAAACATTATGATAAAGAAACTGAGCAAATTTTTTATAGGTGCAGCGGCACTGCTGGCGGCAGCCTGCACCGATGGAGGATACAAAATAAGCGGCTCTTATCCTGCCGCCGAGGATGGAACAAAGGTCTATCTTGCACGCCTCGATGCACAATTTACGGCCATCGACTCGGCCGTGGTAAAGGACGGTCGATTCGAGTTTACGGGCCTCGCAGACACCCCCGTGGTGCGTATGTTGCTCTCGTCTATGGCGCTCGACGGCGGCCCCGTTGTAATTGAGAATGGGAATATTGACGTGCAGATAAAAAACGGTCTGCGCCGAAAGGGTACCCCGCTGAACAATGATATGCAGCGCTTCTTCAGTGAGCGCGCAAAGATGGCGCGCGGAGTGGAGCTTGTTGGTAACTATCTGGTGGCCAACAGCGCCCTCACCGAGACACAGCGCGACAGCCTGCAAAGAGTGGTTGCCGAGGCAAAAGCCTCGTTCGTGGCGATGCTGCAAAAGACAATAGGCGAGAATGTGGATAATGCGCTGGGCGCCTTTCTGCTGACACAGTCCGAGGAGTATTTTACCCCGCAGGAGCTTCACTCGATAATGTCGATGGTGCCTCAGAATATGCGCGACGAGCGCTTCGAGGCAATGTACGCCCGCATAAAAATTGACGCCGAGAGCCGGATGCGGGCATTGGCGACGGCTGTGGGCTGCCCCTACATAAATTTCGAGCTTCCCGACGCCGACGGCAGGCCCGTGCTTCTGTCCGACATTGTAAAGCGCAACAAATACACTCTGCTCGATTTTTGGGCAAGCTGGTGTGTTCCCTGTCGTCAAGAGGCACCCGTGCTCAAGAAATTGGCTGCCGACTATGCTCGTCGAGGCGTAGCAGTGGTGAGCGTCTCGCTCGACTCCTCGCCCCGGGAGTGGAAAGAGGGCATCGCCTCGTTGGGTCTCGATTGGACACAGCTGTGCGACCCCTCGGGCGGCAGTGCCGAGGCTGCCGCCGCATACGGAATAACCTCAATCCCGATGCTGTTGCTCATTGACGCCGACGGCAATATTGTTATGCGAGGCGAGCCGGCCTATCGTGTGGCGCAACAGATTGACGAACTTCTGAAATAACGCTGCGGCTATGGTGCTCAACTATATATGGGTGGCATTCTTCATCGCAGCGTTTGCGATAGCCCTGTGTCGTCTGCTCTTTTTCGGCGACACAGAGGTTTTTCCCGCGATAATGAATTCAACGTTCGACACCTCGAAAAGTGCCTTTGAAATTTCGTTGGGCCTCACGGGAGTGCTATCGCTGTGGATGGGCCTTATGAAGATTGGCGAGCGTGGAGGTCTTGTCGATGCTCTTGCACGAGCACTCGCCCCCATATTCAACAAAGTTTTCCCCGATATTCCCAAAGGGCACCCCGTAACGGGCACAATGTTTATGAACATTGCCGCAAATATGCTGGGTCTCGACAATGCCGCAACCCCTATGGGGCTGAAGGCTATGCAGGAGTTGCAAGAGCTTAATCCCCATAAAGACAAGGCTACTAACCCGATGATAATGTTCCTTGTGCTCAACACCTCGGGCTTGACGCTCATCCCGATGAGTGTGCTTCTGTATCGTACACAGCTGGGGGCCGCACAGCCGACCGATGTTTTTATCCCCATACTATTGGCAACGACAGTATCTACGGTGGTGGGACTTATTGCCACTGCCCTCTACCAGCGGATAAATTTGCTGAACCGCACGATGGTGCTCTTCTTTTTGGGTGTTGCGCTTTTTGTGGCTGCGGGGACGTGGGGCGTCGCCTCGCTATCGCGCGTGCAGGTAGAGCTCTTCTCGACCACCCTTGCCAATGTGCTTCTGTTTACCGTAATTACGCTGTTCATCGTCTCGGGCGTTGTGCGCAAAATAAATGTCTATGAGGCATTTATTGAGGGTGCAAAAGAGGGCTTTACGACGGCCGTGAGGATTATCCCCTATCTTGTGGCCATCCTTGTAGCCGTTGGGGTGTTCCGCGCCTCGGGAGGAATGGACGTTGTCATAGGCGCCGTTGCGTGGTGCGTCGAGGCCTTGGGTGGAAACTCCGATTTTGTCGGGGCGCTTCCCACGGCTCTTATGAAGCCGCTGAGTGGCAGCGGGGCCCGCGGAATGATGATTGACGCAATGACAACCTACGGTGCCGACTCTTTTGCCGGACGCTTGGCCTGTCTTTTTCAGGGTGCGACAGACACCACTTTCTATATTATAGCGGTCTATTTTGGTAGCGTGGGCATAAGAAAAACGCGCCACGCAGTATCCTGCGGACTTATTGCCGATGCAGCCGGGATTTTGGCGGCAATTATCATCGGATACATATTCTTCGGATAACAGAAAATATTGCAGAAATTATGTTAAAAAAGCTCATTTTATCGATTTCTTTTATTGGTTACGTGCTCTTTGCGGTTGCCGATGATTTTAGGTTCGACCACGGCCCCTATCTTCAGAATTTGAGCGGCGAGGGGGTAACAATCTACTATACAACATCGCGCCGCGCCTTCTCGTGGGTCGAGGTAAAATGCGACGCTTGGAGCGAGCCACGTTGCTTCTACACAGTGTGCGACGGCCTTGTCGAGGCATACAACACACAGAATGCAGTAAGAATTACGGGCCTCGAGGCCGGGTGCGAGTATAGCTACCGCCTTGTAGCAAAGGAGATGAAGGAGTTTCGACCCTATAAGATTGTCTATGGCGACAGCATAGCCTCGCAGTGGGAGCGTTTCGACACGCCGGCCGAGGGCGCCGACCGCTGTTCGTTTGTTGTCATTAACGACGGGCACGACGATGCCTCGAAAGTGCGCCGCCTGCTGGGACATTCGGCGCTCGATGGTGCAGATGCTGTATTTTATCTTGGGGATATGGTGAGCCATATTGAGGCTGCCGACGTTCCCTACAAAGGCTTTATAGATGTGTCGGTGGAACTTTTTGCCCGCAACAAGCCTTTTGTGGCGGTGCGCGGAAATCACGAGACGCGCGGTAATTTGGGCCGTACGTTCGGCAAGTATGTTGGGCGCCCCGAGGGGAAATTCTATGGCATCTACTACTATGGTTCGACGGCTGTAATTGTGCTCGATACGGGCGAGGATAAGCCCGATGCGCACCCCGTCTATGGGGGAATAAACCGCTTCGACGATTATCGTAGCGAGCAGGCCCTCTGGCTTCGTGAACAGATAAAGAGCAAGCGCTTCAGCAAGACACGCAACAGAATTGTGCTTATGCACATTCCGCCCATAATCCCCGGCGAGGATAATTCGCCCGAAGGACACGCCGTAAAAGAACTTAATGCACTCTTTGTGCCGCTATTCAACAAGGCGGGGATTGATCTTGTGCTCTCGGGGCACACGCATCGACACTTTTTTGTCGATAAAGGGACGGCCGATAATAAATTCCCGCTTGTCATAAACAACAACAAAAGTGTCATCGACCTATCGGTTGAGGATGAAAAGATAAACGTAAAAATTACCGATGAAAAGGGACAAATAACATTCGACCAAAATTTTTAAGACTATGATAAGTTATCAGACCGAAGGGGTAAAAATGCCCGCAATAAAGCGCCGCGACGTCTCGGCGTGGATAAAAAAGGTGGCCGCCGCCCACGGCAAAAAAGCAGGCGAGGTGGCATACATCTTCTGCAACGACGAGAAGATTCTCGAAGTCAACCGCGAGTATCTGCAACACGACTATTACACCGACATTATCACATTCGACTACACCGAAGGAGACATAATCTCGGGCGACCTTTTCATAAGCCTCGAGACGGTGCTGAGCAACAGTGTTCAATTAGGAGTCTCATACGAGCAAGAACTCTACCGCGTGATTATTCACGGCATTCTGCATCTGTGCGGGATAAACGACAAGGGCGAGGGTGAACGCGAGATTATGGAGCGCGAAGAGAACGAGGCGCTCGCACTCTTGGGACAGTAAAAATGGCCCACCTCCCCGAAGAGAATGACAGAAAAAAACGACAACCACGGTTGTCGTTTTTTTCTGTTTTTAGTTATAAAATGTTTAAAATAGTTATAAACGAGGGTTGCGAGGTGCAGTTTTTTCATAATCTTTTATGCTTATTAAAATATATATCATATTTTTGTGAATATTTTAGTTATAAACAAACAAAAGTAAAATATAGAATAAATGACTATGAAAAAGATTATTGCTATTGCAGTGTGCGTCGTTACAATGTTTGCCGCGCAGCTGAAAGCACAAGAGAGCGCAACCCTCAGCGCCTGTGTCTATGGTTACAAAGGCGAAAAGGTCTATTTCGACTGTGTGCAATCGCCCCTCATTGCCGAGGAATTTTATACTAACCCCGGCGAGGAGCATCTGTTTACCTTTCCCACAGACGGCTTAGTGTGTATGCTTATAAACGGAAAGACAAAAGTGCTGTTGCAGAAGGGCGACAGCATACACGCCGAGGTGCGCTACGATGGTCGTGCAGTGAGCGTGCAATACAGTGGCAGCGACGAGGCCGTAAAGGCCAACAATCTGCTCAAAAGGATTGACGAGATTAAGCGCACAATGCGTTACCGCAGTCAGCTTCTGAGCTGCGTGGCACTCGACATTAAGCCAAAGACACGCATCGACGACTCGCGCACACTGCTGCAAAAAGTGTCGGCTGCGATAGGCGAGGCGCAGGTGAGCGAGGATGTTGTCAATTACATTATGGCAGGCATCGAGTCCGAGGCTTACGTCTCATTTATGGAGTATCCCGTAATGTATGCAAGCGTGCGCGGCACGGCAATAGAGCAGCAAGAGATAGGCGACTATTGGAGCATAATGGAGGGCTACGCACTGCGCACCGATGCAGTCTCGATGAGCAACCCCGAGTATATAGGGCTGCTGATGCGTTACTGTTTCTATATGAACGAGAAAAAAGCCAAAGAGAGCGGCGCCGAGTATAAAATGCCGGCAACCCTCGAGACAATGTACGCCGAGCTTGCCGCCTTCTACGAGGGCGCTCACCGCGACGTTGTACTATACACTCTTCTGTGTAATTTCATAAAGAACGGCAAAGAGATTGAACGCGCCGATGCACTATACTCCGACTACAAGCAAAAGTATAACATCGACAAAGGGTATATAACAATACTCGACTCCATATTGCAGTAAAAAACACCATCCTATCCGAAAAAAACGAATATATATATGAAAATATCAGACACAACATTAGGCCCTCTGTGCAAAGCATTGTTGTTGCTCCTTTTTTTGGTGGGGACAACAACCCTTCAGGCACAGACCGCGCAAGAGTGGAAAGAGGAAAAAATAACCCTGCGCATAAGCAATATGCCACTCTCCAAAGTGCTCGAAAAGGTTGCCGAGGCAGCCGAAGCAAAATTACAGCTTCAGGGAATAACCCTTGTGAATATCGACAAGCCAATATCGCTTAACGTAAAGGAAAAACCGCTCGATAAGGTGTTAGGCGAGCTTGTTGGCAATCAGAATGTAAGAATAAGATTCGAAGAGCCCCGCACCATCATCCTTGAGCCCTTCGAGAATCTGCCGGCTACCTCGGGCAAACTGCTCCCCATTGAGGGACGTATTTTGGATGCCGAGACGGGTGAGCCTCTTATCGCTGCACAGATTCTAATCACTGACGGCGGCCCCACGGGCGAGGGTGGCACAATCACCGACGTTGACGGAAAATTCAGCCTGCGCATACGTGCCCGCGGCTCGATACGTGTCTCATATGTGGGCTACGAGACACTCTCGAGGCAGATTCTAAAGCCCGAGTCGGGAATGACGATAAACCTTAAGCCGGCCTACGATAATTTGGGCGAGGTGGTTGTAACGGGACTGAGCAAGCGCAAAGAGAGCAGCTACACGGGTAACTACGTAACGGTAAAGGGCTCGGAGCTCCTGAAAATGAACCCGACAAATATTCTCAAGGGACTGCAATTCTACGACCCCAGCTTCAAAGTGCTCGAAAATAACTCGCGCGGCTCCGACCCCAACGCCGAGCCCGAGTTTCAGATTCGTGGCGACCAATCGCTGGGAACATCTGCCTCGATGAATAGTATGGACTTAATGCTCGACAATGTATCGAGCCGTCCAAATACTCCGCTCTTTGTGCTCGACGGCTTTACGGTGCCAATGAGCCGCATCCTCGACCTCGACCCCGAGCGCGTCGATAATATCACCATCCTAAAGGACGCTGCCGCAACGGCAATCTACGGTTCACGAGCATCGAACGGTGTGGTGGTGGTCGAGACAAAAGTGGCTCCCGATGGTGCCCTCTCGGTGTCGTACAACGGCACAATGACTGTGCAGGCGCCCGACCTCACCGATTATAATATGATGAATGCCCGCGAGAAGCTCGAGACCGAGTGGAGGGCGGGAATGTACAACCCCAATAACGCCAACGATATGAACGAGTATAACCGCTATATGCGCAATATATTGGGTGGCGTAAATACCTATTGGCTGTCGCAGCCACTGCGCACTGCCGTCCAAAGTCGCCACTCGCTGAGCGTAGCGGGCGGTACCGACGTCTTCCGATACAGCCTCGACGTTAATGCTGCTTTCCAGCCGGGAGTGATGAAAGGCTCCGAGAATGCCACAAAGGGATTGAATTTCAGTATGACCTATCTGAAAAAACGCTTTACGATGCGTGCCAACGTGAATCTGTCCGAGGCAACGGGCGAAAATTCGCCCTACGGCTCTTATGCCTCTTACACCCGATTGAACCCCTACTATCGTCCCACGGGCGACGATGGAAAATATGCTCAGGTGATTGACAACTACAAAGGCTATCTTATCACTAACCCCTTGTACGACGCAAACGTAGGTATTAAAGACCAGACGAGCAGCCTTACGATAGCCTCGAGCGTGAATATAGAATATATGCTCCTGAAGAATCTGCGTCTCACGGGGCAGCTATCCTACACAAAGGGAAAGGCAAACACCGATAAATTCCTTCCGGCCGACCACACGAGCTTCGCAACAGAGACCGACCTCACCCGCAAGGGCAGCTATCATAAAAGCACGGGAGATATGACCTCTTGGTCGAGCAATTTAGGAATAAACTACAATCTTGTGCTCGACAAACACCTACTCAGTGTCTTTGGAAACTGGACGGTTAACGAGGATGCCAACGACTATGTGAACCTCTCGGCAACAGGCTACCCCGACCCGCATATGAACGATTTTATATTCGGCAATAAGATGGATACATCGCCCAGCGGTACCGAGGCAAAATCGCGCTCGATGGGACTAATCGGACAGTTGTCGTACAGCTATGCCGACCGATACTCGGTAGATTTTAACATCAGCGGCGAGGCTTCGTCGCGCTACTCCGACCACTCGCTTGTTCCTTTCTGGTCGGTGGGTGGACGTTGGAATGCACACAATGAAAAGTGGTTGCAGGGCTACGTGTCGAACCTTGTGCTGCGCGCAAGCTACGGTGTTACGGGCGAGCAGAATTTCAGCCCCTACGAGGCAATCGAGTTTTATACCTACTCGGGCACAATGAAGCCATACGAGTCGTTCCCTGTGCTGGGAGCCGTGCTCGCCGGACTGAATAACCCCGACCTCGGCTGGGCTCAGACGCATAACACCAGCTTTGCCATCGACCTCGGATTCTGGAAAAATCGCATAAACGTCAGCTTCAACTACTACAATAATATAACAAAGGAGCTGCTTACGAACTACGACCTTGCACCCTCGACGGGATTCGGCTCAATGACAATGAATGCGGGCGAGCTTCAGAATCGCGGATTCGACGCTACGCTCAATGTGATTGCCGTACAGGATATCCGCAATCAATTCTATTGGACGTGGAACGTAAATGCCAACCATAATAAGAATAAGATACGTAAAGTGTCCGACTATCTGCGCAAGATAAACGAGGAGCAGCTAAAATCGGCCTCGGCTCCACTGCCCATCTATCAGGAGGGACAATCGACCACCACACTTTATGCTGTTCGCTCGCTGGGCATCGACCCCGTTACGGGACAAGAGGTGTTCCTCAAACGCAATGGACAAAAGACCTTTGTGTGGGACGCTGCCGATAAAGTGCCCGTGGGCGACACTAATCCCGACGTGAGCGGTACAATATCTACCTCGGTCAATTGGAAAGACCTCTCGTGTACGCTGGGATTCACATATAAGTGGGGCGGCATTGTGTATAACAGCACATTGGTCGATAAAATTGAGAACAGCAACATTGCCAACAACCTCGACCGACGCGCGGGATTGGGCCGCTGGGAAAAACCCGGCGACGTTGTGCGCTACGTCCGCTTCAGTCAATATGGAGCAAACACTCCGGCAAGCACGCGCTTCATTATGGACGATAATGAGCTGAGATTTGCCACAATAAACGTGGGCTACCGTATGCGCAGCGACAAATTCCTGTTCCTCGAGCGTATGAAGGTCGATGCCCTTGCGCTTAACTTTACTACAAACGATATTTGCCGCCTATCGCCCATACGAATGGAGCGCGGCCTCGACTATCCGTTTGCACGTTCCTATACACTTTCAATGTCAATAATATTTAAATAAGAATAAGCCGATTATGAAAAAGATACTATATATAACATCGTTGATGCTGACAGCCTCGCTCACGCTGGGCTCTTGTGCCGACTGGTTCGATATTAGCCCAAAGACCGACGTTAAGGCCGACGACCTTTTCGAGACCGAGAATGGATTTATGAGTTCGTTGGCCGGAATCTATGTGCTTATGACAGGTGAGAGTGTCTATGGACGCGACCTCAGTTTCGGCCTTGTCGAGCAGTTGGCGCAGATGTACGACGTTATCCCCGAGGGGGCCAACGACAAGAGTGCAATATATAACTACGCACAGACAACAAGCGGCGGCTACGATACAAAAGGACGCTTCGAGCGCACGTGGCTCGACGCTTACAACATTATCGCCAACGCAAACAATCTGCTAAAATGGCTCGATAAAAAGGGCGAGGAGGTGATATACAGCGACGAGACGCGCAATATGTTGCGCGGCGAGGCTCTTGCCATAAGGGCTGCCGTTCATTTCGACCTTTTGCGTCTGTGGGGCCCCGTCAATTATGCTGCAACCCCCGAGGCACGCACGGCAAAAAGTATCCCCTATCGCACGCTGGCCGATAAGAGTAAAATGCCTCTGCTCTCGGCCGAGACCGTTGTTGCAAACATATTAACCGACCTCGACTCGGCCCGCTACTACCTCTCGTTCGAGAGTGGAATGAGACTCGACGACCGCATCAGCCAGCAGCGTCGCTTCCGCTTCAATTACCACGCAGTAAATGCAATGCTGGCCCGTGTACACAACTACGCAGGCAACAGCGCGCAAGCCAAGGCTGCCGCCATTGAAGTTATAGACAATTGCGGCCTCGAACTAAAGAGCAGCAACGACGACGACCCCATACTCTTTGCCGAGACTTTGTGCGCCGTCAATCTGTATCAGATGAAGGATAACCTATCCTCCTATTTCGATGCGGGCGATAAGATTCAGACAAAATATCACGTAACGTATAACACACTCAACTCTCTCTTCGAGATTAGCGGCAGCGAGAGCGAGGATATGCGCGCCCGCTCGGCAGCATTCTCGCGCAACAGCGACTATCAGATGGCCGTTACAAACAAGTATCAGGATAATGACGAGGAGGCCATCCCTCTGCTGCGTCTGCCCGAGATGTACTACATTGTGTGCGAAAATTCCGAAGGCGCCGAGGCTGCCTACTACATTAACATTGTGCGCAACCGCCGAGGAATATCAACCTCGAAGAATGTTGCGTGCGACACCCCCGAGCAGCGCATCAAGGCTCTTAGCGGCGAGTACCGCAAGGAATTTTATGCCGAGGGACAATTCTTCTACTTCCTAAAGGCTCACGGCCTTACGGGCACATTGGCACACAGCCCCGAGATTAGCCTCGCGGCCGAGAATTTCATATTCCCCCTGCCCGATGCCGAGCGTGAATATGGCTGGAGCGAAGAGACCGATGCTTCGGGCGACGATACAGCAACTAAGTAAAAAGAAAAAAAATCGAGAAAGTATGAAAAAGAACAAAATAACAACTGCAATTATGCTGCTTACGGCGGCGCTGCTGCCCTCGTGCGACAAGCAAGAGCCCGACCTCTTCAGCGAGCAGAACAACGGAATATATTTCGACTACTATAATGCTGCCGAATTCAGCACCAATATAAATTTTGCCGACAGAGTGTTGGGTAACCCCTCGTCGCTGCCCGTAGAGATAAAAACCAAACTCCTCGGCCACATTACCGAGGAGAGTCGCAAGGCAGTGCTTAAGAGCCGTCCCGTCGAGGGCTACCCCGAGGCGCAGGTCATCCTGCCCGACGTTGAATTTTCGAGCGGCGAGTATCAGAAGAACATCAGCATCGAGGTTCTGCGCCCCATCGAGCGCGACACCGAGTATGCCATCTGCCTCTATTTCGACGCCACCGAGCCGGGCACCATCGGCGAGGGTATTGCCGGACGCACCGAGTTTACACTGTATGTGCGAGAGAGCTACACACGTCCCGCAGGCTGGGGCGAGGGCGATTGGGCCGAGAGCTATCTGGGCAGATGGTCGCCCGACAAACATATTTTCTTTGTCAATCTTTTGCAGGATAATAATTATGCTGCCGACGGCGCAATGTTCGATTGGGCCAAACTGATGAAATACAATATGTTGGCCGTCGAGGAACTGCGACGCCTTCAGCTGCAGAATCCCGATGAGGCTGTTACCATTGATATTCCCTTCAATAGCGACTGCGCCTACTCAAAGCCCTACTATTGGGGCGCACAGCACGATAAATATTTGGGCGAATATTCGGCATCGACCTTTGCATTGCTCGCTGCCGCTGTCGATGCAAACACTGCCAACGAGGTAGAGCTTCTGGGTAGCGAAGAGCGTCTCACCGACCTTAACCGTATGGCCGTGCTCACAATGATGCGCAATTATAATATGTATTATAGCAGCTGGGCACTATCGAGCTCGCAATTCCAAAAGAATTGTTGGTATCCGATGTTCCGAGGCATAGAATACGAGGTTGTTCAGCCCGACTGCTGGACAAGCTGGGGCATCGGAGCGGGACAAAAGCCCACAAAATACTATGGCGAGTACAGCGACGATAAATACCGCTT
The DNA here is from genome assembly GCA_045533955.1 of Bacteroidaceae bacterium. GTDB lineage: Bacteria > Bacteroidota > Bacteroidia > Bacteroidales > Bacteroidaceae > HGM04593. The sequence continues at coordinate 15,317 of JAZSIU010000005.1, forward strand.
TATGATTGATGCGTGGCTCGCCCACCAAGAGGCTCGCGGCGAACAATTTGTGCTGTGGCAACTCTTCCCCTTAATAATAGATTGGGGACTGTTCGATGCAGCGTGGGACAGCGCAGCCGGTGGCGAGGAGGCCATAAAAGAGTGCTATCGAGTAATAAAGGCCGCCTACGACGCAGCCCCCGAAGGCACATATTCGTTCACATTCCCGCAACTCGATATTTGATAATCCACCCATAGAAAAGATACTCTTATGAAAAAGATATTAAGCGCAATATGCCTCACGATTATCCTTGCAGGATGCTACGAGGATAAGGGCAATTACAACTACAAGCTCGACCGAATGAACGAGATAAAATCGGTGAGTTTCACCCCCTCGGCCACTGAATCGGCATACGGAAAACTCATCGAGGTGCAGCAGGCAATGACACCGAGCGACACAGTGCGCCACATAGAGGCAGTGGTCGAGCAGACGCTGGCCACCGATTATAGCAATCTGCATTTTTATTGGTACCTGAGACACACCGACGAGAACGGTATTGAGCGTCGCGACACAGTAGAGACCAACGGCTATCTTGACGTTGCCCTGCCCGTGGGACGCGAGAAGGAGTACATTGTCTATCTGCAAATTTACGACACACAAACGACCCTCTCGCACTACACAAACTTCAGCATAAAGACACGCCCCATCTACAAAAACAGCCTCTTTGTGTTGCACGGCGAGGCAGGCTCGCGCTCTTTGGGTAACATTGAGATAATAGGCGAGGAAACAAACATACATACCGATGCATACGGCTACCTTTATCCCGGCGTAAATCCCTTTGCCAATGCCGAGGGGCTCTCCTACACCACCTATCAGGATATTAGCAACGTGAGTGGCCGCTGGGACATTAAAGAAGTAAATACGCTGCTGGCCTTCTCGTCCAATGCCGAGGTTCTTGGTTACAACCCCTTCGGCCTGAATGTGAAATTCTATAACAGCGTGATGATGAAACCCGTTGACAATTCATTTGTCTATGCACGTAACATTCAGACGGGCGACCCCTCGAACTACACGCTCTATCGGGTTGTGCTCTCAAAAGACGGACAGGTGCGCATCGGAAACTATGTACCCGCGCTCTTTAAGCCCGGGTACAGCCTTGAGCAGTCGGGTGGAAATGTTCTGCATCAGACCGATTATCAAATTACTGCGGCCACAATAACCGACAGCCGCTACGTAATGTGGGACGCAAAGAGAGGCCGCTTCCTCTACATCTCTAAGAACGAGCAGTATGCACAGTGCGAGTCTGATATGCTTGGAAACTACCCGTCGGCGCTCACCAACCCCGTTCTTGACGCTAATGTCGATTTTAGCACGCTCGAAAAATCGCCTGTGGGAATGCGCGCCGTTTATGCCTATATTCAGTATCGCGAGAATTACATCGAAGCAAAGCCCTATTTTATCTTCTTCGACGAGGCGAGCGGCGACTTCTGGCGTTACGAGCTGACAAAAATGGAGGTCGGCACCGAGAAAGAGGGTAAAAAGATGGCAAAAGGCTCCGACGAGGTAAAGCCCGCTTTTACAATCACCGGTAGCCGTATGCGTAATTTTCACCCCAATAATGTAGCGACGATAGTCTATAACTCGTGGTTCACGACCAACTATCTGTTCTATGCCGACGGCGCTACAATCTATCGTTACAGCGTGTCGAACGGCGACAGCACACCGCTATACACCGCCCCCGAGGGCTACACAGTGTCGCTGCTGAAATTCCGCGTCGAGGATAGCAATAACTTCTCGGACAATCTTGGCCGTTGGCTCACCATAGGCCTTGAGAAAGAGGGGCGCGGAGCTGTGGCCGAGATTCTTCTGAACACCGCATCCGACGTCGATGGCGACGCGCCTGTGCTCTTCTACGACAAGGACAACAACGGCCAACCTTTCGGCCGAATAAAAGACGTGCAATTTACGCAGATATATATGTACTCGGTTCCCGATTATCAAAATTAAAAAAGTATGAGAAATTTGTTTATTCTGTTGGTACTGACGGCCTGCACTTTTGCCTCGGCGCAAGAGGGTGGCAAAATAACAATAAAGGGCGAGGTTAAGGGCGTTAAAAAGGGGCGCCTGCATCTGCTTGTTAGCGAGGGCGAGGAGCGTGTCGATACGTTGACCTCGGTCGATTTTAAAAAGTCGCGCTTTAAACTATCGACACAGATTGCCGAGCCCCTTGTGGCACAGATTGTGCTCGACGGCTACCGCGGTGGCTTCACGCTCTTTGTCGAGCCGGGCGAGACGTACGAGGCTCGTCTCACCGACGATAGTAGTGCTTATATAAAGGGCGGCCGATTGAACGAGGCCTACACGGCGCACATTAAAAAGTCTGACTCGCTGAATATTCTGATAGGCTCCCTTCAGCAGCGCTACGACTCGCTGCGCGCCGCAAGCAAATTCCGCAGCGCCAGCCGTGTAAACGATACGTTGCAGCACAATAAAGCCTATCTTCAGAGGCTTACGGCCGATTTTCTTGCCGCTAACGATAATATCATCACAGCCTACACCATCTACTCGAATATAATGATGAAGGACGTTGGACTGCAAGAGGCGCGCCGTATGTACAGTTCAATGGGTGAGGGTGCAAAGGGCACGCATTGTGCGCGCCTCATACGCGAGCGTATAAAAAGGCTCGAAGAGACGGCCGATAATGCCGTTGCCCCCGACTTTACAGCCACAGCGCCCGACGGCACCGAGATTACAATGAGCGCAGTGCCCGGAAAGGTAAAAATCATAGACTTCTGGGCCTCGTGGTGCGGCCCCTGTCGTATGAACAATCCCGCCCTGAAGGCTCTGTACGAAGAGTTTCACGCCGAGGGCCTCGAGATTATTGGCGTCTCATTGGATAATAGCGCCGAAAAGTGGAAGGCCGCCATTGAGAAAGACGGCCTTGTGTGGGTGAACGTTTCGACCCTCAAAGGGTGGAACTGTGATATTGCACGCCGATACAATGTAAAAGCAGTGCCCGCGCTCTTTGTCCTCGACGAAAATAACCGCATAATAGCCACAGGGCTGCGCGGCGAGAAACTGCGAGAGTTTGTAAAGGAGAGATTAGAATTTTGAAAATAAGATAGTATGAAAAATCTATTATTATGCCTGTTGACGCTGGCGGCGACGTTGCCTCTGCACGCCGAGGGCAAAAAGTATTCTGTACAGGGAAAGATGAGTTGCGACTCGTTGCGATTCGAGAAAAAGAGAATAGAACAACTGTTTCTTGTCGCCACGGTCGACGGGCAGCAGGTAACAGTCGATACGGCCAAGGTTGTGAACGGCTGCTTCACGTTCGAGGGCGAGGTTCCCGCCCGTCTCGACGTTTACAATATCACGGGATTCGACAACGGCGCATTGCAGGTGTTTCTCGAGGAGGGCACAATCACAATCGAGCCGTTCGACGCACGCTTCCCCGCATCGGCCCGTATTGGAGGCACTCCCTGTAACGACGTTTTTCAGGCTTATATTGATGCCAACAACGCCTCAATAGCGGAGGCGAAAGTGCGTATGAACAAGGCTATGGACGCTCTCCCCCCCGAACAGCAACAGGATTTTGTGGCATCGAGTAAGATACGTACCACGGTGTTCCACGCCAATAACCTTTATACAAAGGTGGCGCTTGTCGATTTTGTCTATAATAACATAAACTCGCCCGTGGCACTCTATGTGATAAAATATTCACTATTCCCAATGTACACCCCGCGTGCCATCGAGGAACAGTTTTTAGCGACCGTGCCCCCGACGTTGCGTGAGCACCATATGTACAAAGAACTTGTAAATGCTGTACGTGCAGCCGAACTGAAAGAGGGTAATATGGCGCCCGATATTTCGGGCTTTACCACCGAGGGAGACGAGCTTACTCTCTCGCAATTCAAAGGAAAATATGTGCTTCTCGACTTTTGGGCAAGCTGGTGCGCCCCCTGCCGCCGCGAGTTTCCTTTCATAAAAGAGGCGCTCGAATATTCCGAGGCGAGCGATAAATTCATTGTGCTCAGCTACTCACTCGACAGCAAAGAGCCCGATTGGAAAAATTGCATCACAAAAAACAGTCTCGAACATAAAAATTGGGTGCATATATCAACCCTCAAAGGGTGGAACAGCGAGGCTGCCAAACTTTTTGGCGTCGAGGGGGTGCCCTACACGGCACTAATAGGCCCCGATGGCAAGGTTATTGCCTTTCAGCTTCGTGGCGAGGCAATGGTAAAGAGAATAAAGCGCATTATTGACGAGAAATAAGAAAGCTTATAACAACCAAAATAAAAGAAAATGATGATGAAAAGAGTAATTTCGGCATTAGTTGTTATTGCAGCAGCCCTGTGTGTGCAGGCTCAGGGTGTTTGTGTGATAAAAGGTCGCATCGAGAGCGATACACTGCGCTACGACGGAGAGAAGCTCAAAAAGGTCTATCTTACCCGCCTCGACGAGTATAACCGCCTTGTGAACATCGACTCGACAAAGGTTAAAAAGGGAAAATACAGCTTCCAATATAAGCTCGCTAAGGACGAGCCTGCAATGCTCTATCTTATTACAGGCTTTGATAATGGAAATATCCCCCTCTTTGTCGAGGCGGGTAACGTGAGTATCAGCACAGCAAGCGCCGCCTACCCGCTGCGTAGCGAGGTCTCGGGCACTGCTACGAATAATCTGTATGCCGAGTATAAGAAAATATACGAGGCCTGCGTGCAAGAGCAACTCGACGAGGTGCGCTCGCTCGCGGCTACACGCGGCAACGAGTGGGTGGACAGCGACGAGGGCCTTGAGTATCGTTCGCAATTCAACGCTCGTTCCATTCTCAAGTGCAACAACCGTCGATTAGAGTTTCTGTTGAATAACAATGCCTCGCCCCTTGCCCCGCTTATGATGAAGCACGAGCTTCTACCGCATATTGGTAACATCTATGCAATGCAGATGGTGGGCGCTGTTGACCATACTCTGCATAGGCACCCCTATTATCGTGCGCTCAAGAACGAAGCTCTATCGGGCGACCTCAGAGAGGGTAACGAACTTCCCGATATTCCCTTGCAGATGCGCGACGGAAGCATCGTCCATCTGTCCGATTTTCGCGGAAAATTTGTGCTCATCGACTTTTGGGCAAGCTGGTGCGACCCTTGTATGCAGGAACTTAAATATATTAAACAGATTTACGACGAGACGCGTGCCAATAAGGATAATTTTGTCCTCATAAGCCATTCGTTCGATAAGGACGCCGAGGCTTGGCACAAGGTTGTTGCCGACGAGGGTATCTCTCGCGAGGGGTGGATTCACTCTTGTGATTTTATGATGGGAAAATCGCCCACGGCGCGCCTGATGAACGTGAGTATGATTCCTACGATTGTCCTTATCGACCCCGAGGGTCGTGCAATCTCATTTACTCTGCGTGGCGAGGAGGCTGTTGCCCGCGTTAAGCAGATTCTCAGTGGCGACCTTTACTATCTGCAAGGCGATAAAGAGGAATAAAAAAATGTTGTCCGGTGCTTTTTGTGTACATTCTTATCGGACACTAATATAATTTTATAGGCTGTGCCCTGTGGGACACAGCCTATTTCGGTCTTTTTTTGTCAAACGCCACAAAATCATCATCATTCAGACCGTCCAATATCTATATATTGTGCGAGGCGGTTGGGCGCCTCTGCCATATATAAATGCTTGGGACGGTATATTACACTCGCCAACGATGTAAAACTCGAAAATGTATCGAAAATGCTCGGCCACACCTCAACCCGAATGACGCAACACTATGCCCACGTGATGAACGACAGCCTCGCTCGCGAGATGGATAGGATTGCACCTATTGTGGACTGCGTGCCGAAAAAGGAGTAAATTTTAGGCAGAAGTAAATTTTTTTTTCAAAAAAATCTCACTTTCTTCAAACTTCTCCGAAAACCACTCCTATTCTTAAAATAAAAAAGACTATGGTAATGGAATACATCGCAATTGACAAGGAACTCTACAATGAGATTGTAGCGACTGTCAGCACCGCATCGCAGGAG
>JAZSIU010000017.1:0-93742 GCA_045533955.1 Bacteroidaceae bacterium
TAAAAAAGTAATATTATAGAAAAACAAAATACAAAAAGGACTATGCAACATTTGTCAGAAGGGACGCTTCTTCAGGGTGGAAAATATAAGATAGAGAAAGTGCTGGGACAGGGAGGTTTCGGAATAACCTACCTTGCCACGCAGGTGCTCTTGGGGCGAAAAGTGTGTGTTAAGGAGTTTTTCTTCAAGCAATTTTGCGAGCGCGACGAGGCCACCAGCCACGTAACGCTGGGCACAAAGAGCAACCGCGAGATTGTTGATAGGTTTATGGAAAAATTCCTTAAAGAGGCGCGCACAATTTCGCAGCTCAACCATAATAATATCATTAGAATACACGATATTTTCAACGAGAATAGCACGGCCTATTATGTGATGGAGTATCACAGCGGCGGCTCTTTGGCCGACCTTGTGCGTGGCGAAAAACCCCTCCTCGAGGCCGACGCGGTAAGATATATCACACAAATAGCCGATGCGGTGGGCTATATTCACAAAAGAAAAATCAACCATCTTGACATTAAGCCGGGGAATATTTTGCTCGACGACGGGGGCGCGGGCGTGCTCATTGACTTTGGCCTCAGTAAGCAATATGACGAACACGGCGACCAGACGAGCAGCACTCCCGTTGGCATCAGCCACGGTTACGCGCCGATGGAACAATATAACCCCGGTGGGGTGAGCACATTTACCCCGCAGAGCGATATTTACGCTCTTGGTGCTACGCTCTACAAGCTGGTAACGGGCACAACACCGCCCAAAGCAAGCGAGGTTCTTAACGAGGGGCTGCCCGCGCTGCCTCAGAGCCTGTCGGTGGGTGTGCGCAAGGCCATTGAGCTGGCTATGCAACCGCGCAAAATAGACCGCCCCGCCACGGCCGAGGAGTTTATTGCCTTGCTCGATGGTGGGGGCGCCGAAAATGAGGAGACGATGGTTAATGCGTTGCACGAGGAGACGTTTATAGACGTACAGCCCAAGGTAACGGTTGTATCCGAGCCGGCGAAAAAAACTCCCGAACAGCCCGCCGAGCCTAAAAAGGCTTCTAAAAAAGCTGCCGAGCAACCTAAAAAGGCTGAAAAGCCGAAAGAAAATCCCGCAGCGCCCGCCGAAAAGCCCGCGAAAAAAGGCGGCGTGTGGAAATGGGTTGCAGCCGCTGCGGTTCTTCTGCTGTTGGCAGTAGGTGGCATAAATTGGTGGGGCAATTATAAGGCCGAGCAGGCCGCAGAAGCCGAGCAGCAGCGTTTGGCTGCAATAGAGCAGGCGCGCAAAGATTCAATAGCAAAAGCCCGTGCCGCCGCAGAAGCCGAGCAGCAGCGTTTGGCTGCAATAGAGCGGGCCCGCCAAGATTCAATTGCAAAAGCCCGTGCCGCCGAAAAAGCCGAGCAGCAGCGCTTGGCAGCAATAGAGCAGTCGCGCAAAGATTCAATAGCAAAAGTGCGTGCCGAGCAGGCCGAGCAGCAGCGCTTGGCAGCAATAGAGCAGGCGCGTAAAGATTCAATAGCAAAAGTGCGTGCCGCCGAAAAAGAGGCTGCAAAAGTTGCGCAAGCACAGCACGCAAAAGAGCAGGCAAAAAAACAAAAGAAATATGATTATAAGGATAACCACTACTATGAGGGCCTTGCCGCAGTTAGATTAAACGGAAAATGGGGCTTTATTGACAAGAGTGGTAACGAGGTTATTCCAATAAAGTATGATGAGGCTTTTATTTTCATCGAGGGCCTTGCCTTAGTTAGTTTAAACCATAAACGTGGCTTTATTGACAAGAATGGTAATGAGGTTATTCCATTAAAGTATGATTTTGCGTGGTCTTTCTCCGATGGCCTTGCCTGTGTTTATTTAAACGGTAAATATGGCTTTATTGACAAGAGCGGCAATGTTGTTATTCCAATAAAGTATGATGATGCTAGGAATTTCTCCAATGGCCGTGCAAAAGTTAAATTAAACGGCAAGAAGTTTTATATCGACAAAAAAGGTAACAGAATAGATTGACAAAAGTGCTGCGGTGCACCAATATTGGGGCCTTTAGTGGGTAGCGCGGCGGTGCACAATGGGTGCCTTTAAGCTGTTTTGCGCAAAAAATGCAGCCAAAATGTAATATTTTGCTGTTTTAAGAGTGTGGAACAGAATTTTATTTGTATCTTTGTGCGCAAATTCGGAAAATACCAAGGTTTTATACTGCTTTAGACAGACTTATTATAAATTAAAGTGTTGATATTAGGAGCGATGGGACGTTTTGATAAGTACAGAGTGGAGCTTAAGGGTTTAAAAACCGATACTCTGAAAATGGAATTTGACCTTGATAATGGCTTTTTTGCCGATATTGAGGGCGAGGAGTTTCAGCGAGGAACGGTAAAAGCGAGTGTGGTGTTGCACAAGAAACGCGACATTTTCGATTTTACCTTTGTCATTGAGGGAACAGTGATTGTGCCCTGCGACAGATGCCTCGACGACCTTGAGGTTGAGGTTGCAACCGAGGAGACGCTGCGCGTGCGCTTGGGCGATAGCTTCGCCGACGACGGCGACGTGGTTGTGGTGCCCGAGGCCGATGGCGAGATAAATATAGCGTGGTATTTGTACGAGTTTATTGTGCTTGCCCTCCCGATGAAGCGTGTACACGCTCCGGGAAAGTGCAACCACGAGATGACAGGAAAATTAAAAAAACACGGGGCGGTAATTGCCGACGAAGAGCCATCATCCGACGGCGACGAGGCAGACGAACCAATAGACCCCCGTTGGGAAAGTTTGAAGAATATACAAATAGATAATTAAAAATTTAGAAAAATGGCACATCCTAAAAGAAGACAGTCAAAGACAAGAACTGCCAAGAGAAGAACTCACGATAAGGCAGTAGCTCCTACATTGGCAATTTGCCCCAACTGCGGCGAGTGGCACGTATATCACACCGTATGTGGTGCGTGTGGTTATTACAGAGGCAAGCTCGCTATCGAGAAAGAGGCAGCAGTCTGAAATAACACAGAGTAGGGGAGGCTGCGTCAATGGCGACAGCCGGTAAATTACGTAACAAAGGACGCACCGGCCCATAGTGGTTGTGCGTCCTTATTTATTAAAAAAGAACAATTTATGCACAAGGCAGGCTTTGTAAATATAGTGGGTAACCCAAATGTGGGAAAATCGACACTGATGAATCTGTTGGTGGGCGAACGAATATCAATTGCCACATTCAAGGCGCAGACAACGCGCCACCGTATTATGGGAATATTGAACACCGACGAGGCACAGATTGTATTCTCGGACACTCCCGGAGTGCTGAAGCCCAACTATAAACTGCAAGAGGCAATGCTGCGCTTCTCGCGCTCGGCACTCAGGGACGCCGACGTACTGCTTTACGTTACAGATATGGTGGAGAGCCCCGAGAAGAACAGCGATTTTATCGACGAGGTGCGCAAACTGGACGTCCCCATTCTTGTGCTCATAAACAAGATTGACCTGAGCAATCAGGCCGAGCTGATAAAAAAGGTGGAACAGTGGCACGAGATTATCCCCGAGGCCGAGATTCTGCCAATATCGGCGTTGGCAAAATTCAACGTCGATGCGGTGATGCGTCGCATAATGGAGCTTCTGCCCGAGTCGCCTCCCTATTTCGAGAAGGATGCACTCACCGACAAGCCTGCGCGTTTCTTCGTAACCGAGATTATACGCGAGAAAATTCTTCTGCACTACGACAAGGAGATTCCTTACGTGTGCGAGGCGGCAGTGGAGCATTTCAAAGAGAAGGACGGCAGCATATACATCAAGGCGCTGATATTCGTCGAGCGCGACTCGCAAAAGGGAATAATCATCGGGCACGAGGGAGCGGCTCTGAAGCGTGTGGCCACAGATGCCCGCCGCGAGCTTGAGAAATTCTTCGGAAAGAGGATATTCCTTGAGATATACGTAAAGGTCGATAAAGATTGGCGCAACAGCGACAAGCAGCTGCGCCGATTCGGATACGACCAAAAAGATTGATAAGAAAAAAGAACCACTTTTGTGTAACGATGGGAAATTTAGTAGCAATAGTTGGTCGGCCCAACGTGGGAAAATCGACCCTTTTCAACCGCCTCACCGAGACGCGTCAGGCGATAATTTCAGACGAGGCGGGCACCACCCGCGACCGTCAGTATGGACGCTGCCAATGGTGCGGTAAGGAATTTTCACTTGTCGATACGGGTGGATGGGTGGTAAACTCGGACGATGTATTCGAGGAGGCCATACGCGAGCAGGTAACGCTGGCGATGGACGAGGCCGACGTTATTCTGTTTGTTGTTGATACGATGAACGGACTGACCGACCTTGACGATGAGATGGCCTCGATGCTGCGCCGCTCGAAAAAGCCTGTGCTTGTGGTGGCCAACAAGGTTGACACATACGAGATGCAGTATAACGCCGCCGAGTTTTACTCTTTGGGTCTGGGCGATATGTATTGTATATCGGCGGCCAACGGCAGCGGCACGGGCGACCTTCTGGACGTGATTGTGTCGAAATTTACAAAGGATGCCGAGGAGGCACCCGAGGACGATATTCCCCGCTTTGCGGTTGTGGGACGTCCCAATGCCGGAAAAAGCTCCATTATTAACGTATTTTTGGGCGAGGAACGTAATATCGTAACAAATATCGCGGGAACGACGCGCGACTCCATACTGACACGTTACACAAAATTCGGATTCGACTTTTATCTTGTCGATACGGCCGGAATACGCAAAAAGAGCAAGGTGAGCGAGGATATTGAGTATTACTCGGTGTTGCGCTCGATACGCGCAATTGAGAACAGCGACGTGTGCATACTGATGATTGATGCCACGCGCGGCATTGAGTCGCAAGACCTTAACATCTTCTCAATTGTTCAGCGCAACCAAAAGGGCCTTGTTGTGGTGGTGAATAAGTGGGACCTTGTCGAGGATAAGAGCGAAAAGGTGATGAAATTCTTCGAGAATGCCATCCGCGAGCGTGTGGCTCCCTTTGTCGATTTTCCCATTATCTTTACCTCGGCGGTAACAAAGCAGCGTGTGTTCAAGGTACTCGAGATGGCCAAAGAGGTTTATCTTAACTCAAAGACAAAAATCTTGACCGCAAAATTCAATGAGGAGATGCTGCCGCTCATCGAGGCCTATCCGCCCCCTTCGATTAAGGGTAAATATATAAAGATAAAATACTGTATGCAGTTGCCCGAGAAGCGAGTGCCGACGTTCCTTTTCTTTGCCAATCTGCCGCAGTATGTGCGTGAGCCTTACAAGCGCTTCCTTGAGAATAAAATCCGCGAGAAATGGAACTTCTCGGGAATTCCAATAAATATTTTCATTCGTCAGAAGTAGGCGTAGCGTCAGCGCAGCCAACTTCTGCCCCGGCCTAAATATTTTCATTCGTCAGAAGTAGGCGTAGCTTTAGCGCAGCCAACTTCCGCCCCGCCCTAAATATTTTCATTCGTCAGAAGTAGGCGGAGCTTTAGCGCAGCCAACTTCTGCCCCGACCTAAATATTTTCATTCGTCAGAAGTAGGCGGAGCTTTAGCGCAGCCAACTTCTGCCCCGACCTAAATATTTAGTAGGCCGGTGTGAACTTTAAAAGAGACTGAGCCAAAATTACTTTTGACCCAGCCTCTAATAACGCATCTTGTAATTAAGCAAGCATAAAAAACAACGCTCCTCTTTTTTGTGATAAAGAGGAGCTCCCGCGAGGGTGAGGAGTTAAAATAACCGCAAATAACATTCTTTTTAATGCTGCATCGAACTCCTCAGACGCTGCGCGCCGATTCCTCTTTGTCGAAAGAGGAGCGGTAATAATGCTTTTAGCAATTAACACACACAAAAAACAACGCTCCTCCTTTTTGTAATAAAGAGGAGCTCCCGCGAGGGTGAGGAGTTAAAATAACCGCAAATAACATTCTTTTTAATGCTGCATCGAACTCCTCAGACGCTACGCGCCAGCTCCTCTTTGTCGAAAGAGGAGCGGTAATAATGTTCATTGTAATTTAAGCAAGCACAAAAAACAACGAGGCTGACCCAAAAGTCGAAAATTTACAAATTTGAGGTTGATTTATTCGGATACCTATCGGAGATAGTTTTCAAATATTCAATTCTCGCGAAGTAAAAAATACTTTTGGGTCAGGCGCTTTTAAGGTTGTCGGCACTAAAGGGTTACTTCCCGCCCCTCTCCTTTACCTTGCGCAGAAGGTCGGACGAGAAGAGAAAATCGTTCAGCAGCTTACTGCTCGAGTCTAAGATATTGTCCTTGTTGCCCTCCCACTCGAGCTTGCCGTCGGCCAAAAAAACAATGTGGTCGCCAATGCCCATCACAGAATTCATATCGTGGGTGTTGACAATGGTGGTGATATTGTACTCGGTGGTAATGTCGTGGATGAGCTCGTCGATAATGAGCGACGTTTGCGGGTCGAGGCCCGAATTGGGCTCGTCGCAGAAGAGGTATTTTGGCTCGAGGGCGATGGCTCGGGCAATGGCAGCACGCTTCTGCATACCGCCCGAGAGTTCCTCGGGGCTTTTCTCCTGCGCATCGAGCAAATTCACTCGCTCGAGGCAGAAACGGGCACGTTGCAGTTTCTCGTCGTAGCTTTTTGTCGAGAACATCTCAAGGGGGAACATTACATTCTCGAGCACGCTCATCGAGTCGAACAGGGCGGCATTCTGAAACAACATTCCCATCTCGCGGCGCAGCATCAGACGCTCGCGCTTGCCGAATGTGAGCACGTTGCGCCCGTCGTACAGCACTTTTCCTTTGTCGGGGGCCAACAGTCCGACGATGCACTTTAGAAGCACGGTCTTTCCGGCGCCGCTCTTGCCTATGATAAGATTGGTCTTGCCATTCTCGAAGGTGGCGCTTATGTTGTTGAGCACATTCTGTCCTGTGAAGCTCTTTTCTATATTTTGTAGCTCTATCATTGCATAAGAAGCTGGGTTAATACTATATCGGCAAACAAAATGAGCACGCTGCAACTGACAACCGAGTCGGTGCTTGCCTTGCCCACCTCGATTGAACCGCCCTCGACGCAGTACCCGTAGTACGATGCCACCGATGCTATTATGTAGGCAAAAAAGAGTGATTTTATGATGCTGCACCATATATACCACTGCGAAAATTCGTACTGAAGGCCTGTGGTAAGGTCATCGGGCGTCATAATGCCGGTGAACATCCCAATTGCGTAGGCTCCGGCAATTCCTGCGCCGATGCTGAAGATTACAAGCACGGGAATCATTGCGATGAGGGCTGTTATCTTGGGGAATATTAGAAAATTGGCCGAGTTTACACCCATAATCTCCATTGCGTCAATCTGTTGCGTTACGCGCATTGTGCCAATCTCAGAGGTGATATTGGAGCCTACCTTGCCCGAGAGGATAAGGCACATTATGGACGACGAAAATTCAAGGATGAGAATCTCGCGCGTGGCGTATCCGACAACAAATTTTGGCATCCACGCGCTCTCGATATTCAGCTTCATCTGAATGCATATAACGGCGCCGATGAAAAAAGATATTAGCAGCACGATGGGGATTGAATTAACTCCCAACTGATAAATCTCGCGCAGAAACTGACGGAAAAACATCTTCATACTCTCGGGGCGGGCAAAGACCTTGCGCATAAGTATCAGATATTTCCCAAAAGTGCTTATAGAATCGACAATAATCATCTTCGTTGAACAATATTTGTGCAAAGGTACTCTTTTATTGCATAAATAAATGTTAATATTTACGATACTTTTATCTTTTCAATGACAAAATGTACCTTGGCGAGCCGAAATTGTTGCTAATAAAGCAAAATTGCATTATCTTCGCCCTGAATAATTCTATTGCGAAGATGGAGAATAATAACGAAAATATTGCACCTCCTCAGGGCGAGGGTATGGTGCTGCGCACCGAGGGTCTTGTGAAACGCTACGGTAAGCGAACGGTTGTAAATAATGTGTCGTTCAATGTGCGTCAGGGCGAGATTGTGGGGCTTTTGGGCCCTAACGGCGCGGGAAAGACCACCTCTTTTTATATGACTACGGGTCTTGTGGTGCCCAACGGAGGGCGTATATTTATGAACGACCTCGAGATTACCGATTATCCCGTGTATAAGAGGGCGCGCATAGGCATCGGCTATCTGGCTCAGGAGGCCAGCGTCTTTCGCAATATGAGCGTTGAGGATAATATCGCCTCGGTGCTTGAGCTTACGGGAAAGCCCAAAGAGTATCAGAAAGAGAAACTCGAGAGCCTTATCGACGAGTTTCGTCTGCATAAGGTGCGCAAGAATCTTGGCAGCCGCCTCTCGGGTGGCGAGCGCCGACGCACCGAGATTGCCCGCTGCCTTGCCATCGACCCGAAATTTATTATGCTGGACGAGCCTTTCGCAGGCGTCGACCCCATTGCCGTGGAGGATATTCAGTATATTGTGTGGAAACTGAAGGATAAAAACATCGGTATTCTTATTACCGACCACAATGTGCAGGAGACGCTCAATATCACCGACCGTGCCTATCTGCTTTTCGAGGGACGCATACTCTTCGAGGGTACCCCTGAGGTTCTTGCCGAAAATTCCATCGTGCGCGAGAAATATCTGGGACGCGACTTTGTGCTGCGCAAAAAAGAATTCCAAATTGACGAGGAGTAGCCAATGGCTTCTTTGAAGCTGTTTAATTTCTGAAAAAATTGGCGATATAAACTTAAATAGTCTCTTGCAATTTCACGCCTCAATCGTTAACAAATATTAACGATTGAGGCTTTGCTTTTGTGAAGGAATGTTGCTACATTTGCAGTGTAACTAAAAGATTAGTTGTGTAAGTGTGAAATTAGTTTTATAACTATGAAAAAACTTGCGAATAAAGAAGAGGAGGTGATGAAACTCTTTTGGGATAATGGGCCGATGTTTGTGCGTGAGATGGTCGAGCTGTATGACGAGCCTAAGCCTCATTTTAATACAATATCGACGATAGTACGTTCGCTCGAGAGAAAAGGCTTCGTGGGGCATAAGTCGTACGGCCCTACGTATCTCTATTTTCCCATTGTGAGCCAAGAGGAGTATAGTGCCACTACTATGAAGAACATTGTGAGTCGATATTTCAAGGATTCTTATGTTAATGTGGTCTCGTTCTTTGTAAAAAAGGAGAAGGTTTCCATTGACGAGTTGAAGGCCTTGATTGAGGAGGCTGAAAAAGAGGGGTAGGATAGGTGATGGAAGAAGCATTTGTCTATATTATTAAGTCGTCGCTTGTGTTGGCAATATTTGTCGCGGCATTTATGCTGTTGGTCAGAGGTGAGGCTTATCACAGCACAAAAAGAGGTTTGTTGCTGTTCTCTGCTTTGTTTTCTGTGCTTCTTCCGTCCCTGTTTTTGGGCGTTACCATTGACGAACCTGCCGCCTACCTATCGACAACGATAGATTATTATGTTAAGGACGGGCGTGTTTGGGAGGACGCAAATTATGGTGTACAATCTTTTGTCGAGCCTACTCTGTGGCAAAGAATTGCCGACCTTACGTTGGCCGATTATATTAGGTACATCTATTTTTCGGTTGCCTCAATTATGCTGCTGCGCCTGCTATTGGTGTATGCCGCAGCAATAATTACGATGCGCGGGCTTAAACGACAGAGTGTTGCGTGTCATCGTATGCGCGGTGCAAGGCTCTTTGTGCACGATGATAAGGAGAGGCTGCCTTTTAGCTGGTGGGGATGGATTTTTGTCTCCCGCGCCGATATTATGGACGGCGGGCGCGAGATTCTGTGCCACGAAAAGATGCACATTCGATGCCGACACTCGTTTGACGTGCTTCTTGCCGATGTTCTCGTGGCGCTTCAGTGGTTTAATCCGTTGGCGTGGAAGCTGAAAGCCTTGCTGCAAGAGCTGCACGAGTATGAGGCCGACGCAAAAGTGGTGGCCTCGGGTATAAATGTCGGTAAATACAGACGTGCGATAATAAGAGGGGCCGTCGACAAGGAGTTGTATGATGTTGTCTGTGGCTTTAATAATTACATAATTAAAAAACGTATTACTATGATGCAAAAGAAAAACAAAAGTGTTTGGCAGTATGCAAAAGCTTTGTACATTCTGCCTTTGGCGTTTCTTACCGCTTGTTCGTTCTCGTCTAACGACGGCAGTGGCTCGGCTGCAAATGACTCAATCTATGCAGCTGTGGATACTTATCCCCAATTTATCGGTGGGGTGGACGCTCTTAAGGATTATTTGGTGAAAAATATCGAATATCCCGAGGATGCAAGGCTTAAAAGACAAGAGGGACGTGTGCTTGTCGGCTTTGTCGTTGAGACTGACGGCTCGGTGGCCGAGGTTGCCGTTGAGCAGAGCTCGGGCTTCGAGGCTCTTGATGCCGAGGCGGTGCGCGTTGTTTCTAAGATGTCAAAATGGACACCCGGTGTGTATAAAGGCGTGAAAGTGCGTACAAAATATACACAGCCTGTTGTGTTCCGACTTGAAACTCCCACAGCCGACGCTGTTGACGTGCAACCCGAATTCCCCGGCGGAATGGACGCTTTAGTATCTTATATGAGCAAAGGTGTAAAATATCCCGAGGATTGCAAAGAGGGTGGCATAGAGGGTCGCGTTATTGTAGAGTTTATCGTGGCTGCCGATGGAAAAGTGTGCAATGTGGTAGTTGCCGAGAGCGCTAACAACAGCTCGCTTGATGCTGAGGCTGTTCGCGTGGTAACCTCAATGCCTAATTGGAAACCCGGAAAGAAGGATGGTAAAGAGGTGGATGTGCGCTTCTATCTGCCCGTAGTATTTAAATTGTAAGAATTTACATAACAACAATTCTTTATAACGAGGCTCCCCCCGACGAAATTTTTCGTAGGGGGAGCTTTTTTGCTTGCGGCTAATATCTGTATCGACAAGTTTCTTAGTTGCGAGCGTTTTTTTTATCTGTTTTTTCTTGTACGAGTGAACAAATTGCCGAAATACTTGATTTTGTACCCAAAAAGTTGTATTTTTGCACGCCCTAAATTAGGCATATAGTAGGCGAGCCGCTTGGCGTGTGCCTTTTGCCGAGGGAAAAGCTGTTTTTAGCAAGCAAGATAATAACTTAATAAAAAAATAATGGAATTTACACTGACAAATTTGGACGCAACCAGCGCTCGTTTGGTTGTGAAAGTGGTTGAGGCCGACTATTCGGCTCAGGTAGAGAAAACTCTCAAGAATTTCCGTCAAAAGGCCAATATTCCCGGCTTCCGCCCCGGAATGGTGCCTATGGGTCTTATCAAGAAGCAGTACGGTACTGCAGTGAAGGCCGAGGAGATTAACAAGATTCTTCAGCAGAAAGTTTTTGAGTATATAAAAGAGAACAACGTCGATATGTTGGGCGAGCCTCTTCCCTGCGAGGAGCAGCAGAGCACAATCGACTTTGTAAATGGTAAGGAGTTTACTTTTGAATTTGAGATTGCCCTTGCACCCAAATTCGATGCTACACTCGGCGCCGAGGATAAACTCCCCTACTACCGCATACAGCCCACCGACGAGATGATTGACTCGCAGGTGCAGAGCTACGCACAGCGTTGCGGCGAGTACAAGCAGGTTGAGGCTTACGAGAATGGAGATATGCTCAAGGGACACCTTGTCGAGGCTTGCGAGGGTGGTGTAGATGTACGCGAGGCTGTGCTTATGCCCTCGTATATGAAGAACGACGAGCAGAAGGCTCTGTTCGACGGCGCAAAGGTTGACGACGTCGTTACATTCAACCCCTTTGCCGCATACAACGGAAACGAGGCCGAGCTTGCATCGCTTCTGAAGGTCGAGAAGAGCGACGTTGCTGCTCACAACGGCGACTTTACACTCACAATCACCGAGATTACACGCTTCGTGGCAAGCGAGATTAACCAAAATGTCTTTGACGCGGCATTCGGTAAGGACGTTGTAACAAACGAGGCCGATTTTCGCGCAAAGATTGCCGAGCAGTTTGCCGAGCGTTTCGAGGTGGAGAGCGACTATAAACTGCTGCTCGACACACGCGCTTATCTTATGGAGCGCATAGGCAAGATGGAATTCCCCGAGGCACTGCTGCGTCGCATTATGGAGGCAGGTCGTGCCGAGAAGGACGCTCCCGTGAGCGAGGAAGATTTTCAGAAGAGCCTCACAGAGCTCTCTTGGCATCTTATAAAAGAGCAGCTTGCACGCAAATACGAGAT
The DNA here is from genome assembly GCA_045533955.1 of Bacteroidaceae bacterium. Classification (GTDB taxonomy): domain Bacteria; phylum Bacteroidota; class Bacteroidia; order Bacteroidales; family Bacteroidaceae; genus HGM04593. The sequence continues at coordinate 12,112 of JAZSIU010000017.1, forward strand.
TAAGATTAACGATGCCGACGTTCTTGACGTTGCCAAGGCTGCCACACGCGACCAATTTGCACAGTACGGTATGGCAGGCGTGCCCGATGATATGCTCGAGAACTACGCCAAGGAGATGCTGAAGCAGGATAGAACACGCGAAGCACTCATCAACCGCGCCGTTGATGTTAAGCTCACTGCTGCCATCAAGGGCGCAGTAACCCTTAACGAAGAGACAATATCTGTTGAGGAATTCAACAAAAAGGTCGCTTCAAACGATTAAATCTATATAAAAGACAAGCAAAAGACCCCTCAATCCGACCCGAAAAGTCGGGTTGAGAGGTCTGAATGTATAATAACCTTAAATATCTGAGAGTATGGAGAGAGATGAATTTAAAAAATTTGCCACAAAGCATCTGGGAATGAATAGCCTGGTGCTTGACGACGTTATTAAGGCACAGGCGCAATATCTGAATCCTTACATCCTTGAGGAGCGTCAGCTGAATGTTACGCAGATGGATGTCTTTTCGCGCCTAATGATGGACAGAATAATATTCTTGGGTACACAAATTGACGACTACACGGCGAACACCCTTCAGGCACAGCTGCTGTACCTCGACTCGGTGGATAATGGCAAGGATATTTCAATCTATATAAACTCGCCCGGCGGCTCGGTTTATGCAGGATTGGGAATATATGATACAATGCAGTTTATCTCGAGCGACGTTGCCACAATATGCACAGGAATGGCCGCGTCGATGGCTGCGGTGCTGCTGGTAGCCGGTGCCGAGGGCAAGCGTTCGGCGCTAACTCACAGCCGCGTGATGATTCACCAGCCGATGGGTGGCGTACAGGGTCAGGCAAGCGACATTGAAATAACTGCCCGCGAGATTCAGAAACTTAAGAAAGAACTTTACACAATCATTGCCGACCACAGCCACCAACCTTACGAAAAAGTGTGGGCCGATGGCGACCGCGACTTCTGGATGACGTCGCAAGAGGCAAAAGAGTATGGAATGATTGACCGTGTGCTCACACGTAAGAAATAACGACTGATGGCCGAAAAACACAACAAAAAAAGATGTAGTTTCTGCGGAAGAAGCGAGGATAAAGTGGAGATGCTTATGACGGGCATCGAGGGATACATTTGCAACAACTGCGTCGAGCAGGCCTACGGCATTCTGCGCGAGGAGCAGATGTTGCACTCGAGCCCCGAGTTTAGTATGACCGAGCTTCCCAAGCCAATAGAGATTAAGGCTTTTCTCGATAATTATGTCATAGGGCAGGACGAGGCAAAATGTGCTCTTGCTGTGTCGGTGTATAACCACTATAAACGCTTGATGCAGAATGGGAAAGGCGATGAGGTAGAGATTGAGAAGAGCAACATCATAATGGTGGGCAGCACGGGTACGGGCAAGACCCTTTTGGCGCGTACAATTGCCCGCCTCTTGAAGGTGCCTTTTACTATTGTCGATGCAACGGTGCTCACCGAGGCCGGTTACGTGGGCGAGGATATTGAGAGCATCCTCACACGTCTGCTTCAGGTGGCCGACTACAAGGTCGAGGAGGCCGAAAGAGGTATCGTTTTTATCGATGAAATCGACAAAATTGCACGAAAAAGCGATAATCCGTCAATAACACGCGACGTCAGCGGCGAGGGCGTGCAGCAGGGCCTGCTGAAGCTGCTCGAAGGCTCGGTGGTGAACGTGCCGCCTCAGGGTGGACGCAAGCACCCCGACCAAAAGATGATTCCCGTAAATACAAAGAATATTCTCTTTATTTGCGGTGGAGCCTTCGACGGAATTGAGAAGAAGATTGCTCAGCGACTGAATGCTCACGTTGTCGGATTCGACTCGGTGCAGAATAAGCTCAATATCGACTCGAAGGATGTTATGAAATATGTAACACCGCAGGACTTGCGCTCGTTCGGTCTTATCCCCGAGATTGTGGGCCGTTTGCCGATACTGACCTCACTGCGTCCGCTCGACCGTGATGCATTGCGAAATATTTTGACAGAGCCAAAAAACTCCATCATCAAGCAATATGTGAAGCTGATGGAAATGGACGGGGTGGCGCTTACGTTCGCGCCCGAGACGCTCGACTTTATTGTCGATAAGGCAATTGAGTATAAATTGGGCGCACGAGGCTTACGCTCCATTGTCGAGACCATTATGATGGATAAAATGTTCGAGATTCCATCGAGCGACCAGAAAGAGTGTGTCGTAACAAAGGAATATGCAGCCGGGCAACTCTCCAAAGGACTGCCCGCCGGGATTATGGCATAAAACATCAAAAAACAGGAATTTCCCACGGGAAATTCCTGTTTTTTGTACCACTTCGGCAACAAAATGCCGGCCGAGAATGCAGCTTACGATACGGGGCAAGAGAATATACTATCCGCCGAGCGCCCTCTCAGATGCTTCAGAGCGCTTTTTTTATAATATTTTGAAAATAACCCCCAAAAAATTTGTAGGTTTGACAGAGTTGTTTATAACTTTGTTATCTAAATGGAGTTTAATCAACTATCGTTTCATAATAAATGGCAAAGAAATTAAATTTAACCGATGTTCTTAAGAAGAATTTCGGCTTCGACACGTTCAAAGGCGACCAAGAGGCGGTAATAAAGAATCTGCTCGACGGTAAGGATGCCTTTGTGCTGATGCCTACCGGCGGTGGTAAGTCGCTGTGCTATCAGCTTCCTTCGCTCATAATGGAGGGTACGGCTATCGTTATTTCTCCGCTTATAGCTTTGATGAAGAATCAGGTGGATGCCATTAGAAACCTTAACGAGGAAGATGGCGTTGCCCATTTCTTGAATTCCTCTCTCAGCAAGCAGGCTATTGAAGAGGTTAAGGCCGATGTGCTATCGGGCAAGACAAAACTTCTGTATGTGGCTCCCGAGTCTCTTACAAAGGAAGAGAATGTGGAGTTTCTAAAGTCGATAAAAATATCATTCTATGCGATTGATGAGGCTCATTGTATATCGGAGTGGGGGCACGACTTCCGCCCCGAGTATCGTCGCATACACCCCATAATGAACGAGATTGGAAAGGCTCCTATCATCGCCCTCACAGCGACGGCAACAACAAAGGTGCGCGACGATATTAAAAAGAATTTGGGCATACAGGATGCTCCCGATTTTAAGTCGTCGTTCAACCGTCCCAATCTTTACTACGAAGTGCGCCCAAAGACAAAAAATGTCGATAAGGATATTATAAAATTCATAAAGTCGAATCCCGGCAAATCGGGCATTATATATTGTCTGAGCCGCAAGAAGGTAGAGGAACTCACTGAGATTCTGAAGGTAAACGACATTGCAGCCAAGGCCTACCACGCAGGAATGGACTCGGCTATGCGCTCGCAGACGCAGGACGACTTTATAATGGAAAAAATAGATGTTATTGTGGCTACAATAGCATTCGGAATGGGAATTGACAAGCCCGATGTGCGCTACGTCATACACTACGACATTCCCAAGAGTCTCGAGGGGTATTATCAGGAGACGGGTCGCGCGGGACGCGACGGCGGCGAGGGTCAGTGCATAGCCTTCTACAATAATAAAGACCTTCAGAAACTCGAGAAATTCCTCGAGGGTAAGCCTTTGGCCGAGCAGTATATCGGCCGACAGCTGCTGCGCGAGACAACGGCATACGCCGAGTCGTCGGTGTGCCGCCGCAAGTTGCTGCTACACTATTTCGGCGAGTCGTACGAGGTTGAGAATTGTGGCAACTGCGACAACTGTCAGCACCCCAAAAAGAGGGTCGAGGCACAGGATATGCTCGAGATTGTGATAGAGGCGGTAATTGCGCTGAAAGAGGACTTTAAGCCCGAATATGTGATAGATGTATTATTGGGCAAAGAGACCTCGGACATTCTCTCGCACAAGCACGAAGAGCTCGAGTGCTTCGGCAGTGGGCAGGGCGACGATGCCAAGCGTTGGAATGCCGTCATTCGTCAGGCGCTCATTGCAGGCTATCTTGATAAGGACGTCGAGAATTACGGACTTTTGAAAGTTACAAAGGAGGGACACGATTTCCTGAAAAAGCCAAAATCTTTCTACATTGTCGAGGATAAAGACTTTGAAGAGGAAGAGACGATTATACAGGCCGGAAGCTCGTCGGCAGCCGACTCGGAGCTTTATGCTATGCTCAAGAGCCTCAGAAAGAAACTTGCCAAGCAGCTTGAGCTGCCCCCATACGTGATATTCCAAGACCCCTCGCTCGAGGCAATGGCAACAACCTATCCCATCACCCTCGAGGAACTTCAGAACATCCCCGGAGTGGGTGCGGGAAAGGCTAAACGCTACGGCGAGGAGTTCTGTGCACTCATAAAGCGACACTGCGAAGAGAACGAGATTGACCGCCCCGAGGACTTCAGAGTGCGTACGGTGGCCATCGGCTCGAAGAATGCCAGCATCATCGCAGCCATCGACCGAAAAGTGGCTCTCGACGATATTGCAATAAGCAAGGGAATAGAGTTTGACGAGTTGCTCGATGCAATTGAGGCAATTGTCTATTCGGGTACCGAGCTTAACATCGACTACTATCTGCAAAATGAGATGTACGAAGAGGACCTTGAGGAGATTTACAACTACTTCAAAAACTCGGACACCGACAGCATAGAGGCTGCGATAGATGAGCTCGGAGGCGACTACGACGAGGAGATGATTCGTCTGGTGCGAATAAAATTCATCTCGGAAATGGCCAATTGATAAAAGAATTAACCTTCTTTCGGGCAAAAAATAAGGGCCTCGGCACGATGTTTTTTACTCGGAATCAAATAACAGAATAAAAAACAAAACTATATAGTCTTATGAATTTTATTACAGAAAAAATTGTGATGGACGGTCTTACTTTTGACGACGTCCTGTTGGTACCCGCCTACTCCGAGGTGCTCCCCAAAGATGTCAGCCTAAAGACAAAGTTCTCGAGAAATATCGACCTTAATGTGCCGTTCGTTACGGCTGCTATGGATACGGTAACCGAAGCAAAAATGGCAATAGCAATAGCACGCGAGGGTGGAATTGGCGTTATTCATAAGAATATGTCTATTGCCGAGCAGGCTCATCAGGTGGCAATCGTGAAGCGCGCCGAGAATGGTATGATATACGACCCCGTAACAATTCACGCCGATGCGACGGTTAAGGGTGCACTCGACCTTATGGCCGAGTATCACATTGGCGGTATTCCCGTGGTGGATGACGAGAAGAAACTCGTGGGAATTGTAACCAACCGCGACTTGCGCTTCGAGACAAATATGGAACGCCCCGTGTGCGAGGTGATGACACCCGCCGATAAACTCGTTATAACTCATCAGCAGACTGATATGGAGCAGGCTGCCACCATTCTGCGCGAGAATAAGATTGAGAAGCTGCCCGTGGTTGACTCGGATGGCAAATTGGTGGGTCTTATCACATATAAGGACATTACAAAGGCTAAGGATAAACCTATGGCCTGCAAGGATAGCAAGGGGCGTCTGCGCGTGGCTGCCGGCGTGGGCGTTACCGTAGATGCTATGGAACGTATAAAGGCACTTGTCGATGCCGGCGTGGATGCTATTATCATCGACACGGCTCACGGACACTCGGCCGGAGTAATTGCCAAACTCAAGGAGGCTAAGGCTGCTTATCCTCAGATTGATATTGTGGTTGGAAACGTCGCTACGGGCGAAGCTGCAAAGATGCTTGCCGAGGCAGGCGCCGATGCAGTGAAAGTGGGAATAGGCCCCGGCTCAATATGTACCACACGTGTGGTGGCAGGCGTGGGAGTGCCCCAGCTCTCGGCTGTGTATGACGTGGCAAAGGCCCTCGAGGGTACAGGCGTTCCCTTGATTGCCGACGGTGGACTTCGCTACTCGGGTGACGTTGTAAAGGCGCTTGCTGCGGGTGGTAACTGCGTGATGATTGGTTCGCTGGTGGCAGGAACCGAGGAGTCGCCCGGCGATACAATAATTTTTAACGGACGTAAATTCAAGGCGTACCGTGGAATGGGCTCGCTTGAGGCTATGGAGAATGGCTCGAAAGACCGTTATTTCCAAGCAGATACACGCGACAAGAAGAAACTCGTTCCCGAGGGTATTGCAGCGCGTGTGCCCTATAAAGGTACGCTCTACGAGGTAATCTTCCAGCTTGTTGGCGGATTGCGCTCGGGAATGGGATACTGCGGCGCGGCCAATATCGAGAAGCTGCACGATGCAAAATTTGTGCGCATCACAAATGCCGGTGTACAGGAGAGCCATCCGCACGATGTCTCTATCACCAGCGAGGCGCCCAACTATAGTCGTCCCGAGTAATAGAGGCGCTGTAAAATATGCACACGTGCTGCGATAAAGGCCCGGCTGTATCCGAGGATGGCCGTGTAACAGCCTGAATGATTGTGCGTTGCGTATTTGTGTGATATAATTAAGAAGCTGTATCAAAATGAAAAATTTTGACACAGCTTCTAATCTGCGTAAAAATAAATAAGTAAATAGAACAGATGAAAAGAATATTTGCGGTTGCCTTTTTTTGGTTGTCGGCAATCTCCATTATGGCACAAGAGAGCAATCCTGTGCTGATGCGTATAAACGGAAAAGAGGTCAGACGTTCCGAGTTTGAATATGCACTCAACAAGAATAACGCTACTCTGGGCGAGGATCGTAAGGCGGTAAAAGATTATCTGCCAATGTACATCGACTTTAAATTGAAGGTAGCCGAGGCCGAGGCGTTGCGCCTCGATACCCTCTCGAGTTTCGTCGAGGAGCTTGGCAACAATCGCGCGCAGCTGGCCGAGGATTATCTTATCGACCATAGTTACATCGAGAACGAGGCCTACAAGATTTATGTCAAAGACTCGACGGTGATTGACGGATTCTTAAAGGTGTCGCACATTTTTATCCCGTTGAAACAGCAGGATGCGCAGGCTAAGGCCGACTCGGTGAAGATGATTATGGACAAGGCATATTCGGCAATAGAGGGTGGTGCAACAATGGAGGCGGCTGCCGAGCTTATAGGGCTGAACAAGAATATATTGCAGCCTTTCGAGGTTGTGCGCGGACAGACTTATCCCGAATTCGAGAATGTGGCCTTTTCGCTTGCCGACAATGCTGTCTCGAGGCCTTTCCGCTCGCCTGTGGGCTACCACATTGTGCAGCGTCAGGGAATGCGTCCCTTTGGGCAGTACCGCGACTATCGTGACGTAATTATCTCAATGCTCGAGAAACGCGGAATACGCAATGTGGCGCGCCTTATGAAGGGCCGTCAGTTGGCGCGTGAGATGGGAGGAAACATCACCCTCGAGGCGGCTCTTGCACGCGAGGACAGCCTGCTCGAGACAAAGTATCCCGAGTTTGGCAATCTTATGACTGAGTATCACGACGGCTTGCTCTTTTTCGAGGTATCGACACGCGAGGTGTGGGATAAGGCATCAGGGGATGAGGCCGGCCTTACAAAATTCTTTAAAAAGAATAAGAAAAAGTATAAATTCGAGTCGCCTCGCTATCGTGGTGCTGTGATATACGCAAACAACGAGCAGGACTTACAGCGGGCTAAGGAGTTGTTTGCTTCTGCTCCTCAGGATGAGTATCGCCAGATTATGAAGGATAATTTTTATGTCGATTCGGTATATATTGTGCGCATCGAGATGGGAATTTTCTCTATCGGCGATAATGCTTGGGTAGATAAGATGGTGTTCGGACAGGGCGAGGGTGGTACGCTTAAACGCGGCTTTACGCTTGTGGGCGTTGCGGGTACCGTGCTCGAAAAACCCGAAACTTATAAGGATGTCAAGGGACACGTTATTAACGATTATCAGAAGTATCTCGAGGAGCGTTGGCTGAAGAAATTGCGCAAGAAGTATAAGGTCGAGGTTGACGAGGAGGTGCTAAAAACCGTTAATAACCATAATTGATAAGGTAAAATTGTTATCTTTGCACTCCCGAGTGAGATTATACTGCGTCCGCAGTGAGAGTTAAAGTCGGGCCTTGTCATTCGCTCGTGCGTAGGTATCTTTGCTCTGCACACGAAAATAAACAGCACTCATAGCCGTGCGAAAATATTGAAAAATGAACATTAACAAAATATATACATTGCCTCTGTTGCTGTGTGCGACGCTCATTGCACTAACGTCGTGCGAGGGCGAGATTGACCATCGTGGGCGCACCCCTTTGGTGGGCATTGGCAAGGATGTTCTCTACAAGGAGGATGTTGCGGCATTGTATGTAACAGCGTTGCCAACGGTTGACAGCACAACTTTTGTAAACGATTATGTGCGGCGATGGCTCGAAGATGTACTCTTCTATCAAATGGCGCAGCGCAATGTCCCGAGTGCAGGCGAGGTTGAGCGCTTGGTCGAGAATTATCGTCGGTCGCTGCTCCTTAATATCTATCAGGAGCGACTGATTGAACAGCAGTTGCGTTCTAATCTCACGCAGGCCGAGGTTGACAGCTTCTACAATGACAACAGCGAGCTCTTCAAACTCGAGGAACCGCAGGCGCAGGGCATATTCCTGAAATTACCCATTGCGGCGCCCCGCCTTGCGTCGGTGCGCAAATGGCTCACAAAGCTCACTCCCGAGTCTGTTGAGAACCTCGAGAAATACAGTATAACAAATGCCGTTACATACGACTATTTTGTCGATAGCTGGCACTCGCTGCCCTCGATAGCTGCAAAGATGCCGCTGACGGTCGAGGCGCTCGAAAAAAGCATTGCAAAGAACGACCTCGTCGAGGTGTCCGACAGCGCCCATCGTTATATGCTCAGCGTGGTTGCAACGCTCAAAAAAGGCGATAAAAAACCTATCGAGCTTGCCTCGGACGAGATACACAGCCTTTTGCTCAACTCAATGAAAGCCAATTTCGTAAAACAGGTCAAACGCGACCTTTACGACAAGGCCTTGAGCGATGGCAAGATAATTTTTTACGATACAGAATCTTCTGCGATGCTCACAGACGCAGAACAAATTGATGATAAATGAGAAAAAGACTATTTTTAGGCCTATTGGCAGCCTCGTCTCTGCTTGGACTACGGGCGCAAGATAATATAATAGACCGCGTCGAGTGGGTTGTAGGCGACAAGGCCATACTGCGCTCCGAGATTGAGGAGAATGTGAAAATGTGGCTCGCCAACGGACAGAAATTCGAGGGCGACCCCTATTGTGTGGTTGGTGAGGAACTTGCCGTGCAGCAACTTTTTCTGCATCAAGCGATGCTCGACAGCGTCGAGGTAAACGATTCGTATGTGATGCAGAGCGTCGATATGAAAATGGACGAGTATATTCAGGGAATAGGCTCAAGAGAGAAGATGGAGGAGTATTTTGATATGAAGTCGAGCCTCATACGCGAGAAACTCTTTGATATGTACCGCAATCAGGGTATGATTGAGACGGTAAAAGGTAATATCGTGGGCGAGATAAAGGTGTCGCCGGCACTCGTGCGCCGATACTATAACTCGCTGCCACAGGATAGCATTCCCTACGTCCAGTCGCAGGTCGAGGTGCAGATTATAACAATGGTACCCGAGATTGAGGCCGAGGAAGAGGAGCGTATAAAGAGTGAGCTGCGCGACTACACCGAGCGCATAAATAGCGGCGAGACATCTTTTTCGACCCTTGCACTCTTCTACTCAGAGTGTCCGTCGGCACGCAAAGGTGGCGAGCTCGACTTTATGGCCCGCGCCGAATTTGACCCCGATTTTGCCAATGTGGCCTTCAACCTTACCGACCCCAACAAAGTCTCTAAGATTGTAAAATCGGAGTATGGCTACCACATTATGCAGCTCATCGAAAAGCGCGGCGACCGCGTAAAAGTGCGCCACATTCTTAAAAAACCGCGCCTCTCGAACGAGAGCATCAAGACAATGATGCTGCGCCTCGACACGGTGGCACAGGAAATTGGCGAGCAGAAATATACATTCGAGGAGGCTGCCGAGATTATCTCGCACGACAAGGAGACGCGTAACAACTACGGCCTTATGTATAATAAAGGTACCGCATCGTCGCGCTTCGAGATGCAAGACCTGCCCGTTGACGTTGCGCGCGTCATTGACGGGATGAAGGTGGGCGAAATTTCGGCTCCCTTTACAATGCGTCAGAATGGCGATAAAATAGTGTGTGCCATCGTAAAACTAAAATCGAGGGTCGAGGGACACAAGGCCAATCTGCGCGACGACTACGAGCGTCTCAAGGATATTTACCTCGAGAAAGCCAGCCACAATAAAATTGAGGAGTGGATAAAAGGTAAACAAAAAACAACATTCGTGAAGATTAACCGCGATAGTCGGAATTGCGAATTTAAATACCCCGGGTGGGTTTTTTACGACGATAATAAATGATGCAAAGGGTAAAGGCCGTAATATTCTTTCTGAGCCTGATGTATGCAGCACACTGCGGTGCGCAAATTAAGCAGGTGGCAAGCGTCGATACAGTATCGAACGTAAAGAAAGATTATGTACATATGCTGCACGCCGACGTAACAAAAGGCGACAAAGAGCGTCTGCCCGATGCGATTATCCTTGTGGGCGATGTCGAACTGCGCCACGACAGTATGTATATGTATTGCGACAGCGCCTACCTCTTTACGCAGCGTAACTCGGTGCAAGCCTTCGGCAACGTGAGAATGGAGCAGGGCGACACGCTCTTTCTTTACGGCGATTATGCCGACTATGATGGCGAGCAGAATATTGCCCGCGTGCGCAGCAACGTGCGTCTCATAGACAAGACAACAGTGCTCGAGACCGACAGCCTTAACTACGACCGCAATATAAACCTTGCCTACTACTTTAACGGCGGCACATTGAGCGACGAACAGAGTACACTCGACTCGTATTGGGGACAATATGACCTTACGACAAAAGAGGCAGTCTTTACCGATGACGTAGCGCTTCAGAATCCGCAATTTCTGCTCAACAGCGACACGTTGCACTATAACACGGCAAGCAATATTGCCACAATAGTGGGGCCCACGGATATTTTTAACGGAGCCAACCACATACGCTCGTCGCTGGGACACTACAACACCGCCAGCCGTCAGGCAACGCTGCTCAAACGCTCGGTGGTGGCCAACGGAACAAAAGAGCTTACGGGCGACTCGCTCTTTTACGATGCAGGGCGAGGCTTCAGCGAGGTGTTTGGAAATATTGTATATTGCGACACTGTGGCGCGTAATATGCTCACGGGCGAGTATGGTTTTATGGACGAGCTCAGCGACTCGGCCTATGTTACGGGACGTGCCGTGGTGATGGATTTTTCGCAGGGCTCCGACACGCTCTATATGCACTCGGACACAATATGGGCGCTGAGCTATAATATCGACACCGACTCGCTCTATCGTAAGATAAGAGCCTGCCACAAGGTGCGCGCCTACCGCACCGACATTCAGGCGGCGTGCGACTCGCTGGTGTTCGACTCGCGCGACAGCTGTATGACAATGTATAAAGACCCTGTGCTGTGGTACGGAACGCAACAGCTGCTGGGCGAGGAGATAAAAATGTATATGGACACAGCCTCGATAGATTGGGTGCACATAATAAATCAGACACTCTATGCCGAGCACGTCGATTCGGCAAACTACAATCAGATAAGCGGAAAGGAGATGAAATTCTTCTTCAGCGACAAGAAATTGTCCGAAATGCAGGTGATTGGCAGTGTGCTTGTACGATACTTCCCGCTCGATAGCGACAGCCTGTTGCTGGGCCTTAACACCACCGAGACGGGCAGACTGTCGGCATTTATGAAAGATGGTGAGGTTGATAAGATAATTGCCCCCACGAAGGCCGACGGGGTGTTCTACCCGATGAGCCAGATTCCCGACGCAGTACGTTTTCTGCCCAATTTTGTGTGGCTCGATTTTATGCGTCCGCGCGATAAAGAGGATATTTTCAATTGGCGAGGCAAGCGTCGCGACCAGATGCTAAAGAAGGTGAAACGACAGAATGTGCCTCTGCCGTCGCTCGAAAATATAAGATGATAAGTAAGACAAAGGGAGAGGAGGATTTTTATGGGATTTTTTAAGATGCAAGAACCTCGTCGGTTCAATCATAAATATATATTCGTTGATGAACGTAAGGAGAAACTCGACAAAATAGTCGAGAATGCCAAGCGCGACCTTGGAATGCTGCCCCCAAAGGAGGAGACACGTGCCGAGAGAATACGCGAGGCCATCAGCGGCTCGACCACGCACCTTAAACGTCGTCGCGAGGAGGGTACACGCTTCTCGACCAAGGCAATTGTCGTGGGACTTGTGGTTTTTCTATATATTCTTCACTACCTTGTTACGGGTGAACTCACATTCTAACCGATTATCACTATGCAGGATATAATACACTTATTGCCCGATTCGGTTGCCAATCAGATTGCGGCAGGCGAGGTGGTGCAGCGTCCCGCCTCGGTGGTAAAAGAGCTTATGGAGAATGCTGTCGATGCGGGCGCAACAAAGGTAGATGTCGTAATAACCGACGGCGGACGCACGCTGATACAGGTTATCGATAATGGTTCGGGAATGTCCGAAACTGATGCTCGTCTGGCATTTGAGCGACACGCAACATCCAAAATAAAAAGCGCCGACGACCTTTTCGCGTTGCGCACAATGGGCTTTAGAGGCGAGGCGCTTGCCTCGATAGTGGCCGTCTCGCAGCTCGAACTGCTGACGCGTCGCACCGACAGCGACCTCGGCACACGCATTGCCTTCTCGGGCTCGACACTCGAGGCGCAAGAGGCGGTAATGTGTCCCGTGGGAAGTAATTTCAAAGTAAAAAACCTCTTTTTTAATATTCCCGCCCGCCGAAAATTCCTTAAATCCATACAAACGGAATTTAATAATATTATAACAGAATTTGAGCGAGTGGCGCTCATTAACTGCGACGTTGAATTTACGCTCAAGCATAATAACACCGAGGTTTTTTCGCTACCCGTCGGCTCGATGCGCAAGCGTATCCTCGATATTTTCGGAAAGAAGCTAAGCTCGCAACTCATAGAGGTCGAGGTAAGCAGCTCGCTCCTCGAAATGAAGGGCTTTGTGGGGGCTCCCGAAAGTGCGCGCAAAAAAGGTGTACAGCAGTATTTCTTTGTTAACGGAAGATATATGCGCCACCCCTATTTTACAAAGGCGGTGATGGAGGCATACAGTCGGATGATTCCGCAGGGCGAGCAAGTGCCATTTTTCCTCTGCTTCAGCGTCGAGCCCTCGCGCATAGACGTAAATATTCATCCCACAAAGACCGAGATAAAATTTGAGGACGAACAGAGCTTGTGGAAGATTATCGCAGCCGCCGTACGTGAGTCGTTGGGACGATTCAACGCCGCCCCCGGCCTCGATTTTGACGCCGAGGAGATTCCCGAGATTCCCGCAATAAATCTATACGCCGATAATCAGCCTGTATCGGCACCAAAAATATCATATAAGCCCGATTATAACCCTTTCCGTCGCATAAAGCCCGACTATCAGCGGGGCGGCGATAGTTGGGAGATGCTTTACGGCGAAAAGAAAATGCCGGTGGTTGACCTCTCGCCCTTTGAGGATATTCCGGCCACGGAAAAAACACCCGAGCCCGCCCCGGCCGAGGATGGAGCACTTCATTTTGCGGTTGATGAATTTGTACCAATGTCGCAGTACAAAGGGCAGTATCTGCTTATTCCCGCAAAGTCGGGACTTATGTGGGTACACCAACGACGTGCCCACATAAGAGTGCTGTACGAGAAATATATCGAACAGTTAAGCACGCAGAGAGGATACGTTCAGGGCCTTCTCTTCCCCGAGCGCGTCGAGCTTGCACCGGCCGAGGCCGTCGCTCTTGAGGCCATTGCAACCGAGATTCAGAGCCTCGGGTTCGACGTCTCGTCGCTGGGTGGCGGAAGCTACTCACTGAGCGGTGCCCCCGTAGGTGCCGAGGGGCTCTCGCCCTCGGAGTTGCTGATGGACGTTATACACTCGGCAATGGAGCAGACGGGCGGCATCGACAAACAACTGCACCACAGGCTGGCCCTTGCAATGGCTCGTAAGGTCGCAATTGTAAAGGGGCAGATTCTCTCGCCCGAGGAGATGAGCAATCTTGTATCGTCGCTCTTTAGGACGAATGAGCCTGCTCGCACACCCGACGGACAGATAATAGTCTATATAATGCCCGATAGCGATATAGACCGAAAATTCGGCCGCTGATAGTGAAAATCCTTGTACGAGGGCCAGAAAGGCGAGTTTGAATAGTTAAAATATGTTAACAGTGATGTTTTTCGACACTCTTTAGTGTAAGTGTTAATAAAATTTACGTAAATTTGCAAACCAAGATTTATTGGCTAATTGGGTGGAATAGCTGTGTCTGCAACAATTTTGCAAACATTTTAGTACCCTTTATGGTTAGAATAAAACGAGGTAAATGATTTGAATATATAATTTTAAGTATCTAATTAAATACAAGTATGAAAAAATTTATGATGTCGCTGGCTATTGCCAGTATTGCAATGGTCTCTTTTGCACAGGAGACGGTAAGCGAGGTCGTAGTTCCTACTGTAAAGAACAGTGTGGCTACCAATAGCTTTGGTAGCAACTGGTTTATAGATGTGAACGTAGGCGGTCAGGTTTACAACCCCGTTGTTACTCGTGGTGAGGGTATGTTCGATCACTTGACATTCCCCGCTATTTCGGCTCACGTTGGTAAATGGCATACTCCCGGCTTCGGTTGGAGAATCGGTTACAACGGTTACGAGGTTGAGGCATACGAGGATGCTGATGCAGTTTCTTATTACAATGTACATTTCGACGCGTTGTTTAACCTGAGCAACCTCTTCTGTGGTTACAACGAAAAGCGCATTTGGAACGTGATTCCTTATGTAGGATTCGGTTATGCAGGTAATCTTGATGCTGAGGGTGCCGGCGGTAGCGGAAAGCGCGGTTCACTTACCGGCAACTTTGGTGTTTTGCAGACCTTCCGCCTTGCTAAGCGTTGGGCAATCAACCTTGAGCTTGGTTCAATGATGGCTAAGAAGGAATTTGCAGTAATGACTGATAATAAAACATCTAACGGTTACGATTGGGCTTTCACAGCTCAAGTGGGTGTTACATTCCGTCTCGGAAAGTGCACTTGGGACAACACTCCCGACCTTGATGCTATTATGGCTCTTAACGCTGCCGCTCTTGCCGAGCTTAACGCACAACTTCAGGCTAAGGAGTCGGAGAATGCTCAGTTGAAGTCGCAGCTTGCTGCAGCCAAGAATGCCCTCTCGCAGGCACAGCTTAAGATTAAGCAGCTCGAGAGCGAGCCTAAGTATGTTGACGTGGCTCAGTCGGTATTCTTCGCATTCAACTCATCTAAGATTGCTTCTAAGAAAGAGATTATCAACCTTCAGTCTCTTGCAGATGCTGCTAAGAACACAGGTGCTAAGCTCTCTGTAATTGGTTACGCTGACAGCGCTACCGGTTCGGCCGAGTACAACCAGAAGCTCTCTGAGGCTCGTGCAAACGCTGTTGCCGAGAAACTCGTCGAGCTTGGTGTTCCTCAGAGCCAGCTTGTTGTTGAGGGTAAGGGTGGTGTAGATGTTGAGAAGCCCGCTCGCTTCAACCGTCGCGTTATCATCTCGATTGCAAAGTAATTTGACAATAAAATAGTTATCTGTCAGAGGCGGGCGTAAGTCTGCCTCTGACTTTTTTACGCTGTCGGGGGTGGGCTTTGTAAGATACAGGGTTTACCAACAAAAATTGCTTGATTGCTCATTTGCCAGCCTTTTCTTGTTTTATTTTGGTTCTTTGTCCGGTGTTACGTTTGTAGGATAGTGTTTCTTGGTCTAAAAAAGCTATTTATTGCCGTTTTTAAGATAGAAAGAGCAATTCTTTAGAAAAAAATGCTAAAAAATTTGTGTATTAAAAAAGAAACACCTATCTTTGCATCGCAATTAAGGGTTGCAGCCTTTCGGGCGTTTAGCTCAGCTGGTTTAGAGCATCTGCCTTACAAGCAGAGGGTCGGCGGTTCGAATCCGTCAACGCCCACGAAAGGTAAGTGATAGAGTAGATTTTTTCTTTGGTTGCAATCCTTGTTTATTCGGGCGTTTAGCTCAGCTGGTTTAGAGCATCTGCCTTACAAGCAGAGGGTCGGCGGTTCGAATCCGTCAACGCCCACCGAAAGTAGCCTGCGTAAAGCAGGTTTTTTTTGTTTATGGCGGCTTCTTATTGAGGAAAAATCTTGAAGGGCTGTCTTAATGTTTAAAAATTATAAACTTTATTGCCTTTTCGGGTGTTTATACCTAAAAAGTGCTACTTTTGTAGCTGAAAAACGTTTTACAAAATATTTCCTATAAGATTATAATCACGACAATGGAACTTGACATTCTTACTGCAATATCACCTATAGATGGCCGCTATAGGGGTAAGACAGAGTCGCTGGCCGAGTATTTCTCAGAGTATGCATTGATGAAATATCGCGTACTTGTTGAGATTGAGTATTTCATTGCGCTGTGCGAGATTCCTTTGCCTCAGCTTAGTGGCGTTGACGCTGCGCTGTTGCCGGGCCTGCGCAAAATATACAAAGAGTTTACTACCGACGATGCGCGTCGCATAAAAGAGATTGAGAAGGTTACCAACCACGATGTAAAGGCGGTTGAATATTTTATAAAGGAGCGTCTCGATGCCATCGGCGGCTTCGATAATTATAAGGAGTTTATCCATTTCGGACTAACCTCGCAGGATATAAACAATACCTCTATTCCCCGCACAATAAAGGATGCGCTAGAGAATAGTTACTATCCTGTTGTTGAGGAACTTATTGCCCAGCTCAGGGAGTATGCCGAGGCGTGGAAAGAGATTCCTATGCTGGCGCGCACACACGGACAGCCCGCCTCGCCCACACGCCTTGGTAAAGAGGTGATGGTGTTTGTCTATCGTCTCGAGGCGCAGCTTGCGCAGCTTAAGAGTTGTGTAATCTCGGCAAAATTCGGCGGCGCAACAGGTAATTTCAACGCTCATAATGTAGCCTACCCCGAGATTGATTGGAAGGCCTTCGGCAATAAATTTGTGAGCGAGAAATTGGGTCTCGAGCGCGAGCAATATACCACGCAAATATCGAACTACGATAATCTGGCAGCACTTTTCGATGCTATGCGTCGCATAAACACCATAATAATTGATATGGACCGCGACTTTTGGCAATATATCTCAATGGAATTCTTCAAGCAGAAGATTAAAGCCGGTGAGGTGGGCTCGAGCGCAATGCCCCACAAGGTCAATCCCATCGACTTTGAAAACAGCGAGGGTAATCTTGGAATTGCGAATGCCATCCTCGACCATCTTGCAATGAAACTGCCTATCTCGCGTCTGCAACGCGACCTTACCGACTCGACCGTGCTGCGCAACGTGGGCGTGCCTATGGGGCATATGCTCATTGCGGTGAAAAGCTCGTTGGTAGGTCTGCGCAAACTGCTCTTGAACGAGGCTGCAATATTCAATGAACTTGACAACAGCTGGAATGTATGTGCCGAGGGTATTCAGACTATTCTTCGCCGCGAGGCTTACCCCAACCCTTATGAGGCACTGAAGGCTCTGACACGCACCAACAGCAAGATTGACCGGCAGTCGCTGTTGCAATTTATCGAGGCTTTGGACGTGCCCGAGACTGTAAAGGAGGAGTTGCGCGCAATTACCCCGCACACCTATACGGGAATTTAAGAGCCGGCGAGGCTCGATGAGCAAAATATTGCTCCTTATAAGATTTAAATTGGACCGTGAGGTTCGTAAAAACATAAAATAATGGATAATTACAAAGAGAAGCGTCAGGGCAGCTACACTCCCCGCGGTGGGAATCGTGAGCGCTCGTTCGACAACAATTTCAACGCAGAGTTTCGCAAGAAACAACAGCGTCCGCGCTTTACAAAAGAGCAGGATGGACACCGACAGTATGTACGCAGCGAGTATCGCGGTAACGCCGAGGGCGGTAACCGCTATTCATCATACAACAGCCGTCAGCAACAGAGCGGCGGCGAGGGCGAACGTAATTACAATCGTTTCGAGCCACAGGCGGGCGAGCGTCAGTATGACCGACGTCGCAGCGGCGGTTATCGCAGCGGCGGGGGGCAGAGCGTAAATAACGGTAATTACAGTCGAGCGTACAGCACACAGCATCGTGCGGGATACGGTCAGCGTGGAAACAGAAGCGCATCGTACGACCCCAACGCAAAATACAGTGCCAAGAAACGCATCGTCTATCGCGAGGCAGCAATCGACCCCGATGCTCCCGTGCGTCTGAACAAATATCTAGCAAATGCAGGAATATGCTCGCGCCGCGAGGCCGACAATTATATCGAAGCGGGTCTTGTGAGCGTCAACGGCACAGTAGTTACCGAGCTTGGAGTAAAGGTAACACCCAATGATGATATTCGCTTCAACGGCGAGCGTGTGAACCCCGAGCGCAAGGTATATGTGCTGCTCAACAAGCCCAAAGACTGCGTTACCACCGTTGACGACCCTCAGGAGCGTCGCACCGTGCTCGACTGTCTCAAGGGCATCGGCAAGGAGAGAATATACCCCGTGGGACGCCTCGACCGCAACACAACAGGAGTGCTGCTGCTCACCAACGACGGAGATATGGCATCGAAGCTCACGCACCCCAAATTTATGAAAAAGAAAATCTATCACGTAACCTGCGACAAGAATGTGGCAATGTCGGATATGGACTTATTGGCAAGCGGAATAGAACTTGAGGATGGCCCCATCTATGCCGACGAGGTGAGCTACGTGAACGACGCCGACCGTTCGCAGATAGGAATAGAGATTCACTCGGGCAAGAACCGCATCGTGCGCCGTATGATGGAGCATTTGGGCTACCGAGTGGTAAAGCTCGACAGAGTGCTCTTTGCCGGCCTGACAAAGAAGAATCTCAAGAGAGGCGATTGGCGCTATCTGACCGAGAAAGAGGTTAATATGCTGCGAATGGGAGCATACGAATAACAGAAACACAAGAAAAACAGAATAGAATCGTATGAAAGCTATAAGACGAACAAAAATCTCAGACTTACTGAAAAGTACGGCTTTTGGTACCGAGGTGAATGTAAGAGGTTGGGTCAGAACACGTCGCAGCAGCAAGCAGGTTGCGTTCGTGGCACTTAACGACGGCTCGACAATAAAGAATGTGCAGGTGGTAATAGACGTCGAGAAATTCGACGAGGAGATGCTGAAACTCCTTACAACGGGTGCCTGCCTTAGTGTAAACGGAGAGTTGGTCGAGTCTATCGGAGGCGGACAGTCGGTGGAGATTCAGGCAACGGAGATTGAGGTGCTGGGTGAGTGTGATAATACCTATCCTCTGCAAAAGAAGGGTCAGACAATGGAGTATATGCGCACGGTGGCTCACCTGCGTCCCCGCACAAATACCTTCGGCGCAGTGTTCCGCATACGCCACAATATGGCCTACGCAATACACAAATTCTTCCACGATAAGGGTTTTTACTATTTCCACACACCCATTATCACAGCATCCGACTGCGAGGGCGCCGGACAGATGTTTCAGGTAACCACAATGAACCTCTACGACCTTAAAAAGGACGACGAGGGCAGCATAAAGTACGACAGCGACTTTTTCGGCAAGCAGGCCAGCCTCACCGTCTCGGGACAGCTCGAGGGCGAGCTTGCTGCAACAGCGCTTGGTGCAATCTATACGTTCGGCCCCACGTTCCGTGCCGAAAATTCAAATACTCCGCGCCACCTTGCCGAATTTTGGATGATTGAGCCCGAGGTTGCGTTCAACGACATTACCGACAATATGGATCTTGCCGAGGAGTTTATAAAATATTGCGTGCAGTGGGCGCTCGACCACTGTATGGAGGATATTACCTTCCTTAACAATATGATTGACAAGGGACTGATTGAGCGTCTGCGCTCGATTGTCGATACCGAGTTTGTACGTCTCGCTTATACCGACGGAATAAAAATCCTTGAGGAGGCTGTTGCCTCAGGGCACAAGTTTGAATTCCCCGTATATTGGGGTGTCGACCTTGCCTCGGAGCACGAGCGTTACCTTGTCGAGCATCACTTTAAACGCCCCGTGATACTCACCGACTATCCCAAAGAGATTAAGGCCTTCTATATGAAGCAGAATGAGGATGGAAAGACAGTGCGTGCAATGGACGTACTCTTCCCCAAGATTGGCGAGATTATCGGTGGCTCGGAGCGCGAGGCCGACTATGGCAAGCTGCTGGCCCGCATCGAGGAACTTGGTATTCCTATGAAGGATATGTGGTGGTATCTTGATACTCGTCGTTACGGCTCGTGTCCCCACTCGGGATTCGGATTGGGCTTCGAGCGTCTGCTGCTTTTTGTTACGGGAATGGCCAATATTCGCGATGTAATCCCCTTCCCCCGTACTCCCAATAATGCCGAGTTTTAATTGAAATATCTCGGATAGTGCTTAAGCGGGTGCCCCGATAATCAATCGGGCACCCGCTTAATTTTGTTAAAAAAATAGGGAAACTCCTGTTTTAATCGCAATAAAAATATTATACTTGCGTTGTGTAAATAAATAACCGGTATAAACTCTCTAAAATTCCCTGCGAAATGGACAACAACAGATATTGCGTAATTATGGCCGGAGGAGTGGGTAGCCGTCTGTGGCCTCTGAGCAGGAAAAATCTTCCCAAGCAATTTCACGACCTTTTGGGCTGTGGCAGGACTATGCTGCAGCAGACTTTCGACCGATACAGCCGCATTGTGCCAAAAGAGAATATAATAGTATCGACAAATATTATTTACTCGCAGCTTGTGCGCGAGCAGTTGCCGCAGCTATCGCCCGACCAGATTCTGCACGAGCCCTCGTTCCGCGGGACGGCTCCCAGCATTGCTTATGCGGCCTGCCACATAAGGCAGCTTAATCCTGAGGCGAGCATCGTGGTTGCGCAGAGCGACCAATTGGTGCTGAAGGAAGACCTTTTTGTCGAGACACTCGGCCGCGGACTCGACTATGTGGCCGAGCATAACAGATTGGTTATTATAGGCATAAAGCCTACCTGCCCCGAGACGCGTTACGGATATATACAGGTAGATGACCGTGGGACGCAGAGCCCGGATGGCTCGTTCTACAAGGTGCGCACGTTCACCGAAAAACCTGCCTATGAGTTTGCACGTGTCTTTATGGAGAGTGGCGAGTTTTATTGGAATTCGGGAATTTATATATGGAACGTGCAGACGGTGGTCGAGACACTCTCGAAGCTGCTGCCCGATATGATGGCCGAGTTTGAGAGTGTCTTTAACGAGTTTCCCAACCGCGACGAGCGTCGCCGCCGAATATATGAGTCCTATACGTCGTTCCCCAATGCTGCGATGGACACGGCTGTTATGGAGCGTGCCGATAATGTGTTTCTTCTGGTCGGGGAGTTTGGATGGGCCGATATTGGA
The DNA here is from genome assembly GCA_045533955.1 of Bacteroidaceae bacterium. Classification (GTDB taxonomy): domain Bacteria; phylum Bacteroidota; class Bacteroidia; order Bacteroidales; family Bacteroidaceae; genus HGM04593. The sequence continues at coordinate 33,428 of JAZSIU010000017.1, forward strand.
ACGTGGGACTCGCTCTACGGCACTCTGCCCAAAGATGTCGATGGGAATGTGATAATGCACTCGCACACAATAGCTTATGACAGCTGTAATAATGTGGTGTCGCTGCCCAAGGGCAAGCTGGCTGTGATTCAAGGGGTCGAGGACTTGCTCATTGTTGACGAGGGTAATGTGCTGCTTGTGTGCAAAAAGGGATGCGAGGGCGATATTCGTAAATTCCGCAACGACGTGCTGATGAAGATGGGCGATGATTTTGTGTGATTGTCTGCTCTAAAGATTTTGTTTGGATTTTTTATAAAAAGATATATTTTAGCGGCGAAACTGCTTTTGACTTTAAGCTGTTTCAAGCAACAAAAAAAGCGCCTTTTAGGGGCGCTTTTTTTTATGGTTATCGGAGTATCCATTTGTGGTTGTGAGGCTGTGTCTCTTTGGGGTCGTAGTGTAGGGCCTCGGCGTCGGGGATGAGCACGGTGTAGCTTTTGCGGGCGCTGTTGGGCATTGTGCTGTTGCGCATCCACGGGTTGGCCTCGCGCAGTTGCAGGAATGTGAGATTGTGCTTCCTTGCAACGTCGGGCCAGCTAACCGGGCTTTTGTCTATTGTGATTGTGCTTTTTATGGGCAGCGGCGGGTAAAGGTCGCTCTTCTTTATTATGAATCCGTAGTTTATAGGGTCGGCAAAGATGCATTTTACTGCCAATAGGCGGAAGAGGTAGCGCGAGGTCTCGGGCACAAGTACAAGGTCTAATGCGTTGCTCTGTTTCTGTGCCTCGATGCGCTTGGATATATTGGCGGTGCCGGCATTGTAGCTGGCGGCGACGGTCATCCAATTGCCAAACTCCTCGTAGCTCTTTTTTAGGTATTTGCAGGCGGCACGCGTGGCTTTCTCGATGTTGTAGCGCTCGTCGACGTGGTTGTTAACCTCGAGCCCATATTCGCGCCCGGTCTTTTCCATAAACTGCCACAGGCCGGCGGCGCCCACCGTCGAGCGTGCGTGAATGTCGCCGTTGCTCTCTATTATCATTAGGTATTTAAAATCGTCGGGCACGCCGCACTCTTTTAGTATGGGCTCGACGATGGGGAAGAGGCGGTTGGCACGCTTTATTTGCAGCATTGTGTTTATGTGCGAGTAGGTAAAGGCCAGAATCTCGCGGTCCATACGCTCGCGGCGGTCGTGCTGTGTGAGGAGTATCTCTTCGCCTGCAAATGTCAGGCTTGTGGGCACTTGTGGCGAGATGCAGCAGTAGGGAATCTGCGAGTAGGGCATATTCTCGTTGCTGCAACCGAGGTTCGATTGTAACAGCCATCCGCATAATATTGCGATGGTTGCGATTGATGCTATTTTTACTGTTTCTTTCATTCTTAATATCTCTTTGGATAATGAGGCACTAAGATAGCACTTTTGCTGCAAATAACGCTCTCTTTTTTCGGTAAAAATGGTTTTTTATTGCTACCTTTGCACGGTATTTGTCGGTTGTGCAGCCTTTGAGCTAAAGGGGCTTCTCATTTTGTGTTAATGTGAGGGGTTTAAGGTCTCTTGGATGGGGCGAGGGCACATTGCTTTTTTGACAAATTTCTTATTGTTCTTTTAGGTAATTTTATGGAGGAATTTGAACTTATTGCCAAGACTTTTCAGGGACTCGAAGAGGTGTTGGCGCAGGAATTGACTGATTTAGGAGCCAATAATGTACAGATTGGCCGTCGTATGGTCTCTTTTACGGGCGACAAGGCTCTTATGTATAAGGCTAACTTTTGCCTTAGGACAGCCGTGCGTATTCTAAAGCCTATTCTTCATTTTAAGGCTTCGGACGCCGATGAGGTTTATAATGTTATAAAGAGTGTTGAGTGGAGCGAGTATCTCGATAGTAATTCTACATTCTCGGTCGATTCGGTGGTTTATAGCGACGTGTTCCGCCATTCAAAATTTGTGGCCTATCGTGTCAAGGATGCCATTGCCGATTATTTCAACGAGCGCGAGGGACGCCGTCCGTCGGTGCGTCTGAACAATCCCGACCTTATCTTTCACATACATATTGCTCACGAGGAGTGTACGCTGGCTTTCGATAGCTCGGGCGAGTCGTTGCATCGTCGCGGATACCGCGTCGAGACGGGTGCTGCGCCCATAAACGAGGTACTTGCGGCGGGAATGATTCTGCTCACAGGCTGGAGGGGCGAGTGCGACTTTATCGACCCTATGTGTGGCTCGGGTACGCTGCCCATCGAGGCTGCGCTCATTGCTCGCAATATTGCTCCGGGCGTGTTCCGTCAGAGCTATGCGTTTGAAAAGTGGAGAGACTTTGACGAGGAACTTTTTCGCTCGATTTTCGACGACGACTCGGCCGAGCGTGAGTTTAACCACAAGATTTACGGATACGACGTTGACGGCCGTATGGTGGCCTGCGCGCGTCGCAACGTAAAGTCGGCTATGATGGGCGATATTGTCTCCATCGAGTGCCGCGACATTAAGGATTTTCAAGAGCCTGCCGAGCGTGCTGTGATGGTGGTGAATCCTCCCTACGGCGAGCGTCTCGTCTCGGATAACCTGCTCGAGGTATATAAAGAATTAGGCAGCCGCCTTAAGCACGCTTTTCAGGGTAACGAGGCTTGGGTGATAAGCAGTAGCTACGATTGTTTCGACCAGATTGGTCTGAAGGCCTCGGCGCGAATTCCTCTTTTCAACGGCGACCTCGACTGCGAGCTTCGTAAATACGAACTTTTTCAGGGAAAATACAAGGGCTTCCGCGACGAGGGCAATATGCTGAAGAAGGATTTTGCACCGCTCAAGAGAAAATCGCGCCTAACGGGGCTTGATGGCGAGCAGAGGGGAGCGACTCGTGCATCGGTCGATGGCGACGCCCCCGACAGTGATGCTTCGATGCGTCGTCGCCGCGAGCTCGAATCTTATTTTAAGACACGCACGGCACAGCGCGTAAAGGCCGATAGAAAGGAGCGTGCGGGTGAGGCTTCCGAAAGAGAGGAGCGTCGAGGCGGTGAGAGCCGCAATAATAGAAGCGGCGAGCCTCGGACGGCAGCACCCCGAAGCAATGTGCGCGGATGGGGTGGCGAGGATAATAAACCCCGCGAACGTCGCCCGCGTCCCACGGGCGAGCGTCGAGGCTCGGCAGCAGGCGGCCGTCCTTTCCTCAAAGGGGGCAAGCGTGGCGGCACAGGCAAGGGCGGCCGAAACAAGGAGTAAACATAATAAATTAACAACAGGGCCCGTGGGCGGCCGAATAGTAAAGAGTAATATTCGGTTGCCACGAGGAACCGCAACAAAAATAGAACAATGAAAATATTGCTTTTAGGCAGCGGTGGACGCGAGCACGCACTCGCTTGGAAAATTGCGCAGAGCGCAAAGGTCGAGAAACTTTACATTGCCCCCGGAAACGCCGGAACATCGGCCGTGGGACAAAATGTCGCAATCTCGGTGTGTGATTTTGAGGCAATAGCAGCTTTTGTCCTCGAGAATGGTGTCTCAATGGTGGTAGTGGGTCCCGAGGACCCATTGGTAAAGGGAATATACGACTATTTCAAGAGCGACGAGCGCTTGGCACACGTTGCTGTCATCGGCCCCTCGCGCGAGGCTGCACAACTCGAAGGAAGCAAGAGCTTTGCCAAAGATTTTATGCAACGCCACAATATTCCCACTGCGGCCTATAAGGCTTTTGACGGTACGCAGATTGAAGAGGCTTATAAGTTCCTCGAAGGGCTGAAGGCTCCCTACGTGCTCAAGGCCGATGGTCTGTGCGCCGGAAAAGGTGTGCTCATATTGCCCACGCTCGACGAGGCAAAGGCTCAGCTCAAGGATATGTTCGATGGTATGTTCGGCAGCTCATCGGCGACGGTGGTTATAGAGGAATTCCTCGATGGAATAGAGTGTTCGGTGTTTGTGCTCACCGATGGAAAGGATTATGTGTTGCTGCCCGAGGCTAAAGATTATAAACGCATAGGCGAGGGTAACACAGGGCTTAACACCGGTGGAATGGGCTCAATATCGCCCGTGCCCTTTGCCGACGAGCAGTGGATGAAGAAGGTGGACGAGCGCATCGTGCGTCCCACGGTCGAGGGTCTTGCTGCCGACGGCCTGCTCTACAAGGGCTTTATCTTCTTCGGCCTAATAAACGTCGGGGGAGAACCTATGGTAATTGAGTATAATGTACGTATGGGCGACCCCGAGACCGAGTCGGTGATGCTGCGTCTGCGTAGCGACATCGTCGAGCTCTTTGAAAAGGTTGACACCGGCACACTCGCGGGTACAACCGCCGAGTTTGACGAGCGCACAGCCGTGTGTGTGATGCTTGTGTCAGGCGGATACCCCGAGGCTTACTCTAAGGGCTACGAAATGACGGGATTTGAGAAGGTCGAGGATAGCATTCTGTTCCACGCGGGAACGAAAATAAAGGATGGTAAAGTGGTTACCGCCGGCGGACGTGTACTTGCTGTATGCTCGTATGGCAGCAGCCGTGCCGAGGCGCTCGAAAAGTCGTTCCGCTCGGCTAATGTAATTGATTTTGAGAAGAAATATTTCAGAGGAGATATAGGCTTTGATTTATAATAACGGAAATTCGCTCCAACGACAGTTTGTTACCGGCAGATATACGCTGGCGCTTTTATTGGGTGGCGCGGCGATGTTGTGGTTGGCAGGGGTGATGGGCGAGATTGCCTTTGGCGGTGTCGGCCCGCGCTCCTTTTGGAGTGGTTTTCTGCCTCTTTGGATTGAGGAGGCTCTTGCCTTTGGCGTTTATGTGGCAGCTGCTTTGCTGCTTAACTCTTTTGTTATTATCGAGGGGCGTACGCCGTGGCTGGGCGGCCTTTTTGTGTGGCTGGCGGCTTGTAATCTGACGTTGCACGGCAATCTGACGCTGGCGCTGTCGGTGCCGGCATTGTTGCTTCTGTTGGCGCTGCTTACGGCGTGTCATCCGCGCGAGAATGTGCAGCGGTGGGTCTATGCGGCGTTTGCGCTTTTTGCAACGGCGGCTCTTTTTGTCCCGCAGTTTGTTTATTTGTTGCCTCTGTACTTTTTATTTATGTCGATGACAGGGACAATGGGTACAAGGAATCTCCTTGCGGCTCTGTTGGGGTTGCTCACCCCTCTGTGGATGCTCTTTGGGATGATAATCATCGTTCCGGGATTCTCTTTTTTGGGACAGATGCTGAAGGATGCCTTTGCGGGGTTGTTGCAATTTTCCTTTGTGGTGCCTCGGCCTAATATTCTACTCCCAATGGCGATAGAGGCTGTTGTTACGCTGTGGGCTGCGGCTGTTTTTTCACGTTGTCCCAGCCCGGCAAAGCCGCTTATGCGTCGTGTGCTCTCGTTGTTCATCTATATGAATATCTATTTATGGGTGCTTGCGTGGCTGCTTGACGACTGTGCCCTGATTTTCTATGTGTGGCGTCTGCCGGGAGTGGCGCTGCTGGTGGCATATATCTTCTCGCTAAGGTTTACGAAATTTTATAATATCTGTTTTTGGATATTGGCTGTAATGTCAATTGTTGTTGCTTTGTTTAATGTTTGGTTATGGATTTTTTAGTTGACTTTCTTAGTTCTTACGGCTATTTGGGAATGGGAATTATGGCCTTTCTATCGGGGTCGGTGCTGCCTCTGACGAGTGAGGTTCTGATGATAATTCTTATGGGAATGGGGCTGAACACTTTTGGCCTTGTGCTTGTTTCTACCATTGGTAATACAATAGGAGGAGTTACTTGTTATTATACGGGTCGCATTGTTTCGAAAGAGCGTGTGGCACGATTCTTCAGGGTGTCGGACAGGCGTATGCATCAGGCTGACAGGATTATAAACAGGTACGGCTACTGGGCATCGTTCCTCTCTTTTGTTCCGCTTATAGGCACGGCTATACTGCTTACTTTGGGTGTTATGCGTGCCGATACTCTAAAGGTTACGGCTATTATGATGCTGGGAAAATTCTTGCGTTATCTGCTTGTGGGACTTTCGTACGTGGGCTTTGCGGGGCTTTTCTCGTTCTGATGAAAAAAAGAGAATAATATGAGGTTCGGGGTTGTTCTTTTGTTTGTGCTTTTCGCTGCCGGCTGCTCGTCGCCGGGCGATGAGCATCTGCGCTCGCTTACTGTTACCACCGAGCCTTACAGATTCGTGGTCGAAGCGGTTGCGGGCGATGCTTGGAGGGTGAATACTCTTGTGCCTCGTGGAGGCGACCCCGAGACTTTCGACCCTACTGTGCGCGATATTATGTCGTTGAGCAATAGCCGGGCCTATTTTATGGTCGGCGGGCTGGGGTTCGAGGATGCTTGGCGGGAAAGAATTGCCGGGATGTTTTCTGCGTTGAAGCTCGTCGATACCTCTGAGGGGATTGTGCGCGAGGGTGGCGACCCGCATCTGTGGTGCTCGCCCGATAATATGATGCTTATTGCCGATAATGTGTGCGGGGCTCTTTGTAGTGTGGATAGTGCGGGGGCCGAGGGCTATCGCGCCCGTCGCGATAGTCTGAACGTGAAAATTGCCGAGACGCATCGGCTGATTAAGGCGCGTCTGGACACTCTCGAGACTCGTTCTTTTGTTGTTTTCCATCCTACGCTCACCTATTTTGCGCGCCTCTACGGGTTGCAGCAGTTGGCAATTGAGGAGGAGGGAAAAGAGCCCTCGGCAGCGCATATAAAGGCTGTTATCGACACGGCACGCAGCAAGGGGGTTGCTCTGGTGTTTGTGCAGCGTGAGTTTGACAGTAAGAATGCAATTACCGTTGCTCGCGAGATTGGTGCAAGGGTTGTTACTATCGACCCTTTGAGTTACGATTGGCACACTGAGTTTCTGAAAATTGCCGATGAAATGGTGAAAGAATAGTGGTATCCACACACACGCAGACTATGATAAAGTTCAGAGATGTCTCATTTTCGTATGGCACGGCGCCGCTGCTCGAGAGGGTGAACCTCGAGATTGGGCGCGACGATTTTCTTGTAATTGTCGGTGCAAACGGCTGCGGAAAGACTACGCTGCTGAGGCTCATTATGGGGCAGTTGCGTCCCTCGTCGGGGACAATTGTGCGCAGCGAGGAGGCTACCATTGGTTATCTGCCGCAATATTCCCGCATAGACAAGGCTTTCCCTATGACGGTGCGCGAGGCAGTCTCGCTGGGGCTTGTCGATAGAGGGAATATGTTCAACCCTTTCGCCCGTTGCGAGGCTGCACGGGTCGATGAGGCTATGGAGCGTTTGCAGGTGGCGCATCTTGCGCGTAAGGGGGTGGGCGAGCTGAGCGGAGGCGAGCTACAACGCGTGCTTTTGGCGAGGGCTGTTGTGTCGCGTCCGGCGCTGTTGATTCTGGACGAGCCATCGACCTACCTTGATGCCGTCTCACAGGAGCGTATGTATGGTCTGCTGAGTAAACTGAACGGCGACTGTGCCATTGTGCTTGTGGAACATAATGTGGGGGCGCTGCGCTCCCGGGCCTCGCTTATGGCTTTTGTCGATAGGGGCGTGAGGGTGGAAAAATGCATCGCCGAGGCTCCTTTTCGCTATGAGGGTGAGTAATTATTGCTCCCGATTCTTTTGTTTGTCCCCTATAAAAGAGTAATTTTGCAACGTGCGGCCCGATTGTGCCTCGACAACGAATGTGTAGGTTGTGGGAATTTTAACAGTCTTAAAAATTATAAGCCCAATTTAAAACAGAAACACAAAATCTACTATCTGCGATGAGAAAAGAGAAGAATATATTGACGGCTCTTGTGTGCAACGTCCTTTTGGCCTATTTTGTGCTTGCAGTGTGCCGTCTGCTGTTCGTGGTTGTCAACTACGACATTTATGCCGAAGGGCTCTCCTCGGCGCAATTATGGCTTATGGCTAAGGGTGCGCTTCGCTTCGATACGTCGGCTGTGTGTTATCTGAATATTCCGTATATTGTTGCGCTTCTTCTGCCGTTGCACGTTAGGGAAGGGGCTGCTATGCAGGCCATCGCCCGTTGGTTGTTTGTTGTGTGCAACGCCGTTGGTGCGATTGCCAATTTGTGCGATATTGTCTACGTGCCCTTTGGCGGACGACGTACAACGTGGTCGTTGTTCTCGGAATTTTCTAACGAGGGTAATTTGGGCAAGGTGGTAGCAGTGGAGCTTGTGGCTCATTGGTATCTTGTGCTTGCGGCAGTTATTATAATATGGCTTCTTTGGAGATTATATACTACTGCGCATAAGAGCTATAATTTATCTGTTTATTATGTATCGCACGTGGCGCTGCTGGCGGCGGTTGCTCCGCTGATTGTCTTTGGCATACGCGGGGGCGTGGGACGTACGGTGCGTCCCATAAGCCTTAACGATGCCAATGAATATATTGCATCGCCTGCACAGGCTGCCATTGTGCTGAATACTCCCTTCTCGATGATTCGAACAATAGGAAAAAATCCTTTTGTCGAGGTGAATTTCTTCGATGAAAAGGAACTTAATGAGATTTTCAGCCCTATACACGAATATTCGGTCGACACAGCCTCGGTGCGCAAGAATGTGGTGGTCTTTATTGTCGAGAGTTTCGGAAAAGAGTATATAGGGGCTTTTAACCCTCATCGTGCCGAGCCTTCGCTCACGCCCTTCCTCGACTCGCTCATTGCGGTGAGCCACACTTATGCCCGCTCCTATGGCAACGGCCGCAAGAGTATTGACGGAATGCCATCGGTACTCTCGGGTATTCCTATGTTCGTCGAGCCTTTCTTTGTAACGCCTGCCTCGCTGAACAGGGTGAGCGGAATTGCGGGCGAGCTTGCAACTGAGGGTTATCACACAGCCTTTTTCCACGGTGCGCCCAACGGCTCTATGGGCTTTCAGGCCTTTGCCAAAGCTACCGGCTTTAAAGAGTATTATGGACAGGACGAGTATAATGCGATGTACCCGGGCAACGACGATTTTGATGGCTCTTGGGCTATTTGGGACGAGCCTTTCTTTAAATTCTATGCCGAGACGATGAACACTCTGCCGCAGCCTTTTGTTGCTTCAATGTTCAGTGCATCGTCGCATCATCCGTTTGCAATTCCCCGGCAGTATGCCGATGTTTATAAGGAGGGAAAATCGCCTATCCACAAGTGCATACAATATACCGATAATGCTCTGCGAGGCTTTTTTAACAAGGCTCGTGGCGAGGAGTGGTTCAAAAATACTCTTTTTGTGATTACTGCCGACCACTCGAGCTTGTGTCTCGACCAATATTATAATACCTCGGCGGGAATTTTCGAGGTTCCGATAATATTCTACGACCCCTCGGGCGAGCCGCCTTTTGCTCCCGGGGTGGATAGTGTGCGCATTGCACAGCAGATTGACATTATGCCGACCGTGCTCGATTATGTGGGTTATTCGCATCCGTTTCTCGCATACGGCAAGAGCCTCTTGCGGGTGGCTCCCGAGGATAGTTACGCCGTTAATTGGATAAGTGGACAGTATCAGTATTTTAAGGACGATTATCTGCTTATCTTCGACGGTGCAAAGAGCACGGCGCTTATGAATATTCGCGAGGATAAGATGCTGCAAAATAATCTTATAGGGAAGGCTGCCGGCGAACAGCAGATGCTTATGGAACGCAGCCTGAAGGCTATTATACAGGATTATATGGCACGTATGCTGGGTGATAGGTTAGTGCCGGCGAACGATAAATAATAAATATAGAATTATGGCTACAATAATATTCCCCTCGCCTATTTTCGGGCCGGTGCACAGCCGCCGTCTGGGCGTGTCGCTGGGCATCAATCTGTTGCCGGGCGATGGAAAAGTGTGTACTTTTGACTGTATCTATTGCGAGTGCGGCTTTAACGCGACGCATCGCAGCCGTAGCGCTCTGCCCACGCGCGAGGAGGTGCGCGAGGCACTCGAGAGGCAGTTGCTGAGGATGAAGGACGAGGGTACGGCTCCCGATGTTCTTACCTTTGCGGGCAACGGCGAGCCTACGATTCATCCGCGCTTCGGCGAGATTATCGACGATACAATTGCCCTGAGGGATAAATATTTCCCCGCAGCAAAGGTCAGTGTACTGAGTAACGCAACGCTCATAGGCCGTCCCGCTGTGTTCGAAGCGCTTAAAAAAGTGGATAATAATATTCTGAAGCTCGACACCGTCTCGGCCTCGTATATTGCGCGTGTCGATAGGCCCAACGATGCTTATAAACTCGAGGATATTATCGAGTGTATGAAGGCTTTTAAGGGCAGCCTCGTCGTTCAGACAATGTTTATGAAGGGCTCGGCAGGCGGAGTGAGTGTCGATAATACGGGCGACGAATATGTGCTTCCGTGGATTCAGACGGTAAAGGCTATTGCTCCGCGCGAGGTGATGATATATACCATAGACCGCGAGACGCCGCAGGAGGGGCTGCTGAAAGCTTCGCCCCAAGAACTCGACCGCATTTTGGCGCTGCTCTTGAACGAGGGGATAAAAGCAACGGCATCATACTAAAGAAGGCGCACCTATGTAGGTGCGCCTTCTTTAGTATTCTTATCGGCTCTGAAAATCCTCGTATGTGGCCTGCAAAATGGCCTTTGCCTTTGCCGCACGCGAGTGCGAGGGCTCGGCGGGCTTTTCGGCGCTTATGTTGTTGGCGTCAAGGTCGTACAGGGTGAACCCTGTTGAGTCGATAAACGTAATACCGTTGTTAAAGGCGTGATAAGCAAAAGGATAACTGTATGTGGGCGATAGTACGTTGCGGCTGAAGGGGAAATTTTCGATGCTCAGCCCGAGTTGTGCCAACAGCGTTGCCGGAAGGTCGCTCTGATTGCATATTGTCTCTATGCGGCGGCTCTCGCGGACTGCGCCTCCCGTCAGTAACATTGGGATGCGGTTGCGCTCCTCGTTGCTGCGGTCAATATCTTTGGGGAAGCTGGCTACGGCGTGGTCGGCGATGCAGATGACAAGGGTGTTGTCCCAGTGCTTGCTCTCTTTAAGGTCTTTGATGAATGCACCCAGACAGGAGTCGGTATAGGCAAAAGAGTTTGTTATCTTGTTATCTTTTATGCGGTCGTATGGAACCATCCACGGCTCGTGGCTGCTGAGTGTGAGGTAGGTTATGTGCCACGGCTCCTTGGGGCGGTGGTCGATGAGATGGCGCAGAGAGTCGAACGTAATGTGGTCGGCGACGCCCCAAAGGTGGGTGCTCTGCTGCTCGGTGCTAAAATCTTTGTCGGCTATGAGCTCGTTGTATCCCGTCGAGTAAAAATAGCTTTTCATATTTGTGAAATTGATGTCTCCACCATATAAAAAGGTATTATGGTAGCCTGCCTTGCCCAACGACGAGGCTATTGAGGCGAGGCTCTGACTTTTTATGGGGGACTTCATCACTGAGGTCTTGGGGAACGACGTGTAGCCGCTGAGCGAGCAGATAAGGCCACGGTCGGTGCGGTAGCTGTTGGCGTAACAGCGTGTGAAGAGCACGCCCTCTTGTGAGAGACGGTCGAAATTGGGGGTTACGTCCTTGAGACCGCCCATACTCTCGATGAGCGTGCAGCTCATTCCCTCGAGCAGAATGGTTATTATATTGGGGCGGGTGGTTGTGAGCAGTGTGTCGCTTATGGCGCCGTCTTGTGTGTAGAGCCCGCCAAGGCGTGTCGCAAGCTCCTCGGGGCTGTAAAAATGGTAGGCCTCGCTGTAATCCTCGCGCTTGCCCACTGAGTAGATGAAACTGAATATGGGGTTTACGGCCGAGTGGTTAAGAAATTGATTATCACTGAAATAAACTTTACCTATGTTGTTGGTCGATTCGCTCACGCCGCCTCTTATTCCAAGGAAAAGCACTCCTGCTAAAAGAATGAGCCCGCCAAAGGTCAGCGCACGGGGCTTTGCGGGGCGCATACTCTTGGGCGTTGCGTAGTGAAGCGCGGCAAAGAGCACCGCAATGAGCACTGTGAATGCTGCGATGCGTGCAAGGATGAATCCTGTGCTGACGCTCGCAAAGGCGTTTGCGGGCGAGTCGATGTAGAGCAGGAACGATGCGTCGAGCTTGAATTGCCAAAAGGGGTACAGGCTGACGTCGGCCACAAAGGCTGCTGCTATCATTATTGCTGCGAACAGATTATATACAACAAGCAGCTTGCGCATCGGGATATATACAAAGAGGCTCACGATGGTGAGCAGAAGGGGCAGCGCTGTTATGTATCCTGCAACGGCAACGTCGAGCGTAAGGCCGTGCAGGGCCACCAAGGCGTAATCTTCTATGGAGTGCGCATCCTCACCGGCCAATGCCATAAACATTAGTCTCAGGGGAACGAAGCATAGCAGCAGCGTTGCGTAGTATCGGAGTAGATACAGAAATTTTTCTTTTACATTTTCCATTAGTGCCACCTCTTTTTATTTGCGTCCAAAATCGGCGGGAATCTCGCCCCACGAGGCTGTCTCCCACTTTATCAGTCTGTTTTCGTAAGTGTGTGTGCGCAACCATTGCTCGGCCCTGTCGATGAGCTTGAAGAGCTCTTCGGTGCGGGTCTCGCGCGGTAGTTTGGTCTTGCACTTTTTTTGTTTCACCCATAAGAGTGCGTTGCGGCTGTCGCTGTATATGGGCATTGTGTTGCCCTTCTGTCCCAAAAGTGCAAGGGCGTGCACGATGGCAAGAAACTCGCCGATGTTGTTTGTACCATATACGGGGCCGAAATGAAAAATCTGCATTCCGCTGCCCACATATACGCCGCGATACTCCATCTGTCCGGGGTTGCCGCTACAAGCTGCATCGACGGCAAGGGCGTTGAGCTCGACCGCGGGCGGGAGACTGCTGCTCGGCGGGGCCGTGGGCTCGCTCTTGGCCTTTGCTCCTATGTAGTCGTAGGGCGATGAGGCGTAGGCGCGCTCGGCCTCGGCTTGTGTGGCAAAGGACTTGTAGAGCGCCTGCTTGACGCCGCTTATCTGCGCCTGACACTCGTCCCACGAGGCGTATATGCCGGGGTTGACGCCGTTCCACACAACATAGTAGCGTTTCTTGCTCATATATTCGTCGTGCGGTGTTTTTTACATTCTCTCGGGGACCTCGATGCCCAAAAGGTTCATTGCGCTCTTTATCACCTTGCCTACGTTGCGTGTGAGGATGATGCGGAAGGCTTTTACGTCGGCATCCTCCTCGCGCAGGATAGAGTAGTCGTGATAGAATTGGTTATACTCTTTGGCAAGCTCGTAGGCGTAGGCGGCAATGCCCGAGGGCGAATAGTCGCTGCCTGCCTGACGCACGACGGCGGGATATTCGTTGAGCATACGTATGAGCGAGCACTCCTTTTCGCTGACGGCGAGGGGTGCCGAGGCGCTCTCTGTGTTTACTCCTGCCTCGGCTGCTTTGCGCTCTATTGAACGTGTTCGGGCGTAGGTGTATTGGATGAACGGGCCTGTGTTTCCGTTAAAGTCGATGGACTCTTTGGGGTTGAAGAGCATATTCTTGCGGGCATCTACCTTGAGTATAAAGTATTTGAGCGCGCCAAGGCCTATTATACGGTTAATTTCGGCTGCTTCCTCGGGGCTGAGGCCGGCGAGCTTGCCGCCAAGCTCCTCGGATGTCTCGCGGGCGGTGGCAATCATCTCTTCCATAAGGTCGTCGGCGTCAACGACGGTGCCTTCGCGGCTCTTCATCTTGCCCTCGGGGAGCTCGACCATTCCATAGGAGAAGTGTACAAGGCCTTTGCCCCACGAGAATCCCAATTTATCGAGTAGCAGTGAGAGTACCTGAAAATGGTAATTCTGCTCGTTACCCACAACATATACCATCTTGTCGATGGGGTAGTCGCGGAAACGCAGCTGAGCTGTTCCGATGTCCTGTGTCATATAGACCGATGTTCCGTCGCTGCGCAACAATAGTTTCTCATCAAGGCCGTCGCCGCTGAGGTCGGCCCACACTGATGCGTCGGGACGGCGGTAGAAGACGCCTTTCTCGAGCCCTTCGAGCACGGTCTCTTTTCCTACTAAATATGTGTCGCTCTCGTAGTATATCTTGTCGAATCCGACGCCCAGCTTGCGGTAGGTCTCGTCGAATCCTTCATATACCCAGCCGTTCATTGTCTGCCACAGCGAGCGCACCTCTTTGTCGCCTGCCTCCCACTTTACGAGCATCTCGCGTGCCTCGGCCATAAGGGGCGATGCTGCCTCGGCTTCCTCTTTTGTCATTCCGCCGGCCATAAGAGAGGCAAGCTCGGCTTTATAGTGCTTGTCGAATGCTACATAATAGTCGCCGATAAGGTGGTCGCCCTTTTTGCCGCTCGATGCGGGCGTCTCGCCCTCGCCCCATTTTTGCCAAGCGAGCATCGACTTGCAGATGTGTATGCCACGGTCGTTGACAATGTTTGTCTTTACTACGCGGTTGCCGTTGGCGGCTATGATGTTAGAGAGGGCGTAGCCTAAAAGGTTATTGCGGATGTGTCCCAGATGCAGGGGCTTGTTGGTGTTGGGCGATGAATACTCGACCATTACAAGTGGCGAGCTCTCGGTGGCCTCGACCTTTCCCCAATTCTGTGAAAGGTTAATCTCTTGCAAAAGTTCTATCCAATAGGATGGGGCGATGGCAAGGTTCAAGAAACCTTTAACAACATTGTACGATGCAATCACGGGTTGTGTGGCTGCAAGATGCGCGCCAATCTCGCCGGCTGTCTCCTCGGGCTTTTTGCGCGACAGCTGTAAGAAAGGGAATACTACTAAGGTAAAATCGCCCTCAAATTCCTTGCGCGTCTTTTGCAATTGAACTTTCTCGGGGGCAACCTCTTGACCGTAGAGTGCTTTAAGGGCCGCTACGATACTCTTGGTAAGAATTGTTTCTATATTCATAGTTTTTAAAATTTATTTATCCCAAATATGCTGCGAAGATACGAAATATATGTGGTTTTTTTGTTTATAATTGCTAAAAAGAGAAAATCGGGGGGTGTAGTTTTTTATTATTTCTTTAAATTGCACTATCTTCGCAGCTTGAATGATAGTTTGAACGACGATGAGAGATATTCCTGTTGTTACCAAAAATCTGCTTGCCATAAACATCTTGATGTTTTTTGCAATGATTGTGGCTCCGAAGGTGGGTGTTGACCTTAAAGCCTTGCTTGGTCTGCATCTGTTCCTTGCCGAGGATTTTATACCTGTGCAGATTATTACGTATATGTTTATGCACGGCGACTTTGTGCACCTGTTTTTCAATATGTTCGCCCTTTTTATGTTCGGGCGTGTGCTTGAAAGTGTGTGGGGTCCCAAGCGCTTCCTGATATTTTATATGGTCACGGGCATTGGCGCGGGGCTTTTGCAGGAGCTTACGCAGTACATTTACTACGAAACGACTTTGTCGATGTACACCGCTGTAAATAAAGGTGGCGGGGTGATAGTTTCTATGGCCGAGTTTCTTAATGAGTGGAATACGGTGGGGGCATCGGGTGCTATTTTTGGTATTCTGATGGCCTTTGCAATGACTTTCCCCAACGAGCGACTTTTTGTGTTCCCTATTCCCGTCCCCATAAAGGCAAAATATTTTGTTCTTATTTACGGCGCTCTCGAGCTGTATTTGGGCCTTTCGCCACGTATGGGCGACAATGTGGCACATTTTGCCCATCTTGGAGGAATGTTGTTCGGATTATTACTAATACTTTATTGGCGTAAAAAAGGAGATATAAATGGGCCGTATTATTGATGACCTGATGAGCAGGTTCCGTAACGAAAATATTGTTGGAAAATATATTTATGTCAATGTGGCTGTTTATGTTACAATAGCCCTCATTGGAGTGTTTGCAACACTGTTGAATGCGGTGTTGCCCATTGTCGAGATTGTGCATCTGCTTGAACTGCCGGCCTCGCTTAAGACGCTGCTTTATCAGCCGTGGTCGTTGCTGACGTATATGTTTATGCACGAGGGATTTATGCACTTTCTGTGGAATATGCTGGCACTCTATGGCTTTGGACGAATATTCTTGAATTTTTATTCTACCCGCCATTTTATAGGTATATATTTTCTGGGTGGCATTGTGGGTGGCCTCTTTTTTATTGCCGCTTATAATATTTTCCCTTATTTTGCCCCCATTGTCGATAAGGCTTATCTTGTGGGTGCATCGGCTGCTGTTATGGCGGTGATTGTGGCTGCTGCGCTGCGCAGTCCCAATACGACGGTTAATCTGTTTATATTCGGGCAGATGAGGCTCATTGTTCTTGCGGCAATAACGGTGGGCCTGTCGGTGCTTTTGCTCTCATCGGACAATGCGGGTGGAAATTTTGCTCACATAGGCGGAGCGTTGACGGGCGCCATATTTGCCATAATGCTTAATAAGGGACACGACGTTACTACACTCGTAAACGCCGCAACCGACTTTTTTGTAAAACTTTTTGCAAAGGTAAAAGGGGGCTTTAAACGCAAACCGAAAATGCAGTTTACACGTACCGAAGGCGCGGCAAAGCACTCGGCCGACTACGATTATAATGCTCGTCGCCGCGAGAAAGAGGACGAAATGAACACAATCCTCGAGAAGGTTAAACGCAGCGGATACTCCTCGCTTACCGACGACGAAAAGCGTCGTCTCTTCGACAGCTCGCAAAAGTAACAGCATAAAGAGCATAGGGCTTATTTAGGGCGCATTGTAAAAATACAATGCGCCCTAAATTTTGTGCTGCGCTGCATAAAAAACGACAAAAATTATACAAAAATGTAAGTGTCAATCCCTTTCGTACCCCTTTCGTACCATATAAAATGAAGAAAAAAGCCCGAAAATGTGTTTATTTACAGAAAAAACGCTATATTTGCAAACTTTAAAAAAGTGTTTCGAAATATCTAAGCTCTAAATTAGCGATATTTCGTGCCTCTTTTTGTGCTTGACGACAAACTAAATAAATAATAAACTAATAGAAAAATGCAAAACAAAGGATTTGTAAAAGTATTTGCGCTACTGCTTACGCTGGTGTGCGTGTTCTATCTTTCATTCTCTTTTGTAACAAGTTCTCACAATAGTAAAGCCGCCCAAGACCCCAAGGGTGTGCAGCACTATATGGACTCTATGCAGAATGAGAATGTGTGGCTTGGTATTTACAGCCTGAGAGAGTGTCGCGAAATGCAGATTGGCCTTGGACTCGACCTTCAAGGTGGTATGAATGTGATTATGGAGGTATCGGTTGCCGACGTTGTTAAGGCTCTTTCGGGCCACAAAGCCGATGCCGATTTCAATGCGGCCGTTGAGACTGCAAGAGAGCAGGCTGTAACAAGCAACGACGATTTTATCACACTATTTGTAAAGGAGTACAAGAGACTTCAGCCCGAGGGTAATTTGGCCAAAATCTTCGCTACTCAGCAGTTGAAGGACAAGGTTAACGCCCGTTCGACAGACAGCGAGGTTGAGGCTGTGCTTCGTCAGGAGGTTCAGGCTGCGGTAGATAACTCGTTCAACGTGCTTCGTACACGTATCGACCGCTTCGGTGTTGTTCAGCCCAATATTCAGACACTCGAGGGAATGGGACGCATTATGATTGAGCTTCCCGGTGTAAAAGAGCCCGAGCGCGTACGTAAACTGCTTCAGGGTTCGGCTAACCTTGAATTTTGGGAGACATACAATGCTGCTGAGATTATCCCCGCATTTAATGCTGTCAACAACAAGATAGCACTCGAGGCTGCGCCCGCACAGAAAGAGAGCGCCGACAGCGTTAATGTCGAGGATGCTCTTACCGGCGACGAGAATACAGCCGAGCAGACACGTTCGCTCTACTCGATATTCTCGCCCAACGACCGCGGTCAGCTGCACGCAAGCGTAGTTGGTATTGCGCACTATCTTGACACAGCCGAGGTTAACGCAATGCTCTCGCGCCCCGAGATTAAGAAGATGCTTCCGGCCGACCTTCGTCTCTTCTGGGGTGTTTATGCACTGAACAAGACCGCAGAGAATAATATCTACGAGCTTTATGCCGTAAGGACAACACAGCGCAACGGCCGTGCAGCCCTCGAGGGTGATGTAATTGTTGACGCTGCCGATACTTACGACCAACACGGTCGTCCCTGCGTAACAATGGCGATGAACACCGATGGTTCGCGTCGTTGGGCACAGCTTACAAAGAGCAATGTAGGTCGCAGCATCGCTGTCGTGCTCGATGGTTATGTTTACAGTGCCCCCAACGTAACGGGCGAAATTTCGGGTGGTCGTTCCGAGATTACCGGTTCGTTCACAATCGACGAGACTAAGGACTTGGCCAACGTGCTTCGCTCGGGTAAGATGCCCGCTCCCGCGCGCATCGTCTCTGAGGATATTGTGGGCCCCTCGCTCGGTCAGGAGTCAATTAACCAAGGAATGTGGTCGTTTGTGGTTGCATTCGTGCTCCTTATGATATATATGTGTGCGGTATATGGCATTATTCCCGGTGCCGTGGCAAATGCAGCGCTGCTGTTGAACCTGTTCTTTACTCTTGGTGTGCTTGCATCGTTCCAAGCTGCGCTTACAATGTCGGGTATTGCCGGTATTGTGCTTACATTAGGTATGGCGGTGGATGCCAACGTGCTTATCTATGAGCGTACGAAAGAGGAGCTTCGTGCAGGTAAAAAAGTGGTTGCCGCTCTTGCCGATGGTTATAAGAATGCTTTTTCGGCCATCTTCGACTCGAACTTTACCTCTATTATCACAGGTATAATTCTGTTCTATTTTGGTACGGGCCCCATTCGCGGATTTGCCACAACGCTTATCATCGGTATTGTTTGTTCGTTCTTTACAGCTGTGTTCCTTACACGTATAGTATATGAGCACTTTATGAATAAGGGTAAATGGCAGAATCTGACATTTGTTACCAATTTCTCGAGGAATTGGTTCCTTGGCACAAAGTACAATTTTATGAAGGCTGCGAAGACTTCGCTCATTGTATTTGGCGTGGCTGCTCTTGTTGCTATTGCTTCGTTTGCCGTTCGTGGATTGAGCCAGAGTATCGACTTTACCGGCGGACGCAACTTTGTCGTTCAATTCGAACAGCAGGTTGAGCCCGAGACTGTACGTGCGCTTCTGCGTGAGGTAATCACAGAGGATAATGTACAGGCTATTGCGCTGGGTACCGATAAGAAAACTATCCGTGTTACAACAAACTATCGTATAAATGAGGAGTCGGTAAATGTGGATTCTGAGATTGAGGAATTCTTGTACGACGCATTTATGAAGGGTGGATTGTTGAGCAAAGACCTTGACCTTGCTACTTTCATCGACCGCGACAATCGCGCCGGTGGTTCTATTATCAGCTCGCAGAAGGTGGGTCCCAGCATAGCCGATGATATTAAGACAAGCGCTATTTGGTCGATTGTTTTTGCTCTTGTGGCAATCTTCCTTTATATTTTGGTTCGTTTCCGCAATGTGGCTTATAGTATTGGTTCGATTGTGGCTCTTACCTCGGACGTTGTTCTTATCTTGGGTTGCTACTCGCTTTTGTGGGGTGTGCTTCCTATGTCGCTCGAGGTTGACCAGACATTTATCGGTGCCATCCTTACTGCCATCGGTTACTCTATCAATGATAAGGTGGTTGTGTTCGACCGTGTGCGTGAGTTTACCTCTCTTTATCCCAAACGTGGTAAATTCGAGCTGTTCAATGAGTCGCTTAACACTACTTTGGCGCGTACAATAAATACTTCGGTTAGTACTTTGATTGTGCTGCTCTGTATCTTTGTTCTCGGTGGCGACAGCATCCGCAGCTTCTCGTTTGCAATGATTCTGGGTGTTGTATTTGGTACACTCTCTTCGTTGTTCATTGCTGCTCCTATTGCTTACAGCGTGCTGAACAAGCAGTCTAAATAAGTAATTAAGCAGTCTATATAAAATCAGCCTTTCCCTGACCGGGAAAGGCTGATTTTGTTTGCGAACCGCAGAGGAGTGCGGTGGCGGTGTATTCTTCTTTTTGCGGGACTATAATTATAATAAGGGCTTTTTTTTAGGCCTCGGGCGGCAGCCTCTTACTCCGTGCCGAGGCTTTAGAGGTTTGCTATGCGCTCTTTAATGTAGGCGTAGGCGAAGGGGCATTTGTCGCAGGCGCTCTTGTCGCAATAGTTTTTTTGCAGCTGTATGAGTGCTTGCGAGTCGGCGGCGCAATCGATTGCTATTGTTGCTTGTGCCCAGCGACGGGTTATGCTGTTTATTTCGCCCGGGAGGTTGTGTAGTATGTCTTCGGCTTTGTTGCATAGCGTGGTGTCGTTGCGATGCTTGCCGTAGATGTATAGTATGGGGGCTATTGTGTTTATTATCAGTGTCTCTATCTGTGATTTTCTTAAGGGGCCGCATCCTGTGGTGGTTGTGCCGCCGAATTGCAGATGGTTCCACCAATAGCCTTGTGGGATGGCTTGCAATCTCTCTTCTACCTCTTTTAGTGTGTCGCACGATGCTATTGAGGAGAGCGTGGCGCTTGCCTTGCTGTATAGTGTGGCTAGACGCGCTATGCGCAGATGTGGGGTGGAGCTGCTGCTCCACGCCTTTCCGTTCATACTCTTGAGGCCGAATTTTGCGGATAGGAATTTGTATTCGCGGCAGAGGTCGTTGTAGTAGGTGCTGGTGAGGGCTTCGGCGCGATAGTATGTGGGTATTGTCTCTTCTTCGAGCAGGCCGGCCTGCCCGAAGAACATTGCTTCTATTTGCAGAGGGTTGTCGCGGTGTTTCCCGAGGGCTTGCATATTCAGCAGCGAGGCCCACTGCTCGAATGTGCTGCTCTGTACGCCGAATCCGAAATTGCGGGCCAGCAGCTTGAAGAGGGTCGACTCCCACTGTTGGTTGCATAGGGTGTGGAGCGCCTCGATGCGTCGGGCTTTCTCCTCGATGCGTTCGATGAGTAGGCGCGAGAGGTGCCCGTGCAGATGTATTTTCGGCATTGATGCAATTGTGTCGTGGCAGGGAAGTAGCCTTTTTTCTTTCTTTATTGCTTGGTACTCGTGAGCGGCTGCGCGCGGGTATGTGATGCGCAGCTGGGGGACGTACTCGCCGTGCGGCAGCATTGTCTCTATGTCGTCGCTCTCTATTATGTGCAGGATTATGTTTTTGTAGCTGTTGTTGCCGCTTTTGTGAATATCTTTTTCCCAATCGCTGCTCCTTTGGTGCAGGATTATGTTGCCCGACCATTCGCGTCCACCTATCAGCAGGCGGGCGTTGCGGAAGATGTTGCCGTCGGTGGGCGTGTGCAGGCCCGGCTCGATGATTTTTATCGGCTTGCCGTTTGTGGTATATAGCTGTTGCTTTGTGAGCATACGGTTCCTCCAGATGTAGTGCATTAGGGTACTCATAGTTTCGACATTTTGTGTCTGCAAATATTGTATGCAAAAGGGACGAAACGCAAATGTTCCGTCCCTTTTAATGTTCTTTTTTAACTTTTTTTCACATAAAGATTTTTGCTTCCTCTCTTTCTCGCGCGTGCGTGTACATTATTATATGTGTGTTGCGCAGAGCGGCGTGTTACTGTTTTTTCTTTTCCGTGGGGTAGCTTATGCGTGTGTGGTAGATGGCTTTTAGTCGCTCTTTGAAGGTTTTTTTGATGGTCTCAATGTCGCGGAAGGTCAGGGGGCTCATTCTGAGTTCGCCGTCCCTTACTTTGCTATCGACAATTTTCTCTACAAGCGTGTCGATATTCTCGGCGGTGTATTCCTTGAGGCTGTGCGAGGCTGCTTCGACGCAGTCGGCAAGCATCAGTATGCCTTGTTCGCGTGTCGAGGGCTGCGGGCCGGGGTAGCTGAAGAGGCTCTCGTCGATTGTTTCGTCGGGGTGGGCGTTCTTGTAGGTGATATAAAAATATCCTGTTTTTGAGACTCCGTGGTGTGTGGTGATAAAGTCCTTTATCGTGCGCGGCAGATGGTGTTTGTTGGCAAGGGCTACTCCGTCGGTTACGTGCTTGATGATTATGCGTGCGCTCTCTTGTGGCTCGAGTTTGTCGTGGGGGTTGATGCCTCCGCTCTGATTTTCGGTAAAGTATATGGGATTGAGGGTCTTGCCAATATCGTGGAAGAGGGCTCCGGTTCGCACCTCTAAGCTGTTGGCGCCGATGCTGCGGGCTGCGTCGGCTGCAAGATTGCCTACCTGCATCGAGTGCTGAAAGGTTCCTGGGGCGTCCTGCGATAGTTTGCGCAGAAGCTCGCTGTTTATATTGGATATTTCGATGAGCGTTACATTCGACACAAAGCCGAAGAGCTTTTCTATGATGAACATCAGGGGGTAGGCAAAGAGCAGTAGCACGGCGCTGATGACAAAATAGAGGTACATTGCCAGATTCAGCTTGCTGATGTCATTTTCTATGATAATTTCGTAGGCAAAATAGAAGAGTGAATAGAAGAGGAATATGTACAGGGCGCATCGCAGCATCTGCGAGCGGGCCGAAAAGTCTTTCATACAGATAAGTGCCACAATGCCGGCCGGAATTTGCAGGAGTACAAATTCGTATGGGGCGGTGAGCATTATCGAGCACATAATTATGGAGATTGTGTGCGTTAGGAAGGCTGTGCGCTTGCTTGTGAACAGGCATAGCAGCATAGGAATAAGCACGATGGGCAACATAAATACGTTGCCTATGCGCAGTTGCATCATTATGCCCACGATTATGGGGAAGAGTGTGGCCGAGAGTATCACCAGCAGGAACATATTTGTGTTGCGGGCAACCTCGGGGAGGTAGATGTATATGTAGGCCAATAGTGCGGCGAAGCACATTATGACGAATATTATCTGCCCGATGAGCATAAAGGTGGTTTTTTTGTCGTCGCTGTGGCGCTTGTCGAGCTCGTAGCTGTACGACTCGAGTATCTGATATACTTTTTCATCGACAATGTCGCCGCGTGCTATGATTTTTTGTCCTTTTTGCACAATGCCGTTGCTGGCCGAGAGGGCGTCGAGCTCTTGTTGCAGCGAGTGGGCCGAGTGTATCGAGTCGTATCGGACGTTGGGCATAATAAATTCGTCGAGGCGCAGGCTGTTTACAACCTCTTGTGGCAGTGTGTCGCCCTCGGTGAGTATGCGGTAGGCTTCGGGGATTTTCAGGAAACGGCTTTTACTCTCGGTTGTCGAGACGTTGTTGCTTATGAGCTTTACGTTGATGGCATTTTGTGTGTAGGGTAGGTCGAGGTCGCCCGAGGAGACTACACCGCGCTCGTAGATTTTTTGCAGGCGATTTTTATAGGTTAGATAGGTCTCGCGCGGGATTATGTCGTTGAATTTGCCGTAGTATCTGTTGCGTAGCTCGCGCAGTGCGCTCTCGTAGATGGTGGTGTCTTTAACAAAATAGGGGGCAAAATTGGTGCGCACGCTGTCTTGCTCGGCGCTCATCTGTTGTTGGCTCTTGTATATTGGAAAGTCGAATCCGGCCATCAGCTGGCTGTATGTCCACGGGGTGTTCAGGCTGAATTGGTAGTTGAATACTCGGTCGCGTGGCATAAAATATATTACTGCCGATATACACAAAAGGGCTGTTACTGTCTGCTGGAATATTCTGAATCTCTTTCCAAAAATGCGTTTTATGCTCTTTTTCATAATTGGGTGCTTTTTGTTGATTTTTAGCGGTTGCAGGCTTTTTGTGCCTTACAACGCGCTGGGATTTTACCGCTAATGGCAAATGTACTAAAAAATAGGATATACAATATTTATATGGGATAAATATTCTTTGTGGATGGCAAAAGTCTTGTGAATTGTGGTGCTTGCATTGAGTAGATGAGATGGAAAAAGAGACGAGCCTTATTTTTTGCGTGTTTTTGCTGTATGCGTCGCGAGTAAGCTATAAAATGCACCCCTTAGTCGTAATAATTAGCCCGTAGAGTGCTAATAATTGAGACTTTTTATTACCTTTGCGTCAGATTAAGGTGTTTGAGGTGGCATCAGTCGCCAAGAATGAAAAGGGAACATCGGTGTAAATCCGAGACTATACCCGTAGCTGTGAGTTTCATTACACTCCGTGCTTTCTCAATGGTCACTGCCCGCAGGGTGGGAAGACCGCGCGGAGGAAACAAGTCAGAAGACCTGCCTTTATCTGTTTTTAGATGCTTTCGGGAGATAGAGCGTCAAAGATTAAGTCTGAAAAAGGATAGATTTCATCTGCAACATTCCCGCAAGTATCATAGGCGTGTAATTTATAAATTAGTGCATTATGATACAGACAGTAGTAAAGAGAGATGGTCGTATCGTCGGTTTTAACCGAGAGAAAATCGCCGCTGCTATTCGCAGGGCGATGCTTACGACTGAGGCAGGCGAGGACGAGGTTCTTGTCTATAAAATTGTTGACCGCATAGAGTTTCGTGGCAAGGAGCAATCTTCGGTGGAGGAGATTCAAGATATGGTCGAGGTGGAGTTGATGGCTTCACCCCGCAAGGAGGTTGCCAAGAGTTATATTGCTTATCGTGATAAGCGAAGTATTGCTCGCAAGGCTAAAACTCGTGAGATGTTTCTCGAAATTGTGGAGGCAAAGTCAAATGATGTAACCCGTGAGAATGCCAATATGAATGCCGATACCCCAGCTGGTATGATGATGAAATTTGCATCGGAGACAACAAAACCTTTTGTGGATGATTATCTTCTGTCGGAGCAGACCTTGTGGGCGGTAAGAAATAACTATCTGCATATTCACGACAAGGACTACTATCCCACAAAATCGCTTACTTGCATTCAGCATCCATTGGATAAAATTTTGGAACACGGTTTCCAGGCAGGACACGGCGAGAGCCGCCCCACAAAGCGTATTGAGACAGCATCTATAATGGCTTGTATTTCGATGGAGACTGTGCAGAACGAGATGCACGGAGGTCAGGCAATTCCAGCCTTTGACTTCTACCTTGCTCCATATGTGCGTCGCAGTTATATCGAAGAGGTTAAGACCATCGAGAAATTGACGGGTATTACCCTAAAACATCTCTACGAGGCCGAGATTGAGGATTATATCTATGGCGATTTGGATTTCTTGCAGGGTGATGAACGTTTCAAGCAGCACGCTATCAACCGCACTGTCAATCGCGTGCATCAGTCAATGGAGGCATTTATCCACAATATGAATACCATCCATTCGCGAGGAGGCAATCAGGTCGTCTTTTCATCTATCAATTATGGCACCGACACCTCAGCCGAAGGTCGTTGTATCATTCGTGAGTTATTACAATCAACTTACGAAGGTGTAGGCGGTGGATCGACAGCCATTTTCCCTATTCAGATTTGGAAGAAAAAGCGAGGTGTAAGCTATCTGCCTGAAGATTGTAACTACGACCTTTACCAAATGGCTTGCAAGGTTGCAGCACGCCGTTTCTTTCCCAACTTTGTGAATCTGGATGCAACATACAATCAGCATGAGAAGTGGCGTGAGGATGATCCTAAGCGTTATCAATATGAGGTGGCTACGATGGGGTGCCGTACCCGAGTTTTTGAGAATCGCTTTGGGGAGAAGACATCTATCGCCCGCGGAAACCTCTCGTTCTCTACAATCAATATCGTGCGTCTTGCCATAGAGTGTATGGATATTGAGGATAAGACATGCCGTATTGAGAGTTTCTTCGCCAAATTAGATGAGTTGTTGGAGGTTACCGCCAAGCAACTTTGTGATCGTTACGATTTCCAAAAGACGGCTCTTGCCAAGCAATTCCCGTTGCTTATGTCGTCGTTGTGGATGGGGTGTGAGAACCTGAAACCTGATGATGTTATAGGTGGAGTAATCAATCAGGGTACACTCGGCATTGGTTTTATAGGATTGGCCGAGTGCCTAATAGCCCTTACGGGCAAACACCACGGCGAAAGCGAGGAGGCACAGGCCTTAGGCTTGCGTATTGTTACCTATATGAGAGATAGAGCAAGTGAATTCTCGGAGCGTTATCAGCACAATTTCTCGGTATTGGCAACTCCTGCCGAGGGCTTGTCTGGTCGTTTTACACGCATTGATCGCAAAAAGTTTGGCGAAATTAAGGGTGTAACCGACAAGATTTACTACACCAACTCTAACCACATTCCTGTATATTACAAATGTTCACCCAAGCATAAGGCTGAAGTAGAGGCTCCGTATCACAATCTTACTCGTGGTGGTTATATTTTCTATATCGAGATTGATGGCGATGCAACTCACAATCCTCAGGCCATCATGGATATCGTAGATTTGATGGATAAGTACGATATCGGTTACTGTTCGGTGAATCACAATCGTAACCGCTGTATGAATTGCGGTTATGAGGATGCTCAGCAGGAATTGGAGGTATGTCCTATATGTGGTAGCGAGAATATTGATAAGTTGCAGCGTATTACAGGTTACCTTGTTGGAACAACCGAGCGTTGGAATAAGGCTAAATTGGCAGAGCTGAATGACCGAGTTATCCACAAATAGCATTCGCATCCTCGATATAAAGTATGGCACTTCAGTCGATGGTATAGGGCTTCGCAC
Source organism: Bacteroidaceae bacterium (assembly GCA_045533955.1). Lineage (GTDB taxonomy): Bacteria > Bacteroidota > Bacteroidia > Bacteroidales > Bacteroidaceae > HGM04593. The sequence goes on from JAZSIU010000017.1 coordinate 59,672, forward strand.
CTCGCTATATTGCGCGGGGTGCGAAAACCATTGCGTGGGTTGTCATAATCCGCAATCGTGGGACGAATATGGTGGCGAAGCCATTGAAATAGAGGAGTTGTTCCGATTGATAGTCGATGCCGATATGAATGTTACCTTTACCGGTGGCGACCCGATGTTCCACCCTGAAGGTTTTATTCAGTTGGCGCAGATGATAAAAGAGCAGACCGATAAAACAATCTGGTGCTATACAGGATACCGTTTTGAGGATCTGCTTGCGCATCCTCTTCGTCGCAAATTAGTTGAGTTATGTGATGTAATTGTTGATGGTCGCTATATCGAGGCAGAACGAGATTTATCATTGCATTTTAGAGGAAGCCGAAATCAACGAATCATTGATGTACCAAATTCACTTCAATTTAACAAAGTGTATCTGATAGAATAATCAAGGGTGATAAAAAAGTGCAGACAAGAAAACTATAAGAGAAAATGTATTTGTTCATTTCTTTGTCTGCATTTTTTTTGTACCTTTGCAACATAGAGGGTTATCACATTGTAGCATAACAATGAAGAACTCAGAAATACGAACGGTTGCTATCTCGTTACCCAATTTTCAAGCAATCCGAATAACCGTTTAATTCTAAGATAATTGCAAATTCTGCGATTTTTTTATATAAAAAATCTCGTTTGTTGATATTTGCTCCTGCGTCGCGAATATTTTCTTTGTCTTGCTGTAAAAACGCTAAAATAAATTTTGCGTTTTTTGCTCGTTTGTTAGTATATTTGCGCTTACGCGCGAATATAGATGCGGCTCGGAATAAAAAAACAAGTTTACTTGTTTTTTCTTCTCTCGCCTTTTGCTATATTTGCAAGTGGAATATGTTAAAATAGGAAAATAGTACCGATGCGACTGCCTATTATTAACACGGTAATTTGTTAATTAGAAAAATATTACAATGAACGATAGAAAAGTAAGAGTGCGCTTTGCGCCCAGCCCCACAGGCCCTTTGCATATTGGCGGTGTAAGAACTGCTTTGTATAATTATTTGTTTGCCCGCAAGCACGGAGGCGATTTTATCTTCCGTATCGAGGATACCGACTCGAACCGATTCGTTGAGGGGGCCGAGGAGTATATCCTTGAGTCGTTTCGTTGGCTGGGGGTGGAGTTTGACGAGGGCGTAACCTTTGGCGGTGAGCACGGCCCCTATCGTCAGTCGGAACGTCGCGAGATTTATAAAAAGTATGTCAAGCAATTGCTCGACGCGGGAAAGGCTTATATTGCCTTCGATACTCCCGCCGAGCTTGACGAGAAGCGTGCGGCCATAAACAATTTTCAATACGACGCATCGACACGTATGCAGATGCGTAACTCGTTGACCCTTGCGCCCGAGGAGGTGCAGGCACTCATTGAGGGCGGCCATCAGTATGTGGTGCGTTTCCTTGTCGAGCCGGGGCAGAAGGTGGTTGTGAACGACATTATCCGCGGCGTCGTAACGATAGACTCTTCTATCCTTGACGATAAGGTGCTCTATAAATCGGCCGACGAACTTCCGACCTATCATCTTGCCAATATTGTTGACGACCATCTTATGGAGGTGTCGCACGTGATACGTGGCGAGGAGTGGTTGCCATCGGCGCCGCTGCACGTGCTTCTTTATAGAGCGTTCGGTTGGGAGGATACAATGCCGCAATTTGCTCATCTGTCGCTGCTACTAAAGCCCGAGGGTAACGGTAAACTGAGCAAGCGCGACGGCGACCGCTTGGGATTCCCCGTGTTCCCTCTCGAGTGGCACGACCCCGCGAGCGGCGCAGTATCATCGGGCTTCCGCGAGGCGGGTTATCTGCCCGAGGCTGTCATAAATTTCCTTGCGCTGCTTGGCTGGAACCCCGGCGACGACGTCGAGCTTATGACAATGGACGACCTTATCGCAAAATTCGACCTTGCAAAGTGCAGCAAGGCCGGTGCGCGCTTCGACTATAAGAAAATGATATGGTTCAACCACGAATATATTCTGCGCACTCCCGATAGTGAGATTGCCCGAATGTTTATGCCCATCGTCGAGGCGCAAGGGGTAGAGGTGCAGATGCCGCTGCTCGAGAAAATTGTGTCGCTGATGAAGGGCCGAATAAATTTTGTACACGAGCTGTGGGACGCTTGCAGTTTCTACTTTATCGCCCCCACCGAGTACGACGAAAAGACACGTAAAAAACGCTGGAAAGAGGATTCGGCCCTAAAGATGGGCGAGCTTGCCGACCTTCTCGAGGGGCTCGACGATTTTTCTATCGAGAATCAGGATAGCGCCGTGCATCAATGGATTGAACAGAAAGGGTATTCGATGGGCGAGATTATGAACGCCTTCCGCCTTGCCTTGGTGGGCGAGGGTAAGGGCCCGCAGATGTTCGATATTTCGGGGCTCATCGGAAAAGAGGAGACGCTGGCACGTCTGCGCCGTGCAATCGCTGTGTTAGGATAAAGTCGATGTTACAATAAAAAAAGGGGAAATGTACACGATAGGCATATACATTTATATAGCTCTGGTGAAATTGGTGGCGCTCTTCGGACACAAAAAGGCCCGGAAGATGATTGCCGGACGCAAAGAGAGTTACGATAAAATAAAGCAAGGAATAGAACCCGAGGCCGAGTATCTGTGGTTCCACGTATCGTCGCTGGGCGAGTTTGAACAGGGGCGTCCGCTTATGGAGCGCATAAAAGCAGAATATCCGCAATATAAAATTGTACTCACATTCTTCTCGCCCTCGGGCTACGAGTCGGCCAAAAAATACCAATTTGCCGATATAATCTGCTATATGCCTTTCGATACAGTGCTCAACGCCCGACGCTTTGTGCGTATGCTGCGCCCTAAAATGGCTTTTTTCGTAAAGTATGAATTTTGGATGAATTTTTTGGTCGAGCTCAGACGTAACAAAATACCCACATACAGTATATCGTCAATATTCCGCGCCGAGCAGGTGTTCTTCCGCCCGTGGGGATTCTTCTATCGTAAGGCGCTCAGATGCTTCGACCATCTGTACGTGCAGACAGAAAATTCAAAAAAACTACTCGCCGGCATCGGCATAAACTGCGTTACGGTAACAGGCGACACACGCTTCGACCGCGTGGCACGCATCCTTGAGGTTGCCCGTCAGTTGCCCCTAGTCGAGGCATTTGTCGAGGGCGGTCGCAAAATATTTATTGCAGGCAGCTCGTGGGGCCCCGACGAAGAGGTCTATATGCCCTATTTCCGCGGCAGCAAAGGCTGGAAACTTATCGTTGCCTCGCACGAGGTTGACGAGACGCGCATAAAAGAGATTACCGAGCGCGTCGATGGAGTGTGCGTGCGATACACAAAAGCCACAATGGACGAGGCTCGCGCAGCCGACTGCCTCATTATAGACTGCTTCGGGCTGCTCTCGTCAATCTATCGCTATGGCAATGTAGCATACGTTGGCGGAGGATTCGGAGTGGGGATACACAATATTCTCGAAGCGGCAGTCTATGGAATACCCGTATTCTTCGGTCCCAACAACGCAAAATTTCAAGAGGCGGCAGCCCTGAAGAAGTGTGGCGGAGGAATTGAGATACACGGCGCCGAGGATTTTGCCGAGCGTATGCGCACCTTTGACGAGAATCCCGCGGCGATGCGCGCGGCAGGCACAGCAGCCGGAGCATATGTTTCGGACAACTCGGGCGCAACCGATAAAATACTCTCGTCAATTAAATTTTGATAAAACAATGTAAATAACGACGCGGAAACAAGAAAAAACACTATCTTTATAGCGCAAAAAATAAAAAGACATATATAAACCCTTTAAAAACAAATATTATGCAGTTTTTGACAGACGAAAAATTGGTGATTGTTGGTGCAGCAGGTATGATTGGCTCGAATATGGCACAATGTGCTTTGATGATGGGCCTTACAAAGAACCTCTGCTTGTATGATGTATTCTCGCCCGAGGGTGTTGCCGAGGAGATGCGTCAGAGTGGTTTCGACGAAGTGAACATCACTGCTACAACCGACGTAGCCGAGGCATTTAAGGATGCAAAGTATATTATCTCATCGGGTGGTGCTCCCCGTAAAGAGGGTATGACACGCGAGGACTTGCTCGCAGGCAACTGTAAGATTGCCGAGGAGCTTGGTAAGAATATCAAGATCTACTGCCCCGATGTTAAGCACGTGGTTATTATCTTCAACCCCGCCGACCTTACAGGTCTTGTTACTCTCCTCTACTCGGGATTGAAGCCCGGTCAGGTTACTACACTCGCAGGCCTCGACTCGACACGCCTTCAGAGTGCTCTTGCCAAGAAATTCGGCGTAATGCAGAGCGAGGTAACAGGCTGTGCTACATACGGCGGCCACGGCGAGCAGATGGCAGTATTTGGCAGCGCTGTTAAGATTGCAGGCAAGCCCCTTACCGATTTTATCGGCACAGAGCAGTTCCCCGAGGCAGAGTGGGAGCAGATGAAGAAGGACGTTACACAGGGTGGTGCGGCTATCATCAAGCTGCGCGGCCGCTCGTCGTTCCAGAGCCCCTCTTATCTTTCGGTCGAGATGATTCGTTCGGTTATGGGCGGTGAAACATTCCGTTATCCCGCAGGTACATACGTGTCGAACGAGAAATACAACCACATTATGATGGCTATGGATACAGTGCTCGATGCCGGCGGTTGCTCGTACAAAATGCCCGTTGGTACTCCCGAGGAGCTGGCCAAGCTCGATGCAAGCTACGAGCATCTGTGCAAGATGCGCGACGAGCTTGTTACTCTGAATATTGTTCCCGCAATCTCGGAGTGGAGCAGCATCAACCCCAATCTCTAATAAAATAAGGTACGGTAGCGTGTCGGCTCCCAAGAGTGGCACGCGATAGTAAGAATAAAGAGACTGCGTCCCGTAGGGGTGCAGTCTCTTTATTGTCATCCCACCGGCGTCCCCTTCTTTCAGAAAGGAAGAAAATGCTGCCACCCGACAATGCTCTTTCCTCGACGTAGTACCATATTTATATAAATGAATAATAGAGAAATAACCCAAAAAACAGCAAGGAAAATCCTCGGAACAGTATTTTTATAGTTTACTTTTACCGATGAATAATAAAAAATAACAAAAAAGTTTTGCTAATAGGAAAATTGTAACTATTTTTGCGCCACATTTTGCATACAAGAGAAATAATATAAACTAAATAATAGATAGGAAATGATAGTAGTACCTGTTAAAGAGGGCGAGAACATTGAAAGAGCTCTCAAAAAATTTAAGAGAAAATTTGAAAAGACCGGCGTTGTAAAAGAGCTTCGCGCGCGTCAGCAGTTTGACAAACCCTCTGTTCTTAAGAGACTGAAGAAAGAGCACGCTGTATATGTACAGAAGCTCCGCGCAGCAGAGGAATAAAAAACTCGCAAGTTTTCTTGCATTTTTATTTTATCTTAATTATATTCGTTGCCGAAAGAACCCCTTTCGGCAACGAATTATGTTTATAGACTCATTCATAGGATATATAAAGGCCGAGCGCAACTATTCGATGCACACTCTCAGGGCTTATGACAATGACCTCCGCACATTCGGGGAGTATCTTTCTGCTGTGGATGATTCTCTCACATTCTTAGACGTTGACGCCGATATTATTCGCGCGTGGGTAGCTTCGCTAATGGATGAGGGTGCTGCCGCAAGCTCGGTGAATCGTAAGCTGAGTGCGTTGCGTACTTTTTATACCTATCTGTGTAGCGAGGGTAAGGTTGATTCTAATCCCGTTCTTGAGCTTCAGGGCCCCAAGCGTCGCAAACATCTCCCCACTTTCGTTAAAGAAGAAGATATGAATGCCCTTGTCGACGGCGATAATTTCGGCGAAGGCTTTGCTTCGGTCTGCAATCGCGCAATCGTAATATGCTTTTACGAGACAGGGATGCGTCTTTCCGAACTTATCGGGCTGAATGTTGATGACGTTGATGTTTCGGGTGGTACGCTGAAAGTGTATGGAAAAAGAAGCAAAGAACGTATTATCCCGTTCGCGCAAGAACTTAAAGAGACGCTTGTCGATTACCTGCACTATCGTGCATCTGTGGCGGCGCCCGGCGAAAAGGCCCTCTTTGTTAATATAAAAGGTACGCGCGTGAGTCGCTCGTCGGTCTATCGTATGGTAAAGATAATGCTCGCAAAAGTCTCCACCGTTCAGAAAAAGAGCCCTCACGTCCTGCGGCACACTTTTGCAACAGCGATGCTTAACAACGACGCCGAGCTTGGCGCAGTAAAAGAACTTTTAGGGCACAGCCGCCTTGCGACAACAGAGGTCTATACGCATCTTACATTCGAAGAATTAAAGAAATTTTATAAAAAGGCTCACCCACGAGCCGGTAACAATTAAATTATAGGAGGTAATATTATGGTAACAAGAGTTCAGACGATTCATTTCGATGCATCACAACAGTTGATGGAATTTGTAGAGAAGAAAGTTGCTAAACTTGAGAAATTGTGCGAGGAGGCTACCTCTCTTGAAGTTGCAATGAAACTGATAAAGCCCGAGACGGCGATGAACAAAGAGGTTAGTTTACGCCTTTTGTCGGGTAGCGGCGAGTTGTTTGCCTCTAAAGTTAGCGACACTTTCGAGGACGCTTTGTTGGGCTCAATCGATGCTTTGAAGGCTCAAATTGAAAAAAAACGCGAAAAAAATAGGTAAAATCGAAAAAAAAGTCCGAAAATATTTTTGGATTCAAAAAAAACTCGTACATTTGCACTCGCAATACGGAAGTAACGCGCTGTAAATAGTACGACGCCTCTTTAGCTCAGTTGGCCAGAGCACGTGATTTGTAATCTCGGGGTCGTTGGTTCGAATCCGACAAGAGGCTCTACTAAAAACAGCAGTAACTGTAACATCAGTCGCAAATGCGTTTTCTGAAATAGTGACAATAAAGGGCAAATTCCAGAGTGGCCAAATGGGGCAGACTGTAAATCTGCTGGCTTACGCCTTCGGTGGTTCGAATCCATCTTTGCCCACGAATGTGTTGAAAAAGGGAATGCAAACCAGCCTTGACGGTGTTCATACTTTTGAAACTGTCTCAGTTTGTTTGCAAATTCTTTGTGTAAACGTATTGCGGAAGTAGCTCAGTTGATAGAGCATTAGCCTTCCAAGCTGAGGGTCGCGGGTTTGAGTCCCGTCTTCCGCTCTTTTTCAACGCTGTTATAGCTCAGTGGTAGAGCACTTCCTTGGTAAGGAAGAGGTCCCGAGTTCAAGTCTCGGTAACAGCTCTGGAGAAGAGTGAATTTTTGTCTCTGTAAGAGTCAAAATTTGAAAACAGATATTTGGTAAATATATTGTTATAAATTAAAGCTAAAAACTATGGCAAAAGAAAAATTTGAACGTACCAAGCCGCACGTAAACATCGGTACTATCGGTCACGTTGACCACGGTAAGACTACTCTTACTGCTGCTATTACAACAGTTCTTGCTAAGAAGGGTCTTTCAGAGTTGAAATCATTCGACCAAATTGATAACGCTCCCGAGGAGAAAGAGCGTGGTATTACAATCAATACTGCTCACGTAGAGTATCAGACAGAGAACCGCCACTATGCACACGTAGACTGTCCGGGTCACGCCGACTACGTTAAGAATATGGTTACTGGTGCTGCTCAGATGGACGGTGCTATCATCGTTTGTGCTGCAACTGACGGTCCTATGCCTCAGACACGCGAGCACATTCTTCTCGCTCGTCAGGTAAACGTTCCCCGTCTTGTTGTATTCCTTAACAAGTGCGACGTTGTTGACGATGCAGAGATGCTCGAGCTCGTTGAGATGGAGATGCGTGAGCTTCTTTCTTTCTATGAGTTTGACGGCGACAACACTCCTATCATCAAGGGTTCTGCACTCGGTGCACTTAACGGCGTACCTGAGTGGGAGGATAAGGTAATGGAGCTGATGGCTGCTTGCGATGAGTGGATTCCTCTGCCTCCCCGTGATATTGACAAACCTTTCTTGATGCCCGTTGAGGATGTATTCTCTATCACAGGTCGTGGTACTGTTGCAACAGGCCGTATTGAGACTGGTGTTGTTAAGGTTGGTGATGAGGTTGAGATCCTCGGTCTTGGTGAGCACAAGAAAACAGTTGTTACAGGTGTTGAGATGTTCCGTAAGCTCCTCGACCTCGGTGAGGCTGGTGATAACGTAGGTCTTCTCCTCCGTGGTGTTGATAAGAACGAGATTAAGCGTGGTATGGTACTTTGCCATCCCGGTCAGATCAAGCCTTACTCAACTTTCGAGGCTCAGGTTTATATCCTGAAGAAAGAGGAGGGTGGCCGTCATACATCATTCCGTAACAAGTATCGTCCTCAGTTCTACCTCCGTACAATGGACTGCACAGGTGAGATTTCTCTCCCCGCAGATGTAGAGATGGTAATGCCCGGTGATAACCTCACAATCACAGTTACCCTCATCTATCCCGTTGCTCTGAACGAGGGTCTGACATTCGCTATCCGCGAGGGTGGTCGCACAGTAGGTGCAGGTCAGATTACAAAGGTTATTGAATAATTCAGACCAACAATAATAAAAATCGACTCCTTCTTTGTAAGGAGGGGTCGATATACGGGAATAGCTCAGTTGGTAGAGCACTGGTCTCCAAAACCAGGTGTCGGGAGTTCGAGCCTCTCTTCCCGTGCTACAAAATAAACAATTATGCTGACAAGATTTATAAACTATTGTAAGGCTTCTTACAATGAGCTCGTGCATAAGACAACTTGGCCCACAATGAAACAGATGCGAAGCCAAGCGGTTCTTGTGCTATCTTCATCACTGGTGATTGCATTGGCTGTATTTGGTGCCGACCAACTCATCCAGCTGTTAATGAATTTCATTTATAGTTTTTAATTAAATGGCAGAGAACAATAAACAGTGGTATGTTCTGCGTGCCATTAGCGGAAAAGAGGCCAAGGTTAAAGAGTACATCGAGACTGATGTAAAGCTCCGTGGCCTTACTGACTATGTCTCACAGGTTCTTATCCCTACGGAGAAGGTTGTTCAGGTTCGCAATGGTAAGCGTATCGTTAAAGAGAGAAACTACCTGCCCGGATATGTGTTGGTCGAAGCTGAGCTTGTAGGTGAGATTGCCTATCTGTTGCGAAATACACCCAATGTGTTGGGCTTCCTTGGAGGAATGGATAAACCTACTCCCATTCGTCAGTCCGAGATTAACAGAATCCTTGGTACTGTTGACGAGCTCCAAGAAACAGCTGATGACAACACTCTTGAGTTTATGTTGGGCGAGGTTGTTAAAGTAAATACCGGGCCTTTCTCGGGCTTTAATGGAACAATTGAAGAGATTAACACCGAGAAGAAGAAATTAAAAGTTATGGTTAAAATCTTTGGCCGTAGCACTCCGGTGGAATTAGGTTATATGCAAGTAGATAAAGAATGATGCGGCTTCCACACATCGTTCTAAATAAATTGTTAATTTAATAGATTTTTTTTACAATGGCAAAAGAAGTTGCTGGACTTATCAAGTTGCAGATTAAAGGTGGCGCAGCAAATCCTTCTCCTCCCGTTGGACCCGCACTCGGTTCTAAGGGTATCAACATTATGGAGTTTTGCAAAGCGTTTAATGCCAGAACCCAGGATAAGGCCGGAAAAGTTTTGCCTGTTATCATTACTTACTACGTAGATAAGTCGTTCGATTTCGTCGTAAAAACTCCTCCCGTAGCAATCCAATTGCTTGAGGCTGCGAAGGTGAAGAGTGGTTCGGCCGAGCCCAACCGTAAAAAAGTTGCTTCTATCACTTGGGAGCAGGTTGAGGCTATCGCAAAGGACAAGATGGTCGATTTGAACTGCTTTACAATCGAGGCAGCTATGAAAATGGTTGCAGGTACTGCGAGAAGTATGGGTATCAGTGTTAATGGAACTTTTCCCGGAAACAATTAAAAACTTAAACAAGAATGGGTAAACTGACGAAAAATCAAAAGTTGGCAGCCGCAAAAGTTGATACAGCCAAGGCTTATACACTTACAGAGGCAGTTGATTTGTTGAAGGAGATTACCTTCACAAAATTCGATGCTTCTGTTGACATTGATGTACGCTTGGGCGTTGACCCCCGTAAGGCTAACCAAATGGTAAGAGGTGTTGTATCTCTTCCCAGCGGTACCGGTAAGGAGGTTCGTGTGCTCTGTTTGTGTACTCCCGATGTCGAGGAAGCAGCTAAGGCAGCAGGCGCCGACTATGTTGGTCTTGACGAATATATCGAAAAGATCAAAGGTGGTTGGACGGATGTAGATGTAATTATCACTATGCCGTCTATAATGGGTAAATTGGGTGCTCTCGGTCGTGTACTCGGTCCTCGTGGTCTGATGCCTAACCCCAAGAGTGGCACCGTAACTATGGATATTCCCAAGGCTGTTAAAGAGATTAAGCAGGGTAAGATTGACTTCAAGGTAGATAAGACAGGTATTGTTCACACATCTATCGGTAAGATTTCTTTCACACCCGAGGCTATCATCGCTAACGTGAAGGAGTTTATGCAGACTATTATGAAGCTGAAGCCTTCAACAGCAAAGGGTACTTATGTGAAAAGTGTGTTCCTCTCGACTACGATGAGTAAAGGTCTGAGAATAGATCCTAAAACTATCGAAGCTTAATTTGATTGAACTATGAAGAAGGAAGATAAAGTTAAGAAAATAGCCGAGCTTAGTGAGATAATCAAGGAATATGCTCATTTCTATTTGGTAGATGTTACTGCGATGGACGCAGCCGCTACCAGCGCTATGCGTGCAAAGTGTTTCAAACAGGAGGTTAAGATGGTGGTTGTGAAGAACTCGCTTCTTCAGAAGGCACTTGAGGCTTCAGAGACTGATTTCTCGGCTCTTACTCCTTGTCTAAAAGGCACAACAGCATTGTTGCTCTGCAACACAGCAAATGTTCCCGCTAAGCTTATCAAGGAAGTTGCTGGCAAGAACGAGATTCCTGCACTCAAGGGTGCATACGCCGAGGAGAGCTTCTATGTAGGCGCCGATCAGCTCGAGACTCTTATCCACATCAAGAGCAAGAACGAGCTTCTGGCCGAGGTTGTTGCATTGCTGCAATCTCCTATCAAGAACGTTGTTTCGGCTCTACAATCAGGTGGTAATACCATCCACGGAGTACTTAAGACACTCGGTGAAAGAGAATAATTATTTTAATTCAGTAAAAACAATTTAAATTTATACTAAAATGGCAGATTTGAAAGCTCTTGCAGAAGAATTGGTTAACTTGACAGTAAAAGATGTTAACGAACTTGCAACTATCCTTAAAGAAGAATATGGTATCGAACCCGCTGCTGCAGCCGTAGCAGTTGCTGCTCCCGCAGCAGGTGGCGCAGCTGAGGCTGCTGCCGAGAAGACTGAGTTCGACGTAGTTTTGAAGTCAGTAGGCGCTAACAAGCTTCAGGTTGTTAAGGCCGTTAAGGAGGCTTGTGGTCTTGGCTTGAAAGAGGCTAAGGAGCTTGTTGACGGTGCTCCCAGCACACTCAAGGAGGGTCTTCCCAAGGCAGAGGCTGAGTCTCTGAAGAAGACTATCGAGGAGTCTGGTGCAGAGATCGAGCTGAAATAAGTAAACTCGGACCCTGATAAGGGTTAATGGTTATGAACCCCCCGAAGAGGGTTCATAACCTTTTGTGCGTAAAAAACAAAACTAAGTTCTAAAACATTTGCCACAATGTCGTTGAAAACTAATAATCAAAGAATTAACTTTGCTTCTATTAAGGATCCGATGCCCTGTCCGGACTTTTTGGAAGTACAATTGAAGTCCTTCGAGGACTTTCTCCAGTTGGATACTCCGCCCGAAAAGAGGGTTAATGATGGTTTGTACAAAGTATTTGCCGAGAACTTTCCGATTACGGACACAAGAAATAACTTTGTTCTGGAGTTTCTGGATTACTATATTGACACCCCCCGCTACTCAATAGCCGAGTGTCTCGAGCGTGGACTAACATACAGTGTCCCCTTGAAGGCAAAGTTAAAACTTTATTGTACCGACCCCGAACACGAGGATTTCGACACTGTTATTCAGGATGTGTTCCTTGGCCCTATCCCTTATATGACCAAGCAGGGAACATTTATCATCAACGGAGCCGAGCGCGTTGTGGTATCGCAGTTACACCGTTCGCCCGGTGTGTTCTTCGGACAGAGTGTACACGCAAACGGTACACCTCTATATTCGGCTCGTATTATTCCTTTCAAAGGCTCTTGGATTGAGTTTGCTACCGACATCAACAATGTGATGTACGCATATATCGACCGTAAGAAGAAGTTACCCGTAACTACACTGTTGCGTGCCATCGGCTTCGAGAGCGACAAGGATATTCTGGAGATTTTCGACCTTGCCGAGGAACTGAAAGTTAATAAGGCGAATCTTAAAAAAGCCATCGGCCGCAAAATGGCGGGCCGTGTGGTAAAGACAAAGCAAGAGGACTTTGTCGACCCCGATACAGGTGAGGTTGTATCAATTGAACGTAGCGAGGTGGTAGTGGATCGTGAGGCGATTCTCGAGGCTGACCTCGTTGACCGCATTCTTGACAGCGGTGTCGAGAGCATCTTGTTGCACAAGGAGAATGACGACCCCGATGCACTTGACTATACACTTATTTACAACACACTCGACAAGGATACAAGCAACTCGGAGAAGGAGGCTGTGAATTACATCTTCCGTCAGTTGCGTAATGCCGACCCTGCCGACGATGCAAGCGCTCGCGAGGTTATCAATAACCTCTTCTTCTCGGAGAAGCGTTACGACCTTGGCGACGTTGGTCGTTACCGTATCAACCGCAAATTGGGTCTTCAGACTGATATGTCGGTGCGTGTGTTGACCAAAGAGGACATTATTGAAATTATCAAATATCTGATAGGGTTGGTTAACTCGAAGGCTGTTGTCGATGATATTGACCACCTGAGCAACCGTCGCGTGCGCACCGTAGGCGAGCAGCTCTCGAATCAGTTTGCCGTGGGCTTGGCGCGTATGGCTCGTACAATTCGCGAGCGTATGAACGTGCGCGACAATGAGGTATTCTCGCCCACTGACCTTATCAACGCAAAGACCGTGTCGGCTGTGATAAACACATTCTTCGGAACGAATGCTCTGTCGCAGTTTATGGACCAGACGAACCCTCTGGCCGAGATTACTCACAAGCGCCGTCTCTCGGCTCTTGGTCCCGGCGGACTCTCGCGCGACCGCGCCGGATTCGAGGTTCGAGACGTTCACTACACTCACTATGGCCGTCTGTGTCCCATTGAGACACCCGAGGGCCCGAACATCGGTCTTATTTCTTCGCTCTGTATCTATGCCAAGATAAACGAGCTTGGATTCATCGTAACACCTTATCGTCCCGTGGCAAACTCGCGAGTGGATATTAACAACGACAATGTTGTTTACTACACTGCCGAGGAAGAGGAGGGTAAGATAATTGCTCAGGGTAACGCTCCGCTCGACCCACAAGGTAACTTTATTCGTAAGAAGGTAAAATCGCGTCAGGATGCCGATTATCCTGTTGTCGAGCCCGGCCGCGTCGAGCTTATGGACGTTGCACCCCAGCAGATTGCATCAATTGCCGCGTCGCTTATTCCCTTCCTTGAGCACGACGACGCCAACCGTGCCCTGATGGGTTCGAATATGATGCGTCAGGCTGTACCCTTGCTCACTACCGAGGCTCCCATCGTGGGAACAGGTATCGAGAAGCAGCTTGTCGAGGACTCACGTACACAGATTGTTGCCGAGGGTAGCGGTGTAATTGAGTTTGTTGATGCTTCTAAGATTATAATTAAGTACGACCGCACCGAGGAGGAAGAGTTTGTCAGCTTCGAGCCTGCGTCTAAGGAGTATATTATTCCTAAGTTCCGTCGTACCAACCAGAATATGACAATCGACCTTCGTCCCATTTGCGACAAGGGTCAGCGTGTAAAAGCCGGCGACATCCTCACCGAGGGTTACTCGACACAGGGTGGTGAGCTTGCTCTTGGAAAGAACCTCCTTGTGGCTTATATGCCTTGGAAGGGTTACAACTACGAGGATGCCATCGTGCTTAACGAGAAGGTTGTGCGCGAGGATGTACTCACCTCGGTACACGTTGACGAGCTCTCGCTCGAGGTGCGCGAGACTAAGCGCGGCCTTGAGGAGTTTACATACGATATTCCCAATGTCAGCGAGGATGCAACAAAAGACCTCGATAAGAACGGTATTATCCGTGTAGGTGCTTGCGTTAAGCCCGGTGATATTATTATAGGTAAGATTACGCCTAAGGGCGAGTCGGACCCCACCCCCGAGGAGAAACTGCTGCGCGCCATCTTTGGCGACAAGGCGGGCGACGTTAAGGACGCCTCGCTCAAGGCATCTCCCTCGCTTCAGGGTATTGTCATTGGTCGTCGTCTGTTCCAGCGTGCCGAAAAGACACGTTCGGCCAAGCTCGCCGACAAGGCCAAGCTCCCCAAGATTGACGATGAGTTTATGGAGAAGGTTGAGGAACTCAAAGGTATCCTCGTAAACAAGCTCCTGAAGCTCATTGGCGGCCGCGTATCGCAGGGCGTTAAGGACTTTATGGGCACCGAGGTTATTGCAAAGGGTGCAAAATTCACCAAGCAAGACCTTGAGGCAATGGACTTCTCGTCTATCCAGCTGAGTAAGTGGACTGCCGATGCTCACACCAACGACCTTATCCGCGCCATCATCATCAACTTCCTGCACAAGTACAAAGAGCTTGATGCCGAGGTTAAGCGCGAGAAATTTGCTCTGACAATTGGCGACGAGCTCCCCTCGGGCACAATGAAGATGGCAAAGGTTTATATTGCCAAGAAACGTAAGATTGGCGTGGGTGATAAGATGGCCGGACGCCACGGTAACAAGGGTATTGTATCGCGCGTGGTGCGTCAGGAGGATATGCCCTTCCTTGCCGACGGTACCCCCGTGGATATTATCCTGAACCCTCTGGGTGTGCCCTCGCGTATGAACATCGGACAGATTTTCGAGACAGTGCTTGGTCGCGCAGGTAGGGAACTCGGCGTTAAATTCGCTACCCCCATCTTCGACGGTGCTACACTCGACGACCTGTGCACTTGGACTGACAAGGCCGGGCTGCCCCGATTCGGAAAGACCTATCTGTTCGACGGTGGTACAGGCGAGCAGTTCGACCAGCCTGCGACAGTGGGTGTGAGCTATATGCTAAAGCTCGGTCATATGGTCGAGGATAAGATGCACGCTCGTTCAATTGGTCCCTACTCGCTCATTACACAGCAGCCTCTTGGTGGTAAGGCACAGTTCGGAGGTCAGCGTTTCGGAGAGATGGAGGTTTGGGCGCTCGAGGCATTCGGCGCAGCACACATCCTGCAAGAGATTCTGACAATTAAATCGGACGACGTTGCCGGTCGCTCAAAGGCCTACGAGGCCATTGTAAAGGGCGACGCAATGCCCACTCCCGGCATCCCCGAGTCGCTTAACGTGCTGCTGCACGAGCTTCGCGGCTTAGGATTGAGCATTTCATTCGATTAAATAATTTCCTTCACGTTTGTCAATATATAACTATGGCTTTCAGAAAAGAGAATAAGACAAAGAACAGTTTCACGAAAATAACCATCGGCCTTGCATCGCCGCAAGAGATTTCGGCTAATTCGTGTGGAGAGGTGTTGAAACCCGAAACAATCAACTACCGTACCTATAAGCCCGAGCGTGACGGATTATTCTGCGAGCGCATCTTCGGTCCGGTTCGCGACTACGAGTGCCACTGCGGAAAGTACAAACGCATACGTTATAAAGGTATTGTGTGCGATCGTTGCGGTGTGATGGTAACCGAGAAAAAGGTTCGTCGCGAGCGTATGGGACACATTCAGCTGGTTGTGCCCGTTGCTCACATCTGGTATTTCCGTTCGCTGCCTAATAAAATAGGTTATCTTTTGGGATTGCCCACAAAGATGCTCGATGCTGTAATATACTACGAGAAGTATATCGTTATTCAGCCCGGTGTGATGGCGCGCAAGGACGACGAGGCGCGTCAGGATATTCCCGGTAAGGAGAATGTGCTGGATGGTGTCGAGGCTAACCAATTGCTCACAGAGGAACAGTATCTCACAATCCTCGAGAATCTGCCCCAAGGCAATCAGGCGCTCGACGATAACGACCCCAACAAATTCGTTGCAAAAATGGGTGCCGAGGCTATCTACGACCTTTTGTGTCGCATCGACCTCGACTCGCTCTCGTACGAGTTGCGTAACCGCGCCAACACAGATATGTCGCAGCAGCGCAAGAACGAGGCTCTGAAGCGCCTTCAGGTGGTAGAGTCGTTCCGCTCGTCGATGGCGGCATCGGGTGGTAACAACCGTCCCGAGTGGATGATAATGACTGTTATCCCCGTTATTCCGCCCGAATTGCGTCCTCTTGTGCCTCTGGATGGCGGACGCTTCGCAACATCCGATCTTAACGACCTTTATCGTCGTGTCATCATACGTAACAACCGCCTTAAAAAGCTCATCGAGATTAAGGCTCCCGAGGTAATCTTGCGTAACGAGAAACGTATGCTTCAGGAGGCAGTCGATTCACTCTTCGACAACTCGCGCAAGGCAAGCGCCCTAAAATCGGACGCCAACCGTCCTCTGAAGTCTCTCTCGGACAGCCTCAAGGGTAAGCAGGGACGCTTCCGCCAGAATCTTCTTGGTAAGCGTGTCGATTACTCGGCCCGTTCGGTAATCGTCGTTGGCCCCGAGCTGAAGATGGGCGAGTGCGGTATTCCCAAGCTTATGGCTGCCGAACTTTACAAGCCGTTCATCATTCGTAAGCTCATCGAGCGCGGCATTGTAAAGACCGTAAAATCGGCCAAGAAGATTGTCGATCGTCGCGAGCCTATCATTTGGGATATCCTCGAGCACGTGATGAAGGGACACCCCGTACTCTTGAACCGTGCGCCGACACTGCACCGTCTAGGTATTCAGGCCTTCCAGCCCAAAATGATTGAGGGTAAGGCTATCCAGCTTCACCCGCTTGCTTGTACAGCGTTCAACGCCGACTTTGACGGCGACCAGATGGCTGTTCACCTCCCATTGAGCAACGAGGCTATCCTTGAGGCTCAGATGCTGATGCTCCAATCGCATAATATCCTTAACCCCTCGAACGGTGCGCCTATCACAGTGCCTTCGCAGGATATGGTTCTGGGATTGTACTATATTACAAAGCTGCGCGAGGGCGCAAAGGGCTCGGGTATGACATTCTACGGCCCCGAGGAGGCACTTATCGCCTATAATCAGGGTCGTGTGGCTATCCACGCACCCGTTAAAGTGGTGGTCGAGGATAGAGACGAGAATGGCGAGTATGTACAAGTTCTGCGTGAGACATCAGTGGGTCGCGTAATTGTTAACCAGCTTGTACCCCGTGAGATGGGTTACATAAATACCATTATATCAAAGAAATCATTGCGCGACATAATCAGCGAGGTAATTAAGCGCGTGGGCGTTGCACGCTCGGCCGAGTTCCTCGACGGCGTAAAGAACCTCGGTTATCAGATGGCGTTCAAGGGTGGTCTTTCGTTCAACCTCGACGACGTTATCATCCCCAAAGAGAAAGAGGAACTTGTGCGCAAGGGTAACGAGAAGGTCGAGGAGATTTTGGCCGAGTATAACCTTGGTCTTATCACCGATAAGGAGCGTTACAACAAGGTGGTTGATGAGTGGACACACGTTAACAGCGACCTTGCCGATGTGCTTATGAAGACAATTGCTGCCGACGACCAAGGCTTTAACTCGGTATATATGATGCTCGACTCGGGTGCCCGTGGTTCGCGCGACCAGATTCGTCAGCTCTCGGGTATGCGTGGTCTTATGGCAAAGCCTCAGAAGGCCGGTGCCGAGGGCGCACAAATTATCGAGAACCCTATTCTCTCGAACTTTAAGGAGGGTCTTTCGGTGCTCGAGTACTTTATCTCGTCGCACGGTGCGCGTAAGGGTCTTGCCGATACCGCTCTTAAGACAGCCGATGCCGGTTACTTGACACGTCGTTTGGTTGACGTATCGCACGACGTAATTATCAACGAGGAGGATTGTGGTACACTGCGCGGTCTTGTTTGCACAGCGCTTAAGAACGGCGACGACGTTGTTGCCAAGCTGGGCGACAGAATTATGGGCCGTGTATCGGTACACGACGTTATCCACCCCACAACAGGCAAGCTAATTGTTGCTTCGGGCGAGCTTATCACCGAGGAGATTGCCGATGAGATAGAAAAGTCGCCCATAGAGAGCGTCGAGATTCGTTCGGTGCTCACCTGCGAGTCGAAGCACGGTGTCTGCGCCAAGTGTTACGGACGCAACCTTGCCACACAGCGTATGGTCGAGAAGGGCGAGGCTGTCGGTGTCATTGCGGCACAGTCAATCGGTGAGCCGGGTACACAGCTTACTCTGCGTACATTCCACGCCGGAGGTACCGCTGCCAACATTGCTGCCGATGCAAGCATCAAGGCTAAGCACACATCACGTCTGAAATTTGAGGAGCTTCGTACGGTAGATACAATAGATATTGACGGTTCGCCCGTTAAGATAGTAGTGAGCCGTTTGAGCGAGGTGCGCTTTGTGGATGTAAACACAGGCATTGTACTCTCGGCACACAATATCCCCTACGGTTCGAAACTCTATGCTGCCGAAGACGAGCTTGTCGAGCCCGGAAAGGTAGTTGCTTCTTGGGACCCCTTCAACGCGGTAATTGTAACCGAGGTTGCCGGTAAGGTCGAGTTTGAGTCGGTAATCGAAAATATTACATATAAGGTCGAGACTGACGAGAGTACAGGCCTTCACGAGGTGGTTATCATCGAGTCTAAGGACAAGAACAAGATTCCTACCATCCACATTAACGACGAGAATGGAAACTCGCTGCACAACTATAACCTGCCCGTGGGCGGACACGTAGTGGTTGACAACAATCAGGTGCTTAAGGCCGGAGATGTCCTCGTTAAGATTCCTCGCGTATTTGGTAACGCGGGTGATATTACCGGAGGTCTGCCCCGAGTAACAGAGCTCTTCGAGGCTCGTAACCCCTCGAACCCCGCAGTTGTATCCGAGATTGACGGCGAGGTATCAATGGGTAAGGTTAAGCGTGGTAACCGCGAGATTATCGTAACCTCAAAGGTTGGCGACGTGAAGAAATACCTTGTGGCCCTCTCGAAACAGATTCTGGTACAGGACGGCGACTACGTGCGTGCAGGAACGCCTCTGTCGGACGGTGCAATAACTCCCTCGGACATTCTTGCCATCAAGGGTCCCACCGCTGTGCAGGAGTATATTGTTAACGAGGCACAGGACGTTTACCGTTCGCAGGGTGTTAAGATTAACGATAAGCACTTCGAGATTATCGTGCGTCAGATGATGCGCAAGGTACAGATTAACGAGCCCGGCGATACACGCTTCCTTGAACTTCAGGTAGTTGATAAGCTCGACTTCCAAGAGGAGAACGACCGCATTTGGGGCAAGAAGGTCGTTGTCGATGCAGGCGACTCCGAGAATCTTAAGGCCGGACAGATTGTTACAGCCCGCAAGCTGCGCGACGAGAACAGTGCTCTGAAGCGCCGCGACCTTAAGCCCGTAGTATCGCGCGACGCAGTGCCCGCAACATCTACACAGATTCTGCAAGGTATTACACGTGCCGCATTACAGACCTCGAGCTTTATGTCGGCCGCATCGTTCCAAGAGACAACAAAGGTACTGAACGAGGCTGCCATAAATATGAAGAGCGACTATCTGTTGGGTATGAAGGAGAATGTAATCTGCGGACACCTTATTCCTGCCGGTACGGGACAGCGCGACTTTAGCCGCATAATCGTCGGGTCGAAAGAAGACCACGACCGTCTGATGGCCAACAAAAGAGCTGTTCTTGATATTGCAAAATTTGGTGCCGACGAGTAATAGATAAATTTATCAATGACAATAATCGAGAGAGCGTGTCAAAAAACTGACACGCTCTCTTTTCATTTAATGATGATAATTTTGTAAATATTGAAAAAAGGCGTAATTTTGCAAAGATTTATATTCGGGGAATATGAGCAAAATTATTCAAATAGATGTAGAGAAGATTCTGGCCGATAAAGCCGGTAAAAAAGCACGTTATATACCTCGATTCTTAGTGTCGTATCTAAAGAAGATAATCCATCAGGACGAGGTTAACTATTTCCTCAAGGCCAACAGCGATAAATTCGGCCTCGATTTTATCCGCTCGTTTATGGAGTTTTTTAATAACTCGTTCGATATTCGCGGGCTCGAGAATCTGCCCGACGGTGGGCGCTTCACATTCGTCAGCAACCATCCGCTGGGTGCGCAGGACGGGCTGGGGCTGGGTCTTATCTTGGGCGAGCGTTACGAGGGACGCATAAAATTCCTTGTCAACGACCTACTGATGAATATTCCACAGATAGCATCCCTCTTTATTCCCATAAACAAAACGGGCAAGCAGTCGCGCAACCTTCCCCGGCAGGTAACGGCCGCCTTCGAGAGCGACAATCACATTGTGATGTTTCCTGCGGGAATATGCTCGCGTAAGCAGAATGGTGTGATACGCGACCTTGAGTGGAAAAAGACATTCATCGTAAAGAGCGTTCAGACGCAGCGCGACATTGTACCCATACATTTCGAGGGACAAAATTCCGACTTTTTCTATCGCTTGGCAAACATCAATAAGATGCTCGGCATAAAATTCAATATAGCAATGCTTTATCTGAGCGATGAGATGTTCAAGAATAAAAATAAAAAATTCACAGTTACAATAGGCAAGCCCATCCCTTGGCAGGCATTCGACAGCAGTCGTAAACCTACCGAGTGGGCGCAATATGTGCAAGATATTGTTTATGGCCTAAAGTAATTTAAAATTCTAATACTATGGAAGAGATAATTGCTCCGGTACCGAAAGAACTTCTTCGAGCCGAACTTACCGAGGATAAACGTTTGCGATTCACCCATCGCAGTAACAACGAGATATATGTGCTTACGGCAGCCGACTCGCCCAATGTAATGCGCGAGATTGGACGTCTGCGCGAGATTGCCTTCCGTGCGGCGGGTGGCGGTAGCGGAAAATCGGTCGATATTGACGAATTTGATACGATGGAGAATCCCTACAAACAGATTGTAGTGTGGAATCCCGATGCCAATGATATTGTGGGCGGTTACCGCTTTATTCACGGTGCCGACGTGCGCTTCGACGCCAATGGCGAGCCCATCCTTGCCACTGCGCACAATATGTTCAAATTCTCGCGCCGCTTTATCGAGGAGTTTCTGCCCGTAACGGTGGAGCTCGGGCGCTCGTTCGTCTCGCTCGAGTATCAATCGACACGTATGGGCTCGAAGAGCCTCTATGCCCTCGACAATCTGTGGGATGGCTTGGGAGCGCTCACTGTTGTTATTCCCAACGTCAAATATCTGTTCGGAAAGGTTACAATGTACCCCTCGTACAACAAGCACGCGCGCGACCTTATACTCTATTTCCTTAAGAAACACTTTGCCGACCCCGACCGCCTTATCGAGCCCTTTGCGCCGCTGCAATTCGAGGAGGACGAGGCCGGCCTCGCAGCAGTGCTCTCGGGCGAGAATTTTAAGGCCGATTATCGCATCCTAAAGAGCGAGGTTCACAAGGTGGGGCTCAGCATTCCGCCGTTGGTGAATGCTTATATGGGTCTCTCGCCCACAATGAAAATTTTCGGAACGGCAGTAAATACCGACTTTGGAAACGTCGAGGAGACGGGAATTTTTATAGCGGTGAACGAGATAATCGAGGATAAATATGTGCGTTATATTGAGTCTTTTGCCAAGCAGAATCCCACATCAATAAGTTTGACCTCGGGGGCTAACAAGGTGTTCTTCCCGGCAAGAGAGAAAGAAAATATAGAATAACAAAAAAACAGAATAGAGAACTCCGAAACAAAATAATGCTTTCGGAGTTTTCAATTTAAGAAACTGTTTAATTTCCTAAAATAGCAAACTATGAAAGTAGAGATAATCAACCGTTCGAAGCACCCGCTGCCTACATACGCAACAGACCTCTCGGCCGGGATGGATTTAAGAGCAAACATCGACGAGCCTATTGTGCTGAGGCCTCTGCAACGTGCGTTGGTACCCACAGGGCTTTTTATGGCGCTACCCGCAGGCTACGAGGCGCAGGTACGTCCGCGCAGCGGCCTTGCAATAAAAAAAGGCGTTACGGTGCTTAACTCGCCCGGCACAATTGATGCTGATTACAGAGGCGAGGTGTGTGTGATATTGGTTAACCTATCCGAGGAGCCCTTTACAATTGCCGATGGTGAGCGCATCGCACAGATGGTGGTTGCCCGACACGAGCAGATAGAGTGGCAGCCCGTCGAGGTGCTTGGGGCCACCGAGCGCGGCGAAGGGGGCTTCGGACATACAGGCGTCTGAGGGCTATGCGCATAGTCATTGCTCTATTGCTGTTGCTGCTCTTTGTGCAGCCGTCGTCGGCCCGAGAGAAGGCCGATGGTGATACCCTGTGCCACCGTCTCGATACGTGCGAGGCTGTTGCCCGCGAGCGTGCGTTTGACTATCTTTTTCTTGAGGCACTCTCGCTGCGGGACCAAGAGCGTTACGACGAGGCCTTCGAACTGCTCGAGCATTGTCTCTCGTTGCAGCCCTCATCGGCGGCCGTCTCGTACGAGCTATCCTCGATGTACGCCTATTTGGGACGCAAAGAGGAGGCGTTGGCAATGGTGAGGCGTGCAGCCGAGGGCGACCCCGGTAATTTCTACTATCGCTCGATGCTGGCAATGCTTTACGAAGAGGAAGGCCTTGCCGATAAGGCCATAGAGACTTACGAGGCAATGGCGCGGGATTTTGGCTCGAAAAGTTGGGTATTTGCGGCACTCGCCTCGGCCTATACGGATAAGGCCGATTATATGCGCGCCGTCGAGGCCTTGGACAATGTCGAGCGCATCGAGGGTAAGAACGAGCAGCTGACACTGAAAAAGTACCGCCTTTATATGCTTATGCACAATAAGGAAAAGGCGATAGGCGAGCTTCAGGGACTCATTGACGAATATCCCGACGACCTTTCGACACAGGTTTTTCTGGGCGGCACATATTTAGAATTTGGCGATACTCTGAAGGCTCTCGACCTATATAACAATGTGCTCAGGGCCGACTCGACCAACGTGCTTGCACAAAAATCCTTTGCCGACTATTATCAGCGTCTGGGCAACGATACGCTCTTTACCGAGGCTGTCGAGCGTCTGCTTTTCAATGAACGCTTCACGGGCGAGGAACGCGGCGAACTTATTGTACGCTTCGTGGCCTACAAGGAGCAGACGACCGGCGGCGTGCATTATGGCATCGACCTTATGCGCCGTCTGATGCAGATTCCCGTCTATCAATCGCTAACGGGTGAGATTCTTGCACGTTATATGGCAATGAAGGAGCAGCCGCAGGATAGCATAAACCCCGTGCTCGAGACAATCCTGAAATACGAGCCCGAGAATTACTATGCGCAGATGCAACTGCTTCTCTCGGCCATAAAGAGCGAGAATTACGACGAGGTTATACAGCGCTGCGACACTGCCATACTGTACAATCCCGAGATATTGGATTTATACTATTTTAAGGGCGTCTCGCTGTACAACAGAGAGAGGAACAGCGAGGCTCTCGAGATTCTCGAGCAGGGCCTTGCGATACGCACCGACAACGATGCAGCCGAGTTTGTATCTGACCTTTTCTCGCTCGTGGGCGACCTTCGACGCGAGCTTGGCGATGCACAGGCCGGCTATCTTGCCTACGACACGGCGCTTGTCTATAACAAGGACAATATAGGGGTTCTGAACAACTATGCTTACTTTCTTGCACTCGACGGCTGCGAGCTTGAACGGGCCCTTGAGATGAGCCATAAGACAATTGTGGCCGAGCCCGAGAATATTACATATATCGACACATATATGTGGATACTCTTTAGGCTCGAACGCTACGAGGAAGCAAAGGCATACGCCGAGAAACTGCTCTCTTTGGGCAGTGAGGCCGATAAAGATGCCGTACTCTATGCCCATTGCGGCGATGTTTTCGCAAAGTGCGGCGATATTCAGCGGGCGGTGGAGTTGTGGAAAAAGGCTCGTGATAAGGGCGATACGTCTAAAATAATCGAAAAGAAGATTAAACGCCGAAAATATATCCCCGATGGAAAGAAGAAAAAATAGAATACTATTGCTGCTCTTTGTGGTGGCATTGGCCGTGAGCGGCTGCCGTTCGACAAAAAGTCCCACCGAGGGCACCATAAAAGGGAACATTACGCTGGCCGAGCTTGGGCGTATGCAGGCCTTTGCTCCGACGCCTGCGAGCATCTCCTCGAAACTGAAACTAAAGGCCGAGATTGGCAATAAGAAACTCTCGGCAAGCGGAACGTTGGGTATTGAGCAGGAGAGGGGCGTGCGCATAGGAGTGTCGGCGCTGGGGCTTTTCGAGATTGCACGCATTGAACTTACCCCCACCACGGCACAGATAATAAACAAGGTCGATGATGAATATGCCTCGATAGACTACTCGTCGGTTGCGTTGTTCCGCGAGGCGGGCTTGGGGTATAACATCCTGCAATCTATTCTGCTGAACGTACCCTTTACCCCCGAGGGAGCATCGGCCCTCGAGGCGCTGCCCACAATGAATATTACCCGTGCGGGCAACGACGTATCGCTTGTAACGCCCAAAAGGGGCCCTATGCAATATACCTTCTATCTTGACGCAGTAACGGGCGAACTTGTCGAGACCGAGGGTCTCTACAACGAGACGGTAAAGGTAAACTGCCTGTACAGCGGCTTTACAGCCATTGAGGGGCGCAGCTTCCCCACCGATATTCAGTTTGCGGTCGAGGGGGTGGGTACGCCGCTTAAACTGCGTCTGCAACTGAGCAATATACGCGAGGGACGATTCACATTCAAGAGCACCGACACGGGCTCGATGAAGCGCTTAGCCCCGGGGCGTCTGTTGGACAAAATAAAATAGTGCCGCAAATATTCGGCAGATGCAATAATAAATATTATCTTAGTCCCGAAAAATACGACAGACAATGAGCCGATACAGAATAAAAAACCTTCTTCTCTTTTTACTGCTTCTGACATTCTCGGGGACCGCTTTTGGACAGAAGAGCGTCAAGGAGATGCGTCGCCGCGCAGGTAATCTGCAAAAGGAGATAAGCGAAAAGGAGAGCATCCTAAAATCGTCGCAAAAGGATGTAAAGAGCAAGATGCAGAATCTTGAGCTTATAAACGCCCGCATAAAAGACAATAAACAGCTTACCCAGCTGTTGAACGACGAGCTGAAAATGCTGGACGATACAATCGCCGCGCTCAACGAAGAGGTTGCAGTTAATGAAAAGGCCGTCGAGGTGGCCCGAGGCGAGTATGCCGAGGCGCTGCGTCGCGCCCGACACCACGCGACCTTTCAGGATAAGATGCTCTTCATCGTATCGGCCAAGGATTTTAATACAATGGTGCGCCGTTACCGTTACATAGGCAACTATATGAACGCGCACCGCAAAATAGGCACCGAGCTTATAGAATACATTAACATACTGAACGAGAAGCGCGCCGCCCTCGACACCGTGCGTGCATCGAAAAGTGCCTCGTTGCAGCAGCACGAGCAGCAGCGCGACCATCTTCAGGGGCTCGAAAAGGAGCAGCGCACGCTGGTGAAGGAGTTGCAGCGCGAGTCGAAAAAGGTGCAAAAGGAGCTCGAGAAGCAGCGCAAGCAGCTAAGCAAACTAAATGCCGAGATTGACCGCATAATAGAGGCCGAGATTGAGGCGCAACGCAAGCGCGAGGAGGCTGAGGCCCGCGCCCGCGCAGCAAAGAGCGGCGGAAAAACCTCTGCCTCGTCGGCCGAGCGCTCCAATGCCGGGGTGGGCAAGCTGAACGCCGATTTTATAAAGAACAAGGGCCGATTGCCCGTGCCCGTAACGGGGCCTTATCACGTGGTATCCGATTTTGGCAAGCGCAAGGGCGTGATGGGAAAAGGTAATGTGCTCATCGACAATGGAGGAATAGTTATTCAGGGACGCGACGGCGCTCAGGCACGTTGTATCTTCGAGGGGCAGGTGGCTGCCGTTTATCGTAACGACGACTATGCGTTGGTACTTGTGCGCCACGATAAGTATATCTCGGTCTATTGTCAGCTCGAAAAGATACACGTAAAGAATGGTCAGAAGGTGAGCGCCGGGACAATCATCGGCGACGTTGCGCGCGATGCCTCGGGGCACACGCGACTGCTCTTCCAGCTGCGCAAGGAGAAGCAGAAGCTGAACCCTCAGCAGTGGCTTAAATTATAGGACGCAGAAACTGTTGCACAATAAACACTCCTCCGATTTTTTTTGGGGGAGTGTTTTTGTTTGTTGGCTTTTACAAAAGGTGCTTTTGTCTGTTGCCTCGGCTGCCGCTGCTGTGTTTTTTTTAGTTGCACGCGAATTGTTTTTTACGCTCTTTTTTTGTGCGACGACCGTGAGTTTTTTTCGAAAATTACTGCGGGATTATCTTATAATCTTATTCTCGGCTGCTGCTTCTATCGGCTTATTCGTGCCACATAATCGTAGTGGTCGCCCTCGGCACATTTTTCGCATTTGAGGCCGGCGGCGGTGGCATAGTAAGCAAGCGTCTCAAAGTCGATGTACAGCCAATCGAATGTGGCGCCTTTTACGCCTTTGTAGCGCATCTCAAAATCAACCTCGCCATAGTATTTGTCGGCAAGGTCGATGCAGAATGAGCCATCCTCCTCCTCGAAAATATAGCGTAGGTCGGACGAGTCTAACAGCAACTGCCCATCGGGGGCCAACAGGCGCTTCACGCAGCGCATAAATTGTGGCATACGCTCCACTTTTCCCACAATGCCGACGCCGTTCATTGCCATTAGTATGGTGTCGAATTTTTCGTCAAAAGTCTCGTCGAAGAAATTTATTGTGCGGGCCTCTATTCCTCGCTCGCGCATCACCTGCACCGACAGCTCGGAAATATCTATGGCAACAACCTCGTGCCCGCGCTCCATAAGCTCGAGCGAGTGGCATCCCGAGCCTGCTCCGACGTCGAGCACGCGTCCGCGAGCCATCTGTATCATTGTTTTCTCGAGCGTGGGCATCTCGTCGTAGCTGCGGAAGAGGGTGGCGACGGGAATCTCATCCTCGTAGAACATTGACGATAGCACGCGCAGCTTGGCGGCCTTGCCGCTTGTGTGATAGTCGGCTATGGCGCGTCCCATAGGGTCTTTGCGCGCTTCTAACAGGGTGTTGTCCATCTTATTGCGTTGATTATAGTTGTAGCTTTTTTATGATAATGTCGGCTATCTTCTGTGGGGGAATGTCCATACAGCGGTAGTCGCCGTAGCGGCAGGGCTTGTCGCCGAATATGGAGCAGGGACGACACTCGAGGGGCAGCTGTATGCAGTCCTCCTCTTTCTGACGCCACCCCAAAAAACCTGCCAAAGGCGACGTTGCGCCCCAAATGGATAGCGCGGGGGTGTTGACGAGTGATGCCATATGCATATTGGCCGAGTCCATACAAAGCATTGCGTCAAGATGGCTTATGAGGCGCAGCTCGCCGCCGAAATTGCTCTTGCCGATGAAGGATATTACATTGTCAAACTCGCGGCACCAACTGTTGGCCACAAGCTCCTCTTCGGCGCCGTTGCCGAAGCAGATGATTTTTATCCCCTTTTGCTTGGACAGCTGCTCGACCACGCGGCGCATAAGTTCTATGGGGTATATCTTGCCTTTGTGGCGGGCAAAGGGGGCTACTCCCAGCCATTTGTCGCTGCCTTTGGGGGGCAGTGTGTCGGAAAATTCGCTAATATCGCCACGCTCGCGTCCAAAGAGCGAGACGAAGCAGGGCTCGAAGGGGAGCCCCAAGCGCGTAAAGACGTCGCGGTAACGCTCGAAGGTGCTTGTCAGTGGCTCTTTCTGCTTGTTGCTCTGACGCGTTAGGCGCCTCTTCTCGATGCGTCCCTTTAGTATGTGCTCGGTGCGCACATCGGCGAGGGCAAAGAACATACGCAGTATTTTGGTGCGCAGTACGTCGTGAAGGTCGGCAAAGGCCGAGGGGGAGTATTCGGCGTTGAGCTCTTTGTAGAGCCTGCGCAGCCCGAGCGCCCCTTTGTAATTGTCGAGGTCGACGCCGTGGAACAGCAGATTGCGGGGCGCGTTTATGAAAAACTGCCCGAATCTTTTGCGGCTCACCATCACGAAGCGGTGCTGCGGATAGGTGGCTGCGAGCGAGTAGAGCATTGGCACTGTCATTGCAATATCGCCCACGGCCGAGAATCGTGTGATTAGGATTGTGCGCTGCTCGTTATTTTTTGCCTGCTCCATAAAGAACGGGGTTCAGTGAGGGGTCGTTGTACATTTTCATCTGTCGATACGCCTTCATATATTTGCGTCCGGCTGCAATGTCGTCGAGCAACTGACCTATCGAGATTGTCATATCCTTGTACTGCTCGCAGAGTACGTCGAGCTTGGCCTGACACTTTGCACGATGCTCGTCGCTGACGTCGGTGCGCTGTACCTCTTCTTTCATATGGTATATCTTTAGCGAGAGGATGGAGTAGCGGTCGACGGCCCAAGCGGGGCTCTCGGTGTTTATGGTGGCGTCGCTCGAGGGGGTAACGTCCTTGTAAAGGTCGAGGAAATAGCTATCGATGAGCTCGACAAGGTCGGTGCGGTCTTGATTGGACTTGTCGATGCGGCGCTTGAGTGTGAGTGCCTCGACGGGGTCAATCTGCGGGTCTCTGATAATATCCTCAAAGTGCCACTGTACGGTATCTATCCAGCATTTTAGATACAGATAGTACTCGATGCTCTTCATCGGATAGGGGTTATTGATGGGGGTATCTACGTTGTCGGTCTTGTGGTAGTCGGCAATTGCTTCGTTGAATATGGGCCAACTGATTTCTGTAAATGCTTTCATTGTGTATGATATTTTGGGATATTATGTGCGAATGTAGTTAAACTTTGCGATATTGACAAAATATTAAACGAAAAGTAGCTATATTTACGACGATAAACGCTGCGGGGTGCCTGCCAAGGCTCTTCCGACCGGGGCTTTTTGTTATCACGGGGCGTTTTTGTACTATAAGTAGAAGGAATATAATGAAGATTGTTATTGACGAAAAAATCCCCTATCTTGCCGATGCCTTGCAGCAGATGGGACACAGTGTGGATGCTTATGCGGGCGACGCCATCACAAGCGAACATCTTGACCGTGCCGAGGCGCTTTTTGTGCGTACGCGTACGCTGTGCGGTGCGCAGTTGCTCGATGGCACCGCCGTGCGCTTCATTGGGACGGCTACCATTGGGTACGACCATATTGACGCCGACTATTGCAGCGCTCGTGGAATAGAGTGGACTAATGCTCCCGGCTGTAACGCCGATGCTGTGCTGCAATATGTGCAGTCGGCCATTTATGCGTGGGCGCGCGAGAGTGGCTGTGCCCTTGACAAACTTGCGATAGGCATTGTGGGTGTGGGACAGATAGGCTCACGTGTCGGGCGGTGGGCCTGCGGCGAGGGGATGAGAGTGCTGCTTAACGACCCTGTGCGTGAGGCAGGGGGCGAGCAGGGATTTTCCTCGCTCGAGGATGTTGCCTCGGAGTGCGATATTATCACATTTCATCCTACTCTCAGTCGAGGGGGCGAACATCCGAGCTACCATCTTGCCGATGAGGCTTTCTTTGCATCGTTGCGTCGCTGCCCCCTTTTGATAAACGCCTCGCGCGGCCCCGTGGTCGATAATGAGGCCCTGTGCACGGCAGTAGCCGACGGAAAAGTGTCGGCTGCGGTGGTGGACGTGTGGGAGGGCGAGCCTCGCCTCAGTCTCGACCTTCTGCAACGAGCCTTTATCGCGACGCCTCATATTGCAGGATACTCGGCCGAGGGCAAGATGAACGCCAGCCGAATGATGGTCGAGGCCTTTGCCCGATACACAAATTACAGCGGCCCTTTGCCACTGATGCAATTGCCCGCGCCCGTCGAGCCTTGCGTGCGCGCTGCCTCAATGCCCGCGGCGCTACTCTCTATCTATAATCCATTGGACGATACAACGGCGCTGAAGAATGCCCCGCAGAAATTCGAGACGCTGCGTAACAACTACAATCTGCGGCGCGAACCATCGGCCTTTAAGATAAAAATAGAATAAGACAAAAGGCATAAAAAGTCCTGTTTTTAGACTGAAAATAGTTAAAAAACATTCTGTTTTGCACAAAAAAGGGTGAATGTGCAAGAAAACATCACGATTTTTCGCTATTTTTTTGGCAGTTTATGATTTTTGCCATACCTTTGCAGCACTAACAATTTATAATTCTAAAATTATACAACTATGTCAGAAATTGAAGCAAGAGTAAAAGCTATTATCGTTGAGAAGTTCGGTGTATCAGAGTCAGAGGTAACATCTGAGGCAAGTTTCACAAATGACCTTAGCGCAGATTCACTCGACCGCGTAGAGCTCATTATGGAGATTGAGGATGAGTTTGGCATCTCTATCCCCGAGGATCAGGCCGAGAACATTGCAACTGTAGGCGATGCAGTTAAGTATGTAGAGAAGATGGTTTCCGAGAAGTAATCGACCCACTCTCTCTATATTACATATAACCTAACTATTCTAATAGATGAAATCAAGAAGAGTAGTTGTAACAGGTCTTGGTGCCGTTTCTCCGGTAGGCAATGATATTGCTACAATTTGGGACAACGTTTCAAATGGAGTAAGTGGAGCAGGGCCTATTACTCGTTTCGACTCAAGCCTTTTTAAAACACAATTTGCTTGCGAGGTAAAAGACTTCGATTCAAAGGCACAGCTTGGACGCGAGGCGCGCAAAGTTGACAGCGACACACATTTTGGCGTCGATTCGGCTGTGCAGGCCATCGCCGACAGCGGCCTCGACTTTGAGAAGGAGGATTGTACACGCATCGGAGTGGTATATGGCGAGGGAATAGGTGGAATACGTGCTCTCGAGGATGAACTCGAGCCCTATTTCCAGAATCCCGAGAAGGGGCCGCGTTTCTCTCCGTTTCTCATCACAAAGATGATTTCGGATATGACAACCGGCATTATATCAATCCGTTACGGCCTAAAAGGCCCCAACTATGTAACAACATCGGCCTGTGCATCGGCCTCGAATGCCATAATTGATGCTTACGACCAAATTCGTTTGGGCCGTGCCGATGTGATGCTGGCCGGAGGCTCCGAGGCTGCCATCTGCCCCACGGGAGTGGGTGGATTCAACGCAATGCACGCTCTGTCGGTGCGCAACGACGCACCTCAGACAGCGTCGCGCCCCTTCAGCAAGAGCCGTGACGGCTTTGTCATTGGCGAGGGTGCAGCTTGCTTGGTGCTCGAGGAATATGAGCACGCAGTGGCCCGCGGTGCCAAAATATATGCCGAGCTTGTCGGTTCGGGTCTCACCGCCGACGCTCACCATATGACAGCGCCTCACCCCGAGGGCGACGGTGCTATCCGCGTGATGCAGAATGCCATCGATGAGGCCGGCCTCAAGCCCGAGGATGTCGATTACATCAACGTGCACGGAACATCGACCTACGCAGGTGATATTGCCGAGGTAAAAGCAATAAAGAGTGTTTTTGGCGAGCACGCCTACAAACTGAACATAAGCTCGACAAAGTCGATGACCGGACACCTTCTGGGTGCAGCCGGCGCGCTCGAGGCTGTGATTACAGTGCTTGCAATGGTGAACGACACCGTCCCCCCGACAATAAACTTCACCGAGGGCGACGAGGATCCCGAGATTGATTATAATCTGAACTTTACTTTCAACAAGGCACAGAAGCGCCCCATAAATGTGGCAATATCAAACACATTCGGATTCGGCGGCCACAATGCTTGCATAGCGTTCAAGAAAATTGAAAACAGATAAGCAGTTGAAAAACCTTTTAGATAGAATAAGACTCCTATTTCGCAAGGATAGCGAGTCTTATTATTTATTGTACCCGCTGTTGGGATTCCTGCCGCGCGACATCAGGCACTATAAAATGGCGCTCACACACAGTTCGCGTGCCACGGGCGGCAAGCGCAAGCTCTCGTGCAACGAGCGGCTCGAATTTTTGGGCGACGCCGTGTTGGGCTCCGTAGCCTCGGACTATCTGTATGCGAGGTTCGGTAAAGAGCGCGAGGGTTTTTTGTCGAAGGCCCGCAGCAGGCTCGTGTGCCGCGAAAGCCTCAACGACATTGCAGTGAGGATGGGGCTCGATAAATTTGTCATTGCCGATGAGCAGACGCATCAGCACAATAGTTACATCTATGGTAACGCATTCGAGGCGCTTGTGGGCGCAATATATATCGACCGCGGTTACGACCAATGCCGCACCTTTCTCTTCGAGCGCGTTTTTGACGCACTTGCCGATATTGAATCGCTTCTTGTGAGCGATAAGAATTTCAAAAGCAGGCTCATTGAGTGGTCGCAGAAGGAGCATCGGCAGATATCCTTTGTGTTGTGCAGCGAGGAGATGCGGCCCGATGGGCCCTATTTTGTGAGCGACGTCCTTGTGGATGGGGCGGTGATGGGGCACGGCGAGGGATTCTCGAAGCGCGAAAGTCAGCAGAGGGCTGCACAAGAGGCTCTGCAACAGATAGAATCCGAGGCGACAAAATAATAGTCGGCCCCGGAAACTTTTTTCTTATCGGACAAACCAAAATAGAACAATCTCACCTCTTTGTTATCATTATCAATGATGCTCTTCTCTTAATTTCCAAAAATTGATGTTAATACCCGCCTCGCGCGACGAACCTTTCTCGTCTGCGGTCGTTTCATTTATAGCAAATAGAGAGCTATAAGCCATTTAGTATTAACTATTAACAGTGTTATCATTATGATTTTGGGAAATTCTAAATTTTGGGTGGGG
Source organism: Bacteroidaceae bacterium (assembly GCA_045533955.1). GTDB lineage: Bacteria > Bacteroidota > Bacteroidia > Bacteroidales > Bacteroidaceae > HGM04593. The sequence goes on from JAZSIU010000017.1 coordinate 92,464, forward strand.
CTGATGATAGGCTCCCTTGCCGGCGCAGTAATCTATCGCTGCGCAACCTCTAAAAAAGCCAAAGAGTTGCGTGCCGCAATATGTGCCGGCCTGCACGACGGGCAGTGCTGCCTGCTGGACGATGCTCGCGACAAGGCTGCCGATGCAGCAGTGAAGATAGCCGATGCCATTGCCGACAAGGCTGCCGAGGCTAAAGACAAGGTTCACGCTTATACCGGAAAGTAACCACTTTTTTATAAAATTCGGAATCTTTTAATAACCAACAAAAATTAAGCCTTATGGACAACAAGAAAAAACAAGAGAAGAAAGAGGATGCAAAATGTACCTCAACAAAGCAGTGTGCCACTCAGACTAAGCAGTGCGAACCGGCTAAGAAAGAGACAAAAAAGTAGCCTCGGGCAGAGGCTCTGAAAAAAACGCCGCGACAAACGAGAAGAGTTTGTCGCGGCGTAACATTGCCAGCACTGTTTTCTTTACTTAAACAGTCTCGTCAACAACCTCGGCCTCGGGGGCGTTCTTCATAACAGAAGCAATGCCATTATCGCGTGAAGCCTCGCTTGAATACATCTCGCTGGTGCCGATAATCTGGCCGTTGCCTGCTTTCAGAACAAAATAGGGGTTGCCGTTCTTGGCCTCTTTGCGCTCGAAGCGGCCCTCGTCGGCTGCATTTTTCATTACCGACTCAATTCCGTTCTTGCAAGCTGCCATCGTTGTGTAGCCCTCGCTCGAGAGAATTACCTGACCGTTAGTTGCTTTAAGGTCGAATTGAAATTCGCCGTTCTTGCGCTTTGTGATAACGAATTTTCCCATAATAATTGTTGATATTAAATGTTTAGACAGCGTTAAATGTCTTTTTTTGATATTAAAGGTTCGTGGCAAATGTAGTATAAAAAAATAAGAATCAAAAAAAGTTTATTCTAAAATGTTGTGCATTGTGATTTTTAAATTTTTAATGAGCCTCGTCGAAGAATTTAATTTGTCTTTTAATACGTTGATAATCAATATTGTTGTTTCGATACGCTGTGTTTGAGAAATACATATTCGACGATAAAAGACTATTTGTTATCGGTGTGAATATCTATTATTGTCAAGCATCAATCCTTTAGAAACAGTTCCACTGCTTTTGTCAGTAATAGTACCTTCTTACTCCAAATCGGCGTCTCTGTAATCATCAAAATCGATTCTGTAATTCCGATTCTCATATTTTCGTTTGTACTCTTCCTCGTTGTGCGGCAGAAGTCTGGTATAGTATATTCCATCGTAGAAATACTCAAAAGCG
>JAZSIU010000036.1:0-18060 GCA_045533955.1 Bacteroidaceae bacterium
ATTCAGACTATGTAAAAACAGCGAATATAGGCTCAGTAGAAATTTACTGTGGGTAAGAATCAATAATCTATTTTTCACCATCAAGAACAGCTGCATATAATACGTACAAGAGGTAACTTTTAATTTATTGCACCATAAAATAGAATTTCAATGTAGGTACGATTGTTTTAAGGAAAAAGTGCGAGGTATGTTTAACCGCTACTTAGACGCTTGTTTACAAGCGACTAAGTGAGGGCGGTCCGCAGCACCCTTAAAACAATCGTAAACCGAAATGACAAGCAAGCCTCCGACCGAGTGAGCGCACTATTGGCACACGAGCAAAGGAGGCGCCGCGACAATTTCTTTAGGTGCAGTTTTTTTGCTTACTTTTTTCTGAAAAAAAGTAAGTCCTAAAGTATAATGTGAAAGAGAGAATAGCCGCATATGCACTCCGAGAAGGTGATAAATAGAATTATCTCGACCACACCTTTTTGCTACTGAGTCGAATTTTAACCAAAAATATATTTATATTTTATAATATCATTTAGCATAGGGATAATGTTCTTGTTTTTTAAAAAAATTTAATACATTTGCATAACTCAGGATGCGGCTCGGCAAAGAAAAAGAATAAGTAAACTCTTCTTTTAATCTGCACTCGCCTTTCACTGACTTTGCATAAAACAGAAAAACACAATAAAGCAAAGAATAATAACCTTAATAATTATCAAAAATGAAAAAAACTCTTGCTATTCTAACAGCGCTACTACTGCTGGCCATAATGCCCGCAGAAGCAAAGATAACCCATCTTCTGCCCAAACCGCACGAGATTACCAAACAACAAGGTTCATTTGCCCTCGGCCGTCCCGTAACAATAAAATACAACGGCGTCGAGGCCTGCCCCCTACTCGAAGAATTTTTTGCATCGACAGGCTGCACCGTTGGCACCAACGGCGCCGAGGTAACAGTAACAATAGTCGATAAAATAGAGGGCGCATACGACTACGAGCTCTCGGGATTCGACAACGAGGCCTACACAATCGCCGTTCGTAACGAGAGCATCACCATCACCGCAGTAAAGCCCATCGGCGTTATACGCGCCACACAGACCCTTACGCAGCTGGCCGAGGGATACGAAAGCACAGCAGCCATAGAGGCCGTTGACATAAAAGATTGGGCCGCATTCAAGCTGCGCGGATATATGCACGACGTCGGACGCTCATTCATAAGCGTACCCGAGCTGAAGAAACACATCGAGCTACTCTCGCGCTTCAAAGTAAACTGCTTCCATTGGCACTTTACCGAGAATCAAGCGTGGCGCTTGCAGATAAACGCCTACCCACAGCTCACAAGCGATGCCTCAATGACACGCTTCCCCGGTAAATACTACACACAAGAGCAGTGCCGCGAGGTTGCAGCACACGCCAAGAAATACGGCATCACAATAATCCCCGAAATTGATATGCCCGGACACAGCGAAGCCTTCGTTCGCGCAATGGGCTATGATATGCAGACCGACAAAGGCGTAGCAGCACTCAAAGTAATACTCGACGAGGTTGTCGCCCTCTTCCCCGACGCACCCTACATTCACATAGGCGCCGACGAGAAAGGCATCACCTACCCCAATTTCCTCGGCATAATGACCGGACATCTGCACAATAAAGGCAAAAAAGTAGTAGTGTGGAACCCCATCTCGGGAGTGAACGTCGGCAGCACCGATGCCGATATGACACAAATGTGGAGCACCGCAGGACGTCAGATTAACGGCAAAGCCAACATCGACTGCCGCTACAACTACACCAACCACTTCGATGTATTTGCCGACGTTGTAGGCATCTACCGCAGCAACATCTACTACGAGCAGCAAGGCAACAAAAACATCGCCGGCACAATCTCGGCCTATTGGAACGACCGCAAGACACCCACCGAAGAGGACATTATCAAACAGAATAATATGTACGCCAACGTAATAGCAAGCGCCGAGCGCGGCTGGATAGGCGGCGGCAAGCAATATATCGAGGTAGGCGGAACAACCCTCCCCAACAGCGGCGACGAGTACAACGAATTTGCCGATTGGGAGCGCCGTTTCCTCTTCCACAAGGCCAACTCACTGAAAGACGAACCCATCCCATACGTCAAACAGACCAACGTACGCTGGCGCATCACTGACGCATTCCCCAACGGCGGAGATATGAACGCACAATTCGCCCCCGAGACCGAGGGACCGAAAGAGAGCTACACCGTCGATGGCGTAACCTACTCCACAGGAATGGCAACAGGCGCCGGCATCTATTTGCGCCACACGTGGGGCTCGACAATCCCCACATATTTCAGCAACCCCCAGCTGAACACAACAGCCTACGCTTGGACCTACGTATATAGCGAAACAGCACAGAGCGTAGGCGCACAGATAGAATTCCAGAATTACGGTCGCAGCGAGAAAGACACCGCCCCCGACAAAGGCAAATGGGACCGCAAAGGCTCGCGCATCTGGCTCAACGACCAAGAAATCCTCCCCCCCACGTGGGACAACAGCGGCAAGAGCATCAACAACGAGGTTGACCTAAGGAACGAGAATTTCACCGCCCGCAAGCCCGTAAAAGTACGGCTTAACGCCGGTTGGAACAAAGTATTCATCAAACTACCCTACGTAGCAGCAGGCGGCGTGCGTCTGAACAAATGGATGTTCACATTCGTACTCACCGACCTCGACGGCCGAGACGCCGTTGACGGCCTCATCTACTCGCCCAACAAATGCAAGGACGAAGCAGCCGAGCAAATAGCAGCCAGCATAAGCGAGATAAAAAAATTCATCACGGGCGTAACAGGCGAAAAGCCCGGATACTACAACCCCGCAACAGCAGCAGCCCTGCGTGAGGTAATTGCCAAGATTGAGGCCACCCTCGAGCAAGAGCTCAGCGCCGAGGAGCGCAACCGTCAAGCCAAAGAGCTCAGCGACGCACTCGACGCATTTAAAGCCTACTACCCCACAACACCCCTCAACCAGCCCCTCGCAAGCAACAACGAGACAAGCTACTACTACACACTGAGCACCCCGCTGCGCGAAGGCCGCTACGCCACCTCAAAAGGCACAGGCAACGAGATTTACGGCGAAAAAACAGTAACCAACGCCGCAAAATGGAAATTCGTCGAGCGTAGCGACGGCACATACGACATTATCAACTACAGCGACGCATCGTACATCTCCCCATCGAGCAGCAACAACACAGCGCTACGCACACAAGCATCGCCCCCCACAAAAGGCTGGACACTAAAGCCCGCCGATGCCCCCGGTTACTTTATCATCGTAAGCGGCACTGCACAATTCAACCAAACAACCGCAGGACAGAGCTACAAACTATTCAATTGGGGCAGCGGAACCAACACAACAGACGCAGGATGCAAATACAGTATCGAACTCATAAGCAATGAAGGTGGCGACGGCGACACAAGCGCCCTCGATTACACACCAAACTACACAGGAACAAAGGGCGGCGACCGCCCTTTAAATTTTGTAAAACTCGAAAGCCCCTCGTACGGTACCGCCGAATATAAACTCAGCAGCAACGAACTGACACAACTATACGTCGATGCCACCAAAAGCGTAACACTGAAAGTAGGTGCAGGCGACGAAGTATTTCCCACAGCCGGCTACGGCGCTGTGTGGATGCACGCCTACGTATATATTGACACCGATAAAAACGGATTCACAGCAGGCATCGGCGCCGACGGCTACAGCCCCACCGACGACCTTGTCAGCTACTCGGCCTACAACACCAACCCCGACGGCGGCGGAGCGTGGCGCAACAGCGCTGGCGAGAACAACGGCAACAACACCGTAGCACTCCCCTCATTCACTGCCCCAACCACAAAAGGCACATACCGTATGCGCTTCAAAATTGATTGGAACAGCATCGACCCCGCAGGATGCACCGATGCCGGCAACCGCCTCGATACCAACCGCGGAACAATAGTCGATGTAACCCTCGAGGTAGCCGACAAGCAACAAGGCACCGTCGAGCAACTATTCAACACCACCACCATTGCCGACAACCAATTTGCACAAGGCACAACGTGGTACACCCTCCAGATAGGCGCCAACGGCTACGTCATCGACAACAACGGCACAAGCAACCACATTGCACTCGACAACGTAATATCGAGCGCCACCGACGACGCACAATTGTGGGCATTCACCGGCGACAACACCAACGGCTACCGCCTCTACAACAAACAAGCAGGCGCCACAAAAGTGCTTGCAGCCCCCACCACAATGACAGGCACCACAGGCAGTACAGCCTACCCCATCCTTGTCGATGCAAAAGCCATCCCCAACGGCTACACCGACCTATGGATGTTCCAATCATCGAGCGACCTCGGCGAGGGCACCACCTACTACTATATGTACGAGAAAGGCTACCGCAACAACAAAGTAAACAACCGCGACAACAAACTCGCATTCTGGAACGGCGGCGCCGACGCAGGCTCGACCCTCAACATACAATTTGCACAAGCCGAGTACCCCATAAACACCCTGACAGGCAGCTGGACAGCATCGAACACCGTAGGGACGTGGGCATCAACGTGGCAATCGACACAAACACCCAAGATAACCCTTGCCGAGACCGCGGCACGCAACAATATGGCTGCCTACAACGACAATGGCGACATTCAGCTCTTTACCTGCCTTGCCGGAGCAGCCGTAAACGGCCTGCACACAGCAACATACAGCATCAGCGCCGACGAAGGCTACTCAATAGAGGGCTACCGCCTAAATTTTGTAAGCTCAGGCACAACAGATGTCAGCATCACCCCCGCGGGCAAGGAGAGCATCACAGCAAGCTCGACACAAGCACAGAGCGTCGCTGTCGAGGGTGTCGAAGAGCCCTCGCTCACATTCACCGTATCGGCCACAAGCAATGTGTTCGCCAATACAAGCAATTTCTACGCCACAATCGTGCGCAGCTCACTCCCCGTCGAACCCTCACAAGAGATATTCACCACCAAGAAGGGCGCAATTCCCTATCGCATCCCCGCAATAGCAACAGCCAATAACGGCCACCTTATAGCCGTTGCCGACTACCGCCACAGCGGCGCCGACATTGGCGTGGTGAACAAAGGCCGCATCGACCTGCACGCACGCATCAGCACCGACAACGGCGCAACGTGGAACCCCAGATTCGCCATCGTCGAGGGACAAGGAGCAAGCTCGCCCGACTTTATGCACGTAGGCTTCGGCGACCCCTGCATAGTAGCCGACCGCGAGAGCAGCCGCGTGCTAGTGCTCAGCTGCGCAGGCAACGTCTCTTTCCAAGCAGGCAGCCGAGGCAACCATCAGAACATTGCACGCTTCTACAGCGACGACAACGGCGCCAATTGGAGTGAGCCCGAAGACATTGCCGAGAGCATCTACTCACAATTCGACAACAGCCCCATAGGCCCCGTGATGGCAATGTTCATCGGCTCGGGTAAGATACACCAAAGCCGCTACGTCAAAGTCAACAACTACTACCGCCTCTACTGCGCAGCGCTCGCCAAAGACCGCAACGCCAACTACATAAATTTCGTCCTTTACAGCGACGATTTTGGCGGCAGCTGGAAAGTGCTGGGCACAACAAGCCGCGGACACTGCACAGGCGCCGACGAGCCCAAGGTTGACGAGCTTCCCAACGGCAATATCATCCTAAGCAGCCGCACCACAGGCGGACGCCACTACAACATCTTCACATTCACCGACGCACAGAAAGCACAAGGCTCGTGGGGCACACAAGCCACCTCGAACAGCAACGTCGGCGGAGTCGTGGCAGTAGGAAACTCAACCAACGGCGAGATACTCATCCTGCCCGTCGTACGCAACGAGGATAACGCCGAAATGTGGATAGCCCTGCAATCGGTACCCTTCGGCAGCGGCCGCAACAACGTCGGCATCTACTACAAAGAGCTTGCCGGCGAGGACGACTACAACACCCCTGCCAACTTTGCAAAAGATTGGGACGGACGCCACCAAGCATCGTACCTACCCTCGGCCTACTCGACAATGTGCCTGCAAGCCGACGGCACAATAGCCTTCCTCTACGAAGAGAGCACCCACGGAGCCGACTACACAATACAGTACAAGAATTACACCCTTGAGACAATCACCGACGGCGCCTACTCGCTCCTCGGCGGCAGCGGCACCGGCATCGAGAGTGTAACCGCCGACAAGCCCCGCAGCGGCATCTACGACCTTCAGGGCCGCTGCGTCGAAAACCCCGAGAAGGGATTATACATTGTCAATGGCAAAAAAATGCTGATAAAGTAAAAATACCATTATAGAATAAACGTAAGGATGGCAAAATGCCATCCTCACGTTTATTCTATAATGCCTAATGAAACAACAAAAATTATTATCAAACATACAGCAACCATTATTGTCCGGATAGTTAATATTATTATATTTGCAGAAAACCACAATATAATAAGAATTATGAAACCACAAGATTTTACCAATTTATACAAACTAACAAAAACTCTTAGATTTGAATTAAAGCCACAAGAAAAGACTCGAGAACAACTTGGAAAGTGGCTCAATGAGGAGAATACAGACGAGAGAAACCTAATTCTCAAGGATAAGAAAATCGCAAAAGCATATATAACCATCAAATCCATATTAGACAAGCTTCACGAAGAATACATTACAAAGTCATTATTCTCAGACACAGCAAAACTGATTGATTTTAGCAAATACCTCTCTTTATATAGGACAAAAGAAGAGACAGGAAACGAGGAAAAAAATCTACGTAAAAAAATAGGCGAATCATTCAATGAAGGCAAAGAATTTTTCTCACAAGAATTTTCTAAACTTAAAACAAAGAATAAAAAAGATAAAAAGGATAAAAAATACCATATAACAGATAAAATAGTACTCGAATACATATACAAAAATTCAGAAAAGCTTAGCAGCGCCGATATTAGTGTCAAAGCTATTAAGGAGTGTATAGAACACTTTACAGGTTTTTTCACTTATTTAAAGGAATACAATGAAAATAGGAAGAATTACTACGATTATAATAATGAGAAAAGTACATCCATTGCCACACGTATTGTCCACGAAAATCTCCCAAAATTCTGCGACAACGTAATTACTTTCGATGCGCGCAAGGAAGAATATATCAACATTAAAGAGTGGCTAAATAGTCAAGGTCGCATTACACAAATAAAAAATGCAACCACAAACGAATTTGAAGAAGCTTTAACCATCGACGAAAATATATTCTCAATTAAACACTTCAACAACTGCTTAACACAGGACGAGATTGATGAATATAATAGAATAATAGGCAACTACAATTCCATTATAAACCTATATAACCAAGCTAAAAAACAAGAAGACAAATCATTTCATAAGTTAGATGAATTTACTACACTCTATAAACAGATAGGATGCGGCAAGCGAAAAACATTCATAACCATTTTAAAGGACAAGGATAATGAATTAAGTGAGCAATTAAGGCAAGGGAAAGACATTCTTACAGTCGAGTCCCTACTACGCAATATAAAAAATGTCTCTGAAACATACTTTAAGGAAGATAAAAGCACCGATAAAACGACGATTCCACAATTCGTTAAATTCTTAAGAGAATGTAGCGATTGGAGTGGTATTTATTGGAGCAAAAACGCTACAAACGCAATCTCATCACAGTTGTTTTATAACAGGGATTACATAAAAGAACTTTTAAAAGAGAATAAAGCGTGCGCCACCTATGACGCAAAAAGAGAAGAGCCCCTACAGCTTCGAGAAGCAATAGAATTATCAGAATTATTCAGTGTTTTAGACAAAGAAGATTCAAATTTTATATTTAAAAAACGACTAATAGAGGAAGGATATATAAAGATAAATGATTCTCCAAGTAAAAATATTATTAACATACTGTGCAAGTCTATAGAAGAGAATATCCTGAATTTTTTATCAGAGACAAACGAAATTGTTGCATTAGAAAAATACAGACAAGAGAATTACGATGGTGACGACGACCCCATCATAACAAAAATAAAGAATTGGCTCGACCTTTCAATTGAAATAATGAGCACGGTTCGGTATTTCTCTGTTCGTCGCAGCAAAATGAAAGGAAACATAGCAAATCCAAAAATGGAAAAAATGTTATCCGACCTGCTACATAATAGCGATGCCGATTGGTTTACTTGGTACGACTTAATGCGCAACTACCTAACCAAAAAGCCACAGGACGATGCAAAAGAGAGAAAACTTAAACTAAATTTCGGTAAAGCAAACTTGTTAAATGGATTTGTAGATTCAAACACCAAAACCGATAATGGCACCCAATATGGGGGCTATTTATTCCGCAAGATGCATCCATCTAATGAAGGGTACGAGTACTTTTTGGGAATAAGTAAGAATGTAAAATTATTTCGTTGCCATTTAAAGGATTCCATAAAAGAAAGTGATAAAAGCGAGTATGAGCGATTGGAATATTATCAGATGAAGGACACCACCCCATATCCAAGCGAATACAAAGAAAAAAAAGAAAGAATAAGAGAGATAATCAAGGAGTTAGTTAAGAATAATTCCTCGAAAGATTTATCAAATGATATTTCAGAAATAATAAATAAAGCCGAAAAGAAAGACACAACACCTACCCAATTATTTAGTTTAATAAGAGAAAACGAAAAACTTTGCTATATATTAGAAGATAAGCAATTATTAGACGAAGTTAACGAAACTATAAAATTGATAACAGAGAATTGCCTAACATTTACAAGGATAGAAGCACTGACAGAGTGCGCTCAAAAGAGTTATACAGGATGTGAGGGCTTAGACGAGCTTATTAAAGACCTTAATGATATAACCAAAACAAGATTTTTTAGTTTCTTTAATGTCAGTAATAAAGAATTTAACGAACATAATGGTAAAGACTTATTCCTATTCAAAATCTCGAATAAAGATTTATCGTACTATGAAACTCATTCTAAAGGTCTCAGAAAACAAAAGACCGACCAGAATGAAAATCTTCACACACTCTATTTTAGAGCCCTAATGCGCGAAAATGGGTTCGAAGACACAATAGATATTGGAAATGGCGAAATATTTTTACGAGAAAAAGCATTTACTTATAATGAAGATATATTGGCAAAGGGGCATCATAGCAAAGAATTAAAAAACAAATTTAAATACCCCATTATATCAAAGAAAAGATTTGCAAATGACAAATATCTGCTACATCTTTCAATTACTTTGAATTACAAATCACCTGAAAGCAAAATAACAAAATTTAATGAGAGAGTAAATACTTTGCTTCAAGAGAACCAAGAAATCAACATCATTGGTATTGACCGTGGCGAGAAACATTTGGTGTATAGTTGCGTAATTGATACAGAGAGCAATATCATAAAATGCCAGCACCACGATGTTATTCATAATACCGACTATGTACAAAAACTTGATGAAATAGCCGACAAGAGAATGTCGCAAAGAAAAAATTGGCAACAACAAAGTAATATTAAGCATTTGAAAGACGGCTATATATCACACGTAGTACATCAATTAACAGAGTTAACAATTAAGGACAAAAGCGCTACAATCAATCCTCACGCATATATAGTATTTGAAGATTTGAATTCCGAAATGAAACGTAGCAGAGAAAGAGTCGAAAAGCAAACATACCAAAAGATAGAAACAGCACTTGCCAAAAAATTTAATTATATCGTTGATAAGAGAAGCGGAAATAATGAATTAGCTTCTGTGAGTAAAGCCTTACAGCTAACACCACTACTTAATAACTACGAGGATATAAAAAATAATAAACAATTTGGCGTAATGCTATACACCCGTGCTAATTACACATCCATAACCGACCCGGCAACAGGATGGCGACAAACCATATACATTAAAAACGGCAATGACAAATCTATAAAGGAACAAATTCTTAGAGAATTTACCGACTTTGGCTTTGATGGTAAGGACTACTACTTCGAGTATAAAGAAAAGCACAGCGACAAGGTGTGGAGATTATACTCGGGTAAAGGCGGAGCGCCCATCCCTCGCTATCGAAATAGTAACAATGGAAATATTTGGGCACCGGAACCTGTTAATGTAGTAGCCATCCTGAAACATATTTTTGCCAATTTCAATAATAGCATATCGTTCAAAAAGCAAATAGAGAATGGAATAGAGCTACAAAGGACAATAGAGCGCAACGAAACAGGATGGCAATCATTGCGATATGTTATAAGCCTAATCCAACAGATTAGAAACACAGGAAAAGAAATTGAAAATCAGAATTTTCTACATTCACCGGTACGTACTGCTGATGGAAGACATTTTGACACACGAGAAGCAGCAAACAACGGAACACTATCACAAATAGTTGATGCCGATGCCAACGGAGCCTACAATATAGCCCGCAAAGGACTAATAATGAACGAACATATAAAATACTGTTTGGAGCATAACATCAAATACGAGAATGTAAACTTTTATATTACTGACGAAGAATGGGATATATGGTTATTAAATCGGGAACTGTGGAGAGAAAGAATCTCGAATTATGCAGTAAAAATAAAGAAAAAATAAGCTACGTATAAACACAAGAAACACGCATTTGAATTGATTGTACAATAAACAATAGGTGGACGAATATATTTCAATATCGAATCTCAATGACTTTATCTTTTGTCCCTACTCCATATATCTGCAAGCAGTATATATGGAGACGGACGAAGATTTATACAAAGCATCGCCACAACTATTAGGTAACAACGCACACAAATCAAGCAGCGAAAAAAATTACTCTACACGCACAGACGAAATAATGTCTCTTCCCGTATTTTCCAATGAATTGGGAATAACAGGAATAATTGATAATTACAAGACAGAAAATAAGATTCTTATTGAACGTAAGAATAACTTAAAACATATTTTCAAGGGACAAATATATCAACTATGGGCGCAATATTTCTGTATGAAAGAGATGGGATACCCTATTGACAGAATAGCATTCTACGAGATTTCCACTAACAAAATGATATACCAACCATTGCCAACAGAGAAAGATAAAAGCGAGCTAAAATTATTTATAGAGAGTTTCCGCACTTATTCACCGGGCACAACGCCATTTGCCATCAATTCCAACAAATGTCGCCATTGCATTTATTGTAATTTGTGCGACAAAGCCATAGAAGATAATGTTTACACATAAAGATATAGAAACAAAGACAATTTTTGTACTTAACTGCATAGATACAGAGCGCAGGTTAAGAGTATCAAACGGTGAATTTTTGTTAGAGGAAATAAATGATACCACACATAAAACATTAACAAAATTCCCATTTCAAAAGATACTTGCACTTTTTGTAATAGGACATATTTCAATTACAACACCTCTTATAGATAAGTGTAAACGCTACGGTATAACACTCGTTGTAATGAAAAGCAATCTACGCCCCGTTATTGTATGGAGTAGTCCTGCCGAAGCCAATTATCTGCTTCGCAAACAGCAATTTGAATACCCGACAAACAACATTGACATTGCCAAGCAACTTATTCTTAATAAGATTATAAATCAAAAAAACAATCTGACAAGAACCCGCAGAAAAGACAGTCTAACAAATGATGCAATATCATATTGTGATAAGGCAATAAACTCAATACATAATATAACGGAATATAAACATTTATTGGGGCTCGAAGGGAGCATCTCAAAATCATACTTTGCAGCATATTTTCAATCATTGGATTGGCAAGGTCGTCATCCACGTATCAAAGACGATATTATAAACCTAACGCTGGATATTGGATATACAATTCTATTTAATTATATGGAGTGCTTTCTTAGGATGTTTGGGTTCGATTTATACGTTGGAGTTTATCACCGCCTATGGTTTAAACGTAAGTCCCTTATATGTGATTTAATAGAGCCATTTCGATGTATAATAGAGCATACAATATTATTAGCTTTTCATAGAGGACAATTCAAAAGGAGCGATTTTGTAAAAATGAAACACATATACCAACTGAAGCACGGTAAGTGCTCCGATTATTACCGTGTTTTCTACAATGCACTAATTAAACACAAATCACTTTTTTTTAAATTCGTGCAACAATATTATCGCTGTTTTATGGGACGCAAATCAGTACAAACATACCCAAAATTCTTCTACAATGATAATTATTAGTTACGATATTGCCAACGACAAAATGCGGGCCCAATTTTCTAAAATGCTAACTAAACACGGAGCTATTCGTCTGCAATTCTCTGTTTATGAGATGAGAAACACTAAACGCATTGTTGATAATCTTATTATAAAAGTTGAATCATTTGCTAAACATTTTTCAATGGATGATAGCGTTGTAATCTTTTGTGTAGCAGATAGCGCCATAATTAAATATGGCAATGCAATTCATCGCGACAGAGATATAGTTTATTTATAATTACAACCCTTTGTGTATAGCTATAAACAAAAAAGTTGCATATCATTGTTAATCAAAATATTAAAGCCGCAACACAGGTTTTTCAACAACATAGGGGATAATATTTAGTCTAAAATTAAAAGCCAAATATTTGCTTGATTTAAAAGAATTTACGTATATTTGCCAAAGTATTTAGAGGCTACAAAGCCATTTTAATTTCTACTATTGTAGATGGAGATGTTAGAAGTTTCGATGTCGTAAAAAGGCTACAAAGCCATTTTAATTTCTACTATTGTAGATTAAGGAGGAGCTTATAGAGACGCTGGCGGGCTACAAAGCCATTTTAATTTCTACTATTGTAGATATGATGACCCCACATTTGATGTACGGCTTGGGCTACAAAGCCATTTTAATTTCTACTATTGTAGATATTGTCGTATATAAGGGTTTGACGCTCATAGGCTACAAAGCCATTTTAATTTCTACTATTGTAGATTGGGTATCAAACCGTAAGTTGCGTTCACGGCTACAAAGCCATTTTAATTTCTACTATTGTAGATAAGGTTGGTTAGAGTTTTTTTTCGCGCGGCTATAAAGCCATTTTATTGGCTACTATGTCAACCATTAAGCAACATTAAAAATGGTTGCAGCTAAGCTCCAAATAGCAGACACCTCTCTCACTAATAATCCACCCTGATAAAGTGTGGGAAGGCAGGCTCGCCAATCTTAGGGTCATACTCGAAGCCCTCGTAGGCAAAGCCATAAAGTTCCTCGGGCAGCAGCAGGCGGTTACCGAGAATGTAACGCGCCATTGCTCCGCGGCAACTTTTTGCCCACACAGCCTGCATACGCAGCTCGTCGCCGCGACGCACGTAGAACATCGGCTGCACCACCCTTACCTCGCGCCGCACACGCTGCCAATCGAAGAGATGCTCGTACTCCTCGGTCGATAGGTGCACAAGCACGCCATCGTCGGCCTTTACACGGGCAATGAGCAGGTCGGTGAGCTTGTCGCGCCAGAAACGGTTTACGGGCACGTCGTCGGTGGCTTCGAGCCTTACGCAATGTTCCATACGATAGGGTGCAATAGCGTCCATAGGCCTCAAAAGACCGTACATAAAGGTTGTAATCCACAGATGCTCCTGCGCAAAGGCAAGCGCCTCGTCGCTCATCTGATGCGCGCGCAGATGCTTGTAGGCCTGCCCATTATAGGCGAAGATGGCCGGCAGCCTCGGCGCCATAGTGAAATTGCGGTAGCGCAACAGATTCTCGGCGGCAATCTTGCGGCCGCAATCGAGTTGCGCCATCAGCTCCTCGACGTCGAGCTGCGACATTTCTACTGCGAGGCTGCGGGCAATATCATCGAAAAGGGGGTGCGAGAGCGGCTCGCGCGGGGCTGTGCCGTTCATTATCTTGGCACTCGATAGAATTATCTGCATAATTGTACTTATTTTCTGCGCGCTAAAATAGCGAAAAAAGGGCGACAAACAATGCGTGTCGGTACTTTTATCAGCTGCAAGAAGTGCAAAAAAAAAGGACAACCATAAAAACGGTTGTCCTTTTTCGTTATATTGTAAAAGGTTATCTACCAATTACTCTGCGCGCAGTGTGAATCGCTGGAAGCCTGTTGCTGTAAGCTCCTTGTCAAAGCCCTTCAAGAAATCGGCAACAGTAATCTTCTCATTCTGGCAGTATCCCTGCTGAAGGAGACAAACCTCCTTGTAGTATTTCTGGATACGACCATCGGCGATGCGGGCAATCATAGCCTCGGGCTTACCCTCCTCGCGAGCTTTCTCCTCGGCAACAACGCGCTCCTTAGCAACGAGCTCGGGGTCGAGGTCGGCGCTTGTAAGAGCAAGGGGAGCCGAAGCGGCAATCTGCATTGCAATCTCGTGGCCTGCCTCCTCGTTAGCCTGACTCAAGGCAACCATCGTGCAAAGCATATTCTTCTTCTGGTGATTGTATGTGTAGATGTTCTCACCTACAAGTGTCTTGTAACCGTCAAGCTCCATCTTCTCACCGGTGATACCCGAGCGAGCTACGATAGCATCCTGAACAGTTCCCTCGCCCAGAGGAAGAGCCTTAACCTCGTCGATAGTAGCGCACTTTGCTGCTACTGCGGCGTCAAGAATGTCTGTTGTCAACTTTACAAAGTCGGCACCCTGAGCAACAAAGTCAGTCTCGCACTTAAGAGCGATGATTGCTGCGAAGCCATTCTCAGCCTTTACAAGAACACAACCCTCAGAAGCCTCGCGGTCGCTACGCTTAGCAGCCACCAACTGACCCTTCTTACGGATAATCTCGATAGCCTTGTCAAAATCGCCCTCACCCTCGGTCAGCGCGTTCTTGCAGTCCATCATACCAGCACCGGTCATCTGACGCAGTTTGGCAATATCAGCCATTGTTACAGCCATAGTATTATTCTGTTTTTTTACGTTAATAATTATTCTGCTGCCTCGCCCTCGGCACCCTTGTTGATGCGAGCACGTGTTGTGCGGCGACGCGCAGCCTTCTTTACCTCTGCATTCTCCTCATCACCCTCGGCAGCCTCATTGTCAATCTTCTCGACCTTGCGCTCCTCGAGACCCTCGGCGATGGCAGCGCAGCAAGCGTCGAGGATAACCTCAACCGACTTTGTTGCATCGTCGTTTGCGGGGATTACAAAGTCAATATCACCGGGATTAGAGTTTGTATCCACAATTGCGAATACGGGGATACCCAGACGGTTAGCCTCGTGAACAGCAATGTACTCCTTCATTACGTCAACAACGAAGATAGCCGAGGGAAGACGTGTAAGGTCGGCAATTGAGCCGAGAGTCTTATCGAGCTTGGCACGCTGACGAGAAATCTGAAGAACCTCGCGCTTAGAAAGGTTCGAGTATGTACCATCCTGAGTAAGTTTATCAATGGTAGCCATCTTCTTCACAGCCTTACGGATTGTGGGGAAGTTTGTGAGCATACCACCGGGCCAGCGCTCGATAACGTAAGGCATACCTACTGCCTGAGCCTTATCTGCTACAATCTCTTTGAGCTGTTTCTTTGTTGCTACGAAGAGGATTTTCTTGCCGCTCTTTGCAATCTGCTTCAGAGCCTCGGCAGCTGTGTCAACCATTGCAGCTGTCTTGTGCAAGTCGATAATGTGGATACCGTTACGCTCCATAAAGATGTAGGGAGCCATAGCAGGGTTCCATTTACGTTTCAAGTGACCGAAGTGTGCACCGGCCTCTAAAAGTGTTTCAAATGTAATTCTTGACATTTTTTTAAAAATTTAAATCGTTTACCTTCTTTTTAATTACTTCTAACCAACCTCTCGGGTAGCCCACCTTAAGCGCAAGCATTATATGTGCACAAGGACACCTCTCTTGCGACGTCAAGCGGCGGAGTCCCAAGTGGTTTAGATACTAAACGTCTTTTTTCGAGCCGAATATTAACGTTTACTGAACTGGAATCTGCGGCGTGCCTTGGGCTGTCCGGGCTTCTTACGCTCAACCTCACGAGCATCGCGAGTGAGGAATCCCTCGGAACGAAGTGTCTTCTTGTCGTCGGCGTTAATCTTAACCAACGCGCGAGCAATAGCAAGGCGAAGGGCCTGAGACTGACCGGTGAAACCACCGCCGTCCAAATTAACCTTAATATCGTATTTCTCAAGAACATCAAGCTTCATCAGAGGCTGCTTTACAACATACTGAAGAATGCTCGAAGGAAAATAATCTTGCAGATCTTTACCGTTAATTGTAATCTTACCTGCACCCTCAGTTACAAAGATACGGGCAACTGCGCTTTTACGTCTGCCTAATGCATTAACCATTTCCATCTGCTTTCTTATTTATAAGAGTTAATATCAATTGTTTTAGGATTCTGTGCTGCGTGCTTGTGCTCTGAACCCTCGTAAATGTAGAGGTTGTTCATCAAGTGATCGCCGAGGCGAGACTTGGGCAGCATACCACGTACCACGTGCTTGAACAGACGCTCGTAACCTTTGTAACCTTTAGCAACGTCTGCGGGGCTGAAAGCCTTCTGACCACCGGGATAACCCGAGAAGCGCAGATAGATGCGGTCTGTCCACTTGTTACCTGTCATTCTAACCTTGTCGGCGTTGATGATGATTACGTTATCACCACAATCGGCGTTAGGTGTAAAGCAGGGCTTATACTTACCTCTAAGAATCTTGGCAACCTTTGAGCCAAGGCGACCAAGAACTTGGTCGGTAGCATCAACGACAACCCACTCCTTGTTTGCGGTTGCCTTATTTGCTGAAATTGTTTTGTAGCTTAAAGTATCCACTTTAATTCGTTTAAATTTAGTTAATAATTCCATAAACGATACTCCCCCGGATGCTCCTTACGGAAAATCGGAACAATGCAGGAACCCTCTTCACGTTTCGCCCCGACAGTCGGCTAAACTGTCTTTTGGCTCACTCAGAGACCTAAAGTATCAATAGCCCATACTAAGGGCTGATAATAATCGGCTTGCAAAATTACGTCTTTTTAGTGTAACAGCCAAGAAAACAAAAACTTTTTTCAAAAAAATGTGCAAAAAATTTGCTCATAACGAAAAAAGCCGTACCTTTGCATCGCATTTAAGAAATGCCCAGATGGCGGAATCGGTAGACGCGCTGGTCTCAAACACCAGTGGGGCAACCCATCCCGGTTCGATCCCGGGTCTGGGTACTGAAACGGAGAAAGTTGAAAAACTCTCTCCGTTTTCTTTTCCCACACAGCGCAACTCATTGGTTTGCTGATATATAAAATCAAGCACCTTGTTATATTCATTGGTTCTATATTTATTTCCGGCCAAACTTTGAAAGGCTCGGCACATTATCATATTCAATGAAAAAATTTGGGGAGTAAGAACAAAATGTTTATCTTTGCCAATAATCAATCCTCAATCGACTATGATTATAAAAAGAACGTTTTATTTCCTCCTTATTATATTAGGTATAAGCCTCACTGCCGAGACTAACGCCCAGAGCCGACTACACCCGCCGGGAAGAGACCATTCAAAAGGCACATTAAGCAGATACTACGCAAGAGTGGATAGCCTTTTATTAAATGACAGACGGTTCGATAGTTTTGCATTTACCATACTCCCCTCTTTTAGCGGCGAGCAAGGCTGCTACTACGTCAAAGAGAATTCCGAGCTTGTTTTAAAGGCTGCAAAGAAGAGCATCTGGTACAAAAAAACTGCCGAGGTTGAAGAGTATCGCTGCCCCTGCCCGCATAGCACGGCGAGCCTGCTGAAAGAGCTCTTCGAAGCGGCAGTATTCTCATCGTCGTACCTTGCCACGCCCAATGGGCTGGACGGAGTAACATACGAAATACTTATTAACGGAGGCTACTACACAGCCCGATGTTGGAGCCCGAAAAAGGATACAAACTGCCACAAATTAGTGGATATTCTCGAGGGGCTGTCGTCGGCGGTAAAGAGTGGCGACCAAGATGCGATAGAGAGACTCGCACCCAAAATAAAGGAGCTGACCGAGGCGTTCAAAAGCCTCTACCCCGAGGATGTAAAATAGCCCTCGCCGACAATCTAAAAGAGGGTGACCCAAAAGCAAAATTGGGTTACCCTTCTTCATTTTATTATTTCAGCGTTCAAATTGCCGTATGACAATAAAAATATAGCTATTCCATTGATAAACACTGGAATAGCTATTGTTTGTTTGGGAAATTTTTATT
>JAZSIU010000029.1:0-28482 GCA_045533955.1 Bacteroidaceae bacterium
GTAGCAAAAAGGTGTGGTCGAGATTACTCTATTTATCACCCTCACGGAATACTTGTACGGCTATTCTTTCTTTCATTTTATACTTTGGGCCTTACTTTTTTTCGGAAAAAAGTAAGCAAATAAACTGCACCTAAAGAAATTGTCGCGGGGCCTCCTTTGCTCGTGAGGCAACAGTGCGCTCACTCGGTCGGAGGCTTGCTTGTCATTTCGGTTTACGATTGTTTTAAGGGAGCTGCGGACCGCCCTCACTTAGTCGCTTGTAAACAAGCGTCTAAGTAGCGGTTAAACATACCTCGCACTTTTTCCTTAAAACAATCGAACCTACATTGAATTTCTTTTTTATGGTGCAATATTTAATTAAAAATAGCCTTTTGCACGTATTATATGCTGCTGTTCTTGAAAATTAGAAATAGATTATTGATTCTTGTCCACAGTAAATTTCTACTGAGCCCATATTTTCTTTACGGTTGCTCTTTTCTTTTGAATCATAATAAAAATATATGGTTGCTTGAATATAATCCAAACAACCATATATTTTTTCTGCGCGAGGCGAATTATTTGAAAAACTCCTGCATAGTGTTTTTAAACATATTACCGTAATATTCGTAATTGTAAACAGTCGCGTGTGAACCCACCGTCTGCCGAGCCAATTTATAATATAGTTCCCTTATCGTTATATTCGGGCTATTGTCAATAGCCTCTTGAAAAGCACGAGTAAAGCCGTTTGAGAGCCATATTCCCATTTCTGCGTAGTGCTCTTTGGCCATACAACCGGCTAAGAAGCACTGTAACGGTTGATGTAGAATGTGTTAACCCCTGCGGGGAGGTTCTTGCTCTTGCTCTCGAAGAGCAGAATTTGTTTATTCTCGTGTAGCTCTATGTTGTTTGTGCTTACAAACTCTTCATATTCGCTTCCGGCCAATACCAACAGGCTTCTACTATAATTAGTTGCTATTTGTGGTAACAATTAAAATAATCGGTAGTCGCCCCACGGGGGCGACTACCGATTATCTGTTTATAGGGTGGGTGCCTTATATATTACATTATTAGATTTTGTATGTACCCTCGACTAATTTACCCATTGCCCATACGCCGCGGATGTTGAGCTTGTCGTCAAGAATCATAAGGTCGGCGTCTTTGTCTTTCTGCAATGAGCCCTTGCGGTCGTAAACGTTCATAATCTTGGCGGGTGTCTCCGATGCCATACGAACGGCGTCCTCCAAAGGTATCTCGGCTTTTTGTACGAGTGTCTGGATGAGGCGGTCCATTGTGGCTACCGAGCCGGCAAGTGCTGTGCGGTCGGCCAGCTTGCATACGCCATCCTCGATGATTACGCGGGGGTCGAATGCTGTTGTGCTGTCGCTGGCTGCGCAGGCGAGAGCATCGGTGATTACGCAGGCGCGCTCGACGCCTTTAATGTGGTGGATGAGGCGCAGGATTGTGGGGGGAACGTGAATGCCGTCGGCAACAACCTCGACGGTCATATCCTCGTGCAGGTAGATGCTCTCAACTGTACCCTCGTACTTGTACTCGCGACGCTTGTGGAAGCCGGGCATTGCGTTGTAGAAGTGTGTGGCGTGTGTGTAACCATTCTTGCGGGCTGCGTGAATGTCGTCATACTCGGCCTGTGTGTGGGCAACCGATGCGAGGATGCCTTTCGATGTGATGTATTTACCGAATTGCATTGCACCGGGAAGCTCGGGAGCGGCGTCCCAACGTTTGATGCAATCCCATTTCTCGACAAGGGGGATATACTCCTTGGGGTCGGGGTCTTTGATGTTCTCGGGAATCTGTCCGCCGGCCATTGCCATATTCAGATAGTGTCCCTCGAGGTGCAGGCCAAGCACGGGGCTGTTGGGCTCGGCCATCAGCTTGGTACAGGTCTCGGCTGCTGCCTCAATCATAGGCACTGTCGATGACGAGAGGGTGGGGAAGATGCTTGTTGTACCGTGCTTCATATGTGCTGCAATTGCGCCGCGGAAAGCCTCTTCGGTTCCCTCCATAAAGTCGCAGCCGCCGCCGCCGTGAATGTGAATCTCGACGCCGCCGGGCACTACGTACATTCCTTTTGCGTCGATGACTTCGGCGCCGATTACTGCGAGGTCGCAGTTTGTAACCTCAAGAATCTTGTTGTCTCTGATAATTACAGAACCGTCCTTCAGCCAGCCTTGCGGGGTGAGGATTTTTGCGTTGATAATTTGTGTAAGCATTTTGTTTATTTGTTTAGTTAGATGTTTTTCTCTTTTGGGGGCTCAAAAGGTTGCTCGAACCATTGAACATACAAAGTTACTTTTTTAAATTATCTATTGAACATTTTTTTTAAGTTTTTTTTATTATTTTTTTATTAGGAGGCGATGCGGGGGTGTTGTGTGTGTCATTGGATGATATTTTTCCTGTTTGACATTTTGTTGCGTATATTCTATTTTCTCTTTACGAGTGTATGGTGTATTTAAAAATATCCTTTCATTGTGTGATGATGTGTGGCTTATCTCTTTTTCCCGATTAAACGGTCGGTTATTGGGCGATTCTTTGAAAAACGGGGCGAATTTTGCAGAATTTCCCCTCTGATAATGAGAATTTGCGCTCTTACGGGGTGTTTTTTGCAAAAAAGTTTGTATCTGTTGCGTGCAGTGTGTAAATTTGCACACTTTTTATAAATTAAACAAAAAGTTAGAGGCTGCCCCCGCTGTTGCGCATAATTGTCGGCTGCTTTCAAGAAAATCCGTAACCAAAATAGAATATGTCGAGACTAAGATTCGAAGTAATTACCGCCGCGTTCGGCAAAAAGGCCGTGGATGTGCCTCTTGCCAACGAGCGCCCCTCGAAATACTATGCAGTAAAGGTGTTCAACCGCGAGAAGATGTTTAAGTATCTGCCGGGCGACGTTTATGTCAAGCTCATTGATGTAATTGACAACGGCGTGCCGATGGACCTCTCCATTGCCGATAGTGTGGCCGATGGAATGAAGCGCTGGGCCATTGAGAATGGCGCGACACACTATACTCATTGGTTCCACCCGCTCACCGAGACAACGGCCGAGAAGCACGATGCTTTCATCGAGCACGATGGAAAGGGTGGCGTGATTGAGGAGTTTCGCGGCAATCTGTTGATGCAGCAAGAGCCCGACGCCTCGTCGTTCCCCAACGGCGGAATACGCAGCACATTCGAGGCGCGCGGATACAGTGCGTGGGACCCCACCTCGCCCGCCTTTCTTATGGACGATACTCTGTGCGTGCCCACGGTGTTTATTTCTTACACAGGCGAGGCACTCGATTATAAGGCTCCGCTTCTGAAGGCTCTGCGCGCGGTTGATAGAGCCGCCACCGACGTGTGCCGTTATTTCGACAAGAATGTAAAGAGGGTAACAACCTATCTTGGCTGGGAGCAAGAGTATTTTCTGGTCGATGAGGGAATGTTGCTTGCCCGTCCCGACCTTCTGCTCACGGGACGCACGCTTATGGGGCACGACAGCGCCAAGAATCAGCAATTGGAAGACCACTATTTCGGCTCAATACCCGAGCGTGTGGCCGCCTTTATGAAAGACCTCGAGATTGAGGCTCTTAAATTGGGTATTCCCGCAAAGACCTGCCACAATGAGGCTGCCCCAAATCAATTCGAACTAGCACCGATATACGAGGAGTGTAATCTTGCCGTTGACCACAATATGCTCATAATGGCAATAATGAAAGAGGTGGCGCGTCGCCACGGGTTCCGTGTGCTGCTGCACGAGAAGCCTTTCAAGGGGGTGAACGGCTCGGGTAAGCACAACAATTGGTCGCTGGGAACCGACACGGGCACACTGCTTATGGCACCCGGAAAAACCGACAAAGATAATCTGCGATTCATCACTTTTGTGGTGAACACCCTTGCGGCCATCTATCGCCACAACGGACTTTTGAAAGCCAGCATAATGTCGGCGGCAAACTCGCACCGCTTGGGCGCAGCCGAGGCTCCTCCGGCCATAATATCAAGCTTTTTGGGCTCGCATCTATCCTCGGTGCTCGACCATTTCGAGACAACCGATGACGTTGTAAAGATTCTCAGCAAGCGCGAGCTTCGATTGAATATCCCCCGTATCCCCGAGCTTATGATTGACAACACCGACCGCAACCGCACCTCGCCCTTTGCCTTCACGGGCAACCGATTCGAGTTTCGCGCCGTCGGTGCCGAGGCTAACTGCGCATCGGCGATGATAGCTCTGAACACGGCAATGGCCGAGCAGCTGGTAATCTTCAAGCAAGAGGTTGATGCACTCATCGAGGCCGGCGAGGCTAAAGAGGATGCGCTTGTAAAGATAATCCGCAAATATATAAAATATAGCAAGCCCATCCGCTTCGATGGCAACGGTTACAGCGACGAGTGGCGCCGCGAGGCTGCCGAGCGAGGGCTCGACTGCGAGGCAAGCGCCCCCATTGTCTTCGACCGTTACCTCGATGGCGAGAGCATAGAAATGTTCGCCTCGATGGATGTAATGAGCGAGACTGAGCTGCGCGCCCGCAACGAGATTAAATGGGAAATGTACACAAAAAAGATTCAGATTGAGGCGCGTGTGCTTGGCGACCTTGCACTCAATCACATTGTACCCACAGCCACAAAATATCAAAGCTCGCTGCTCGATAATATAATAAAAATGGAGCAGGTGCTTGGAAAAGAGGAGGGCGACAGAGCCTCGAAAGAGAATATCGACACGGTGCGCACAATTGCCAACAGCGTAAGTGAGATTCGTCGTATGGTGGATGAGATGGTCGAGCGCCGTAAGGTGGCCAACCGCATCGTCGGGGAGCGCGAAAAAGCCGTAGCTTATCACGACACGGTTGCACCGATGCTCGAGGCCATCCGCGCGCACATTGACAGGCTGGAGCTTATCGTCGATAATGAGCTGTGGACGCTGCCAAAATACCGCGAGCTTATGTTTATCGTATAAAATAAGGGCAACCAAAATTTTGGTTGCCCTTATTAGTGAGAGTTACTCGTATCTTATAGCTTCGATGGGGTCGAGTGCCGCCGCTTTCTTGGCGGGGTACCACCCGAAGAATATCCCCGTAAAAGTGCATACGGCAAAGCTCAGAATTACACTCCACGGTTGTACATACACAGGCCAATTAAAAGCAATATTTATAAGATAGGAGAGGCCCGAACCGAGCAACACTCCAATAAGACCACCCGTAACGCTTATCAATATTGCCTCGATGAGAAACTGACTAAGAATGTCAATGCCTCGGGCGCCGACCGACATTCTAAGGCCAATCTCTTTGGTGCGTTCGGTAACGGATACGTACATAATGTTCATAATACCAATGCCTCCGACAATGAGCGATATTCCGGCTACGCAACCGAGTAGCACGGTAAGCATATCGGTGGTGGTGTTCATCATTTCGCTGAGTTCTTGCTGCGAACGTATAGTGAAATTATTCTCCTCGCCATCCTGCAATTTATGATTGCGTCGCAGAATCTCGGTAATCTCCCCGATGGCCTCTACGGTGAGCTCCTCGCTTATTGCCGAGGCGTTTATTCCCTGTATGTGATTTATTGCCAAAATGCGCTTCATTACGCTTGTGTATGGGGCAAGAACCATATTGTCTTGGTCCATTCCCATACTGTTGTATCCTTTCGACTCTATTGTTCCGATGACGGTAAAGGGGATGCTCCCGAAGCGTATGACTTTTCCTATGGGCTCTTCGCCGTTGGGGAAAAGCTCATCGACGACGGTTTTTCCAAGCACACACACTTTGGCGGCGGTTTTTACCTCGTGCTCGCCGAACATTACCCCATCGTCAATCTTTAGTTGGCGTATGGTGAGGTGCTCCTCGGTTACTCCGTACATTGTCGAGGGGGTGTTGCGGTTGCCATAGATGAATTGTCCGCCGCTGTTGACGCTGGGGCTTACGGCCGATAGCAGATGGGCCTCGGCGAGTATGCTCTCGTAGTCTTCGCGCTTTAGTGTCTGCATATCACTGCTGCTTTGTCGGACGCCTCCGCGACGGTCGCCGCCGGGATGAATCATTATCATATTAGAGCCCATCTCGGATATTTGTGCCTGAATGCTGCGCTTCGAGCCTTGGCCGATGGCAAGCATTGTTATTACCGAACATACGCCGATGATTATTCCCAGCATCGTGAGGAATGCGCGCATCTTGTTTCCGGCTATTGCGCGGATGGCTATTTTAAAAAGGTTTATGATGTTCATATTTTTTCTATCTCTCTCTTGTTTATTCGTCGTCGTTGGTGGGAAGCGATGCAAGCGTTCGGGCGGCCGACAGGGGGGCATCGTTCTTTGTGTCCGACTTAATTTTTCCATCTTTGAGCACAATGTTGCGTGTGCTGTATTGTGAAATCTCGGGGTTGTGTGTTACGAAAATTATCGTGCGTCCCTCTTTGTGCAACTGCTGGAAGAGGGTCAGTATCTCGAAAGAGGTGCGTGTGTCGAGGTTACCCGTAGCTTCGTCGGCGAGTATCACGGAGGGATTGTTGACAAGGGCGCGTGCTATTGCTACGCGTTGCATCTGTCCGCCGCTCATCTGGTTGCTCTTGTGCATAAGCCTATCGCCCAGCCCTACCGCTTGCAGTGCCTCGATGGCGCGCTTGCGACGTTCGCTGCTGCTTATCTTGGGATTGTACATTAGTGGAAGCTCGACATTCTCGACTGCTGTTGTCTTGGGCAAGAGATTGTAGCTCTGAAAAACGAATCCTATCTTGCGCATTCTCATTCCTGCCCGCTGATTTTTGCTCATCTTGCGCACGGGGATGCCGTCGAGGCGATATTCGCCGCTTGTGGGGGTGTCGAGGCAGCCCAAAAGGTTCAGTAGGGTCGATTTTCCCGAGCCCGAACTTCCCATTATGGTAACAAACTCGTTTTCGTGTATGGTGAAGCTTACGCCGCGCAGTGCACGCACCGTCTCGTCGCCGACGATAAATTCCCTACGTACGTCGCTAAGCTCTATTATTGCTCTTTTCATATTTGTTGCTTTCTTTTGTCGAGTGTCTTATTTCTTTTTGCTCGAGGGTGGAGGCCCGGGAGCAAAGGGGCTGCGCTCGGTGCTCTTTTGCGATGCTGCGTTGCTTAATTCGACGTCGCTTATTATGTGTGTGCCGCTCTCGATGCCGCCTGTAATTTGGGTGAGTGCGCCGTTGCTCATTCCTGTCGATACGGCGTGCGCTGTGAGTGTGGTGCCGTCAAGCGTCCACAATTTTTTTTCTGCTTCGACATCTTTTATTGTATATTTGTCGCCCAAGAGTGCGGCATTTGGTGTGAAGCGCAGTGCTTTGTTGCTTACTGCAAGGACGTCGCGGCACTCCATTGTGTAGATTGTTACATTGGCGGTGAGGCCCGGCTTTAATTTAAGATGGGGATTTTGGGCCGATATTACAACCTCGTATGTAACGACGTTGCTTGTTGTCGTGGGCTCTTGACGTACCTGTGTTACGTAACCCTCGAATGTGTCGTCGGGAAAGGCGTCCACCGTGTAGATGCATCGCTGCCCCTCTTTGACGCTGCCAATATCGGCTTCGTCGATGTTGGCAATGAGGCGCATATCGACAAGATTGGCTGCAATGGTAAAGAGGGTGGGGGTGTTGTATGAGGCTGCCACTGTCTGCCCCTCTTCAATTGCCTTGCTCAGAACAACGCCGTCTATGGGCGAGGTGATTGTGGCGTATCCTAAATTGGTGCGAGCTTTTTGGACGCTGAATTTTGATGTCTCGTAGTTGTTGTTGGATTTTTGGAAGGAGAGGTCGGATGTCTCGTACTCGTCGCGGCTGATGAGCCCTTTGTCGAAGAGGATTTTCATCCTTTCGAGATTCTTCTTCTGATAGTTGTATTCGGCCTCGGCGCTGTGCATATTGTTCAGGGCGCTCGATAATTCGCTGATGAGATTGGTGCGGTCGAGCTCGGCTATGATATCGCCTTTACGGACAATGCTGTTGTAATCGACATATACGTGGCTTATTATGCCCGATACTTGTGTTCCAACTTCGACTTTTGTTACGGGTTCTATTGTGCCTGTGGCTGTTACTCCGCTGTTGATGTCTCTCTTTTCTACTTTGTTGTAGGTGAAATTGATGGTCAGCTTTGTCGATTCACTGTTTCGATTCCACATTATCAATATTATTGCTGTGGCTAATATTGCTGCTGCGATAATTTTTGTTCTTTTTCTTTTCATTATTGTGAGTTTTTTTATTCGTTGGTGTTTGTTGTGAGTGTGCGGCGCTCTTTAGAATAGAATGTCGCCACCCATATAAAAATTAAGCAACTGATTGCTCAGTATGGCGGTGTATTTTGCCTGAAGAAGCTCTTGGCGGGCGCTCAATAGGGTGTTGCGTCCTGTGAGAAGTTCGGTGGCGCTCTTTAGCCCTTGATTGAATTGCTCGCTCAGAAGGTTGTAGCTTGCCTCGGCGCTCTGAACGCTGCTCTGTGCTGCCACGAAGCGCTTTTGTGCGCTGTGTGCATCTTGCCACAGTGCCTCGACGGTGCTATATAGCTGTTTGTGTGCTTCGTTCTCTTGCAGCAGGCTCGATTGGTGCTGTATCTTTGCTTTTTGTATGTTGCTGCGGTTGCTGCGATTGTCGTAGATGGGCACTGTTAGGGATAGTCCCACCGAGAAACTGAGGTTGTATTTCATCTGATGGCCGAAGCTCTTGTCGCTGCCGTCGTTGTTGCTTGTGCCTGCTCCTGCATTTAGTGAGAGGGTGGGGAAATATCCGGCTTTTGCTTGTTGCACCGATAGTTGGGCCGATTGTGTGCCGAGCCTGCTGCTCTGAATCTCGGGACGCTGTGCAAGCGCTGTATTATATACCTGCTCGACGGGTGAGAGTGGGGCAAGGGCGAGTGCATCGGAGCACTCGGGTGCGATAATGTCAATCTGGCGGTTGTCGGTAATCTCGAGCAGTTGCTTTAGTTGAAGTTTGTAGTTGGCGAGTTGTGCTTGAGAGTTTACCAGCTGATACTCGGCGGTGCGCAGTTGCGACTCGAGCTCTATGACCTCGCTGTTGGCAATCTTGCCTACTTCGTATTTTGCCTTGCCGCTCTCGAGGTTCTTTTGGGCGCTCTCTACTGCGGCAAGATTTACGTTTATTGCTTCGCTGCTGTAAAGAATCTGTACAAAGAGTGTTGCAATGTCCTCTTTTAAAGTGTTCTGTTGCTGCTCGATGCTCAGGCGCGCAATGTCGCTGTTGAGCCTCTGCATACGTATGTTGCGCCAGTTTCTGCCACCGTTGAAGAGTGTTACTCCGGCGTTCAGTCCGTAGCTGCCCGAGTAGTTGAAATGGTCGTGCGAGCTGTTCACGCGGCTGCCGCCTGTACCATCGTCGGTTACGAAACTGCCGTTACCGTCCTCGAAATAGGGTTGGTAACGTCCGCTGTGGCTTGTGCTGAACGAGAGGCTGGGGAAGAGTGCTGCCTTTGCGCTCTTGATGTCAATTTGGCTCTCTTCGAGGGTTAGTTTGTTCTGTTTCAGACGAATGTTGTGCAGGGTGGAGTAGTCGATGCAATCCTTCAGCGACCATTTTTGTGGGGTCTGAGCTGCTATTGTCGAACACAGAAGCAGTAACATTGTCGTTAGTTTGTTACTCTTTGTCATAGTCTATTGTGTATAATTTTTTATTTGTTTTTCTGTGTAAATTTCTTTTTTTTTGACTAAGATATTAGAGTGCAAAATTTGTAAAAAGTTTACATTCTACGTATGGAATATTATATAATTGTTGTTAAAAAAAGTGAATTAAAGGGCGCTTTTGGCGTTAAGTGCTTTTGTCGATAATCGGGCGGTGGAATAATATTTTGTAAATGGTACGATGGAATTTGTCAAAGTGGAACGGATGCATTATCTTCGCAGGGAATAAAGTAAGTATGAATTTTTAAAATTATTATAATATGTTTTCAGGAATAGTTGAGGAGTTTGCGACGGTGGTGAAGATTGTAAAGGAACAGGAGAATGTTCATTTTACGCTCACTTGTTCATTTGTCGATGAACTTAAAATTGACCAGAGTGTGGCGCACAACGGTGTGTGTCTGACGGTGGTTGCAATTGAGGATGGTTGCTACACGGTAACGGCAATGCGCGAGACGCTCGAGCGTTCTAATCTTGGGTTGTTGTGCGAGGGTGATAAGGTTAATGTTGAGCGCAGTATGATTATGAACGGGCGTTTGGACGGGCACATTGTGCAAGGACACGTTGACGAGACTGCCGAGTGCATCGACAAGCGCGACGCCGAGGGTAGCTGGTACTATACGTTCCGCTATCCCAAGAATGCCGAAATGGCCAAGAAGGGTTATCTTACCGTCGATAAGGGTTCGGTAACGGTTAACGGGGTGAGCCTCACGGTGTGTAATCCCACCGATGATTCGTTTACGGTGGCTATTATCCCTTATACCTACGAGCATACCAATTTCCATAAAATTGAGGTGGGTACTCGTGTGAATATTGAGTTTGATATTATAGGTAAATATATTGCGCGTATATCGGCTCTATGAAAAGTTTCTTGCAGTTGGCCCGGGAGCGTCAGAGTGATAGGGCGTTTGTTCCGGGGAAAAGGATTGAGCGTGCGGTGCTCGAGCGCATTCTCGAGGCGGCCCGCCTTGCGCCGTCGGCTTGTAACGGACAGCCGTGGCACTTTACGGTAATTACCGATGAGGAGCTGCTGCCGCAGGTGGGGCGTGCAACGTCGAGCCTCGGGATGAATAAGTTTGTTAAGGATGCTGCGGCGCTTGTGCTTATTACGCACGAGGGGACGAACCTGAGCTCGAAGCTGGGTGGCGGCATTAAGGATAAGGATTTTCCTATTATGGACATTGGTATTGCCTCGGCTTATCTTACGCTTGCGGCCGAGGACGAGGGCGTTGGCTCGTGTATCTTGGGCTGGTTCGATGAGCCTAAGATAAAGGAGCTTGTGGGTATTCCGCAGAGGCGCCGCCTTATGCTTATAGTTGCTCTTGGCTATGCTGCAAAGCCTAAACGCAGTAAGGTGCGTAAGGAGTGGTATAAGGTTGTCTCATTCGAGAAGTATTGAATTATCTGCTTCTTTTGACAGAATTTTTATGGGTGATTGTTTATGATTGATTGTAGGCTTTAAACGCCGACATTGATTATTACTAGCTTCTGATATAATTATTGGCCTTGTGTCGAGATAAAAAAAAGTGTATGCACTCTTCCCGTGCATACACTTTTTAAAATAACAGTCGGCCTGTAAGCCGGGTTCTGTACCCCTTGCGGGGCGTCTGTCATTCATCTATGACGTACATCACTGCACGCCTAAAGCGTTCTACCCTCCGGCTCGGACGAGCAGCCCTCGAGCGCCGGTTTACGCGAACTTGCAGCTTCCAAGATACACGGCTCGTACGTCGCCGCACGACCGGTGGGCTCTTACCTCACCTTCTCACCCTTACCCCTTGAGGGGCGGTTATTTTCTTCTGCATTACTCTGCCTTCGCAGACAGCTTTCTGTTAGGAAGTGGAATGCTCTGTGCTGCCCGGACTTTCCTCCTTTGCCAATGGCAACGGCGACAGACCGTCCGACTGTTTTTCTCTTTTACGCAGCAAAGATACAACAAACGGGCGAAAGTTGTGCAAGCGAACGTGCGAAAATTTATTTTCGCACGTAATGAGCGTAATAAAACTTCGTCGAATGCAAAAAAACATCAAGCCTGCTTGAATATTTTTTATGGCGAGTGTAGAGTATATTCGCGCTTTAGAGCAGAGATTCCCCACGTTTTTTTTGAGCCTAAGGTGAAACGATTGTTAAAATAGTGTCGCTACTGTTAAATAGAGCCAAAAATAAGCATCCATAGTTACATTTATGATTAGTTGACTATATATTTGCAGCAAGATATGCCTCGCATAATGTAATTTGCTGCAGTTGATGAGGTGTTAATATTGAATGATTATTTAACGAAAAGATGTGTTTAAGTTATGAAAAATGTTGTTAAAAAATTGTTTTTTGGCTCCGCAGTTGTTGCTTTTAGTGCTGTTGTGGCGGGAATAACGGCGAACAGTATTATTGACAGCAAGGGACAGGAGGGGGTGGCTTCGCCCGAGGCTCGTGGTGGTTTTATGACGCGCTTGGCATCGTTTGATGGCGGTGACGGACTATCGCGCATCGACCTTACCGATGCTGCCGAAAAATCGGTGCACGCTGTGGTGCATATAAAATCGACACAGAATAGTAAAACGCGTACGGTGCGTCGCGCTCCCGATATTTACGATTTTTTCTTTGGCGATGGCACGCCGCGCGAGCAGATTATCAGAACACAACCACGTGTGGGATTCGGCTCGGGAGTTATTCTGTCGAAAGATGGATATATTGTAACTAATAATCACGTTATTGCCGATGCCGATGAGATAATGGTTACATTGAACGATAATCGTACGCTTTCGGCGCGTCTTGTGGGCACGGATGAAAAGACCGACCTTGCGCTCATAAAGGTCGAGAGTGATGACGACCTTGACTTTCTGCCCGTTGGAAACAGCGATGACCTGAGGGTGGGCGAGTGGGTTATCGCCGTTGGTAATCCGTTTAATCTTACATCGACCGTTACGGCGGGAATCGTTAGCGCAAAGGCTCGCTCGCTGGGTGTTTATAATGGTGGAATCGAGTCGTTTATACAAACTGATGCGGCCATCAATCAGGGTAACAGCGGTGGTGCGCTTGTAAATGCACGTGGCGAGCTTGTGGGTGTAAATGCTGTTCTTTCGTCGCCCACAGGGTCGTATGCGGGTTATGGATTTGCGATTCCTACTTCAATTATGACAAAGGTTGTTGCCGACCTTAAGGAGTTTGGCACTGTGCAACGTGCTGTGCTTGGAATTATAGGCGGCACTGTTACTGCCGAACTTAACGAGGAGAAGGATTTAGGCTCGGTTGACGGTGTTTATGTAAGCGAGCTTGTGTCCGATGGTGCCGCTGCGGCTGCAGGAATTGAGGCGGGAGATGTTGTGATAGGGCTCGATGATAAGCGTGTAAAGACTATGGCCGAGATGCAGGAGGAGCTTGCCAAGCATCTGCCCGGTGATAAAGTGAAGGTCAAGGTGTTGCGTGGCAAGAAAGAGCGCGAGATGACTGTCGAACTGAAGAATGCTCAGGGCAATACTGACGTTGTAAAGAGCGTCGATCTTGATGTTCTTGGTGCGCAATTCAAGGAGTTAAGCGAGAAAGAGCGCAGTAAATATAATGTCGCGGGTGGACTGATGGTAACCGAGGTCGAGCGCGGACTTTTTGCCGATGCGGGAATAGGAAAAGGCTTTATAATCTTGAAAATCAATGGAGAGTACGTGAGGAGTATCGACGCGCTTGAAAAAGTGCTGAAAAAGGCCAATGCATCGAGCGAGCCTGTGCTCTTTATCTCGGGATTGACAAATTCGGGACGTAAGGCTTACTTCTCGGTGAATTTATCTGAGTGATAAAGTTTTTCAATTGTTTAATTAGATTCTTGTTCTGCACCTCTGTTACAGGGGTGCAGATTTTTTATTGTTGGATGGCGTGTTTGCTTAGTGAAAAATCGAACCGTAAACCACCATTGGGGCGGTTATCGACCTTTATTGCTCCGCCGTGAAATTGTACCGCGTGTTTTACGATGGCAAGGCCAAGGCCCGTGCCACCCTTTTGGCGGGAGCGTCCTTTGTCTACACGATAGAAACGGTCGAAGAGGAGCGGTAGTTGCTCCTCCTTGACACCCTTCCCGTCATCCTCGAAGCGAATGCGGCATATTTTTTCGTTATTTTCGAGCAGGGTTATGTAGATGTTGTGTCCCTCGGAGTAGGCAATGGCATTCTCGGTGAGATTACTGAAGATGGAGCCTATCAACGAGGGGTTACCATCAATAGTAACACACTCGTTAAAGTTGACGTGTAATGTTAGTCGCTCCTCCTCGGGCATCGTATTCAACTCATCGGCAACCTCGCTAATTATTTCGTTAATTACGACCGGCTCTTTGCTAATTAGCGCACTTCCATCCTCCATTCGTGTAATGAGCGAGACATCACTCAAGAGTCGGCGCAGACGTTCGTTGTGTGTGTAGCAACGCTCGACTAGCTCTTGTCGCTTCTCCTCACTCAATGTTATCCCCGAGAGCAGTGTCTCGAGGCAGACTTGAATAGACGAGACAGGTGTTTTAAGTTCGTGGTTTATATTATTGGTAAGCTGTCGTTTGAGACGGTTCTTTTCCTGCTCGGCCCTGAAGCTGTTGACGCGCTCAATCTCCTTACCCAGCTTGCGAGTGGTGAAATAGGCTACAATGCTCATTGCAAGGGTAATAGAAATCATAACCACGAGAAACGACCAATCGGCGGCGAGTAGGTCGTGCAGGGTGCTTGAGTAAGGGATTGCTGTGCGCACGATAATTCTTTCGCCTCGTGTGGCCGAATAGAAATATTCGCGTCCGTCGCTTGCCGATTGTCGCCCTATGTGATAGCCTGAGCCTTTTTTTAGGGCATCGGCAATCTCGGGGCGACCTCGATGATTGTCAAGCGAGTCGGCTGATATTGTGTTGTCATAGACAACGGCTCCTGTAAGGGTTATAAGGGTTATTCTAAGGTCGTCGAACGGCTTTTCGTGTGTCGCGATACATTCTTTGTAGGGAGTGCCGTTATCGACCGCTGTAAGCAGATAACGGTTGTATTGTTGCAACTGTGCGCTCAAAAACTGAGACTTATACTCTTTCTCGCGCAGATATTGAAAGCCTATGAAACATACTACAATGACCCACGAGAATGCGATAAGCTGCAAGAACAGCTGCTTGTGGAAGGATAAATTAATCGCGGAAGCCATAGCCAAAGCCTGAACGGGTTACAATGTATGAGCCGTAAGCGCCAATCTTAGAGCGCAGGCGGGTAATGTTTACATCAATGGTGCGGTCGAGCACTATTACTTCGTCGCTCCATACGCGAGAAAGAATCTGCTCGCGTGAGCAGATTTTTCCACGATGCTTTATTAAATAAGCCAATAGCTCAAACTCTTTTCTTGTGAGCTTAATCTCCTCGCCATCAACCGTGCAACGCTTAAATTCTATATCGAGGCACAGACCATCAATCTTTAACTGATTGGTTATTTTGTTTGACGGGTTATTGTTGCTTTTATTTGATGATGTGCGACGCAGTACACTCTTTACGCGTGCAATGACGTTGCGAATAGTGTAGGGCTTCATAATATAGTCGTCGGCACCAAGATTGAGCCCCATAATCATATCATCTTCGCTGTCGCGTGCAGTGCAAAAAATTATTGGAATATCGGCCGTTGCTACATTATTCTTCATTATTTTAGCCATTTTTATGCCGCTAATTTCACCCATCATAATGTCGAGCAGAATAAGTGAGTACTCTTTTAGATTATAGCCGAGTGCCTGTTCGGCGCAGGTTGCGGTATCTACATCGTATCCCTCATTTTCGAGATTAAGTTTAAGAACCTCGCATAAGGTCTCTTCGTCATCAACTATCAAAATGCGTGCTGTTGCCATATACCTAAATTATAATTACTATGCAAAAATACAGAGAATAAATAAATAGTGAAATACTAAAAATGAGATTTAATAAAAATGTAATATTCTGCTACTTGGTTGACAAAATGTATATCATTTGGTTTTTAATAAAATAATATATTGCCAGCAAGCAAAAGGAGGTTGAGCTCGGCCAATGATGGCTATGTAAGTGCAAATAAATAGAATTTGAGTATAAGCAATAATGTAGTTTCTATTATCTTATAAGAAACTTAAATAACATATTCAAAGTCTGCATTTCACTAAAATCTAATTATTTTGAAACATTTATGAAACATTTATGCAATTACTTTGTACTCGAAAAGTTACTAAAATTATATGGGAATATTACAAATCTTTACATTATTAGGAGCATTAGGTATGTTCCTTTACGGAATGAACCAAATGAGCTCGGGCCTGCAAAAGGTGGCAGGAGAAAAGCTAAGAGGATTCTTATCTGCAATGACCTCAAATTCATTTAAGGGCGTGATGACAGGCCTTGGCATAACAACCGTTATTCAGTCTTCGTCGGCGACTACCGTGATGGTAGTTAGTTTTGTCAATGCCGGTCTTCTGACTCTTGCGCAGGCAATAGGGGTTATTATGGGTGCTAATATAGGTACCACTATTACGGCTTGGATGGTATCGTGGCTGGGCTTCAAAGCCGACATATCAACACTTGCTGTCCCATTGATGCTTTTGGGATTTCTTTTATCGAACTCTAAAAAAGACCAACGCAAGAATATCGGAGAACTAATCGTTGGTTTCAGTCTTTTGTTCCTCGGCCTTTCGTTTATGAAAGAATCGGTACCCGATTTGCGAGAAACACCACAAGTATTGGAATTTGTCAGCACTTGGTCGTCGTATGGGTTTGGGTCTGTGCTTCTTTTTCTTGCCTTCGGTACGATATTAACACTTATACTACAATCCTCATCTGCGACGATGGCAATTACGCTTATTATGCTTAGTATGGGATGGATACCGTTCCAGATGGCGTGTGCGATGGTGCTGGGTGAGAATATAGGTACGACTATCACTGCAAACATTGCTGCTGCGGTAGGTAATACTCAGGCAAAACGTGCTGCAATGTCGCACACTATATTTAATATATTTGGTGTGCTATGGGCATTGATACTATATAAACCATTCTTACAATTGGTTGGTCTTATAACTGAAACTGTGTTCGGACTGCCCAACCCTGCGGTCAATGGATTTGTGGTAACATCCTCAAATGCCGAGGAGGGGACAGCGGCACTGTATGGGCTATCTATGTTACATACGCTATTTAACTTAACCAATACCTTGTTGCTGGTATGCTTCACTAAACAAATTGCCCGAATTGTGAGTTGGATTATACCGGCTCCTAAAAATAAGGAAAAAGAGGTATTTCGTTTGCAGTACATTTCGGCAGGGGCGCTGGCTACTCCTGAGTTATCGGTCGAGCAGGCATTTAATGAGATTATACATTTTGCACAAATCTCGAAAAATGGTGTCATTTATACACAAAATGCAATTATTGGGGCCGATACTGACAAATTTGAGGAGTTTAGAAAGAAACTCGTAAAGTACGAAGAGATTTCCGATCGCATTGAATACGAGATAGCGACATTCCTCAATAGTGTGTCAGCCGAAGAAATTAGCGAGGGAACATCTACCAAGATAAAGGCAATGTATAAGATTATTGGTGAATTAGAGTCGTTGGGCGACTCGGGTGAAGCTATCAGCCGTATTCTATATAGAAAGAATTTACACAAAAAGCATTTTGATGAAGAGGCTATAAAGAACCTTACTTTTATGGCCGATGCCGTAAGTGCGGCTTATGATGTTATGATTGAGAATCTAGCTGCGGCTCATAGGGGCGAGCTTGTTGATATTTCAAATGCTTATAGTGCCGAAGAAAAGCTCAATACCCTGCGAAATAATCTTCGTGATGCTGTTATAGAGAATATTGAAAATAATGCTCGCAACTACCAGACAAGCGTTTACTATATGGATATAGTAAATGAGTATGAGCATATGGGCGACTTTATGATAAACGTGTCGCAAGACCTTGAACGAGCATTTGTGTGTAAATAATTGATTTACGGATATTATATAAAAGTGTGCCGCTCCTTTAAATCAGGGAGCGGCACACTTTGTGTAACACCGCTAAGTAGTAGACCAAGTTTATATCATTAAGTTTTTTTTAGAGAAATTCAAGCTGTTTCTTAATAAATCTCTAAATCTTTTGAAACATATATGAAATGTTTTCCCGATACTTTTGCTCTCGAAAAATTGCAAATGAAGGTGGCGCACGTCGCTGACAATTGCCGGCATTGTCTGATTGTTGACACGTGTTTGCAATGGGTTAATTTAAATTTTGAGAAAATGAGAACAAATTTTATTTTGGCGGGTCTTTTGGCCTGTATTGGTATCGGTACACAAGCGCAGAGTGCAAAAGTTGGTGAGCCCAAGGGTAAGGCTATTGTGCAGGTGTTTGGAAATTTTCATTCAGGCTTCGGCGCCTTGAATGACGACAGGGGCTTTGAACTTGAGCGCAGCTATTTGGGCTATGAGTACAATTTTGGTAATGGTCTCTCGGCAAAGGCTGTGATGGACATTGGCCAGTCGAAAAAGGTTGATGATTATCATCGTATCGCCTACATTAAGAATGCGATGGTTTCGTGGAAAAAGGGACGATTGACGCTCAACGGTGGTCTTATCTCGACTACGCAGTTTAATTTTCAGGAGAAATTTTGGGGCTATCGTTACATTATGAAATCTTTTCAGGATGAATATAAGTTTGGTAGCAGCGCCGATTTAGGAATCTCTGTGGCTTATAAGTTTACCGAGTGGGTATCTGCCGATGCTATTATTGTCAATGGCGAGGGGTACAAAAAGATTCAAAAGAACGATGGCTTGAATTATGGCTTGGGAGTTACGCTGACGCCGGTCAAAGGCTTTCAAATTCGTCTGTACGGTGGCTTTAATGAGTGTGGCGAAGAGGGTAAAAAGAATGTTACAAATTTTGCGGCTTTTGCGGGTTATAAATGCAGTGCTTTTTCCGTTGGCGCCGAGTATAATCGTATGTGGAATGCATCCTATGCCGACAATGCCGACCAATATGGTTATTCAATTTTTGCGTCAGCCAAATTATCTAAAAGCGCCGAACTTTATGCTCGATTCGACGACCTTTGCTCCGATGATGATTGGAACATCGCAAAGGATGAGCAGGCGGCAATTCTCGGTGCGCAGTTCAAACTCGGCAAATATGTAAAAATTGCTCCTAATTTTAGAATGGCAATGCCTAAGGCCGACGGTGCCGAGAATGTTTATTCGGCATATATTAGCTGTTATTTCGGGTTATAAAAAAGTGTGTAAATATTTAAAAGTTAGATTAGTATGAAAAAGATTTTATTGTCAGTTGCGACATTGGCTCTTGCTGTTGCTTTTATGGCTTGTAGTGGCAATTCAAATGTGGCAGGCCGTGTGCCTCAGGAGCTCTCGGGAGCGGGTGCGACGTTTCCTCTCCCTTTCTACAATGTGGTGCTGGAGCAGTATGGAAAGGTGAGCGGCGATGTGGTTGCTTACGGTGGCATAGGCTCGGGTGGGGGTGTGCGTAACCTGCGTGATAAGATTGTGGATTTTGCCGGCAGCGATGCTTTTCTATCGGATAAGGAGCTGGCCGAACTGCCTGAAGTTATTCATTGCCCTTCTTGTATGGGCGCTGTGGTTGTTGCTTATAATATTGATGGCGTTAAGGAACTGAGGCTGTCGGGCGAGGTTATTGCCGATATTTTTGCCGGGGAAATAAAAATGTGGAATGATGAGCGTATCTTGGCGCTAAATCCCGGTGTTTTGCTTCCTGCTGAAGAGATTATTCCTGTTTATCGCTCGGACGGCTCGGGTACGACGTTTGTTTTTACCGATTATCTAACGAAGGTAAGTGCCGCGTGGAGCGAGAAAATAGGTACGGGAAAGTCGGTTAACTTCCCCTCGGGTCAGGCTGCAAAGGGTAATCCGGGAGTGGCTGCGGTTATTAAGCAGACAAAGAATAGTATCGGTTACGTGGGGTCGGAGTATGCTTTTGCGCAGAAGATTCCTTTTGCTAAAATAAGGAATGCGCAGGGCGAGTTTGTGTCGCCGTCGGCAGCGTCAATATCGGCTGCGGCATCGGGCGAGATTCCTGCCGATACTCGCTGCTCGATTACAAATTCCGAGGCTGTGGGCGCTTATCCAATTTCGACATTTACTTGGATTATTATCTACAAGGAACAGAATTATTCCGACCGCACGAGGGAGCAGGCTGTGGCAACACTCGACCTTTTGAGATATATCCTCTCGGACGAGGCGCAGAGCATTGCCTCGGAGGTGCACTATGCTCCGCTGCCTAAAAAGGCGATAGAGCAGAGCCTTATGAATCTGAGGGGTGTTACTTACGACGGGAGCCCGCTGCTGCAATAATAAAGTGCTATGAACGATAAATTATACAGAATCCTATTGTTCGCAGCTGCATTGATAATGCCGATAGTGTGCGGGGGCGTGGTTTACGCCCTCGCCACCGATGCTTACGATGCTTTCGAACACTTCGGATTCTTTAAGTTTCTGACATCCTCGGAGTGGAGTTATACCGAGGGGGCCGAGCAGTATGGGGCTTTACCGTTTATCACGGGAACGCTGATGACCACTCTGCTGGCACTTGTTTTTTGTATTCCTTTTTCTCTTCCCGTGGCATTGTTTGTGGGGGAGTATTTCAAGGGGGCGAAAGTAGCATCGGTGTTAAGCACTGTAACAGACCTTTTGGCCGGTATCCCATCAATTATATATGGTATGTGGGGATTTTATACGTTGCGCCCGCTGATTATGGCTCTTGATATTTCGCCGCAAGGCTCGGGCGTGCTTACCGCCTCTTTGGTGTTGGCTATTATGATTGTGCCGTATGCTGCATCGCTTAGTGTCGAGTTTATAAAAATGGTGCCAAATGATTTGAAGGAGGCTGCATATAGTTTGGGGGCAACCCGGGCCGATGTTATTCGAAAGGTGGTTTTCCCTGTTGCCGGTTCGGGTATATTCTCGGCTTATATTTTGGCAATTGGTCGTGCGCTTGGCGAGACAATGACTGTTACGATGCTTATCGGAAATACGAATAATATTCCCGATTCAATTACCTCGACAGGCAACTCTATGGCGTCAATTATTGCCAATCAATTTGGCGAGGCAGATGATTTGCGTCTCTCTTCACTAATTGCCATAGGATTGATACTGTTCCTTATTACTGCATTTATCAATATGATAGGTAAAATGATGATTAAACGCGCAAGAATTGCATAAATATGAATAGATTGAAGATTAAAAATCGTTTGGCAAGGGATAAAGCCCTGTTGTGGGCTGTGTGTTTATTGGCTGCTCTCACGGCTGTCCCGCTGTTTGCTATTTTGGGCGAGGTGTTTTTGCGTGGTTACGAGCAGCTGTCGTGGTCGTTCCTTACTGAGCCTACTCCCACGGCATATAATGCAATGAAGGCCATTGAGGCGGGCGAGCCAATTCACGGCGGCATTGCCAATGGAATTGTAGGTACAATGCTGATGCTTGGAATGGCTGCTGTTGCAGCCGTCCCGATAGGTATCCTGTGCGGAGTTTTTTTGGCCGAAAATTCCAAAAACAAATTTGCTCAGGCGGTGAGCTATCTTACCGACCTTTTGCAGGGTACCCCTTCGGTTATTATCGGTATTGTGGTTTATATTTGGGTTGTTGTTCCGATGAGGGGCTACTCGGCTATTGCCGGTAGTGTGGCACTCTCGATTATGATGCTCCCGCTTATTGTTCGTTCGACCGAGGAGACATTGAGGATTCTGCCGGCCTCGCTCAAGGAGGCGGGGCTTGCTCTGGGTGGTAACCGCGCCCGTGTGATGCTGAGGGTGCAGCTTCCGGCTGCTTTCGGCGGAATTTTTACGGGCGTTCTATTGGCTGTCTCGCGTGTGATTGGTGAGACGGCTCCGCTTATGTTCACTGCACTCGGGTGCTCGTTCATTCGTTTCGCTGTCGATAAGCCAATCTCGGCGGTGCCGCTTCTTATATGGGAATTTTTCAACGACCCTAACCTTCAGGAGTTTATTTGGGGAGCATCACTCTTTTTGTTATTATTTGTTCTTACATTGAATTTAACGGCTAAATATCTTGCAAAGAAATGGAATCAGTAACTCCTATACTTGAATTTAATAAGACTTGTGTGTCATACACCAAACAGACGATGGCGGTAAAATATGTCTCGGCTGCCATCGACAGAAATACAATAACCGCTATTATGGGGCCTTCGGGTTGTGGAAAATCGACGCTTCTGCGCGCTGTAAATCTTATGCACAATCTTTATCCTAATATCCGTGTCGATGGCGAGATTTTATTGAATGGAGAGAATATCCTCTCGATGGAACCCATTGAGGTGCGCCGCAGGGTTGGGATGGTTTTTCAGCGCCCGGCGCCGTTCCCCACTATGAGCATCTACGATAATGTGCTCTCGGGCTATGCGCTCAATGGTATCCGTCTGTCAAGGGCAGAGAAAGAAGAGACCGTTGAACGCTGCTTAAGGAGCGTTGCGCTGTGGGGCGAGGTTAAGGATGTGCTGAACAAGAAAGGTACTTTTCTATCGGGCGGCCAGCAGCAGCGTCTGTGCATTGCCCGTGCATTGGCTATGCGGCCCGATGTACTGCTTATGGACGAGCCTACCTCGGCGCTCGACCCCATAGCAACTGCACGTATCGAGGAACTGATGCTGGAGCTGCAAAAGGAGGTAACTATCATAATTGTTACGCATAATATGGGGCAGGCGATGCGCATTTCCTCGAAATCAATGTTTATGTATTTGGGCGAGCTTGTCGAGTATGGCGACACTGCCACAATGTTCTCTAATCCTTTGGACGAGCGCACCAAGGCTTATCTCACGGGTAAA
Source organism: Bacteroidaceae bacterium (assembly GCA_045533955.1). Classification (GTDB taxonomy): domain Bacteria; phylum Bacteroidota; class Bacteroidia; order Bacteroidales; family Bacteroidaceae; genus HGM04593. The sequence goes on from JAZSIU010000029.1 coordinate 22,382, forward strand.
ATGGGGTAATTAAATGGCGCTACATTATGCGCCGCAAAAATTGTGTTGCTGCATCTGCCATTATAGGCAATTCTTATGATTATTGAACTATTTGTTCTATTTAACAAACTTTTGTGCCAATTTTTTATTTGTAAACTTGCTTTTTTGGTTTAAATATTATAATTTTGCAAATTGAAATTGTACGAAGCACAATGAGACAATTAAAGATTACAAAAAGTATCACAAACCGCGAAAGCGCTTCGCTCGACAAGTACTTGCAGGAGATTGGCCGTGAAGACCTTATTACCGTAGAGGAAGAGGTGGAATTGGCTCAAAGAATCCGTAAGGGCGATCGTTTGGCGTTGGAGAAGTTGACAAGAGCCAACTTGCGTTTCGTAGTTTCGGTGGCCAAGCAGTATCAGAATCAGGGACTTAGTTTGCCCGACCTTATCAACGAGGGTAATCTGGGACTTATAAAGGCTGCCGAGAAATTTGACGAGACACGTGGTTTTAAGTTCATTAGTTACGCCGTTTGGTGGATTAGACAATCAATTCTTCAGGCTCTGGCCGAGCAGTCGAGAATTGTGCGCTTGCCGTTGAATCAGGTAGGTTCGCTTAACAAAATCAGCAAGGCATTCTCGAAATTTGAGCAAGAAAATGAACGTCGCCCCTCGGCCGAAGAGCTTGCCGACCAATTGGATCTTCCTGTTGACAAGGTGGTAGATTCGCTAAAAGTTTCGGGCCGACATATTTCGGTTGATGCCCCCTTTGTAGATGGTGAGGATAATAGTCTGCTGGATGTTCTTGTGAACGATGATTCTCCTATGGCCGACAATCTGCTGGTGAGCGAGTCTTTGTCGCGTGAGATTGATCGTGCATTATCGACCCTTGCCGAAAGAGAGAAAGAAATTATTCAGATGTTCTTTGGAATAGGAATGCAGGAAATGACTCTCGAAGAGATTGGTGATAAGTTCGGTCTGACACGTGAACGTGTACGTCAGATTAAAGAAAAAGCTATTCGCCGTTTGAAACAGAATCAGCGCAGTAAGCTGCTTAAATCCTATTTGGGATAAATTATTGGGAAAAATATGTGCCGGGCTGTCTTTCTTAAGGGCAGCCCGTTTTTTTATATGATTGTGGGGCGAATATGTTAAAAATATATTATTCGAGCTGTATTTTGTTCATTTTTTCGTATCTTCGCAATTCAAAAATGAGCAGTGTAACGCAATGGTTAGTTGCGCAAAAAAATATTTTATGAAAAAAGGACTTTTTTTAGTGGCAATGGCAATGCTGATGGCATTTACCGCATCGGCCGAGGGTGATAAAAAGGGTGTGTATGTGCTTGGCGTCTCAATATCTTTTTCCGATTCTGTGGCCTATTTCACTGAGGTGCAGTTGGTCGAGGGCATTGAACTTGACAAAGGTACAAAATTTCTGCCCGACAGACAGCATTATGCGCACGAGCTTCAGGATTTTATGTCGGTAAGTGAGGGACAGCCGGGGCGTACTTCGATAATCCTTTTCGACAAGAAGGAAAAATCGCTCAAAAAGAAGGAATTGAAGATTAAAACACGCTTGCAGAAGCGCCGTGGATTGACGGTGCGTTATTTGGGCGACAGATTCAAATTTACCCGTCCCTGATTTGATTTTTATTGACAAGGCGCAAAGGGGTGAGCGGTTTTATGAATTTATTCTATACGGTGCTTGGCCGGTTTTTCCTTGTTGGGGCAGTGGTCTTGCTGCTTGTCTCGTCGGTCGCGTGTAGTGGCGATGATGATAGTCGCGGGCCGTCTGCGAACGGAGGCTTGCGCAATCTTACTTTTGTCTATATGATGGCCGAGAATAGTCTCTCGGGCTATGCAACATTTGATATTTTGGAGATGATGAGTGCTGCAGCCGAAATTCCCGACGACTGCGCACTCATTGTTTTTGTCGATGATGTGCTGTGTCCGCGTATCTGCCGCATTCGTTATGGCACTGAAGGTGCTGTGTGCGATACTATTTATACTTTTGAGAAAGATTTTGCAAGCAGCGGTGTCGATAATGCGCGTATGGTGTTCCGTTGGGTGGGTGAGCGCTACGCTGCACAGACTGTGAACGTGGTTCTGTGGTCGCACGGAAGCGGTTGGGTAGCGAGCAGCCGGGCGCCCGGTAGCCGAAGCATCGGCGTTGATAATGGTGAGAACAGTTACTCGAATGCGGCCACTGCGGCGCTCGAAATTTCGGATATTCCCCTTTTGCTTGCCGAACTGCCCGTGAGGCCGTCGGTGCTTATGTTTGACGCTTGTTTTATGCAGACGCTCGAGACGGCTTACGAATTGCGCAATTGTGCCCGGTGGATTGTGGCCTCTCCGGCCGAAATACCTGCCGAGGGTGCGCCTTACGACCTTCTTTTGGAGCACTTTTTTGCCCGTACAATTAGTTCCGTAGATATTGTTGATGCTTACTGCGCGGCTTATACGGGAAAATGGAGCGGGGTGGTGCTCTCGGTTGTCAATTGCGACGCAATGGAGCAGCTCGCAGCCTGTTGCAGGGAGTGTGTCCCAGAGGCCTTCGAGCGTGTAAGGGGTGAGGCCGAGGCTGCCTTTTCGTACCTTCCCGGCGGATACTCGTCGGGTGGGGTGGATTATTACCCCGATTTTACCGATGCAAATGCCGTGATGCAAAAGGCGTTGGATGCGGCCTCGCTTGTTGCGTGGCGTGAGGCGCTTGATAGGGCTGTGCCTTACAGAGCAACAACGGGGCGGTGGTACTCGGCTGTGCACAGGATAAATTACAAGGTCGATTATGCCAATTATTGCGGGGTTTCGATGTATGTGCCTCGCGAGGATGAGCGCTGCAAGGCCTATAATGCCGATTTTTCTTCCACTGCTTGGTATAAGGCGGCAGGATGGTCGCTCACCGGATGGTAAGCGACTGTTTTTTTAGCTTTCTTCGGGCCTTTTTTAGAATTGTACGTGCAGCTTTATTCTTATTCCATCCTTGTCTATTCCCGGATAGTCGCGGTAGGTGAGGCGGCGCACATAGTCGATGCGCAGTACACGGAAGATGTTTTCTATGCCCACGGCGACCTCGACATACGGCGTCGAACTTAGATAGTGGTACGTGTCATTCTCGTATGGGAATTTAAACAACGAGCCTGTGTTCAAAGGGTCGGGACGGTTCTTCTCGCTTAGGTTGCCAAACATTCCCCGACACGAGATTACCTCGCGCCAATTGAGCCTGCGGATGAGTGGCAGACGATTGAATATGAGGCCGTTCATATAATATGTGAGGTCCCACGAGGCATATTCGTCGTTGAAAAATTCCATTGCGTTCATCAGCCAAAATGATTCGTCTTGTATGGTGTACGAGAGATTGGCGTTGGGGGTGATTAGCAGGGGGAAGGGGACTTTGTTCCACACTTTTCCGGCTTTAAGGTTGCAGTCGGTGTAGCCGAATGCCGAGAACCAGAAGCGCTTTTGAAATGTTGCTTCGGTGTGCTGGTAGTTGAGGTCGCCGCCTAAAAATCCTTTTATGCCTATGCGGTGCTTGAGGGTAAAGACGGGGTGCTCGGGCAATACTGAGTGGCGGTTCCACTTTGTTTGTGTGAATTTCTCTTTTGGGGCGTAGCGCAGGAATATCTCGACCTCGGATTGTGCAAGCTCTTTTATGAATGTGCTTGTGGTTACTCCGTCTATGGTGCTTGTGCGCTCGAAGGGTATCAGATGGGTCGATTCGTCTATGCGGTTGCGCAGTTTCAGTGCGTAGGAGAAGTGGTTGTAAAATTCGCGTGTGTAGGTTACCTCGGCTTTTTTTACGTAACCTATTTTGTTGTCGTCCTGTCGCTTGAAGCTTAGGAACATATTGTCTTTGTTGGTGAAAAGGTAGGTCTGACCATATTGGTATATGTCGTTCTCGTAGTTGACTTTTACCGAGTGTATGGGGAATTCGTTGGGGTGCTCTTTTTTCTTTTTGAATGAGTATTCTACCTCGCCCATATATTTCCAGCGGTTGTCGCGCAGGCCGTATGCGACAAAGAATCGTCCGAAAAGGTGGGGATTGAGGTAGGCCGAGGTCATCGCTCCGGTGCGTAGACGTAGGCCTTCGAGCTCGTTGTAGCTTGCTGTGGTGTTGACGGGGCCGTAGAAGATGGGTGGCTCATTCTCGCGGATGGGCACCCAGCCGGTGAAGAGGAACGAGACGCCTTTTTCGAGCCAATAATAGAGTGGTTGCGAGCGCAGCTCTTTCATCATACGGCCGACGGATTGCTCTTTTTCGGTAACTTCGGAGAGGCGGTTGGCTGTCCAATATTCTTCGTTGCGGCGGGATGAGGCGTCGTCCTCATAGACGCTGCCCGGAAAGTCGAGTATCTTTTGGGCGCTCTCGTCGGGGGTGAATCGGTAGTTGCCGTATGTTACGTTGCGGTTGGCGTAGAATCCGTTAACTGCATCTACTACTTTGAATTCTGTTACAAGGGATTCGCTTAGCAGGATGCGCGTGCCGTCGCTCAGGCGGTCGAATTCTTGCTTTATATTCATATACTCGATAAAATTCATATTTATGTCGTGGGGAACGTTCATCTGTACTAATTTTATGAAGAATGTCGAGTCGGCGGCAACGTATATGTGCCCGGTGAACCCGAAGGATTCGGGGTTGAAGGGGGTAAAGGCAAGGTCGATGCACTCTTGGCCGGCAATGTCGAGTGTGTCCATTATGTAATAACGGTAAAATGTGGGGCCTAATTTTGAGAGGGGGCTCATAAATTTACTGCCGAAGAGCGAGATATTATCTTGGAATATGTCAACGTCCTTGAATGTCTCTTCGTAGAGCGCCTCTAACGACTCGGCCGAAAAAACATCATCGATACCGTTGCGCTTGCGTGCCTTGACGTGCTGACGGTGGCGCTTGGGCTCTTTGCGGTAGTAGTCGGTGCCGATGAGCTCGCGAGCTGAAATGTGGAGGATGGGCTTTCCCGATATTAACGACGTGTCGATGTAATTCTCGAGAAAAGAGAATTTTTTGCTAAAGTGGCTGTCTTGTGTTGTGTTGAAATTGTTCAGCGCAACATTTAGTTTCTCGTGGCGGTCGCGGCTGAAATAGTCCTTGTTCTCGGGGGAATTTTCGTCGCGCCTCTCGATGATGGTGCGTGCCAGCTGCACCGCGGGATTATTCTTGCGTTTATATTTCTCTTTTTTGGGCTTTATCGTAACGGCCGAGAGTTCGTAATTCTCGGGCTTGAGACGAATGTTTATAGGCATACGTGTCTTTTTCGATAGTGCAATGCGCTGCTCTTTGTATCCGATGCTTGTTACTATGAGTGTGTCGCGCAGCTGAGGCGCAAAAAATGAGAAATATCCATTATTGTCGCTGCTGCATCCAAGCGTGCTACGGCTTATGCGTATAGAAACATAAGGAAGTGCCTCTTTTGTTGAAGCGTCCAAAATGCGTCCGTGAATGCGAGTTTTTGTGTTGCCCTGTGCCGATGCAATGCTTGCTGTAAGGCATAATGCTAATATATATATATAATGTATAGCGCTTCTAAATTTACTCATATTCTATTCTGAGGATTGTATAACTTTAAAGGAAAACTATTTTTTGCGATAAAGTTTTCTTAAATTAGGCTGCAAAAATAACTATATTTCTTCTATTAGTATTGCAAATAGTGCTAATTTTAGTTTTTCTTTTGTGAATTAGTATTAAAAATCCCACTTATTATATAAGCAAAGAGTAATTGTCGATGCGAGGCGATGGGGTGGTGTGCTTTTTTACATTCTGTTCGATGGCTTTTCTGTTAGATTGCCGTAAAAGGTAAAAATATTTTAGTGCTTAACGCGTTGATTATTAGTAAGTCTTAAAATTTGTTTAAAATTCTCTCAATTTTTTCTTTTAAAATATTTGGTAGGTTCAGATTTTTGCCGTTACTTTGCATTCGCTTTCGGCACTAAGCGTAGTGCTTTTAAAGGGCGGTTCTATTGAAATTTTGAGCAGTGTGTTTTTTAAAAGATTTTCGCTCCTTGAAAATTTTTTAAAAAAAGTTGCAAAAAAGTTTGGTAGTTAAAAAAAAAGCTGTACCTTTGCACTCGCTTTCGGGAAGCAACGTGGTTGCCTCGATAAAACGAAAGCAAAAGACGATCCTTGAC
>JAZSIU010000003.1:0-14648 GCA_045533955.1 Bacteroidaceae bacterium
TTGTTTTAAGGAAAAAGCGCGAGGTATGTTTAACCGCTACTTAGACGCTTGTTTACAAGCGACTAAGTGAGGGCGGTCCGCAGCACCCTTAAAACAATCGTAAACCGAAATGACAAGCAAGCCTCCGACCGAGTGAGCGCACTATTGCCTCACGAGCAAAGGAGGCGCCGCGACAATTTCTTTAGGTGCAGTTTTTTTTGCTTACTTTTTTTTTAGAAAAAAGTAAGGCCTAAAGTATAATGTGAAAGAGAGAATAGCCGCACAAGTATTCCGAGAGGGTGATAAATAGAGTAATCCCGACCACACCTTTTTGCTACTGAGTCATAAATTTATGCTGTTTCTAAAAAACAGCATAAATTATTAGAGACTCTTCAGATACTCGGCTGCCGAAAGTGCGCACCGCTCGCCATCGACTGCAGCCGAGACAATGCCTCCTGCGTAGCCTGCCCCCTCGCCACAGGGGAAAAGGCCCTTAATCTGACGATGCTGAAGCGTCGCAGCGTCGCGCACGATGCGCACGGGCGACGAGGTACGCGTCTCCACTCCAATGAGCGTAGCCTCGCGAGTGAGGAACCCGCGCGAGGCGCGGCCGAAATTCTCGAATCCGCGTTGCAGACGTCCCCCGATGAATTTCGGCAACCAAAAGTGCATAGGCGAGGAGATTAACCCCGGAGCGTATGAGCTTGGGGAAAGGTCGTAGCTGAGCTTAGAGTGCACAAAATCGGTCATACGCTGCGCAGGCGCCGTCTGACGACGGTTACCCATAAGCCAGCAGAGGCGTTCGAGCCTCTCCTGAAAAGCCAGCACCCTGAGCGGCGAGTCGGGGGCGACAGGCTCGAAGCCCTCGATGTCCATCTGCATTGTCGGGTGGTCAATATCCTCGCAATTTATCTGCACCACCATTCCCGAATTACTCCAGCGACCGCCACGGTGCGAGGGCGACATTCCATTCACAAGAAGCTCCTCGCTGCCCGAGGCCGAGGGCACAACAACGCCTCCGGGGCACATACAGAAGCTATATACTCCGCGCCCCTCGACCTGAGTGGTAAAGCTATACTCGGCGGGCGGCAGATATTTTCCCCTGCCATCAGGATTATGATACTGAATTTGGTCGATGAGCTGCGAGGGGTGCTCGAGGCGCACGCCCACGGCAATACCCTTTGCCTCGAGCTCGATGCCCGAAGCGTGCAGACTGCGATAAACATCCTTGGCCGAGTGTCCCGTCGCAAGAATAACCGCCGAGGCGGTAAACTCGCCCCTGTTGGTGCGCACACCGCAGATGCGTCCGCCGCTCACAAGCAGTTGCTCCATTCGCGTGCCGAAATGAACCTCGCCTCCGCAGCGCTCTATCGTTCCACGCATATTCTCGATGATGCGGGGCAGTTTGTCGGTGCCCAAATGAGGGTGCGCGTCCGAGAGGATTGAGGCGCTTGCCCCGTGCTGACAGAATATGTGCAAAATGCCCTCGTTGCTGCCGCGTTTTTTGCTGCGCGTGAAGAGCTTGCCATCTGAGTAGGCACCCGCCCCACCCTCGCCGAAGCAGTAGTTCGACTCGGGGCCGCCGGTGTGTGTGCGGGCAATGGCCGCAACATCCACCTTACGGCTGCGCACGTCTTTTCCACGCTCGACGACAATGGGGCGCAACCCCTCTTCTATTAGTTTGAGCGCAGCGAAAAGCCCCGCGGGGCCTGCGCCCACCACAATGACGGGCGGCCGCCCATCGACACACTTATATTCGCGGGGAATAAACTCGTCGGGGACGGGCTGCTCGTTCACAAAAAGGCGCACCGTGAGGTTTACATAAATGGTACGCCGGCGTGCGTCGATGCTGCGCCGCAGCACCCTCACCGCGGTCATACTGCGCGCATTGTGTCCCTTTTCGCGCGCAAGGTACTCTTTTATAGCCTGCTCGCTTGCCGCCACCTGCGGCAGCACACGTATCTGATAATCGTAAGTCATTATTAGAAAATGATTTATTTCTAAAAAATCTATCAACCAAAAATAAGGCGGAAGGCCTCTTCGACCTTTTTCACCGGCAACACCTCGATGGAGAAGCGCAAAAGGTCGAGATGTTTCATATTGCTCGCAGGCACGATTATGCGTCTAAAGCCAAGCTTGGCAGCCTCGGCGATGCGTTGCTCTATGCGGTTCACGGGACGAATCTCGCCCGAGAGGCCCACCTCGCCCGCCATACAGACGTCGGGCTCAATCTCTACGTCCATATTGCTCGAGAGTATGGCACTTATCACCGAAAGGTCGATGGCGGGGTCGTTCACGCGCAACCCGCCCGCAATATTCAGATAGACATCCTTCTGCGCCAGCTTAAAGCCCACACGCTTCTCGAGTACGGCAAGCAACATATTCATACGCCGCGTGTCGAACCCCGTTGCCGAGCGCTGCGGCGTTCCATAGACCGCGCTGCTCACAAGTGCCTGAACCTCGATGAGGAAAGGGCTCACCCCCTCAATGGCCGAGGCGATGGCAACGCCGCTCATTCCACTGTGGCGCTCGCCTAAAAGAAGCTCCGAAGGGTTGCTTACCTGCCGCAGCCCCTCGCGGCGCATCTCGTATATTCCAAGCTCGGCAGTGCTTCCGAAGCGGTTCTTTATCGAGCGCAGTACGCGATACAGGTGATGCTGGTCGCCCTCGAATTGTATCACAACATCTACAATGTGCTCCAGAATCTTGGGGCCCGCAATTGTTCCGTCCTTTGTAATGTGTCCGATGAGGATAACGGGCACATTATGCTCTTTGGCATATTTCAGGAGCATTGCCGCACATTCGCGCACCTGCGACATACTGCCAGCCGAGGAATCGACCGCCTCGCTGCACATTGTCTGTATGGAGTCGATGACCACAAGCTCGGGAGAGACATTTTTTATGTGCGTAAAGATTGTCTCGAGCAACGTCTCGCACACAATCATACAGTGCGAGCGCGGATGCTCGATGCGGTCGGCACGCAGTTTAATCTGCTGGGCACTCTCCTCGCCCGAGACGTATAGCACACGGCGCTCGGGCATATTAAGCACCGTCTGCAACACAAGCGTCGATTTTCCGATGCCCGGCTCACCTCCCAACAGCACCATTGAGCCGGGGACAAGGCCTCCGCCAAGAACGCGGTTAAGCTCGGCGTCCCTAAGGTCAATGCGCGGCAGCTCGTCGGTGGATACAGTGTCGATAAGAACCGGCTGCGTCTGCTGACGAGCATCACCCGCAAGCGTCGTCGGCGACGGCGAAGAGCTGCGCACCACCCTCTCGACCAAACTATTCCACGCGCCGCACGAGGGGCATTTGCCCGCCCATTTTGGCGACTCATAACCACACTCGTTGCACAAGAAAATTCTCTTCTCCTTTGCCATAGAATATGTTTAAAAAAATTTGTGCTAAGATAGCGCAACAACGCCGCATTGACAAGAGTTATATTTCAAAATTTTAAAGGCTTCTTAAATTTCTTTCGAAAAAAAAACGATGCAACCATTAACACCGACAGGCCTGAGAGCCTTTTTTTCGACCACTTTTCGGGCCGGGGTGTTTTTTTTACCACCCTCGACCGCAAATTATAAGAGCTATACTTTACAGTTAGCCGTTTTTTCCTTACTTTCGCTGATGTAACAAGCAAAAGCAACCACCAATGAAATGTATTTTCAGAGAATCGGAGATTTATGCAGGCCGCTCAAAAGTCATTTATTATACCTCGAGCGGCAACAACGCCCTTGCCGATGAATATATTGAGAGCCACTACGACGACTTTAAGAAATATCTCACACAGCACGGTGCCGGCCAATATTCCCTGCGCACACTACCCTCGACAATGGGCACTGCAAGCAGCATAATACAACGCAGCAACCCCGGCAGCGTCCCCTCGCCGAAGAGCACCCCGATACTGAAAAATGGTTCTTTTGCAGCAATTGTAGGTGTTGATAATTCGTACGACGATATTCCCGTGGCCGAAATTCTTCTCGAAGAGATTCCCAACGGCGAGAGCGGCGAGGCACTGCACAGCCGCATCTACGAGGCCTTGAACAGCATCATCACCTACGAAAGACAATCTATGCTCCGCAACATCCGCAGCTACGATTATGGTCAGAGTACCACAGAACCGTGGCCGAAATTGAAATTCCGTACACCGTGCGCCGAAGACCTCCCAAAAGCAGACCCCGACGAAGACTGTTACGTTGCTGCCGACCTTATAGCCGAGAGCATCGACACCTGCGAGGATATTCTCCTGAGCGACATTCGCATAAACGACAATTACGACATTACCCTACCCCTATACCCACAGATAAAAATTGAGCTCGAACCGCTACCCAAAGCCCTATACATATTCCTACTGTGCCACCCCGGCGGGATAATCCTCAAGGATATAAACGATTATAGCGACGAGTTTCAGAGTATCTACCGCCGAATATCGGGCCGACAAAATTGGAGCGTCATAAAAAGAATGTTCGAGAGAATAACAAACCCCACGCACAACTATCTGCACAAGAACCTCTCAATCATACGCCACGAATTTCTGAGCAAGCTGCGCAGCGATATTGCACAGCGCTATATGCCCACACAGGGACGCCAGCAGAAGCACCGCATCCCCCTCGAGAGCAGCAAAATAACACTGCCCGCAAATTTCATCTGCACATAAAAATTACAATCAAAGTTCACATAAAGAAAGCGAACAGACAAAAAAGCACTATTTTTTGCTGCAAACATCGGATAAAAAGAATCATTATCGGCCATTTATTTGCTATTATGTAGTAAAATTGATAAATTTGCACCCGCACGCAGAAAGCATCAAAATTCTGCTACACAATAGAAAGATGAAAGTAATGAAATTCGGCGGAACATCTGTTGGTTCCGTAAACAGCATATTAAATCTCAAGAGCATTGTCGAGACTGCCGCAAAGCACGAAAATGTGATTGCAGTAGTATCGGCATTGGGTGGAATAACCGACAAACTGATACGAACCTCACAAATGGCAGCCGAGGGTAACCGCGCCTTCAACGACGAGTTTCAGCAGATTGTAACACGCCACCACGAGCTCATTTACAGCATAATCTCGTGCGAGGAGAAACGCACAGCCCTGCTGCAAGAGGTCGATAAGCTACTAAACGAGCTCGACAACATCTATCAGGGCCTTGCACTAATAAACAATATCACCGCTAAGACCGAGGCAACCATTCTTAGCTACGGCGAGCGAATATCGAGCCGCATAGTAACCGCCCTCATCGACGGTGCGGTGCGCTACAATGCCCGCGAGTTCATAAGAACCGAGGTAAAGCACAGCAAGAACTTCCTTGCCGACGAAGAGACCGACCGTCTCATACACCAATATTTCGGCGGCAAGGAGGATAGGATAATCATCGTGCCCGGCTTTATCTCGCAGGATAAGACAAGCGGCGACATTACCAATTTGGGACGCGGCGGCTCGGACTACACGGCAGCCATCCTTGCGGCGGCACTAAAGGCCCGCATTCTGGAAATTTGGACAGACGTTGACGGCTTTATGACCGCCGACCCAAAAGTGATAAACAATGCCTACACTATTAAGCGTCTGAGCTACGTCGAGGCCACCGAGCTTTGTAATTTCGGTGCAAAGGTCGTCTATCCGCCCACAATCTACCCCGTATTTAAAGCCAACATCCCCATAGCCATAAAAAACACCTTTAACCCCGAGGGCGAGGGTACGATAATAAGCGCCGAGAGCGACTCGGGGGGGCAGTTGATAAAGGGAATATCGAGCATTAACGACACCGACCTTCTGACGGTGCAGGGCCTTGGAATGGTGGGCATTGTAGGTGTCAACCACCGCATTTTCAAGACCCTTGCCGAGGCCGACATAAGCGTATTCCTTGTAGCGCAAGCCTCATCGGAGAACAGCACCTCAATTGGTCTGCGACACCTTGATGCGGCCAAGGCCTGCGAGGTACTGAACAACGAATTTGCCAAAGAAATATCAATGGGTCTTATGGAGTCGGTTACTGCGGCAAGCAATCTATCGACCGTTGCCATTGTAGGCGAGAATATGCGACACAATGCAGGCATAATAGGAAAATTGTTCCAGACGCTGGGACGCAACGGTATAAACGTAATAGCCTGCGCGCAGGGCGGACAAGAGACAAACATCTCATTTGTCATTAAAGACAAGCTGCTGCGCAAGACACTGAACGTGATACACGACTCATTCTTCTTGTCCGAGTATAAAGTGCTGAACCTCTTCATATGCGGAATAGGTACAGTGGGCGGCAGCCTCATAGAGCAGATAGCCTCGCAGCGCAAGAAGCTGATGAACGAGCACAGCCTGCAACTGAACGTCGTGGGAATTGCCAACAGCCGCCACGCAATATTCGACCGCGAGGGGCTCGACCTTTCCAACTACCGACAAGCGCTTGCCGAAAGTCCCGAGAGCAGCATCGAGCGTATGCGCAACGAGATTATCAAGATGAACATTTTTAACTCGGTATTTGTCGATTGCACTGCCAACAGCGAGGTTGCCGCACTCTACGGCGACTTTTTAGAGCATAATATCTCGGTGGTGGCAGCCAACAAAATTGCCGCCTCGTCGGACTATGCCACATACAGCCGCCTGAAACACATTGCCCGTCAGCGTAACATAAAATTTCTGTTCGAGACGAACGTGGGAGCGGGCCTGCCCATCATAAACACAATAAACGACCTTATAAATAGTGGCGACAAGATTCTAAGAATAGAGGCAGTGCTCAGCGGCACGCTCAATTTTATCTTTAATATGCTCAGTAGCGAGGTACCGCTGAGCGAGACGGTGCATCTGGCACAAGAGAAGGGATACAGCGAGCCCGACCCGCGCATTGACCTCAGCGGTAAGGATGTCATCCGCAAATTGGTCATCCTTGCGCGCGAGGCAGGCTACGCCATCGAGCAGGAGGAGGTCGAGGCCAATTTGTTCATCCCCGACGAGCTTTTCAGCGGCACGCTCGAGAATTTCTGGGAGCGTCTGCCCGAGCTTGATGCCGACTTTGAGGCCGAGCGTCTGAAGATGGAGACCGAGCAGATGCGTTGGCGCTTCATCGCAAAATATCAGGATGGCAAGGGAAGCGTCTCGCTGTGCAAGGTCAACCGCCACCATCCCTTCTACAATCTCGAGGGTAGCAACAACATTGTACTACTGACAACCGAGCGTTACAAGGAGTATCCGATGCTCATAAAAGGCTACGGCGCAGGAGCAAGTGTTACCGCCGCCGGAGTATTTGCCGACATTATGAGAATTGCAAATATTTAAAAATAGATTCAGACTGCCTTTTGAGCGTTAAGCAAAAAAAGTTGCACCTTCTTTGGAGAAAGTGCAACTTTTTTCGTCGGCAAACTCTTGGAATCTATCGACGCTTACCGCGCAGAAGAATAGCGGCGGCCTTCTCGCGCTCGGACGAGAAACTGAAAGAGGATAATATTTTCTTTGAGTAACTATAATCCAAAAGCACGGGCTCGATAATATTCAGTGCCTGCAATTTATTATCATCGAACGAAAAGAGCGACAGAATCTTGTAGCACTGCTCCGATGAAAAATAGGAGCCAAAGGCTGCAATCTCGACCAATTGCAGCTTATTCTTGTCGAAAGAGGTATCCTTTACGTATCTGAGGAATTTCTTAAAATCGCCGCCTCGCATAGGCTTAATCTCGCGATAATCACTCTCGCCCCGACGATACTCGACACGCTCGACACTGCCCGCCCAATCTTGCGCAACAACCGACGATGCTCCGGGTGTAAGCATCAGCATCAGAATCATAAAATTTCTTAATTTTTTCATAGTTATATACTTTTTTAATTTGTTCTACCGCAAAGGTAATATGGGAAAATGTGCGCGTCAATATCTTTTTCCCTACACGATGGTAGGATTTTTCCTAAAAGAGCTATTATGGCTTGTAAAAGAAAAAATGCCGAGATAAATGGAATTTTATATAGCCACTCTGTTGTATTTACAAAAAAAGTGCGTATCTTCGCAACGTCTTGTTCCGCAGGAAAGTCTCCATTGGAGGCGCGGATTAAAAGGGAAACAGGTGAGAGTCCTGTACAGTCCCGCTGCTGTAAGCTCTTAATAATGAGCCTCGACCATTCTAAAAAGCCACTGTTTGCGATGCAAACGGGAAGGAGGTACGGGGTAGAGTAAGTCAGAAGACCTGCAAGACGAGTCAATTGCCCACATTACCTTCGAGGAGAGGTACGGGTCATTGTTTTATTCAATATTTTCACTAATGCCGGCACATTGCATTATAAAAGCGTGCTATGCGGTACTTTTGGCAACAGCCCTGCCTCTGAGCAATATTTCTGCACAGAGCAACGATAGCGTGCGCAGGCTCGACACACTCATTGTAAGCAGTCGGCGGGTGGGCAGCCTTGAGAGCAGCGCCCCCGTGCAGAGGCTCTCGGCCGATGACATTGAGCGCATAGGGGCCACAAACGTGGGCGAGGCACTGAAGCACTTCAGCGGCGTTACCATAAAGGACTACGGCGGCATCGGCGGGCTGAAGAGCGTCTCGATAAGAGGAATGGGAGCACAGCACACGGCGGTCTTTTACGACGGTGTCGCGGTGGGCGACAGCCAAAATGGACAGGTCGACGTTGGGCGCTTCTCGACCGATAATCTCTCGGGCGTGCAGTTGCTCATTGGACAGGGCGACGATATTTATCAGCCGGCACGCACTTTGGCCGCAGCAGGCACCGTGTCGATAGAGACCAATACCAAGCTAAAAAACTCGTTTAAGATAAATACAAGGGCCGCATCGTTCGACAGCTATCAGGCGAGCGTGCACGTCGGACGGAAGGTTGGACGCGGGCTGTTCGCATCCTTTTTCGGCGACTACACAAACGCCGGCGGATGCTACCGATTCAACATTGACGGGGCGGGCAGCGGCATCACAGGACGCCGCCGAAACTCGGACATTGAGAGCCTGCGCGCCGAGGCAGGCATTATGTGGCACGATGGGCTGCGGCACACGCTGCGCGCAAAGCTCTATGCCTATTCGTCGATGCGCGGCGTCCCGGGCGCAGTCATTGTCGATAATCCGCTGAGCAGCGAGCGTCTGCTCTCGCGCAATATTTTCGCTCAAATGTTCTACGAATATGCCCCATCGGCAAGCCTCAGGATGAAAACCACACTGAAGCATAATTACACCTACGACAAGAATCGTCTGCCTGCGACGGCGGGCAGCGCATCAGCCCACCGTTTCCACCAGAATGAGAGCGATTTTTCATACACAACAAAGTGGCAGATGAGCGAGCATTTTGCCGCCGCCTTTGCCGAGGAGCTCGTTTACAATACGTTGCGCACCGACAACAAGCATAATGTAATGTCGGCAAGGCCCAACCGCCTCACCAATCTCGCGGCGCTGAGCGTGCGTTACAGCAGCGACCTTTTATGTGCAACAGGCTCGTTGCTGCACACGTTGGCCCGGGAGTGGAGCAGCGTGGGCAAGGTTGCACCGCAACGCAGCCGGCTCTCGCCCTCGCTGTCGGTGTCGCTCTACCCTATGGGGCAGCGTCTGTGCCTCAGAGCATCGTACCGCGACATTTTCCGCCTGCCCACATTCAACGACCTTTACTACCGCGAGAGTGGGAATTTTACCCTGCGCCCCGAGAAGAGCCGTATGCTGAACGTGGGCGCCACCTACTCGCTGCCCGAGTGCAAATTTCTGAGCATCCTCACCCTCTCGGTCAATGGTTACTACGGACGCATCAGCGACAAAATTGTAGCCTTGCCCGGAATTTTTGTGTGGAAAATGAGTAACGTCGATAGAGTAAGCCTCAAAGGCGCCGACGCAAATATCGACGCCACCGTGCCCCTGCACAAAACCTCGCACATAAAAATATCGGGCGCATACAGCTATATGCACGCCACCGACGACACCGACGGCTCACCCGTAAAAGGCGAGCAGATAATATACACACCGCGACACTCGGGCTCGGGCTCGGTGGCACTGCACACACCACTGCTGGATGCAGGATACCTGCTTGTGTGGAGCAACGAGCGCTACCGTCTGCCTCAGAATATCCCATCGGCGCGTGTCGATGGCTACTGCGACCACTCTGTGTGGCTCGCACGCAGCCTCAGAGTGGGCCCGGGCAGCCTCACTCTTAGAGCCGAGGCGATGAATCTGCGCAACAAGAATTACGAGATTATACGATACTATCCGATGCCCGGACGCTCGCTGCGCCTATCAGCAACTATCAACCTTTAAAATATATTAAAAATGAAGAAACTACTTTTATCAATGGCAACACTCCTTGCCGCACTCACATTCACAGCGTGCAGCAGCGACGACGACGAGATTAACCTACCCGAGAGCGGAACAAAGGTCAACGGCTGTTACATTGTCAACACAGGCAATTGGGAGGGCAACGACGCAAGCATCCAGCTGTATAGTTACGAGAATAACACAGCAACGGCGGGCGACAGCGAAGGTAATATCTTCGCCGTGCAGAACAACACCCTTTTGGGCGACCTTGCTCAAGACCTTTTGTGGACAAAAGAGAAGCTCTTTGTAGCGGTA
The DNA here is from genome assembly GCA_045533955.1 of Bacteroidaceae bacterium. Classification (GTDB taxonomy): domain Bacteria; phylum Bacteroidota; class Bacteroidia; order Bacteroidales; family Bacteroidaceae; genus HGM04593. The sequence continues at coordinate 10,517 of JAZSIU010000003.1, forward strand.
AGCGGCTCGCAGAAAATGGAGATTCTGGACGAGAGCGGCAAGCGCCTACAAGAGCCCTATCTATTTACCGAAGAGGGAGCCTCGCCCCGTATGATGGCCACCGACGGCACAAACGTCTATCTTACCAACTACGACGGCAACGTATATGTTTACAACGCCTCGACAGCAGCCTTTGAGGGAAAAATTCCCGTCGGCACACGCCCCGAGGGCATCAGCCACTGCAACGGCTATCTTGTTGTAAATAACTCGGGCGAGCTTTACGCCTACAACGGCAGCGTCTCCATAATCGACCTCTCGAACGGCAGCACCGCCACGATAAAAATGACCAACCCCTACACGGCGAGCGTCGTGTGCAACGACGAGGTTTACATCATCGACAGCGGCAACTACTACGACATCCCCTCGACCGTTTATAGGATATCGCCCGCCGAGGGCACCGCCACCCCGTTGGGATTCGGCGCATCGGCAATAGCAGCCTACGAGAATACTCTCTATTTTGTCGATAATGCGTGGGACTACGAGCAGAATGCCTTTGTTCCCACCCCTCTGTGGGCCTACGACGTTACAACGGGCGAGAAGAGAGAGATTCTGCCCGCTGCAACAATGACGAACGTAAATTCCCTCTCGGTTAATCCCGAAACGGGCGATATTTACGTCGGTTACGCCGAGTATGGAATTTTGGGTACAATGCGAGTATTTACACCCGACGGCACACAAAAGGCCGTCTTTGGCGTGGGACACTACACAGCCGGCGCCCGCTTCTACGAGTAAAAGCACTACACCGGCAAAGAGAGGCCCATTAAAATCCACGACCCTCCTATAAATAATTAAGGAATTAAACAATCTGTCCCAAGCACGTATGAGAGATATATTGCAACTGCTTATCATTCTGACGACATTGGCTGCAACAGCCTGCGGCACACAAAAATCCACAGAGACGCAACCCATCGTGGGCGACACGTTGGCCCTGCGCCACGCCTCGCTACTGACAATCGTCGAGTGCGGCGCATACAGCGTAGCCGATATTAAAAGCCCGTGGAACGGCAGGCTGCTGCACCGATATATTCTGACGGACAAAAGCAGCAGCGTACCCTCGGATATTCCCGAGGGTACGCTGCTGCGCCTCCCCTTAGAGAATCTGCTCATATTCTCGACCGTTCACTCCGAGCTCATCTGCAATTTGGGACGCTCGCACTCCATAGGCGGCGTGTGCGAGGCGCAATATATGACACAGCCCCTGCTGCAACAGAGACTGCACGAGGGCAGCCTCGTCGATTGCGGCAGCACGCTCAACATAAACAGCGAGCGCGTGGTGCAGCTCTCGCCCGATGCCGTGTGGGTACTCCCCTACGAAAATGGCGGCTACGGCAAGATGGACAAGCTCCCCTACCCCCTTGTCGAGTGCGCCGATTATATGGAAAATTCGCCTCTCGCCTGTGCCGAGTGGATGCGCTTCTACGGCCGTCTGTTGGGCGAGGGAGCAAAGGCCGACTCGCTGTTCGCGGCCGTCGAGCGCGACTATCTTGCCCTGCGCGACAGCATAAAAAGCCACTCGAGCGACGCCCCCACGCTTATGTGCGAGCTTAAGAACGGCTCGGCGTGGTACGTTCCGGGCGGAAGCAGCACAATGGGGCAATTGTACCGCGACGCAGGCAGCGACTATCTCTTTGCTGAGCACGAGCAGACAGGGTCGGTGCCGCTGGCCTTCGAGGCAGTGCTCGAGCGTGCCGCCGAGGCCGATTTTTGGCTCGTAAAGTATGGTGGAAAAAGAAAAACCCATAAAAGCCTGCTCACAGAGTTTGAGGGGTACAAATATTTCCGCCCCCATAAGGAGCGCAACATATACGAGTGTCGTCTGAGCGAAAAGCGCTTCTACGAGGAGACCCCTTTCCGCCCCGATATTCTGCTGCGCGAGCTTGCGGCAATCTTCCACCCCGAGATTATAAAAAACCATAAACCACGATACTATGAAAAGATGCAAGAGCAGTAATACACACACGGTGGCACTGCTCGCCGCCCTACTGCTTGCAGCGCTGTTTGTCGCCAACATTCTTTGGGGCGCAGTATCAATTCCCCCCCCCGAGGTACTGAACATTCTCTTTGGCGAGGCATCGGGCAACGAGGGGTGGCGCGTAATTATATTGGAGTCGCGACTGCCGCAGGCCCTCACTGCGATGCTTGCCGGGATGGCCCTATCGACCGCGGGCCTTATGCTTCAGACACTTTTTAACAACCCTCTGGCGGGCCCCGAGGTTTTTGGAATAAATAACGGCGCGGGATTGGGCGTTGCCATTGTGATGCTTATTCAGGGGGGAGCGTTTGCCTCGGGAGGCATCACGATAGGCGGTTACGCAGCCATTCTCGCGGGGGCCTTTGTGGGCGCTGCGCTTGTGATAATGGTTCTTCTGGCCCTATCGACGCTGCTGCACAATAACATCTTTCTGCTCATTGCGGGACTTGCCGTGAGCTATCTTACCTCGTCGGTAATATCCCTTCTGAACTATTTTTCCACGGCCGAGGGAGTACACTCGTACCTTATTTGGGGAATGGGCAATTTTGGCGGTGTCTCCACAGAGCAGATGCCCTTTTTTGCGCTGCTGATGGCCTCGATGCTCCTGTTTGCCCTGCTGATGGTAAAGCCCCTGAACGCTCTGCTTTTGGGCGACGCCTACGCAGCCAATTTAGGCGTAAAGACCAAGCGGGCACGCAGCATTTTGCTTGTGCTCACAGGGGTGCTGACAGCCGCGGTAACAGCCTTTTGCGGCCCCATTGCCTTTATAGGCCTTGCCGTGCCGCATATCGCCCGACTGCTTCTGAGGACGAATAATCACATTTATCTGCTGCCCGCGACAATCATATTGGGCGGAGCGGTAGCACTGCTGTGCAACCTTTTGTGTCAGCTGCCGGGAAGCAGCGGGCTGCTGCCTCTGAGTGCAATCACCCCGCTCATAGGAGCCCCCGTCATTCTGTATGTGATATTAAGAAAAAGAGGAGTACGATAATAATCGGGCTTTAATCGCAGTTTTTTTGTCAGTCGCTACACAATTGTAATATTGTATAGCGATTTTTTTCAAACAGGAACAAGGATTATTTTTGCTGAACGAAGAGACAGTATTCCAAACGAGCGTTGATTGTAAAAAATTGAATGCGTCAAAATTGAGCTCTTTTCTAAAATGCTTCAGACGAGTTTGTAACTTTCAATTATTAACACTAATTTTGCAAACGTTAATGAGGAGAAATTCATTGACATAAGAAAGCATTTTCTTTTAAGTCCGAGACTGAAAATTCACCAAAATTCACCAAAGGGCAAGAACAACCAATGCTCATTCTTTGTATATACAAGCCTCACACGCTCTGTGTAGGGCCCACGTATATATTCAAGGCGTGGGAATTTTGTTTCTTCATTATTCATTTTGGGAAGGCATTTGGCGATACCTCAGTTTCGTGGACGTAAGGCGACAAAGTCTCACGTCTTTCTTGTTTTTATACACTGTTTGTTTAATTGCCATAGTTCCGAGACTTGCAGTGGCCGAAAAAAAATATTATTATGAAACAAAATTACTTAAAAGAGCTAATGACAGCCCTGTTGTTACTCTGCTGCACAGCGGCAAGCGCCCAAGAATTTGAGGTTGATGGCGTCTTTTACAACATTTTATCCTCTGAGGATAAAACTGTTGAGGTAACAAGCGGTAGTAACAAATATACCGGCGCGGTAACAATCCCTGCGAGTGTTACTTACAATAGTATCACTTATAGTGTAACAAGCATCGGCTATAGGGCGTTCGTTGTTTGCACCAGCCTTACAAGTATTGAAATTCCAAGCAGTGCAACAAGTATCAGCGACGGTGCGTTCTATGGTTGCAACGGCCTGACAAGCATTGTTGTCGATGAGGGAAATACCATTTATGATAGTCGAGGTAATTGTAATGCCATTATTGAGACTGCATCAAATACTTTGATAGCGGGTTTTAAAAATACTATTATTCCCGAGGGTGTAACAAGCATCGGCAATAGTGCGTTCTATCATTGCTACAACCTTACAAGCATTGAAATTCCAAGCAGTGTTACAAGCATAGGCGAGAGTGCGTTCTTTTATTGCAACGGACTTACAAGCATTGAAATTCCAAGCAGT
>JAZSIU010000080.1:0-8704 GCA_045533955.1 Bacteroidaceae bacterium
CAAAGATAACAACAAGCGAGCGGAAAATATGAAGTTTACTTCAATATTTTACAAAGCGAGCACAGAAAATCTTAGAGCGTAAGCTCAAAGATAACAACAAAGCAAGAGCACAGAAATAATTTTAATTTATTCTTTTGCCGAGCCAATATTTTTAAAATAGGCAAAAAAAAGGCGCGCCTCACAAAAAAGGCGCGCCCATTACAGCTATATGTAATTAAAATAAATTACTGAGCCAATTTGTTCTCAGAACCAAGAACATTCACAATCTTGTGGATGTACTGCTTTTTCATATTCTCGCGAGCGGGACCAAGATACTTTCTGGGGTCGAACTCAGCAGGGTTAGTTGCGAATACCTCACGAACGGCAGCAGTCATAGCCAAACGGCTGTCGCTGTCGATGTTAATCTTGCACACAGCAAGAGCAGCAGCCTTGCGAAGCTCCTCCTCGGGAATACCGATAGCATCCTTCAGTGCGCCACCATACTTATTGATAGTAGCAACCTCCTCCTGAGGAACAGAAGAAGAACCGTGAAGAACGATGGGGAATCCGGGAAGCTGCTCCATACAACCCTCGAGTACGTCGAATGCCAAGGGAGGAGGAACAAGGATACCATTCTCGTTACGTGTACACTGCTCGGGCTTGAACTTGTTAGCACCGTGCGATGTACCAATAGAGATAGCCAAGCTGTCGCAACCGGTCTTGGTTACGAAGTCAACAACCTCCTCGGGACGTGTATAAGTGTGGTGCTCGGCAACAACGTCATCCTCAACACCTGCAAGGATACCAAGCTCACCCTCAACAGTAACATCATACTGATGAGCATACTCAACAACCTTCTTAGTCAAGGCAACATTCTCCTCATAGGGAAGGTGCGAACCGTCAATCATCACCGACGAGAAGCCCATATCGATACAAGACTTGCAAAGCTCGAATGAGTTTCCGTGGTCGAGGTGAAGAACAATCTCGGGGTTAGCGCAACCAAGCTCCTTAGCATACTCAACAGCACCCTCAGCCATATAACGGAGAAGAGTCTGGTTGGCATACTTACGAGCACCGCTTGATACCTGAAGAATAACGGGAGACTTTGTCTCAACAGCAGCCATCACAATAGCCTGAAGCTGCTCCATGTTGTTGAAGTTGAACGCGGGGATAGCATAACCACCCTTCATTGCTCTTGCGAACATATCACGAGTGTTCACAAGACCTAATTGTTTGTAATTAACCATAATATATACTTTTAAAGTAAAAAAATAATTTAGTATATCCAATTTTGTGCGAAGATAGTAAATAATTTCTTTACTTACTTAAGAAACAACGCAAATTTATATAAAAAAGTTACTCACGACGCAACAAACAACAACACTCCACACTACAAATGCGCCCACTCCGCCGTCTCGCCCGAAAAAAGAAGCTATCCTCCTTTTAAATTTGTATTTTTCGTACAAATACACTATTTTTGCTCATATTTAGAGGTTGTTTAAATTTATATCGCCAAGTTTTTTATGCGTCAAGAACAGGACGTTTTTCTATTTTTAAAAAGAACATAGCGGGCTATGCAACTGCAAAAAAAGAGAAAAACAGACATCTTTGAATATAAAAAAGCGAAGATAATGCAGCCTCCATATAGCTCCCATTTTTAAAAATTTAAACAGCCACTTAAGGCACAATTATATGTATATAATAGGTATTGCAGGCGGGACAGCCTCGGGAAAGACCACCGTCGTAAAAGAGATAGTAAACTCACTACCCGCAGGCGAGGTAGTAGTAATTCCCCAAGACTCATACTATAAAGACAGCAGCCACGTCCCCGTCGAGGAGCGTCAGCTGATAAATTTCGACCACCCCGACGCATTCGATTGGGAGCTGATGGTCGGGCAACTCACGATGCTTCGCAACGGTCTTGCCATCGACCAGCCCACCTACTCGTACATTACCTGCACCCGCCAACCCGAGACCATTCACATCGAGCCGCGCAAGATAATAATTATAGAAGGCATAATGGCACTCGTCAGCCCCCAACTGCGCGAGCTTATGGACCTTAAAATCTTTGTCGATGCCGAGGCCGACGACCGCCTCATACGCCTCATACGCCGCGACATAGTCGAGCGCGGCCGCACCCCCGAGATGGTACTCTCGCGTTACGAGCGCATAGTAAAGGCAATGCACGACGAATTTATCGAACCCACAAAAAAATATGCCGACATAATAATTCCGCAGGGTGGCAGCAACACAAAAGCCATAAGAGCCTTGCAGATGGCAATACAATCCTTCCTCTAAAAATTACACAGCACTATGTTCAAAGGCAGCGGATACTCCATTACGCTACTGTTACTATTCATTATCGTAGCAATGAGTGGCGACAGAGTGTTTGCCCCACCCACCCCTCAGGCTCCGACTGTGAAACGACAAATATCCCCCTACGTCGAAATTTCCCCCTTCGACCACCATTTTCGTGCAGCCAGCGACAGCCTCTTCAGTTGGGATTGGAAACTGCTGGCCGCAATAGCCTTTACCGAGTCGCGCTTCGACAGCACCGCACAGTCCGAGGCCGGTGCCCGCGGCGTAATGCAAGTGATGCCCCGCACCCTGCGCGGCACCGGCGTCCCCGACTCACTCTTTATGGAGCCCCGAAGCAATATAATGGCCGCCGCCACCCTACTGAAAGAGCTCAACCACGTATATCGTCGCATAAAAACCCCCGACGAGCGCCTCTCATTTATTTTAGCCTCGTACAACGCCGGAGCAGGCCACATAAACGACGCAATGCGCCTTGCACAAAAATATGGCCGCAACCGCTACAAATGGGAGCACAATGTCGATACCTTCTTAACACTGAAAAGCCGTCCCGAATATTACACCGACAGCCTCTGCCGCAACGGCGAGCTGAAAGATTGGCGTCAGACAATTCAATTTGTAAAAAAAGTACGCCGCACGTGGAGCAGATACCGCAAGATGCAAGAGAGATACAGCGACTCCATATACACCATACTTCAGAGCGACAGCACCGCCGAGCTTATGCGAATATAAAAATGAGAGAGAAACTGCGCGTACAAATAACCGTTGTCTCGTGGGAGGGAGGCAGCATCAGCGGCACCGACGGCAACGGACACACGGTAAACACCCTTCTGCCCGAGGCCGATTGTTACCACACACTGCCGACACTCCTAAAGAAAGGCTGTCGGCTGAACCTACTCTCTTGTCGTCAAAACAAAGATGGCACACTGCTACCCCGCGACATAATCTATCACCCCGACTGTCTGATAGATATTTCGGCACTCGCACGCTGTATTCAACCCTACGGCAGCCCCCCTATGGGCTACATACTCAACCTATTGGAGAGTACCGACGAGAGTTCGGCGCGCCTGCTGGGCGAGGCCGCCAACATCTTCCTCGACAACTGTGTCAACTCCCGCCACGGCTCGCCCGCCGACTACCGCCGCTCGATGGAGACCTTCTTCCGCGAGTACCCCTTGCAACTATCCGTCTGCCCCGACATTGACAAAAGATTCTTCGACGACGCCTTTGCACAATTCTGCAACATACAACAAAAAATGGGCACACAAGCCATCGAATCGTCCGAGGGCTACCAACGAGAGAGCATACAGATTGAGCCATCCTTCTTCTGCGAGGCGCTGGGTCTTCAAGGACGTATCGACCTACTGCAAGGCAACAGCTCGATGCTCATAGAGCTAAAATCGGGTAAGGCCGACGAATACCGCGGCGGCCCCAAAGAGGAGCATCGCCTGCAAATGTCGCTCTACCGCGAGATGCTCAGCTACTCGCTGGGCACCCCACGCAACAACATCCGCGCAATGCTTTTTTACTCGCGCTACCCACGCTTTTTTGTCGAGCAGTCCAACGCCACACAGATAAGCAGTGCACTTATGTTGCGCAACCACATAGTGAGCCTGCTCGAGCAGATGTGCAGCGACGGCCTATACAACAAACTCAAAAACCTATCGCCCGACGACCTCAACACACGCGGCGACCACGGCCGTCTGTGGAGCAACTACATACGCCCACGCATAGAAAAAATATTACAACCCATCCACGAGGCCGACGAGCTTCTGCGCCAATATATCTTCGGCAATATAGCCTTTGTTGCACGCGAAATGATGATAGCCAAAGTAGGCGGCCCCGGCACAAGCATCGAGACAAGAAAAGCGCAGAAGCGCAGCTGCTTCGCCGACGTATGGCGCGCCCCCTTGAGCGAAAAAATAGAAGAAGGCAACATACTCACGGGCCTCAGCATCCTCAGCCTCGTAAGGGACGACGAGAGCGACAGCATCACCGACATCACCTTTGCCATCGAAACAAGCAGCGACCACTTTTACCCCAATTTCCGCGCAGGCGACACAGTCTTTTTCTATCGCCTCGAGAGCGCCGGCGACACAGCCACCAACCAACAAGTAACACGCGGCACCCTCACCGCCATAAGCCCCACCCGGGCGACGCTGCATCTAAGGCACAAACAGCAGGGGCACACCCTATACTCCGAAGCCTCGCGCTACGCAATAGAGCACGACCATTTGGACAGCACCTTCCGTGCATCCCTGCGCGACCTATACAGCCTGCTCGATGCCCCCAAAGAGCGCACCAACCTACTGCTCGCGCGCCGTCTGCCCCGCTTCGACACAAGCCGCACCCTTGCACGCAGCTACGGCAGCGAATATCTCGACAAAATAGTGCTAAAGGCCAAACAAGCCGACGACCTTTTTATGCTCGTAGGCCCCCCCGGAACAGGAAAAACCTCACAAGCCCTGAGCAGCATAGTGCGCGAATTTTACAGCGACCCCACACAGAACATACTCTTAGCCTCATACACCAACCGCGCCGTCGATGAAATATGTCAAGCACTCGAGCAACTGCCCGAGGCACCGCATTACATACGCATCGGCAGCGAGCAGAGCTGTCAGCCGCAATACAGCCCCCGCCTGCTAAAGAACAGCATCTTACAATGCAAAAACCGCGAACAGATACGCCACGCAATGCAACAGACACGCATCTTTGTGGGTACAATTGCCTCGCTCACCGCACGCAAAGAGCTCTTCAAACTAAAGAAATTCCAGCGAGCAATAATCGACGAAGCCACACAGATATTAGAGTCGCAACTATCGGGACTTTTGGCCGCCGTCTCACCCGACGGCAGCCCGGCCATAGAGCGCTTCATCCTGATAGGCGACCCCAAACAACTGCCCGCCGTCGTTGCACAGAGCCCCAAAGAGAGCCGTGTCGAGAGCCCCACTCTGCAAGCAATAGGCATAAACGACTACGGAACATCACTCTTCGAGCGCCTTTTCAGTTACTATCACGACAAAGGCATCGAGGGGCTCAGCCACACACTCAACCGTCAGGGACGAATGCATCCCACAGTCTCAACCTTTGCCAATCGCCACTTTTACAACAACACACTGCACCCCATTCCCCTGCCCCATCAGACCGAGGCTGCCACATTCGACGCATACAACGCCGAGAGCCCCATACAGACAATTCTGGCCACCCGTCGCGCAGCCTTTATCGCAACCGAGCGCCCGCCGCAAGCCGAAGAGAGCGAAAAGGTCAACCGCAGCGAAGCCCTTGCAATGGCACAATTTGTAAAAGAATATTACAGCCTCATAAAAAGCAACAACAAAGAGTGGAATCCCGCACAGCAGATAGGCATAATAGTCCCCTTCCGCAACCAGATAGCAATGGTGGCACACGCCATTGCCGCACTCTCCCTGCCACTGAGCGAGCAGATAATCATCGACACCGTCGAGCGCTATCAAGGCTCGCAACGCGAAATGATACTCTTCGGGACAACAATCACACACCCACGACAGATTGAGACAATATCAAGCCCCATAATCGACCCCGACGGCACACTCATCGACCGCAAGCTCAATGTAGCCCTCACCCGCGCCCGCCGTCAGATGTACATATTCGGTAACAACGAAGCACTATCGGCCTCGCCGCTCTATCGAGCCCTTATGGACGAGCTTACGTAATTCCTCTTTCCCTCAACCCCGAGAGAGAAAGAAGATTACAACAGCACACAATCGGCCGGAGCGCACACAAGAGCGCACCCAAAAAGAATCCTAAAAAGCAAAAAGAAAAAATCCCTATCACCCTTTGACAAAGGAGATAATAGTATTCACCGCCTCATCGGGCTCATCGGTGAGTTCGAGCAGCAGATTCTTATAGCACCCTTTACAATTTAGCTCCCTCAGCAGATTATACACAGGGAACCTCCGCGTCCAATAATCACTGCCAAAAAATACCATCGGGCTTGCGTAGCCGCAAGTAAGATAGTGATTCTGTGCCGCATCCTGAAAAATCTCCTGCATAGTGCCGGCGCTTCCGGGCGAATATATCACCCCACCCTTTGCGATAGTCAGCAGGCCATCCTCGCGTATGCTGTTATCGAAATATTTTGCAATATGCGTGGCAAAAGGTGTTGCAGGCTCGTGTCCATAGAACCACGTAGGAATACCGATGCTGCAAAAATCCTCTACACGCGGCAGGCGTTCCATCACCTCAAAAGCCGATGGCAACCAGCCATCATCCTTATACGAGGCGTACGGCAAGAGAAGAGCAAGTGCCTCATCGACAGCCTCGTCGGGACGTCCCGCAAGCCACGCACCCAGATGAGTAGCCTCCATCGCCCCGGGCCCGCCACCCGTAACCATAAGCGCGCCGCGCTCGGTAAGATGCTTACCCATAAGCACCACACTGCGATAAACAGCGTCGGTGCGCAAAAGAGCGTGTCCACCCATCACAGCCACCACACTACGCTCGTCGTAACGCGCAAGCAGGTCGTGCAACGCATCGCTCATCGAGTGGTCGTGCAGCGTGCGCGCAATAGTCTCGGCAATATCACTCGCCTGCTTCCCTCTACCCATATAATGAGCATACACCCTTGCATCGTAGCAAAGAGCGTAACTATCGGCACACTCGGGATTATAGCCACTGTAAAGTTCGGCAGGCGAATAGAGCCGCGCACGGAACATATTATAAGGAACATTCATTTTGGGAAACAGCAAACAATCATCGTCCAAGCAGCGACGAACCTCCTCGGGCAGTGTACAGCCCAAGAACAGACAATCGGCGAACCGACACTGAATAGCCTCGCGCCCAAACTCAATATTCTGAAAAGCATAGTGGCGGAACACCTTGCCCGGCACCATAAGAGTAGCCACAGCCTCGTAGCTCTCAATCTCAATATAATTATCCATAGTGTTTGTGATTGTCGTGCGTAGCAAACTTAAGCAAAAATAGTAACAAACGAGCGAAATAATATCAAGCTCGCTTGATTATTTTAAAGCGAGTGCAGAAAATTTTCGAGCGACAGCTCAAAAATACAAACGAGCGAAAAACGCAAAATTTATTTTAGCGTTTATCAAAGCGAGTGCAGAAAATTTCCGAGCGACAGCTCAAAAATACAAACGAGCGAAATAATATCAAGCTTGCTTGATTATTTTAAAGCGAGTGCAGAAAATTTCCGAGCCGAGTTTTTTTGGTGCTTTTTGAGCACAAAAAGCACAAGGAAAATCACACGCAAACAGAAAGAAAGGCCGAGAATAGCACCGAAAAAGTTTTTTAAAGAGACAAAAAAGAGGAGCATTATTTTCAGTGTATTTTAATTACAATAAGCGTTATTATTGCTCCTCTTTCGACAAAGAGGAGCGTTGTTTTGTGTTTGCTTAAATTACAAGGAGCATTATTGCCGCTCCTCTTTCGACAAAGAGGAGCCGGCGCGCAGCGTCTGAGGAGTTCGAGGCTGCATCAAAAAAACGTTGTTTGTGGTTATTTTAACTCCTCACCCTCTCGGGGAGCTCCTCTTTATTACAAAAAAGAGGAGCCGGCGCGCAACCGACTGCAAAAGCATTCTCTTAAAAATCGGCACAATGAAAAACCGCAGCAGCGGCCGCCGAGGCAGCGGGAAGAGGACAAAAGCTGTCTGAGCGGTACGCCGCCGCGAAGCTGTTAATCATCGGGGAGCGAGTTCTTTTGTCCCCGCAGCCTCGGGTGAGAAGCCGTCTGCGACAAGCAACCGCCGACCAAGCGACGCCCCCGCGACGGCGCGAGCAAAAGGCCGCTTGCGACCGGTTTTTCCGTGCCGAGCTTTTTTGGTGCTTTTTGAGCACAAAAAGCACAATAAAATTTAAACGCAAACAGAGAGAAAGACCGAAAATAGCACCGAAAAAGTTTTTTAAAGAGACAAAAAAGAGGAGCGTTTTTTCGTGTTTTATTAAGTTACAAGAAGCATTATTGCTGCTCCTCTTTCGAGAAGGAGGAGCCGGCGCGTAGCGTCTGAGGAGTTCGATTATGCATCAAAAAAAGCGTTGTTTGCGGTTATTTTAACTCCTCACCCTCGCGGGAGCTCCTCTTTATTACAAAAAAGAGGAGCATTATTTTTTATGTTTGCTTAAATTACAAGGAGCATTATTGCCGCTCCTCTTTCGACAAAGAGGAGCCGGCGCGCAGCGTCTGAGGAGTTCGATTGTGTTTATAAAATGTTTTTGTTTGTGGTTATTTTTAACTCCTCACCCCGCAGGGGAGCTCCTCTTTATTACAAAAAAGCGGAGCGTTTTTTTCCGTCTGTTTTAATTGTTAAAAGTGTTATTGCCGCTCCTCTTTCGACAAAGAGGAGCTGGCGCGTAGCGTCTGAGGAGTTCGATTGTGTTTATAAAATGTTTTTGTTTGTGGTTATTTTTAACTCCTC
>JAZSIU010000032.1:0-10873 GCA_045533955.1 Bacteroidaceae bacterium
CAACGCATACAAGGAGAACGCCCCCGATTTCCTCTATTTCGTGGCACTATACAATATATTCCACGAGTTTTTGGAAGATATTTCCGAAGATGTACTGCCTAACGAGGCAACAGGCTTCAAGGACAGCGTTATATGGAACAAGCTATACAATTTCCAGCGCGATGCCTCACTTGCCATAATCAACAAATTGGAGAAGTACAACGGCTGTATTCTTGCCGACAGCGTAGGTTTGGGAAAGACCTTCACCGCACTTTCGGTAGTGAAGTATTATGAGAGCCGTAACCGCAACGTGCTTGTACTTTGCCCCAAGAAACTCTATGACAACTGGACTACATACCGCAGCAACTACATAAACAACCCATTGGCAAAAGACCGCTTGCGTTACGATGTCCTTTTCCATACCGACCTATCGCGTGAACACGGTGTTTCCAACGGGTACGACCTTGACAAGATAAATTGGGGCAACTATGACCTTGTCGTTATCGACGAGAGCCACAATTTCCGCAACGGTGGCAAGACCACGACAACAGATGACGGCGACCAACGAGAGAACCGTTACCTGCGTCTGCTCAACCGCGTTATACGCAACGGAGTAAAGACCAAAGTGCTTATGCTTTCGGCCACTCCCGTAAACAACCGCTTCAACGACCTTAAAAACCAACTGCAACTTGCATACGAGGGCGACAGCGCAAATATCGACTCCCTGCTGAACACATCGCGTAGCATTGACGATATATTCCGACAGGCACAGGCAGCGTATAACCGCTGGACACGAATACCGGCAGAAGAGCGCACCACTGCAAAGCTGCTCCAAGAACTCGACTTCGATTTCTTTGAAGTCCTCGACTCCGTTACCATTGCACGCAGTCGTCGGCACATCGAGCAGTATTATGACACTACCGACATTGGCAAGTTCCCCAAGAGGTTAAAGCCAATCTCCCGCCGGCCACACCTTACCGACCTTGATTCTGCTATCACATACAACGAGATTTACACGCTTATAAACAATCTCAATCTTGCCATATATACCCCTTCTGATTTCCTCTTGCCGAGTGCAAGGGATAAATATATATCCACCGACGACGAAGGACGCAACTTTGCCGGCAAAGGAATGTCAGGACGCGAAAAGGGTATTCGTCGCCTTATGGGAATAAATATGCTCAAACGCTTGGAGAGTTCCGTAAACTCTTTCCGTTTGACACTGTCGCGCATTGAGGCACTTATCAAAGGCGTGGTAGATAAGATAGAGTTTGCCGAGAGGACAGGCAACCGCGCAGGAACAGCCGTAGATGACTACGACTTTACCGAGGGCTTGGAAATGGACGACAGAGAGAACGACATATTCATTGGCGGTAAGAAGTCGCAAATCCTTTTGGACGATTTAGACTTTGTAAAGTGGAAGCACTACCTTGCACAAGACCTCGAAACATTGCAGTTGCTCATAATGATGCTTAAAGATATCACTCCTGAACACGACTGCAAACTGCAACAGCTCATAGAGGACTTGCGAAACAAGTTCGCTAACCCGATAAACAGCAATAACAAAAAGGTAATAATCTTTACCGCCTTCTCCGATACTGCCGTCTATCTTTACGAAAATCTTGCCGAGCGTATCAAACAGCGCACAGGGCTTAATGTTGCACTTATCACAGGCGATGTAGAGGCACGAAGCACCTTAAAACTCCGTCAGAAACTCGACTTTAATACCGTGCTTACACTCTTCTCGCCGCAGTCAAAGGACAAGGCAACACTGCTCCCCAATATAAGCGAGGAGATAGATGTGCTTATAGGCACAGACTGTATTTCCGAAGGACAGAACTTGCAGGATTGCGACTACCTCATAAACTACGATATTCATTGGAACCCGGTGCGTATTATCCAGCGTTTCGGGCGAATTGACCGTATCGGCTCAAAGAACGATGTTATACAGCTCGTAAACTATTGGCCGGATATGACACTCGACGATTATATCAACCTCAAAGAGCGTGTAGAGGCACGAATGAAAGTATCTGTTATGACCTCGACAGGCGATGACAACCTGCTTTCGGACGAAGAGAAAGGCGACCTCGAATATCGCCGTTCACAGCTCAAACGCTTGCAGGAAGAGGTTGTAGATTTGGAAGAGATGAACAGCGGTGTCAGCATAATGGATTTAGGCTTGAATGAATTCCGTCTCGACCTCTTGGAGTATATGCGTACCAACCGCGATGTAGAACACACCCCGTTTGGACTCCACGCCGTTGTGCCCTCGACAGAGAACACACCGCCCGGAGTAATCTATATACTCAAGAACCGTTCCGACGGAGTGAACATCGACCACAAAAACCAACTACACCCATTCTACATGGTGTATATCTCGGACGACGGCGAGGTAATCATCAACCACCTTGCCCCGAAAGATATGCTTGACCGTATGCGCCAGCTCTGCAAGCCACACAGCACACCGCATACAGAACTATGCCGTGAGTTCAACCGCATAACACGCGACGGCAGGAATATGAAGCACTATTCCACACTGCTTGGAGAGGCAATATCCTCAATTATCAACGTAAAGGAAGAGAGCGACATCGACAGCTTTTTGAGTGGTACACAAGGCACACTCTTCACCGAAGAGATACAAGGCCTTGATGATTTTGAATTGATATGTTTTTTGGTGATAAAGTAAGAGTATGAGAGAGTTTTCAGATAAGGAAAAGAATCTTATTAAGAAGTTTCTGCAATTAAAGAATGATAATGATATTGTAGGATTGCAAGTTGCCAAATTTATTCGGGAGAGTTTGGACTGTTTTGCATTGAAATATCAAACAAAAGATAAGCCTCAAATTGTATTCTATTCTAAATCAAAGGACGACGATATAAATAAAGTGAATCACAATTATATAACCATTTGTGATTTTATATATTTCCTTCAGGAGTTAGAGCAATATGGGTTTATTAAGTTTCAAAGGAATGTTTCAACAATGTTGAATAATTCCAATGATAATTATGTATTGCTGTTTGATAGGGATAAATACAAGTACAATGAAGAAGAAGATAATTTCACTCATTTAGAAGATGATGAGGTCAAAGAAATTGAATTCTTGGGTAAGAAATGGACATTATCGCCTTTCAAAATTGCAAGCAATATAGATAAGGTGTATCTCGATTTTGTCAAGGATTTAATGATATACGGTAATGCAATTATATATCCTTTGCCACTATTGGAAGATTTCGTTAATCACGACTTTAAGGATTTAGAGAGAATTATGTTAGAGGAAACGAGAAATTTTAATCGTGAAACAATTTCTAACACAAATACAACATTAGAAGAGACCCGAACATATAACAAAAAGTCTTTATCAAAAACTGATGAAGCGTTAAAGCAAACAAGATATAGTATTGGAATATCTGCTTTTGCTGTAGTAATTTCTTGTATTGCAATAATTGCCCCCATATTATACGAGGCTTTCTGGAGCAATAGCCCTAATAGTGCGGATATGCGCGGGATAAAGACTGCTATTGAACAAAACAGAAACATTTCTATTGATGCAATAAATACCGACACCCTCAACGTAAATGTTACCAACACCTCGGAGAAACAGCCAATTAACTTGAACGTAACAGTCAAGGAAAACCAACCGATAAAAATACAATAACCAATGTACGGCCTACCGCAACGAACCGAAATAAACAAGCCACTTCATAAGACCAAAGTCTTTGAGAAGTTCGACTTGACAGCGTCGCAACGAGATAGTTTCGATGCCGACATAAGCCGTATGTTTATCACCCACGTTGTTGCCGAAAGCACCATACCCACAATAAAGGCCGGGAAAGAAATTGCCGACTTCTATGTGATAGAGGTTTCGTTGAAGCGTCGCGAATATGCCCCGAAGAACATTGAACTGTTGGCAAAGTTCATACCTCGAAAAATCTTATTTGTACTGCACTTTGAAGAAAAGGCACAATTCGCAATCCACCATACCAAACTAATATGCAGTGAGTGGCAACATCGCGATACGCTCAATGTTCCACTCGCAGGCCTCGACCTCGATACCGTTTGGGAGAACATCGTTGCCACCATTGGCTCAATCACCGTGCAAGAGGGCAACACTCTTACAGAGCAGATTAAGAGCGATGAACAAAAAACGAAACTTCAAAAGCAGATACAACTCTTACAGCAGAAGCTGAACAAAGAGAAGCAATACAACAAACAGATAGAAATAAACGCCGAGATAAAGCGACTGAAGAAACAACTTAACGACATTAAATAGAACAAAGATATGGAACTCGAAAGAATGACACTCACATCAGCGTCAGGCAGTAAACTCAACCTCGATGCACTGTATCAAATAATGCCCTCTTGCTTCACAGAAGTGCGCGACGACAAGACAGGTAAAATCTCGCACAAAATCAATTTTACCACACTGCGTGAACTCTTGGGCGATAACGCCTATGAGGGTGCAGATGAAGAATACGGCTTTTCTTGGGTAGGCAAGAATGCCGCACGCCGTGAGGCAGCAAGTTCCATTAACAAGACACTGCGCCCCTGCCCCGAAGAGAGTGTAGATTGGGATTCTACCGAAAACCTCTACATCGAGGGCGATAATCTCGAAGTGCTGAAGCTCCTGCAAAAATCATACTTGGGTAAAATCAAGATGATTTATATCGACCCACCATATAACACAGGCAATGATTTTGTCTATCGTGATGACTTTGCTATGTCTGCTGATGATTATGACTTACAAGCTGGTAATGTGGACGAGTTGGGAAATCGTTTCAGAAAGAACGCGGACGGTAATGCTCGTTTCCACTCCGATTGGTGTTCTATGATTTATGAACGATTGCTTGTTGCAAGAGCATTGTTGTCAGATGATGGTGTTATCTTTATCTCGATTGATGATAATGAGGTGAGAAATTTGCGTAATATATGCGACGAGGTGTTTGGAGAGGAGAATCAAGTGGCAGAAATACCTTGGCAATCTCGTGCATCCATACAAAACGACACAGACTTTAGTATAAATCACGAATATATATGTGTATATGCCAAAAGAAGGAGATTGGAAAATCGTCGTTTGAAAGAGTCTAATATGACAGAGTGGTATAAGAAAGATAGTTTTGTATGCCGTCCTTTGCCATTGGATAAGTCGAAGTTTGATAATCCAGATAATGATCCAAGAGGGTTATGGAAGGCTGACCCGTTTGATGCTCCAAATATTCGTCCTAACTTAACATATGTTATTACAAATCCACTTACTGGGGAACAATTTCTACCTCCTCACGGAAGACATTGGAGAACGGAGAGTGCTCAGTTCCAAAAAGCATTGAATGATAATAGAATTGTGTTTGGTAAAGATGGTAAGGGACGACCACAATTAAAAGTTTTTTATGAGGAGAAAAAAGAATTTGGCTCTATTGATAACTCTTGGTTTTCGGCAGATAGAATAGGAACAACCACAAATGGAACAAAAGAGGTTATGTCTTTGTTTGATGGATATAAATATTTTGATATGCCGAAGCCAATATCTATGCTTAGAAAAATCATAGAATTGGCCAATGTTAAATCCGATGATATTATCCTCGACTTCTTCTCCGGCTCTGCTACTACCGCCCACGCTGTAATGCAGTTAAATGCAGAGGACGGCGGTAATCGCAAATTCATTATGGTGCAGTTGCCCGAAGTTACAGACGAAAAGAGCGAGGCACGCAAGGCCGGTTACAATACTATATGCGAAATAGGCAAAGAGCGTATTCGTCGTGCAGGAAAGAAAATCAAAGAAGAAGCAGGAGAAAAAGCGGCGAACCTCGATACAGGTTTCCGCGTATTCAAATGCGAGGACAGCTTTATGAATGATGTCTATTTTGCACCTTCAGAACTTAAACAGGAAGATTTATTCTCGCAGATTAAAAACATAAAGGACGGCACAAGCGACCTCTCTCTGCTCTTCGGCTGTATGCTTGATTGGGGCGTTCAGTTGTCGTTGCCATTGAGTCATTTTACCGTTGCCGGAAAAACAATACACAATGTGAACGACGGCGACCTTGTCGCTTGCTTTGCCGAAGATATTAACGAAGATGTTATATCTGCCATTGCAGAACTCTCACCGCTTCGTGTCGTGTTCCGCGACAGTTGTTTCAGCGAGTCGGCATTAAAGATGAACTTGTTTGAACTCTTCAAACAGAAATGTGGCTGGAGCGAGGAACAGGTAAGGGATAAGGTTCGTGTAATTTAATATTCGTTGATACTATGAAGCTAAAATTCAAACAACAGGCTTTTCAGCGCGACGCTGCTCGTGCTGTTACCGATGTCTTTATAGGTCAGCGATATTCGGACGGCTTTTCATACCGCTTTGATAAGGGCAAGCAGAAAGGCCCTAAACAGCAGGAAGCGTTTGACGCTTTGGGTATCTGCAATGAGCCTATTATGCCCGATGAAAATTCATTGGTGCAGAATATTCGCGAAATACAGATGTCGCAGGAGTTGGAGCCAATCACACACCTTGTAGGTGAGGGATTGAATCTCACTATCGAAATGGAGACAGGCACAGGCAAAACCTACACCTACATTAAGACAATGTATGAACTTAACAAGCTCTATGGCTGGAGTAAGTTTATAATTGTCGTACCGAGCATTGCCATTCGCGAGGGTGTGGTAAAGAGCCTCGAAATTATGCAGGATCACTTCGCACAGGAGTACTCCGGCAAGCGTCTGCAACATTTCGTTTATGACAGCAAAAATCTTTCGCAGATTGACGCTTATGCGCTCGACACCAATATGTACGTTATGGTTATCAATACGCAGGCGTTCAATGCTCGTGGTGCAGATGCTCGTCGCTTTACATCGAAATTGGAAGATTTCGGTTTCAGAAGGCCTATTGATGTCATCGCTGCCACTAATCCAATTCTTATCATCGACGAGCCACAGAGCGTACTCGGCGCAGATAAGAAGAACGCTACCCGTGAGCGATTAAAGGACTTTAATCCACTCTTCACACTGCTGTATAGTGCCACACACCGCAAGGAAGATTTATACAATCATATCTACCGCCTTGACGCGATAGACGCTTTTAACAAAAAGCTCGTTAAAAAAATAGAGGTGCTGGGTATCACTCAACAAGGTTCTACCGCAACAAACGGTTACGTTTACCTTGAAAGTATTATACCCGGCAAGAACGGTGCAGCTCCGCAGGCACGCATAGGGTTTGATGTCAAGACACAAACATCTACAAAGCCAATCACAAAATTGGTCGGCGAGGGCTTCGACCTCTACCCGAACAGTGGCGAACTTGCCGAATACGACAACAATTTCATTATTGACCGTATCGACGGCGTTAATGGCTTTGTTCGTTTCCTCAATGGCACATTGTTATATGAGGGCGATGTTATCGGTGCAGTGAATGAAGATTTGATACGCCGTATTCAGATAAGGGAAACAATACGCACCCACTTAGAGCGTGAGCGTGCCTTGTTCGCAAAAGGGATAAAGGTGCTTTCTCTCTTCTTCATCGACCAAGTGGAGAACTACCGCATTTACGAGGCAGGTGGTGGCACAAGCAATGGCAAGTTTGCCGAAATATTTGAAGAAGAGTATATTCGCGTACTCTCCGAAATGCAGCCCACATTCGGCGACGAAAAATATCTCCAATACCTTGCTGGCATTAGCGTGTCGGCAACACATCAGGGCTATTTTTCAAGAGACAAGAAAGGCCACTTTGTTGATTCAAAGGTTGAGAAAGGCACATCGGACAGTGCCGATGTCGATGCCTACACACTTATTATGAAAGATAAAGAAAGCCTGCTTTCAATGAATCCAAGAGTGAAAGGCTCGGCTGTACGCTTTATCTTCTCGCACTCTGCCCTTAAAGAGGGTTGGGATAATCCGAATGTGTTTCAGATATGTACGCTTAAATCCTCGAATAGCGAAATCAAGAAGCGTCAAGAGGTTGGCCGAGGTATGCGCCTTTGTGTAAATCAAAATGGAGAGCGTCAGGACGAAGATGTTTTAGGCAGTGCCGTGTTTGACACAAACGTACTCACCGTTATTGCAAGCGAAAGTTACGACGACTTTGCAAAAGGTCTGCAAGATGAACTTGCACGTTCTGTTTCCACACGCCCCATTGTTGTTACAGCAACACTCTTTACCGGCAAGACACTTGTTTTCGCCAATGGAGAGAAGCGCACCCTTTCCACTTCGCAGGCAGTTGAGATACACGAAGAACTTGTATCTAATGGCTATGTAAAGAAAGGCAAGCTCACACAGAAATACTTTGATGACAAACAGCAGGGCAAGCTCGACTTTGGAGATTATAACGATGCAAAAGATAGTATAGGCGTTATTCTCGACAAAGTATTCAATCCCGACTTGCTCAAACCTGAAAATTCAAGAAACGCCCGTGAAGCGCACTTCGACGAGGCCAAATTCAAAAAGCAGGAGTTTCAAGAATTGTGGCGTCGTATCAACACACGCACCTATTACACTGTTGATTTTGACACAGCCGAACTTGTTGCAGGTTCAATAAAGGAGATTGACGAGAATTTGAATGTTACCGAGATACGCATTGTAATAGGTACAGGCTCGTTGGAGAATATACGCGACAAGGAAGAGTTGGAAGCAGGTACGGCTATGACAGCAGGCAAAGTGCGTACTATCCACGTTACCGAGTCCGTAGGCGACAATGTCAAGTATGACCTTGTTGGCCGCCTTGTTGAAAGCACCGGGCTTACTCGCCGTGCTATTGTGGAGATACTGACAGGCATTAAGCCTGCCACATTCCACCAATTCAGGCTCAACCCCGAAGAGTTCATCATAAAGGTAGGCAATATCATTAACGAGGTTAAAGCCCTTGCCGTTATCAAGCATATTGAATACCATAAGCTCGAAGAAAGGTTTGACAGCGATATATTCACCGAAAATACTCTTCGTGGCAAATTGGGAGTCAATGCCATTGAGTCCAAAAAGTCGTTGTATGACCTTGTTGTCGTTGATAGTTGGAATACAGAACGCCCCTTTGCTGAAGAACTCGAAAAGCGCGATGATATTGTCGAGGTTTACACCAAGCTCCCTCGCGGTTTCTATATCAATACTCCTATGGGGCATTACAACCCCGATTGGGCTATAGTGTTCAAAGAGGGAGCAGTTAAGCACATCTATTTTGTAGCAGAAACGAAAGGTGCCTCAAAATACCTCGTAAAAAGCAGTAACATTAGCGGTATCGAGGGAGCAAAGATAGAATGTGCAAAGCAACATTTCTCTTCAATTTCGGGCAGTGATGTCAAATACGATGTCGTGCGAAGTTTTGGCGAACTTTTTGACGTGATTACAAAATAACTTTATACAAAACTATTAGGCTATGGATATTTTATTGCTTATCGCCCTTGTTATTTGGGGTATTGGTGATATTTTCAAAGGCTTGACAGGAAAATAAGTCTTATGCAACTTTGGAGATATTCCTTCCACGCCTCGATGCTTTAGCGTTGGGGCGTTTTGTTGGCTTGTGTTTAATCGCACAGCCTTGTTGCTGCCATTTTGTCACGCTTCGCTACAGATTGCATTTTTTGTCATACCTATTTAAAACATAATAAATTATCCACTTTTTTTAAATACCAATGACTTGCAGAAAATGTAGATATTTACTACATTTTTACGGTGAATTCTACAGTCGACTGGCACGCTTTTTGTAATGATTATATTGATAACACAATATAATATTTTTTAATATGAACTTAAAAGAACTAAAAAATTCAATTTTATTATCCTTGTATAACAGATACAAACAAGACAATAAGAAAGTGCTTTCTTTTACAGAACTGTGCAAGGAAGAGGGTATTGCCTATTCCCCCTTGTCGCAGCTTTCGAGTGCTATGACAAGTCTAAAGGATTCGGGGTATATCTCTGCAACATTTTTCATTTCTGGTGATGGCATTGTTACTAAACTAATGCCATTAGGAATTGAGTTTGTAGAAGAATATCTATTGCATGAGAATAATACTTCCCTTTTACCTCAACAAGAAAAACCAATAGTGGAACTTGGAGAATGGGCAAGGATTGATAGAATTGTAACAAAAATTCACACATCGCGTAACGAGGCAAAAGATGAAGAAGACTTTCAAAAAATAGGATTATTATGTCGCGAAGTTATTAAATTGTTGGCAAAAACAATTTATGACCCTATAAAACACGGAGATACTGATAATGAAGGTACGAAAATCGGTAATGCGGATTCCAATAGAATGATAAGAAATTACATAGAAGTAACTCTGAAAGGGAAAGATAACAAAGAACTGAGAGATTATGGAAAAATGGCCAATGCTATTGCCAATCAATTGACGCACAAGGATACAGCCACGAAAAAAGATATGCTTTTAGCAATGTCTTCAACACTTTCCTTAATAAATTTTATCGGTATACTTGAAGATAAATACATTTGATATATAGTTAATTTATTTTCAGTTATATACATTTTGTATCTCTGCAAGCAGCAAATTTGTGCAAAATAAAACATCTATTATCTGCCCCGACGCAATTTGCGTTGGGGCTTTTTTATGCCTCCCTCTTTAGGCTTCTAACAGCCGATGTGCAATGTGCCACTGCTTGCTTTTAGATGATTAAGAGCACTGCAATGCTTCCTGCTACGGCTTTTTTCGGTGCAAAGGTAGCACCACACGGATATTCACAAGGACAGGCAGAGTGATAAGGAATAATTGAAAATTCTTTGTCGCTCTATTTTTTTGTCGCTTTACCAAACAATTTCTTGTAGCCCGTCGGGTAAATTTTTCCTATAATCCTTGTGAGGCTATATCCTTACCGTGTTGCCCTTGTATGCACATAAAAAATCTCGATAGCGAAAGCGCAGTGCATAAACATTAATCATCAATTAAAAGCATACAGTTATGACAC
>JAZSIU010000084.1:0-29266 GCA_045533955.1 Bacteroidaceae bacterium
GGAGCAAAAAAGGTGAATTTCTGCGTTTTGAACTGAACCATAACGCATTAAACAGAAAACCTCGAAAATAGTAACGATGGCAATTTAGCAAAGAAACGCAAGGTAATGAAATAGAACGGTTGCCTAATCATTACCCGATAATGCAGTAAAGTTTTTCTTTGTATCGCCACGTTTCATCGTTCTGCGTCAGTTTGCATATCAATGTATAACTCGCTGATAACTAATTTTGTAACCAAAAAAAGATTAGATTATGCGAAGTAAATTTAAGGTGCTGTTCTACGTGGACGGGAGCAAAGAGAAAAACGGTATTGTTCCCATTATGGGACGAGTAACAATCAACGGCTCTGTGGCTCAATTCAGTTGCAAGCAGAGCATCCATAAAGACCTATGGGATGTGAAAGGCAACCGGGCAAAAGGCAAGAGTAAAGAATCGCGAGACATCAATTTGGCTTTGGATAATATCAAGGTTCAAATCATCAAGCACTACCAACGCACTTCAGACCGTGAGGCGTTTGTAACGGCTGAAATGGTACGCAATGCCTATCAAGGAATAGGAACAGAGTATGAAACCCTGCTCCGAGCATTTGACAAGGAGAACGAAGCCTTTGCCAAACGAGTTGGCAAGGATCGTTCTCTGAGTACTTATCAGAAATACCTTAACGTAAGGAAATATATTGCGGAGTTTATCAAAGTACACTACAAGCGTACAGATATTTCGATGAATGAACTGACCGAAGATTTCATTCGTGATTATTGCTTGTATCTGAGAAACGAGGTCGGGCTTGCTCAATCATCAGTGTAGATATACTCCATACCATTGAAACACATATATTAACCACTGCTCACTATAATGGCAAGATTGCACGAAACACATTTGCTCAATATAAGGTTGACCCCGACCACAAAGAAAGAGGTTTTCTAACCGAAGATGAGTTGCAAGCCTTTACAACTATTGAATTGAACAATCCCGATTTGGAGTTGGCAAGGGACTTATTCGTATTCGGTTGTTGGACGGGAATATCATTCATTGATATTAAGAACCTAACAACGGAGAATATCACATTATTGGGTGGCTCTCCTTGGATTGTATCGAAGCGACAAAAGACAGGAGTGCCGTTCCAAATCAAGTTGATGGATATTCCTATGCAGATTATCAAGCGATACGAGCCATACAGAATAAGCAACAATCTTTTTAATATCGGCAGCCACGACACTATAAACAAACGCATAAAAGAGGTTGCTAAATTATGTGGTATTGATAAGCGAACTTCGTTCCACCTGAGTAGGCACACATTCGCAGTGTTAGCCTTGAACTATGGAATGCCGATAGAGAGTGTAAGCAAGATACTCGGACATACGAACATTACCACAACGCAGATTTACGCAAAGGTTACCAATACCAAACTTGAATACGATATATCAATGTTTGAGGATAGAGTAAGCGGAAGATTTGCCATTTAATATGTATAGGTATGGAACGAGCAATTATAACAATCAGTGAAAGTGGCAGAGTAAATATCTCAAGTAACTGTGTTTGGATGTCTGAAATGGAATTGGTGGAGTTGTTCGGGGTGATAGCCCCGACACTCCGAGCCGCCATTAGAGCGATATACAAGAGTGAAATGCTTTGCCCTGCAGCTACCCAACGATGCGACACGATTACTCCTGCAAGTTGGGCAACATTCTACAACCTTGAAATGGTCGTTGCTCTTGCATTTAGACTGAGAACAATACAAATTAAACGAAAGACCAAGAGAAAAACTGAACTTTTCAACGCCAAATGAGTGCTTTTACAAATTTATTTCGTAATGTTGCACTTGCTGGTTGACTCTGCAAATTTAAAGTTATTTAATTCTTTTAATAATAAAGACACAAAAAGTGTCAAAATAAAAAACTTGATTTTATATTTGTGTTATATTTGCAGATGAAAACAAATAAAATACAAAACTGAAAAAGAATATTTATTGTTGACAGATAGCTATTGTTATTGAAAATGTAAAAACTTCTACAATAAAAGTTATGAGCAAACTTTTAGAATTAAAGATTAAAGATTTTAGAGCTGTTAAGCAAGCAGACATTCAAATCAATGGAATTACTGTTGTAGCAGGAGTGAATGGGTGTGGAAAAAGCACATTGTCAAAATTTCTGTATTATGCATTAAAAAATTCCAATTCATTTGAGGATTTGGTGCTTCAATATGTAAATTCTCAATTACGACCATATATTAATCTCTTAGAGCAACTATCAAACCTATATTATCATTATAACTCAATTGACGACTATAGTAATTTGAGACGTTTTAATAATAGACGTTCAATGTTTAGGTCGTATAACTTGTCTGATTTTACTGACACATCCTCATTTCTTGATGAAATCCAAGATTTTTGTAACCGTGTCTTAGATTTGGAAAGTAATATGAATCTTAATGGAAAGTCTATAGTTTCTACACGATTAAATATGATTTTCCGTTCGACACTTAAAAACAAAGATTTTAAATTGCCGTTAAAACATAAAATTGAAGAACTTATACATCAGATTTCAGAACTTGTTCACGAAGCAGAAAGGATGAACGCAGAGCGTCCATACAGAATATTAAAGGAAAGTATAGAAGCTGCATTTAACTCAAGTATTCCCAAAAATACGTTATTGCAAGAATATGGTGATTCTATTTTAGGAGATAAAGTTTCAAATGTACCATTGCCTCATTATATTAAGAAAGTAGTGTATATTGATACTCCTATGGTTATCGGTATAGAAACATATAGGGGACAACCAACGTATTGGGAAGAATTGAATAATTTAATAAAAACACCACCTAAAAGAGGCTATAAGCGTAGTATTAATAAGTATATAAAAGAAAAAATTCTTAAAGGTGATGCATCTTTTGATTCTGATGTATTTTCGGGAGGTTTCAAATATAAAACACTTGCTGGAGAAGAGTTTGATTTGTTGGAATGTGCAACAGGTATTAAATCTTTTTCATTGTTACAGATGCTTTTGAAGAATTTGTTTTTAGATGAGAGTACCTTATTAATTATTGATGAACCGGAGGCACATTTGCATCCCCAATGGATTGTTGAGTATGCACGCTTAATTGTACTGCTTCACAAAAGACTTGGCACTAAATTTTTTATCGCTAGCCACAGCACAGACATGGTTAGTGCTATTCGGTATATTTCAGAAAAGGAGAAATGCCTTTCAGCCGTATCATTCTACACAGCAGAAGAGGATTCCAACAAAAAGAATACATATGTATTTAAACCATTGGGACATAATATTGAACCGATTTTTGAATCGTTCAATAAATCATTTAAAATTTTAGACAAATATGTCGAATAAGAAAAAAGTACAAAAGAATATAGCTATTGGTCAAGAAACAAAATACGTGGACAATGAAGTTATTGAAAATTATGTTTCTGGCGACATTGTTATGCATAATTGTTTAGAACAAATAAAAGATATTCTTAAAAATGAACATTGTAGTAACAAAGAATACTCTTTGTTTAAAAACGAATTAGCTTTAAATTTAGATAATGTAGAAATCGCTATAAAAAAAGGAACTTCATACCGAGAACCAACAGTAGATTTTGTTGTTGGCTTAGAAAACAGTCAGTTATTATTAACTGAAGCAAAGTATCTAGTTGATAATATGGAGAATATTGCAATAGACATAGATAAAAAAATTAAACATTCCAAAGATTTATTAACTAGCAATCCAAATTTCGGTAGCATATACAAAAAGAAAATCATATTACTAAATTCAAAAAATTTTGAACAAAAAAGACGTAGGCTGATGAATCTGTTGAATAACGATGTTTCGTATTATCCATCTACCTCAATAGAATTTTATTCTAAATTCTTTGAAAAGCCATAGCCAGTATTGTATAGGGTGTGGCCATTAAGATTGTCCGTGTAGGTGATGAGTATATCCTGCACACCACGAGCCTTTATATCAGTGAGTACACCCATCCAGAAGGGCTGCTCTCGCTCTTTCCTACCCACTGCCAAGTACCTCTTTAAGATCGTTCTGCTTGAGTCCTACGCACAGATAGACGGTCTTATTGATTATCTTGCCGTTGTCGCGCACCTTGAAGACGATGCCGTCCATCCATACAATGAGATAGAGAGGATCGAGAGGGCAGTTCTGCCACTCAAAGGCTACCTGGTTCACTTTGTTCGTGATGATTGATATGGCAGAGGTTGAGAATTCTATTGGCTCATCGCAAAAAGGTGTGGTCGGGATAATTCTATTTATCACCCTCACGGAATACTTATGCGGCTATTCTCTCTTTCATTTGAGACTTTAGGACTTACTTTTTTTTGAAAAAAAATAAGCAAAAAACCTGCACCTAAAGAAATTAAAAGTTACCTTTTGTACGTATTATATGCAGCTGTTCTTGATAGTGAAAAATAGATTACTAATTCTATCCACAGTAAATTTCTACTGAGCTATAAAAAGATGAGGATTGTTCTAATCTTGTCTGCTCTTGATTATACAAACAAAAGGCAATTGTATTTTTACAATTGCCTTTTGTTTGTGGAGCATACGAGACTCGAACTCGTCACCTCTTGACTGCCAGTCAAACGCTCTAGCCAGATGAGCTAATGCCCCTTACGATTGTTTCCGTTGCAAATGTAGTATATATTTTTTAAAAATAAGTAGCTGCGCCGTGTTTTTTTGTAGGAAAATGATAAAAAATAGATGCTTTTCTTTAAAATGCAGCCTGCCGACCTTGAAGTGATGCTCCGAATCATATTTCACTGCCGAGTTTGTACTCATAGTAAGACAATTTCCCGCCATCGAGTTACTTGCGGCTCAATGGCGGGAAATTGTCTTTTTTTCGTAGATTCAACTATTATTCGAGTGTCGAAAAATCAATATCGGGAGCTATGGTTGTATTGCCTGTGCGCTCGAAGCGGGTGCCCGATTTTAAATACTCATCGAAGAAGCCTCCCATCGAGAGGAAGAAACCCTCGCCCTCGGTGCCGCCTGTGTAGTCGAGGCGCATCTCTTGATGGCCTGTCGCGTCGCAGGTGAAGCGGGCATTTGTAACGGGAATCCAGCGACCGTCGGTGGTGCGTGCCCACTGATTGCCATAGCAGGCCTTCCTGTTGATATAACCCATCACAGGGTTGAAATTCTCGAGGAACGAGTGAGCATTGGTGTACCACGTTGTGATTTTAGGACGGCGGAAGGAGGCTACAAGCGACCATTTTTCCTTGTTATTGTCGTAGAAATAGGCCGTATAGACTGTGTTGCCTTTACCATCGGGCCTAACCCCCATAAGGAAACGGCAGCGCTCGCCCGGCTTCCACTCGTAGTGCATAAAACTCTGGCCTCCCGAGCCCTCGTTGCCAAAATCCTGAACGTGTACGCCGGCACCCTTCTTAACGAGTGTTACGCGCAGCGAGTCGGGAATCTCGGCGGCATTGTCGGTCTCGTACGGACTCCACACCGAGAAGAGCACTCTTCTCTTGTGGGGGCTATTGTTCTGCATACCAAAATAACCTTGTCCGAATCCGCAGGCCATATAGTAGCTGCTGGGAATATCGCCCTCCTCGGGTACGATAATCTCGTTGTAGAACCACTCAATATCCTCTTTGGGGAGGCTGTAACCCAGATGCACCGAGGGACCGCGGCGTCCAAAATGGGTGCTAAAATTGGGGGCGACACAAACAACGGGACTAACATCGCCATTTACAATAACGCTTGCGACAGAGCCAAAATCGGCGCCTTTGTTAATCTTTAAACCACGAATATCCATCTTTATATATCCGGGATTCTTTACTTTGAATGTGCCAAGCTCGATGCGTGTGAGAGCTTCGCTATCGAGTGTAACCTTTTTCTTCTTGCCCAACAAAGAGACCTCGATGCGCGAGTTTCCTTTTGCTTGCAATGCAATGTTCATCTTGCCGCTCTTTTTTGTTCTAAAATAGAAGCTTATGACGCTCTCTTTGTCGCTCCAATTGCGTATGGCGCACGCTTCCTCGTCGATGAAGGCTGTTGTTCCCGCGGTAATATATGCATTGCCCGATAGGGTTACAACACTCTCACTCTGTGCTGCTGCCGGTAAAGCCAAGAGAAAGGCTGCCGCCAAAGATAGTAATTGCAAAAAAACATTCTTTTTCATAGGCTAATTGTATTAGATGTTATTGTTTAAATATTTATAGTCGGTGCATAATATGCAAAAATAACTAAATATTTATCTTGCTCCTATAATAAGCTAAAAAAATGTTGCAGTTAATGCTTTTATAGCGGAAGTCAGCTGAGAATTTTTAAGATTGTTCGGCTGACGTGGGCAAAAAGTATAATTAAGTGTACCTTTGCCAACTTTTTTAGGGGTGAGCTTTTTTAGACTTCTAAATTCAAGCATCGCT
This sequence comes from Bacteroidaceae bacterium, assembly GCA_045533955.1. GTDB lineage: Bacteria > Bacteroidota > Bacteroidia > Bacteroidales > Bacteroidaceae > HGM04593. The sequence continues at coordinate 6,379 of JAZSIU010000084.1, forward strand.
CAATAAATTTTGGGTATCCTTGTATTCTGAATATTATTATATAAAATTTAAAAAGCCAACTTACCCGTTTATTTGAGTAGGTTGGCTTTTGTTGGTTATATTGGCTATATGTTTACAGCTTTATTTTTATTGTCTTGTTTCCTACTTGTACAATGTAAACTCCCTTATCAAGTATAATATCCTCGCCATTGTAAGAGTCAATATTTGCAATGCGCGTTCCGTTTGCTGTGTAAATGGCGACTGCTTTACCATCGGCATCTGACAAAGTGATTCTATTTGCAGTTGCTTTTATTGCAATATAGTTTACATTAACATCATCTATTCCTGTTGCGTCGAACTCTTGAATATTCCAAAAGTTTTTCCACGTATCTGCGTTCTGATATGTTTCCAAAGAGCCCACTGGAACATAAAGAATTATATTCACATATTGGCTTTCAGTGAAATTACCTCTTTCAACCGTAGGAGGTGTATCTCCTAATAAGTTAATGCTTGTAAGTCCGCTGCAACCTGCGAACGCATTACGTCCAATGCTTGTAACGCTGTTGCCAATTACAATGCTTGTAAGTCTGCTGCAACCATAGAACGCATCATATCCAATGCTTGCAACACTATTGCCAATTATTACTTCCTCTATATATGAATTAGCAAACCAGCTGCCAATTGTTTTACAATTAACTTCTACCTTCTTAAGCCCATTGCAACCTAAGAATGCAGTTCCTTCAATGTATGTAATGTTGTTAGGAATAGTTATGCTTGTAATATTAGTGCAACCTTTGAATGCACTGTCCCAGATTTCGCTAACATTATTACCAAGGATTACACTTTTAAGGGAAGTGCAATTGGCAAACGCGCACTGAAAAATTGACTTGACACCATTACCTATGATTGCCTTGGTAAGAGATGTACAACTATCAAATGCATTGTATCCTATTTCAGTGACGCTGTTTGGGATTTCGATATTTGTAAGCAATGAACAACCATAGAAAGAGTAATTCTTGATGTTTGTAACGCTGCTCGGAATTCTAATGCTTGTGAGTTTTGCACACTTAGCAAATGCATCACAACCTATGCTTGTAACTTTGTATGTTTTATCATTGAAAGTAACACTTTCGGGAATAATAACATTGCCAGCATATGATTTGCCATAATTATCAAAAACAACCTCAACTGCATTGTTTGTGGCATCAATAACATTGTAATATATTCCATCTACTTCAAAATCGTAGGCATTTGCCGTTACACTGCACAATAGCACTGCTACTATTATATGCAATTTTTTAATTGTGCTCATCATATTAAAATTAAATCAAATGTTGCGCCCTCACAATTCCCGATGAAAGCAGATAAAAAAAATAAGGTGTGGGAACTATATTTGCTTTATCCTATTGATGGGGCTTCTCGCATTGCCTTTGTACCGGATAAAGCAATAGCCCACACCAAAGGATATGTAAAAAGAAGCCAATAATGGCCGTACATACCAATTGATGTGGTGCTACTGCCTATTATCTTCGGTACTTAGAAATTTTGCGAGAATTTCATCAATGAAGATAATTTCAATAACACCTTTTAAAATAAAAAATCCCCCAAACCACCAACGCGGTAAGGAATTGCTGCAAATATACAAACAAACGAGCAAAAAAACGAAGTTTACTTTAGATTTTTACAGCGAGTGCAGTGTATATTCACGCTTTATCGCAAATATTCCTAACAAACGAGCAAAAAACGAAGTTTACTTTAGATTTTTACAGCGAGTACAGTGTATGTTCGCAGTTTACAACAAAGATAGAAATTAGAGGGTCAATCAAAACAAAAGCGGTGCTATTAGCAAAGTCAGCGATACGATACTTCTTTTAATAAACAAAAAAACACTCATAATTGATAAACAAAACACCCCTCATCGCTGTTTATGTAATTTTATATTTACATAACACAAACGATGGACGACACAGAATTTCTTATTGAATTACAAAACGTTAACGACAAACTAAACAACTATGCAATGTACCTTACGTGCGGGAGGACAGAGGATGCCCGCGAGCTTTTTCAGGCCACGGTGGTAAGAGCTTATATCAAGCGAAAATATTTTACTCCCGGAACGAGATTCGACCATTGGGCTCAGCGAATTATGCGAAACATCTTTCTTAACGAACGCCTCGCGGCACACCACAGAGCAAGAATCGAGGCAGAGGATTATATTTTTTACAGCACCGATGACACAGCCGACACGCAGCTTGAATTTCACGACGTTTCTCGCATTATCGCAAGGCTCCCGCCCGAATTTTCCGTCCCACTGAAAATGTATGCTCAAGGATATAAATATTGCGAAATTGCGCTCGTGCTTGGCCTGCCAATGAGCACCGTCAAGAACCGCATCCGCACCGCACGCCTGATGCTGAGAAGGGCCTTTAAGGAGTAAAATAATTTACAATGCCGTCCGCGAGGCCCGGATGACAGAAAAATTTAAACAGAACTTCAAGGCCGAGAAAAGGAAGGAAACAACATTTCTTTAGCATATCATTGATAATCTTTTCAATGGTATGCATATCAAGTGATTACATAGTTTTTTATCCTACTTTTTGTCCACTCTGCCAAATTACGCCGTCGCAGATGGAAGAACAAGCAGAGCGGAGAGAGCTTTTTAGAGCAGTTCAGTGTAACCGAAAAAGGCACCTGCTACTCAAAAGAGTTTGCGGTTTTTTTAAAAGAGACGTATGGAGACATCCCCGGCGACATTGTTTCAAGCACTATTATCAAGACCTATAAATGCAAGTAACCCACAAGGCGAGAATATTGATTCTCTCCTTGTGGGTTACTTGTCCGCCCTGTCTTTTAACGCGCTCAATATTATAATCGCCCGAACCTTAATTCTCAATTACAGAGACATTCATCACAACGTCAGTCTTCGGACGGTCGGCCGCGCCTGTCTCCACTCGTTGGATGGCCTCGACAACGTCGAGCCCCTGCTCAACCTCGCCAAACACCGTATATTGGCCGTCCAAGAACGGGGTGCCTCCGAGAGTTGTATAGGCCGTAGTCTGCTCGGCGGTGAACGAGGGGCGACCCATTGCACGACTCTTCTCTATGGCCATATTGCCCAATTTCTCTTGCAGAGCCATAAGGCCGTCGCGGTCGCGGTTACGTCGCAGATTCATAATCTCGTCGCGGTGCTCCATTGCAAGCGCGTTGAAGATTGTCTGCTCCTGCTGCATCTCCATCTGACGCTCCAACTGCTTTAGTTCGGCCGCTTTATACACCTTACCCCAGACGATATAAAATTGGCTGCCGCTGCTCTCTTTCTTGGGGTTCACCTCGTCGCCCAGACGCGCGGCGCTAAGCGCGCCACGCTTGTGGAAAAGCGTATCGGACATAATCTCGGCGGGCAGCGTGTAGTCGGGGCCGCCCGTGCCCAAAGATTTTCCCGCCGCTGCGCCGCGGCTGTCGGGGTCGCCTCCCTGAATCATAAAATCCTTTATCACGCGGTGGAACAGCGTTCCGTCGAAATAACCCTCGGCCGCCAGCTTAAGGAAATTATCGCGGTGTATGGGTGTCTCGTCATATAGGCGCACGATAATATCGCCCAATGTAGTCGAAATTTTAATTTTGCTCATAATATTATTATTTTTTTGTGCTTTATTAAATGGTCGCGCAAGGTAGGCAATATCTTTAACCCCACAAAATTATGGAGCGGATATTTGCTTAATTATATTTTCGAACGACCAAGAATCAACATTAGGGCAACCAAAATTTCGTTTAAGTGCCCCCGATATTATATGCTTAGAGAGCGACAGCCACACTCACAGACGCTCTAAATGGGGGCAAAGTTGCCGCCACACAAAATCGGGCTTAATGCTATTGTATTGCTCCTCCTCGGGCACGTTCAATCGCTCTCCGTCGTTCAATATATCCGACACATCAACGCCCGAGGCAGGCGTACCATTCTGCGGCAGCCACATATATTTAGCCGCCCCGGGCGAAAATATAGCATACGATGGCAGCCCCAACGCCTGAACAAGATGACGCGTTCCGCCCTCGTTTCCAAAATAGAAAGAGCAATTGCTACACAATGCCATCAGTTCCCTTATAGAATTAGCGCGAATGTCAATAAAAATCTGTTTGGGACAGCCAAGCTCATTATAGACCCGCCGACACACCTCCTCTTCGGCTCCGTGTGCATAATTGAAAATAATCTGCACATTCTTATATTGCGAAACAATTCTCCCTATAATCTCTTTCATATAATCGAGATTCCACCTTTTTTTAAGAATTTTAGTCGTTACGCCTATGAGAATTATCGGGTGGTCGAAATTCACGCCACAATCGACCATATATTTTCGGAGCTGCCGCCTCTCTTCATCGGTTACGAACAAGCGAAAATCGCGCACAGCAGTAATTGGAGCAATATCACTCAGGAGATTGACAAAGTGTTGGTTCATCTCAACAACATCAATTTTCTTTTTACGCAACGATACTGTGCGATTAAGCAAAAAGGTATAACTCTTTTTGTGCCCTATTCTCCGAGGCGTTGCAAGCGAAAAAAGCGAGAAAAAGAGTGTACGCACGGTGGAGCGCATATCAATAATAACATCGTATTTCTCATAGTGCACCACACGCCAGACTTCTTTTATATATAGAAAAATATTTTTATTCACTTTCTCGGAAAAAGCAATCACCCTGTCTATATGAGGGTGATGCAAGAAGATTGGCGCAATCCTCTCGTTAAGCACTATATGAATTTCAGATTCGGGAAAACTTAGTTTCAGGCTCGAACACATTGCCGATGCTAAAATAGAATCGCCTAACTGTCGGAAACGTATTACAAGAATTTTTCGTATATTCTCTTTTTTCATTCTACTATACCCCATTAGTTTTTATATTTCAAACGCCGACTATTATTCTTTATTATTATGTAAAAGTTAATTATTTTTAATTAAGAAGTTGCATAAAGAAGAGCTCAAAGAAAAGACGGCCTCACCCTCACGGGCAAGGCCATCCGCACACTTATGTTTACTAAAAATCAATCACTCCTTTGCGATAATATCCGAGGGGTTAAGCCTCATCACTCGGCGTATGTGATAACCCACAATAACGGCCACCACAAAAAGTATTGTCAACAGGCCGATGGCAAAGGCCTTCAGCGGCACGACCTTGCATCCGGCGGGAATCATAACCTTGTACATCTCACTCATAAAATCGCCGAACAGAATTACAAGCGGGAGGGTAACCACAATCGCCACCCCGAAGAGCCACAAATACAGGCGGGCAAAGAGCAACGCAATATCGCGCCTTTTGGCACCGTGTACCTTGCGCACTGCAACCTCTTTCATACGCGAGCGCACGTCGAGCGAGATTGAGCTGTATATTCCCAAAATACAAATCATAAAACTGATGCACGAGAGCAACCACGCACCACGCTCGACATTCTCGGTGGCGTGAACCTCCTCGGCCATTTTCTCGCGCAGATTGAAAATTTTGGGCCTCACGAGCGTCGGGTCGATACGTTGCATTGCCGCCTTAATATCATCATAGACATTGGCATACTCGCCCTTGCGCGGCACGACAATCAACTCTTTTCCAAGAAAATCAATAGGACTATGCACATAAATAAGCTCAAGATTATCGAGGGCGTATGGGAGGCTCTTATACGTTCCTGCAATTGGCATAGGTGCGTTGTGGTCAAATTCAAGCGTGCCGCTGCGCACAAGCCCAATCTCGTCGAGCCGCTTATAGAGCCCCTCGCCCAGCAAAATATACGATTTTCCCTTAAGCTCGGGGCGCATCCAATTGACTGTGAGCTGCCAAAAATCTATAAAATCTTCATTCTCGAAAAAGTGTGTACGATAATATGAGGCATATTTCCCTTTAAAGTCGGGATTATCACTAAGCCCCTTTATTGATATGTAACTTGTTGTAAAGAAGAAAGTTTTTTCTACTCCGGGAGCCTCGTGGTCGAGAAACTCTTTCAGTTGCTCGCTACCGGTATCTTGGGACGAAAATTTTCTACACTCCACCAGAATATTTTCTTTATAGTAATCGTCGTTCTCGGGTACATTCATACTCTCTTTTGTAAAGCCCACCACCTGCACAATTACCATAGTGGCACTAAGGAAAAGCAGCCCCACAACAAGCTGCACGCCTAGCATAGTGTTACGCACAGCGTGCCCACTGCGGCCGAGAGCCACTGCCATTCCACGCTGCACATTAAGGATGCGCACAAGAGCGAGCCACACGGCAACCACGCATACGGCGGCAACAACAGCTATTATGGTTAATAGCGAGCCACCAACGCCCTCTATCACCCAACCCTCCCTCTCGAAATGCTGCGAGAGATTCATTTCGACATACTCCGTCAGCCACGCCGACATAAACAGCGCCAGCACAAAAGAGAGCACAAGCACAATGCTCACCTCGGTAAAGAAGAGCACAAAGAGGCTCTTTCGCCTTGCACCGTGTACCTTGCGCAGAGCCACCTCACGACTGCGCATACCGAACAATTGCAACTGCATCTTAAGGAATCCTATCAACGAGGCGATGAGCACCAACGAGCTTATCACATATACAATGGAACGAATGAGCAGAGCATTAGAATAATACGACAATCTTTCATCAATAGTGCTAACACTCATAGCCTCGATACCGAACGGCTTTAAGCGGCTGTTAATCTCCTCGACCGCCTGCTCTATGGTATAACCATTGCGCACCACAACGTCGTAATAACTCCCGAGATTCCCAAGATTGTTAGTGTAATAATCGGCCTTCTCGTCGATCGGTACAATGGTGTAAGGAGTAAATTCCTCAAAGATATTCTCCACCTTATAGACGTCGCGAATAACAAAGCTCTTATCGTAACCGAAAAGGTTGTCCATCGCCTGCACTTTTACCTTAGTTCCGACGGGGTTCTTATCGCCAAAGATAAGGCGAGCCTTGTACTCGGAGATAAAAATCTCATTCTCCTTAAGCACGGGAAGCCTGCGGCCCGTGATTGCCGAGCGTATGGCACGAAAATTAAGGTACTCATTTTGTGTAAAACAAAAAGTATCCATTATCTTTTTCGTTGTGGAGTCGGGCATATAAAATAGAAGCTCCGATTGCATCATATATGCATTCTTTACGAATATCCGCTCGACCGAGGCAAGCCCGCCGTCCTCGGTCAGAGAGGCATTAACTTCCTGCGTTATATATGCAATTATCCCTTTTCCTGCGTCTGTATCTATATGTTTCAATCGCAGGCTGTAGCAGCGGTCGTAATAGGGCTCGTCCATAATATTCGGCTTACCGAGGAAGCCCATAGCAAAGTGTGTGGCGGCGAGCGTTACAATGCCCACTGCCAACGCCACTATGCTGACGACATTCTGCACTTTGTATTTCATAAGATTGCGGGTGGCAATCTTCAAATAGTGTATAATCATAGATTATTATTTACATTTCGACCTCGGAGACAATCTCGCCGTCGAATAGGTTTATTATCCTCTCGGCATAGTTTGCGTCGCGCTGCGAGTGCGTTACCATAATGATTGTTGTACCCTCGCGGTGCAGCTCGCGCAGAAGCTCCATCACCTCTTTTCCGTGCCTTGAGTCGAGGTTACCCGTGGGCTCGTCGGCAAGTATTATCGAGGGGTGCGAAATTACGGCACGCGCAATTGCCACGCGCTGTTGCTGTCCGCCCGACAGTTGCGAGGGGAAATGCTGCGCACGATGCGTCATTGCCACCCGCTCGAGTACCTCGGCAACCTTTTCGCGGCGCTCCTTCTTGGGACACTGCATATAGAGCAGCGGAAGCTCGACATTCTCGGTTACATTAAGTTCGTCGATGAGATTAAAGCTCTGGAACACAAAGCCCAAGCGTCCTTTGCGAAGGTCGGTGCGCTCGTCCTCGCTCATACGGCTCACATCCTTGCCCTCTAACAGATACTCGCCCTCGGTGGGAGTATCAAGAAGGCCCAGAATATTCAGCAGCGTCGATTTTCCGCATCCGCTGGGGCCCATAATTGCCACAAATTCTCCTTTTTTCACCCCGAGGCTTACATTTTGCAGTGCCCACGTCTCGACCTCCTCGGTCTTAAAAATCTTCTTGATGTTTTTTAGTGTAATCATAATTCTATCGTTATTTTTTGTTAAAAATCTTTTTTTTTGTTTGCCTTGTCGATATTACGCGCGCCGCCCTACTCTTTTTTAATCACCTCGGCCGCATTTATTTTGCTCACGCGGTATATTTTGTGCGCGATTGTGGCAAGCGTAACCATCGACACAATAAATACAGAGCCTATAAGGTAACATAGTATCTCTATCCATTCGCTTAAAACAAATGAGTTGACAAAGCAGTGGAGCGCCACCGATAATAACAGCCACACGGCAGCCACGAACGCAGCGGCCACTGCCAGCAGACGAATATAGTACGCGGCAAACAGACGCATAATATCGCGGCTCTTGGCGCCGTGTACCTTACGCAAGGCAACCTCTTTTTGTCGGCCGCGGCTCTCGAGTGAGATACTCGAATAGACGCTTGCCACAATAGAGAGAATAGAGACAAAGACAAGCAGCATTGCCAGCTTGATGAACATTTCCATTATTACCATTTGGGTGAACCACGCGTCGTACAGACAATTAACGGGGACGTCGTTCACGCTGTCGGGGTTCACCTCGCGATATATTCTCTCGATGGCAGCCTCGCAGTTGCCATACTCGCCCTCTTTGGGGAAAATGATATATATGGTGTACGCATCGCTAATCAGGGCATCATCGTCAACAATCCAAAAGGCCGGGGTATAGTCGTTTATGGCACTATAATGGTAGTGTTGCAGTGCCTTTGCATAGCCTATGAGCGTGTAGTTGCGACTGCCCAACGGCTGTTTCATACGCGCATCGGACGATGGTTTAAGGCCCCATTTGAGGCGCAGGCGCTCGACCTCCTCGGTGGGCACATAAACAGCCGTCGTGTGTCTTAAATTCTCTGCGGGACGCTCGGGCGTAATTTCAATATCCAAAAGTTCAAAAATATCCTCGTCGGTAACAGTGTAACTATACTCATAATCGTTCACGTTGCCACTCTCATCGGTACGCTCGATATAATGCGTCAGAAGTTCACTATCCAAAGTAGAAGAATGGGTAGGCTTTAAGAAGGCAACGCTCAAGTGCTCGACCGTACCCGTCTGCATCAGTTTATCCACAAATTCGACAGGCTGCAGGTCCATCACCAATGCCCTGCGATAGCGCGACGGATTATCGGGCAGCACGTCGGCCTGCTGCCTGTAAGTATCGTTAATAAGATAGAGGAGCCCCAGCACCGCCAAGATAAGGAACATACTCACAGCCAGCTGCACACTAATCATAATACTCTGCCCCACAGTGCGAGGATGTCCGCTGCGTCCCACGCGCAGCCCCACGGGCCGACGCAGTTGCCTATAAATAACCGCCGAAGCCACAAGCAGAGTAACCAGCATCGTGCACCCTATCACCCGCGCCGAAATTCCATAGATTGCATCGAGATTAAAGACAATTCCGCCGTGAACTTTATATATTATGGGCAGCGCATAATCGGCCAAAAGAGCCGTTACCACAAACGAGGCCACCACCGCAAACAAAAAGACAATGACAATCTCTACTGCCAGCTGCATAATAAGTTGCCCCACACGGGCGCCCATAGTGCGGCGCAATGCAAGCTCGCGCGAGCGAAGCGAGAAGAGCTGCAACTGCATTTTCAGATAGCCCATCACGGCAATGAGCAGCACGCTGCATCCCAAGAAGAGAACCGCAAATACAAAGACCACAAAAATGATTCCCTCGTCGCTCCAATCAAAATCGTTCACAGTATAGGTAAAATAGTACTCGGGTATTGCCGACGAGAGTTCCTTATGCAGCTGCGCAGCCGTTGCACCGGGCCTAAGTTCGAACCGCAAGCCTATGGTACGATAATGTTCGGCCGGCAACTCTCCCACAATAAAAATGCCACTGAAGCTATCGTCAAGATGGTCGGAGGTATCGAGTACGTCGCTTATAGTGAGCCTCTTGCCATCTATTGTCAGGCCGCGGGGGTCGGCCCCCTTGCCATAGACCTTATCGCGAATATCGGCGGTTATAAGCACATCGCCCTCTTTAAGTTCGGGGATTCTCTCTCCCGTAACAGCGCTTGTGTAATATTGGTGATGAAAAAAGCGCGGCGAGCACATTGCATAGGTTGTCAAAAGAATCTTTTTTCCGCCATCTTTTGTCTCGTACTCGGTATCCTTACCAATATACATACTCATAAAATGCCATTCGCGCAGCGAGGGGAGTTCGCTCTCGCTTACACGCTTAAAGAAATTATAATCGACCCACTCCTCGTCGCCCAACTGAATGTCGGCAAAATTCTCGTCGAGTGTTTTTCGATTTTTATACTGCTCCTCACTCATTTTATATGCGTGAAAGGTAGCGATTCGTGTGTCAATCTCGGAGAGGTAAATGTCCAAAATGACGCTTTTCATTATATAGAGCGTGATTGCAAAGCACACCGTGCCCACTGCGAGGCTCAGTATGGATATTATATTCTGTATCTTGTACTTAAGCAGATTGCGCCAAGCTGTTTTAAGATAGTGTATAAGCATTGTTTTATTCTGTTTTTATGGGTTACTTATTTTTGTAATTCTCTCATTCGGGACAGTCCCCGGGATGTTTTTCATAAATATTTTTTAGCAAAGATAGTTTTATTGTTCGATAATTAACTCCTCGGCGTCGCCTATGCGGTCGTACCCGCCGACAATGACGCGGTCGCCGGGCCGCAGCCCCTTTATAACCTCGAATTGTTCGGGATTCTGCCGCCCTATCTCAATGGGGACGCGTCGAGCAATATTCGTCCCCTCGTCGATGCGGAAAATCCACTCGCCGCTGCTCTTTTGGTAAAAGTCGCCCCGAGGAATTACCACAGCCTGCTCGCTCTGCCCAAGCTCGACCTTTACGCGGTAGCTCTTTCCCAAGCGGATATTCCGTGGGGTGGCACCGCAAAATAGTAGGTCGACGGCAAATTTACGCTCCTTTACCTCGGGCACCACACGGCTGATGCGTAACCCAAATGTATCCTCGCCCTGCACGATTGCCGCGCGAAGGCCTGCAAATATCCGCTCGACGTAATATTCGCTCAGTTGCGTACCCACCTTATATTGGTTCATAATCTTAAGCTCGCCTATTTTTGAGCCCGCCGACACCTGCTGCCCGACGATGAGGTTCAGATGCCCCAGCTGACCGTCCGCAGGGGCGCGCACGACGAGCCCCTCGGTGCGTCGCTCGGCAGCAAGCAGACGGCGGTGGGCAGCCTCGCGGTCGGCGACAATCATCTGCCGCCTGAGGATTGTGGCAGCCGAGTCGTGCCCGAGGCTCTGCATCTGAAGTATCAGTTTCTTGTGCAGATGCTCATTCTCGGCCTCGACAATATCAAGCTCGGCACGGCTTTTTATGCCCATTGAGAACTCCTCGCGGCTCTGCGTGAGCTTGCGCTCGAGAGAGGCTATCTGATACCTCTGCTCCAACGTCTGCAAGCGCAGGTCGATGCTCTTTTGCTCCATCTGAATCTCCTGCTCGTGCAAATTGCGTCTGTTCTTGTGCCACTGCTCACGCTCCTCGTCGATGGAGCGCATAAGCTCGGGGTTACTGAGCACAAGGATAGTGTCGCCGCGGTGCAGCATTGTCCCCTCGTCGCAGGCTATCCGCTCGACGAAGCCACTCTCTGCGGCGTTCAGCTGCACAGTCATAATAGGCTGCACAATTCCCTCGGCCTCGACAAATTCCATAAAGGGTGCCTCTGAGACCTCGGCGATGCGTACCCTCTCGTGCGAGAGCCTGCGCCGCGCGGGCATAATAATAAGCACGGCCGTGTAGATGAGTATCGCACAGAGGCTACTGCCCGCAACAATGTGAATGAGGTACTTCCGGTACCACGGACGCGGTGGTCGTTTAACATCCATAATTTTCTGTTTTTTGTATATTATTTATTTTGGTACATTTTTTCTTATGACTTTTCGTGCCGAGGGAAAAGAGGCAATCTCTTATTCCATCGGTAATTGTTCGGTAATTTCGCATTGCGTGTAAAAATCGTATCCCGTGATACTGCGCAGCGTGTAGTAAAGGCTCCAATAGGTGCTCAGCGCATAAAGATAGGCGCGCTGCGAGGAATTTTGCTCGGCAATGGCATCGTTGAGGTCGAGCAGAGTATTCTGCCCCATTATATAGAGGCGCATTGCCACGGTGTGTCGGTGTCGGGAGCGCTCGTCGGTGAGGCGGGCGATGCGCACTTTCCGCGCCTGCATATTGAATTGCGCGACGAGTTTCTGCACATTCTGTCTAAAGTCGTCCAGCCCCTGCTGTGCCTGAATATCGACAAGCTGCTGTTGCGAGCGCGCCACACGCACCTTGCCGCGTGAGCGTCCCCAATCGAGAATAGGCAGTGTTATTGAGAGGCTGCCATACTCCTGCGTCATCGGACGCTTGTAGGCATCGGGCAGAGTGCTCCCCGTCTGCGAAAGGCCGAATTGCAGATAAATATCGGCCTTGAGGCCGGCTGCGGCCTTAGCGCCGGCAAGATTGCTGCGTGCCTCCTGACGTATGCGCTCGAAATAGACAGGCTCGGGGCTGTTGAGCATCGCCTTTTTAAGAGCCTCGGACAGGGGGACGGTAAACTCGGGGACACTGTCGGGCATTAAAAGGCTTATGCAGGCATCCTGCCCCACCCCCAAGAAAGAGCGGAAACTCTGCAACGCCTCTTCGTGCGCAATGAGCGCATCCATAGCATTCGCCTCCTCGGCCAGACGACGAATCTCGAGCTGCAACATCTCATTCTCGGTGATTGTACCCAGCTTGTATCGCCCTTCGGCCATACGATAAAGCGTATCGGCGTTGGCATAATTGCTGCGGGCCATACGCAGATTACTCTCGGCCGTTGCAAGGTTGAAAAAGTAGCTGCACGTCCGGGCCGAGACAAGCTCCACCGCCTCGGCGTAACTCTTTTTAGCCTCGGCGTATCGCAGCGGCTCAATGCGTCGCTCCCATTTAAGGCTGTTGTACCCGAAGAGGCTCTGCGTGTAGCCCACGCTCACGGGAATTGTGCTGAACATATTCATCTTTTTCTCCATCTCGCGCAGATAGCCGGCAGCGCTCTTTATAAAGAAAGTACCACCCGTAAGCGGGATATTCTGATTGATGCTCAACGATACGTCGCCCCCAAATTGGCTCTGACTGAGGAAGAGCGACGTGCCATCGCCCTGCGTAATTTTATTTATCTCGTTGTTGATATATGGCGCCGAGGCCAAAGTGAGCGACGGCAGATAATTGGCACGATAATACCTGTAATTCCAATATTGCGCCAAAAAAGAATGACGCGCACTGCGCGCCGAGGGCGACTGCTTCAAGGCCAAATCTATAGCCTCGGGCAGCGAGAGCAGCAGCGTATCGCCCTCCTGCGCCCCAACGGCAAGAGCAACAAAAAGCATAGCGACCGCAATCCCACCTTTCAAAGAATCCATTATTTTCTCACAAAAAGCCATCATAAACGATTAAATTAAGCATAGAGACAACGCGCCTCCAAAAACATAAATACAAAAAGCGTGCCAAAAAGGCAAACAGCTAAATATCAAATAAATAGAACAAAAAGAACAAATTCCATCAAAGTGCGAAAAAGCACACCCGGCGTGCATTTTCGCACACCGCACACATCATACGAGAAAAAAACGTCGCAAAGCCACAAAAGCCAACATTTACACTCCAAAGAAACTTATTTATGGAAAAGACATTCCACAAACATTGTATATAATTATCATTTTATTATTTTTGCAAAAAGAATAAATTATCGGCAAACAAAGCCGTAATATTTTATATCACAAGAATGCGTATAAAAAAGAATATGGCAAACGAACAAGATAAAAGTTGTTACAGGGTGGGACGAACCAGATTATCAATCACCAACGAAGATGCAGCCGTCCGCTTCATTATCGACTCTACGCACAACGGTCGAAGCGGTTACATATGCATTTCAAATATGCGCACCGTATCCATTGCCAACAGCGATAAAGAGTATCACAAAATAATGGAAAACTCTTTAATGAACACCCCCGATGGCACCCCACTTGTTTGGTGCGGCCATTGGTGGGGTCTTAAAAAAGTTGGTCGCGCTTGCGGCCCCCACATATTCTCTCGCGTATTAAAAGAGAAAGATAACGCATTAAGACACTTTTTCTTGGGCGACACCGATAAAACCTTGTCAGCCCTCAGAAAAAAGGTAACAGAGGAGTACGGCGCACACGTCGTCGGAACATACTCTCCGCCTTTCAAGCCCATCAAGAAGTACGACATAGCCTCAATGGCAAAATTGATAAATGATAGTGGTGCCACAATAGTATGGACATCGTTGCGTGCCCCCAAGCAAGACTTTTTGGGTGCCCTACTTGCTCAACATTTGAACAAAGGCATTATAGTTGTAGGAGTAGGCGCAGCATTCCGCTGCGAGATTGGTGAGATAAAACAACCCGACGGATTATTACAAAAAATAGGGCTGGCCGGCATATCATTCATAATAAAAAGAGACAACAGTTCTTGGTGGGAAGAGGTAAAATGGTACTCAGGTGCCATTCTAAGTCTGATAAAATATTTTTTCACAATAAAATGGAAAAGATTACGAGGTGTGAAACATTATGAATGAGCAAGCATAAAAACAATCAATATTCAGAATTATATTTTTGCACCAACAAACCATTATTCTTAAAGAATAGACCACCAAGCGAAACAGCTTCTAAAATAAACAAAATATGTCGAAATACTTTTCACTGATACCGCGTGTCCGAGTAAATTATAACACTTTAGACCTTATAAAAGCCCTTTTCACAAGTGAAAAAAAGCACAAATTTAGAAATCTCACAAAAAAAATAATTAGCGACTATTTTCAGAACGAAAATATACTCCTTACATCCTCGGGGCGAGGAGCTATATATTTAGTGTTAAAATCCCTCAAACAGAAAAAGGTTGTAATTCCGGCATATACTTGTATGGTTGTAAAAGAAGCAGCAGTATTATCCGGCAAAGAGATAATATATGCCCCAACGTCAAAAGACGATTTCAACACTCACAAACTCCCCCCGCTCGACAACGACTGCATAGTAATAGCAACCCATCAGTACGGGATTCCGTGCAACATTGAATACATTATAAAAGAGTGCCAAAAAGCAGGTGCAATATTGATTGAAGATTGTGCCGGCTCGCTTGGAACAAGAATCAATGGCAAACTGACAGGAACATTCGGCCACTATTCGTGCTTCAGTTTCGACTCGTCGAAACTGATTAACGTGCCATCAAAAGGCGGCTTTATAGTAGCCAAAGACATAGAATCCTTAAACAAAATTGACACAAGCGAATTAAAAGAGAACACAATAAAATATAAAATCAAGCACCTTGTACGAGGATTCATTTATTGTATGGTCAAAGGGAAATATATGTATCGTATATTTCACTATTTGACAATGGGACGAAAAAACAAAATGCACATAAGCGAAAACACAGAAATCAGCCTGACAAAAGGCGAATTTTACACCCACGGTTTTTATGAGTGGCAGGCCCGAATAGCATACAGACAATTAGCAATGCTTGACGAAATTATAAAAAGAAGAGACTACATATATAGTCAATACGACAAAAACATCGACAACGCAATAATAAAAAAACCGCCATATATAAAAGACAGCTCGTGCATAAGATACACAGTGCAAACAAACGAGCAAGCAGTCGTTTACAACTATTGTTTAAAGCACGGCGTAGATATGGGATTTAGTTTTAACCATATTTCGTCCCCCTCCTCTTTCAAGAATGAACACACCATTGCCACAAGCATTTTAAACGTACCATTCTACTTTAAATTGAAAGATAATGAGATGTACAGAGTTATAAGAGTGCTTAATTCCATCAAACTATAAAAGAGACAAAAGAAGCGCTCGGCACAAATTCATAAACACAACACGCCTCCAAAAACATAAATACAAAAAGCGTGCCAGAAAGGTAAGCAGCTAAATATCAAACAAATATAGCAAATAAACAAATCCCATAAGAGTACAAAAAGGCACACTCGGTGTGCATTTTCGCACACAGCACACATCATACGAGAAAAAAAACGTCGCAACAAGGAAAAATATTCCATTGCAGTCCCTTGCACACAATTTTATTTCGCCTACCTTTGAAAATCATTTTTTCATAAGAAGGAATAATGGAGTGTAAAGGAAAAATACTGATAGTCGATGACAACGAAGATATTCTACTCTCGCTCAATATGCTGTTGCGTCCGTGGACCGATGCCATACGCGCCATAAGCAACCCCGAGCGTATAATAGAATTTATAGACTATTTTCGTCCCGACGTAATACTCTTGGATATGAATTTCAGCCGCGACAGTATGAGCGGCGAAGAGGGCTACGAGTGGCTTGCGCGCATCCTTGCGCACGACCCCACAAGCGTCGTAATTTTTATGACCGCATACGTAAATACCGAAAAAACAGTGCGCGCCATAAAAGCCGGAGCCGTGGATTTTATTCCCAAGCCGTGGGAGAATAAAAAGATGCTCGAGACCATCCACTCGGCCGTCGATTTAAAGCGCAGCCGCGTAGAGCAACAGCAGCGCCGCACTCAAGAGAGCAACGCCTGCGACGAAGCAAATTTCATCGGGCAATCGCCGCAGATAATCGAGCTCAAGAGCCGCATCGCACGCATAGCGCCCACCGACGCAAACATCCTAATCACGGGCGAGAATGGCACGGGAAAAGATGTCGTAGCCCACGAGATTCACCGCCTCTCGGCGCGCAGCAACAGGCCACTCGCCTCAATTGACCTCGGCTGTATCCCCGAAAATCTGTTCGAGAGCGAGCTTTTCGGCCACGAAAAAGGAGCCTTCACGGGAGCCTCGCAGACAAAAGTGGGACGAATTGAAGAGGCCGACGGCGGCACACTCTTTCTGGACGAGATTGGCAATATTCCGCTCGAAATGCAACAAAAATTATTGACAGTGATTGAGAAGCGCGAAACCTCGCGCATAGGTTCGACAAAGAGGCGCAAAATTGACCTGCGCATCGTAGCCGCCACAAATGCCAATCTGCGCAAAAGGGTCGCCGAGGGCACATTCCGCGAGGATTTACTCTACCGTCTGAACACAATCGAGATTCATCTGCCGCCACTGCGCGAGCGCGGCGACGACATTCTGCTGCTTGCACAACATTTTCTGACAAAATATGCCCAAAAGTACAAAACCGAAGCATCCCACTTCTCGCCCGAAGAACAGAGACTGCTGCGCACCTACCCCTTCCCCGGCAACGTGCGCGAGCTTCAGCACGCAATAGAGCGGCGGGTGATTGACCCGAGCACCCCTTTCCTCACCCTCACCCCCGGGCACATCCCGCCGGCGCAGGCAACATTAAATTTAGAGGAGCTCGAACGCACCGCCATACGCCGTGCCCTCGAACAGAGCAACGGCAATATGTCAATGGCCGCCGAGCTTTTGGGAATTACACGCTACGCACTTTACCGCAAAATAGACAAACACGGCATCTGATGGGATTCTTGCAAAATATATTCTACAACAAAAGTATCCGCCGACTGCGGCAGATGCTGCACTCGGTGCGTATGCGCGATTTTAGCCTGCAATACAACACCGAGAAACTAACGGGCGAGGAACTAAAATTGGCCGAAGAGATAAATGCCGTCATTCACGAATTTCGTCAGAGCGAGCGTCGACACGAAGGCGAGACACACTTTTACGACGCCCTGCTCTCAAAAGTCGAATCCATACTGATAGCCACCGACAGCAGCGGCCGCGTACGCTGGATGAACCACGCCGCCATAGAGAAACTCTGCGGATTCCGCTTCGAGACATTAGAATGTCTCTCGGCACTACACCCCACACTGCCCGACCGTCTGAAAGAGCTTCGTAAAGGCAGCACCTGCCTAATATCCTTTACCCTACCCGACGGCGAAGAGCGGCAATACGCAGCCTCGCTCACACACATCTTTGTGAGCGGAATATGCTACAAGCTATACAGCCTGCAAAACGTGGCAACCATCCTGAAACAGAGCGAGATAAACGCCCAACAGCGCCTTATCCGTGTCCTCACCCACGAGATAATGAATTCTCTGACACCCATAATATCACTCACCTCAACACTCACCGGGAGCCTCGCACAGGAGAACCGTCCGAAGCTAAGCGACGAAGAGGCCCATCTTGCCCTCTCGACAATAAACCGCCGCGCCAACGGGCTTATGCAATTCGTACAAAGATACCGCCGCCTCTCGGGCACCCCCGCACCCAACGTACAGAGAATAAGCGCCGAGGAGTTTATTCAAGGTGTCAAAGAGATTTTCGCCACACAAGAGGGCCTGCAATTCAACATAAACTGCGGCGACAAAGAGTTAAGCATCGACCCCGCGCAAATGGAGCAAGTATTTATCAATCTGCTTAAAAATGCCATCGACACAGGAGCCACAAGTATCGTGGTAACAGCCACCTCCGGCAACGACGGACGCTGGTTCGTAGCCTCGGTCGAGGACAACGGCGGCGGTTTTTCGGCCGAGGTAGGCGAGAATCTTTTCACCCCATTCTTCACCACTAAAAAAGAGGGCGAGGGCATTGGGCTGGCCGTGTGTCGTCAGATTGTGAGCAACCACGGAGGCCTAATAGCGGCCGAGAGTATCGGCACACAAGGGGCGCGCTTCACCCTGCGCCTGCCACTCGTCCGATAAGCAAATTTTTCACACCCTCCATTATAGCCGTCTGCAGAATCTGCAATCCGTACATTCTATTTTCAAAAAAACAGACAAGAATATCGAGCAAGCGCATAAAAAAACCGTCTATTGCAAGCATCATAAAAAAAGATTATTTATATTTGCGAAAATATACATATAAATGCAAAAAGCATTTATAAACACACACCACCAAGATAAAATTAAAAATCCCGATATTATGAGAAAACTATTAACAATTTTAACTGCACTACTCGCAATTACAGTAACCGCAAATGCCCAATCGGCCGGGTACGACGAATTCCCCATAAAGGTAACAAGCGGTCTTACAAGCAATTCCATTATACAACAATACTATTGGGATTCACCCTATTACACGTTTGAAAAACCGGTCGATGGCATACGCATCACATTCCTCAAGAACAACACCAACCAGAGCTACAACGGCTTCCCGATGGTTGCCCTTGCCGAGCTCACAGTCTATGACCGTAAATACAACGTACTAAAATACCCCATAGAAAAAATAACAACAAACTCACTCGAGAGAAGCGAGGGAGCGCTCGCCTACATTGCCGACGGCAATTGGGACACCTACTACCACTCGGCGTGGAAATATGCCACAATCACCCCCGAGGACTATGTTTATATAGACATACAATTCGCAACGCCAGTCAGCACCTTTGCACTCACATTAGTATCGCGCAACGAAAGAATAGCCCCCGAGGAGATTGTAATAACTCCCACCGGAGTACAATATGACAGCACAGCCGAAGAGGGCGGAGGCAGCGGCGAGAGCGGCGGGAATAACAACCCGGGCGACGACACCCCCGAGACCAATGTCAAGCTGCAACCCGTTGACATATTTAGCGACAGCATCTGCTTCGTCTATCTGAAGAACGGAGGCATCGACGCCTATCAACGCTCATTTATGAGCGGCGACAGCTACCGGAAAGAGGGCATCCTGTACATTCCACTGAGCGACGGCACAATAATCGAGTACCCCGCAGCCGCCTACGACAGCTGCTCATCGACAGTGCCACAGCTACCCACCCTCTCGACCTACAAATTCAACAACAAATACAATGCCAACCTTAACATCGACGCAATAGCCGACACGATAAGCGACACCATCCACTTTGCACTCAACGCAATAGGCAAGAGCCTGACCGCCAGCTTCAATCTGAGCGACGAACGCGCCATCGCCTACATCGACACAACACTTCAAATTAGCAAAGAGACACGCACCCGCTTCGACGGTCCCATAAACTACGTTGTAACCTACCCCGGATACAATATCGTACAAAACATAAAAATAAAGGACGAGGTGTGGGACTACGGCGAAGAGACCGTAGATGAGATTCCCCTCAGAGCCGATATGCTCTACACAAACAAACCCTCAGAGGTTGGCGACGAGCTTGCCAATATGCTCGACAAAGACCCCGCCACAGTCTTTCACAGCGTCTATGGAGCCTCGTACGACGCCTCGGTGCTCCCCTATATAACCATTGAGCTCGACAAGGCCGTTCGACAGCTCAAATTCTACTATATGACACGCACAACAGGCAACTACAACCCCACGGGGCTTGTGCTCTACGCCGGCAACGATAATAATAATTGGACGCGCGTGGCACAATACAGCACCGCCGACGGCCTACCCATCGACCCCGCAGGAGCCGAATTTACCTCGCCCACGATAGACCTCGGCGCCGAATACAAATACCTTAAACTCGAGCAGACAAGCAGCGAATATCACAACAACCATATGGTATTTGCCGAGTTCCGCCTCTTCGAGGTAACCCCCGGCAGCGGCGAGCCCACAAAGGTCGAAGATGCAGTCTATAAGACAATAAAAATGCCCTTCGGACGCATATACACCGTTGATATTGAGTGGCTCACCGACCGCGCCAACGCCGTTCCCCGCATCGACATTGACGTCGAGGGCGGATACTCGATAACAACCAAAGAGTATTACCGCAAGGCCAATTTCCGCATCACAGGCTACGGTGTTTACGAAGATTTTGAGGACAGCGTACAGATAAAAGGCCGCGGAAACTCAACGTGGGGCTACCCCAAAAAACCCTACCGCCTGAAATTCGACAAAAAGAAAAAACCCTTCGGACTGACAAACGGCAAAAGTTGGGTACTGCTGGCCAACTACCAGCGCGGCTCACTTATGGCCAACGCCATAGCAATGAAAGTGGGACAGCTGGCCGAAGCCCCCTACACCAACCACATAATTCCCGTCGAGCTATTCTTGAACGGTCAATATATGGGTAGCTATATGTTTACCGAGAAGGTAGGCTTTGCCAACAACAGCGTCGATATTGACGAAGACCTCGGCACGGGCTATATGCTCGAGCTCGACGACTACTACGACGAGATATATAAATTCAAGTCAAACAGTTACCAACTGCCCGTGAACGTAAAAGAGCCCGACCTTACCGAGCTCGACGTCCAAGAGGAGGCCACACAGAAATTCTACAACATACAAGGCGACTTTAACCGCTTCGAGACCTCGTTGTACAACGGCAACAAGATTGGCGACGTACTCGACCTTGATGCAGCCGCACGCTTTATGCTCGCCAACGACCTTGTGATGAACCAAGAGATAGGACACCCCAAGAGCACCTATTTGTGGCGCGAGGACTGCACAAGCGCCGATTCTAAAATAACCTTCGGCCCGCTATGGGACTTCGATTGGGCGTTCGGTTACGAGGGCTCAAGCTCATACTGCACAACATCAGCCACACAGAGCGTACTATCAATGAATATGTACAGCAAGGCCGGCTACCATTTCTTCCGAGACCTTATGAACAACGAAGAGTTTAAGCGCCACTATCTGAAAGTGTGGAAGGAGTTTGCACAAAAAGGGCACATTAAAGAGCTCATCGAGTTTATGGACGACTACTACAACTTTGCAAAATCCTCGTTCGAGAACAACTACTACGTTTGGGGCGACGGCCTTGGCTACGACACAAGCATCAAACGTATGCAAGAGTGGATGCGCGAACGCCACGACTACATATTGGCCAACCTCGACAACATAGATATTACCGATATACTCTACACCCTCTTGGGCGACGTCGATTGCAACAACCAACTAACCGTGCACGACGTTGCACTGACAGTAAATTATCTGGCAGGCAAGAGCGACGCAGCCTTCAACGCCGTCAAAGCCGATATTGACGAGAGTGGCAGCATAAACGACGCCGACGCACTGCTAACAGCCTCGCAAGTAGCTGCCGCCGACGCAGTATCGTCGCTCTACTACTTTAACACCCCCGTAGCCGGCGCACTACTCGCAGCCGAGAGCATTGAGGCCCCCATTGGCGAGAATGCCGAGCTTCCCGTGAGCCTCCTCGGCCTCGACGGCAGCAGCTACAAAGCCATTCAGATGGACATTGAGCTGCCCGTGGGCGCAACACTCGTCGAGGCCTCGACAGGCGAGAGCACCGCCGACGCATCGTTCCTCTTCAACCAGACCGACGAACAGAGCTACCGCATAGTAGCCTATATGCGCAACAACGACACATTCTACAAGGGCGACGCAATTGCCAATCTCAGCCTAAACGTAAGCGAGATTATCCCCGAAGAGCAGCGCTCAATTAAGTTCACAAACATCCTTGCCATCGACGAGGAGAACACCGAGCTGCGCATCGACAACCTTGAGGCTCGCTTCAGCCTGACAACGGGAATCTCCGCCGAGGCAGCCACAATAGGCATCAGCGGTGGCAAGCAACTGACAATCACGTTGCTAAAGGCACAGACGGTTGACATTTACGCCGTCGATGGCCGCAAGGTGCGCACAATTGAGGCCGCCGAGGGCACCACAAAAGTACAGCTTCCCGCAGGAATTTATGTAGTAGAGGGCAAGAAAGTCATTATACGATAAGTTCACACAAAATAGAATCAGCCCCAAAGACCAATAAAAAGTCTTTGGGGCTGATTACATAGATTAAAAATCACGGTTCGGTAGAAATTACTATAAACAATAATCTATTTCTAATTTTCAAGAACAGCTGCATATAATACGTGCAAAAGGTAACTTTTAATTTATTGCACCATAAAAAAGAAATTCAATGTAGGTACGATTGTTTTAAGGAAAAAGTGCGAGGTATGTTTAACCGCTACTTAGACGCTTGTTTACAAGCGACTAAGTGAG
>JAZSIU010000103.1:0-38309 GCA_045533955.1 Bacteroidaceae bacterium
GGATACCTATCTGAGATAGCTTTCAAATATTCAATTCTCGCGAAGTAAAAAACACTTTTGGGTCATCCCCGTTTTTTTTGTCTGTTTTAATTGTTAAAAGTGTTATTGCCGCTCCTCTTTCGACAAAGAGGAGCCGGCGCGGAGCGTCTGAGGAGTTCGATTGTGTTTATAAAATGTTGTTGTTTGTTGTTATTTTTAACTCCTCACCCTTTTAGGGAACTCCTCTTTATTACAAAAAAGAGGAGCGTTTTTTTTGTGCTTTGTTTGTGGTTATTTTTAACTCGAGGCTGGGTCAAAAGTAATTTTGGCCCAGCCTCTTTATTGTGTTGATTGTTATCTGTGTGCGCTCTTATTTCTTGGGGTTGTTGATGAGAAATTCTGCAATCTGTACGGCGTTTAGGGCGGCGCCTTTCTTAATTTGGTCGCCCACAATCCACATACTTATTCCGTTGGGGTTTGTGAGGTCTTTGCGGATGCGGCCGGCATATACGGGGTCTTTGCCCGAGAGGAAGAGGGGCATAGGATACTCCTTTTTTTCGGGGTTGTCCATCAGCACAAGGCCCTCGCCCTTGGCAACAGCCTCGCGAACCTGCTCGACGCTCAGGGGCTCCTCGGTCTCTATCCACAGGGCCTGTGAGTGTGAGCGCAGGGCGGGTACGCGCACGCAGGTGGCACTCACGGCAATGTCGCTGTGCATAATCTTGCGTGTCTCGTTGAACATCTTCATCTCCTCTTTTGTG
The DNA here is from genome assembly GCA_045533955.1 of Bacteroidaceae bacterium. GTDB lineage: Bacteria > Bacteroidota > Bacteroidia > Bacteroidales > Bacteroidaceae > HGM04593. The sequence continues at coordinate 741 of JAZSIU010000103.1, forward strand.
TAGCCGTTGTCGGTAAATACGTCAATCTGAGGAATTACGTTGAAGGCTAGTTGATAGGCGAATTTCTCGACTGTGGGCTCCTCGCCTGCAAGCACCTGACGATACTGCTCGAAAAGCTCGGCCATTGCCGATGCACCGGCGCCGCTGGCTGCCTGATAGGTTGATGAGTGTACGCGCTTGATGTGCGAGAGGCGCTCAATGGCCTTTAGTGCTACTACCATCTGTATTGTGGTGCAGTTGGGATTGGCAATAATGTTGCGGGGGGTGTCGTAGGCGTCGGTGGGGTTGACCTCGGGCACTACGAGGGGTACGTCGCTGTCCATACGAAAGGCGCTCGAGTTGTCTATCATTATTGTGCCGTGCTTGGTGATTGTCGGTGCAAACTCTTTCGATACACCGCCGCCGGCCGATACAAAGGCATAATCGACGCCCTTAAAATCATCGTTGTGTTTAAGTTCCTTTACGGTATATTCTACTCCGCGGAAATTGTAAACCTGTCCGGCGCTGCGTGCCGAACCAAAAAGCAGAAGCTCGTCGAAGGGGAAATTTCTCTCGTCGAGCACGCGCAGAAACTCTTGTCCCACTGCGCCGCTTACGCCAACAATAGCTATTCTCATTTTCTTTGTGATATTTGTGTTCTTAATTTATTGTTTCGGAAAAGTTGTGCAAAAGTACAAGAAAAAATGTATAAATACTGCGAATTAGTCGTTTTTTTTGTAAATTCGCCGATAAATTGACAGTTTTTTATGGATAATAATTGGTTGCAGCGTGGTGAATTGCTTTTGGGGCAGGAGAAGAGTGCGCGTCTGGCCTCGGCTCACATCCTTATTGTGGGCTTGGGCGGAGTGGGCTCTTGGGCGGCCGAAATGTTGTGTCGTGCAGGGGTGGGACGCTTTACTCTTGTCGATTCCGACTGCGTGGATGTAACCAATATTAACCGTCAGATGCCGGCTCTTGCACAGACAGTGGGCAGGCTGAAATGTGATATTGTCGCCGAAAGGCTCGGGGCCATAAATCCCGAGGTTGTGCTTACGGTGCGTCCCGAGTTTATCGAGCAAGATAATGTCGATGCGCTGCTCGACTGCGCCGAGTACGATTTTGTGGTGGATGCAATTGACACGCTCGATGCAAAGGCGGCGCTTATATGCGGCTGCTGGAGGCGTGGGGTGAAGATTGTATCGAGTATGGGGGCGGGTGCAAAATGCGACCTCTCGCGTATACGTTTGGGAGAACTTTGGAAAAGTGAGCAGTGTACGCTGGCCAAGAATCTGAGGCGCCATCTGCGTCAGTGGCGCGGACAATACACTCTGCCTGTTGTATATAGCCTCGAGGCGCCCATAAAAGAGGCCATTCGTCCCAACCCTCGGGGCGGAAAGCCCATAATAGGCTCGTTGGGATATTTTACGGCAACATTCGGTTGTTATCTTACTGAATATGTAATACGCAATATATGATAGAGGTTCGCAATTTGACAAAAAGTTTCGGCTCGTTGCAGGTGCTGCGAGGCGTAAATTTGAGCGTAGAGCGGGGCGAGGTGATAAGCATCGTCGGGCCCAGCGGTGCGGGAAAGACTACGCTGTTGCAGCTCATTGGGGCGCTCGATACTCCCGACAGCGGAACGATTATGTTCGACGGGAGGGCCCTCGGCGCAATGAGTGGTGCGCAGCTTGCAAAATTTCGTAACGCACACATTGGCTTTGTCTTTCAGTTTCATCAACTCTTGCCCGAGTTTACTGCCATAGAGAATGTGGCTATCCCGGCGCTTATCGCGGGTCGCTCACTTGCCGAGGCCAATAAGGAGGCAATGGAGCTTCTTGCGCTTATGGGTCTTGCCGACCGAGCACACCATAAGCCCTCGCAACTCTCGGGGGGCGAGAATCAGCGTGTGGCAGTGGCTCGCGCGCTTGTGAACCGTCCCGACGTTATTCTGGCCGACGAGCCGTCGGGAAGCCTCGATAGTCGCAATAAGGAGGAACTGCACGCTCTTTTCTTCGACCTGCGTGATAGGTTCGGACAGACTTTTCTCATTGTTACACACGACGAGGGACTTGCTGCTGTTACCGACCGCACCATTCGTATGGTGGATGGAATAATTTGTATGTGAAAAAATGTTAAATATTGTATCGCTGATTTTACTTTCTACATAAAATGCAGTCATATAGATGAGACGTTTATAATTGTCTTACTTGTTATTTTTCCAATGTTTGGTGTCTATGGTTCTTGCTTTTCTTATAGCGGGAACCATAGTTTGCAAGAAAAAAGTGTTTAATTAGCCGAAAAAAAGAAGTTTATGAAAAAGTATCTGTTGTTTATTGCCACAATGATGGCTGTTACATTATCGGCTCAGGAGGGCAGAGTACGTGCTCAGCGTAATTTCGACCCTGAGACTATTGCTACTATGCAGACGCAGCAGTTGGCCGAGGCTGTGGGGCTCGACAGCTTGCAGTTTCAGCTGGTGTATATAATGAATTACTCCGATGCAGTAGCTATGCAGGATAGCATAAAGGCGCGCCGCGCGCGTGCCGATGAGGCTCGCCAGAGCGGCAAAAAGATGGAGCGTCAGCGTCCCACCGAGGAGCAGATGAAGGCTCGTCGCGAGATTATGGAGCAGCGGAAGGCTGTGCGTAACGCTCAGATGAAGGAAATTCTCACAGCCGAGCAGTATGAAAAGTATCTTAAATATACGGCCGAGCAAGAGAAACGCAGCCGACAAAGATGGCAGGGGCGCGGCGGCCGCGGTGGGGAACGTCGATAATGCCGTCAGCCTTTGAATGGGACTGTTTTTTAAAAATAATGGCCCACAGGGGTACTTTAAAGAAATAAAAAATCGGTAGGAATATTCCTGCCGATTTTTTATTGTAACACTCTATCTTCGGCACGCTTAGTGCAGAAATGAATAAATTTTCATTATCTTCGCGGTCGAAATTAAGCAAAAAAGAATGATAGATTTACAGATAGAGGCACTGAGCAAGAGTTTCGGAGACTTAGTGCTCTTCAGCGATATTTCTTTTACAATCGAGGAGCGTCGGCGCATAGGCCTGATTGCACGCAACGGCCGGGGAAAAAGTACCCTTTTGAAAATTGTAGCAGGCGAGGAACCCTCGGACGAGGGTAAAATAACGCTGCGAGGCGGGGCAAGCGTGGGCTATCTTGAGCAGGAGCCCGATTTTGAGCCGCAACTGACGGTGCTCGAGGCTTGTCTGGGGCGTAACAGCGAAAAAACTCTGTTGATAGCCCGCTACGAGAAGGCTCTCGCCGATGGCGACGAGAAACAGTTGCACCATCTTATGGAAGAGATGGACAGGCTCGAAGCGTGGGACTACGAGACGCGCGCAAAGCAGGTGCTTCAGATGCTGAAGATAACAAACTTTGCACAGCCTGTGGGGCAACTGTCGGGTGGGCAGAAGAAACGCGTGGCGCTTGCATCGGTGCTCATCGAACAGCCCGATATTATGATTCTCGACGAACCTACCAACCATCTTGACACGGAAATGGTTGAGTGGCTCGAGGATTTTCTCTCGCGCTTCACGGGCAGCCTTCTGATGGTTACGCACGACCGATATTTCCTCGACCGCGTGTGCAACGAGATTATCGAGATTGACGACCGTCGCATCTATCGCTACAAAGGCAATTACAGCTATTTTCTGCAACGACGCGACGAACGCCTTCAGACGCAGGCGGCCGAGACGGCTCGCGCACGCAATCTGCTGCGCACCGAGCTCGATTGGATGCGCCGTCAGCCTCAGGCACGCGCCCATAAGGCAAAATACCGTATCGACGCTTTCTATAAACTCAAGGAGAAGGCCGCCGCAATGCGCGACGACCCCAACGTATCGCTCGAGATAAAATCGCAATACATCGGCAGTAAGATTTTTGTGATGAAGGCACTCGAAAAGGCCTTCGACGATAAGATTATAACCCGCGACTTTTACTACACATTCGCCCGCTACGAGAAATTAGGCATTGTGGGCAACAACGGAACGGGAAAATCGACCTTTATAAAAATGCTTCTCGGACGCGTGGCACCCGACAGCGGCACAATCGAGGTGGGCGAGACGGTAAAATGGGGCTACTACAGTCAGGAGGGCCTTCAATTTAACGAGCAGATGAAAGTGATTGACGTAGTAAAGGCCATTGCCGAGGTTATCCCCGTGGGCAATAAGATGCTGACAGCCTCGCAGTTTCTGCAACATTTTCTATTCTCGCCCGAGAAACAGTATAGTTATGTCTATAAACTCAGCGGCGGCGAGAAACGACGCCTCTACCTGTGCACCGTGCTAATGTCGAATCCTAATTTTCTTGTGCTCGACGAGCCCACCAACGACCTTGACATTGACACATTGCAGATTCTCGAGGAGTATCTGCGCGAGTTTAAGGGGTGCGTAATTGTGGTGAGCCACGACCGCTATTTTATGGACCGTGTGGTCGATCATATTTTTGTCTTTAACGGCGGGGGCGATATTAAGGATTTTCCGGGAAATTACACCGATTATCGCGATTGGCGCGACGAGGAGCGTGCAGCCGCAGCAAAGGCCGAGGCCGAGAGGGCTGCAAAGAGTGCTGCGCCCAAAGCCTCGCGCCGCGATGATGCGGGAAAGCGTAAGCTCACATTCAAAGAGCAACGCGAATATGAGGCGCTCGAGGGCGAGATTGCGGCCCTCGAAGAGGAAAAGTCGCAAATTGAGCAGGATATGTGCAGCGGCACGCTCGACAATGCCACGTTGCTGCAAAAGTCGCAGCGCATAGCCTCTCTGTTGGAGATTATCGACGAAAAGACGATGCGCTGGCTGGAGCTGAGCGAGTTTGTGTAGGCCTCTGCCCATTCGCGCGAGAATGTTCTTTTATGCGCGAGCGCTCTTTTTGTGCTTACGCGTAAAAAAAGCAGTGGCGCTGTAATCCTCGGGCGCGGTACCATAAAAATGGGAACACATATTTGTGCTCCCATTTTTATGGTCTTATTGTTATTCTGCCTCGCGGCGCAGGTCATTGGCCAGACGTTTGTCGCGCTTGACGCCTTGTCCCTTCTCGTAGCAGTCGGCCATATAGAGTGTGCCCTCTTTGATGCTCATCTGATGAAGCTCGCGGGCCCACTCATAGGCCTCTTTGTATTGCTGTGCATTGTGGTGGTGCTGCATCATAAAGAGCATTGCCTCGGGATGCGATTGCTTGGCGGCTCTCTCGATGCAACTGATGGGGGTGCCCAATTGTTGGTCGCTCACTGTTTTTTGTTGCAGCATATATTTTCCGTACATAAAGAGAGCCTCGGCATTGCCGTCGATGGCTGCTGTGCGGTACAGAGTGTAGGCTTTTGCCGTGTCCCTCTCGACTATTGTGCCGCTGAGGTAGTGCCGTGCTATTGAGGCTGTAATATTTTTGTCGTTGCCGGCCTCGGCGCGTCGGAACCACTCAAGGGCTTTTGCGTTGTCTTTTCTCTGCTCGTTGAGTATTTTGGCAAGGGTGTACATTGACTCGCTGTCGCCATACTCGGATGCGAGGGTGAGAAATTCTATTGCTTTGTCGATGCTTTTGCTTACTCCGTATCCGTGTATGTGGCACTGTGCTATCTTGCGCATTGCCGGGGGGTAGTTGTATTGCAGCAACTCGGCGTATATTTTTATGGCACCGGCGTATTTCTGTTGGTTGTACATAATGTCGCCTAACTCGCATCTTTGACTAAGGGCCTGACGTTCTTCGTCGCTGTATTGTATCTCTTGGGGGTGCTCGTCGGCTTTTTTCTCTGTCGGGCTGACAATGCTTTTGCTTATTATGGGTGCTTCATTGGTGCGTGTGAGCATACTGCTGTGGTTGCTGTAAAAGGTGTTGCCATCTACTCCGTCTATTTTTACGTTTATTGCGTCGCAGTGGCTACTGTTGTATAGCTCGAGCTCTATCTTGCCGTTCTGTGCTTTTATGGTGGGAGCCCAAAGGAGTGTGCGGCGATAGTCGTTGTGCGATGCGTCGGGCTTTATCTTGCTGTAGTCGGGCGAGTAGAATTGTTTGCTCTTGTTGTAGCCTTGAATGGAGGTGTAGCGCGAGGCGCTCATATTGGAAAAGTCGGGGATGATGAGCTGCTCGTCGCTCTCTTTCTGTGGGATGAGGCAGGCTACATAATTGGGATTAAAGGGGGCCGACTGTCCCGTTCCCTGTGATATTTGTCCGGCTGTAAGGTCGCGGAAGAAAATCTCGGGCATTGGGGCGTTATCTACTCCTTCACGGGCTATAAGATAGCTCTGCGAGAGGAATCCTAAATAGAATTTTACGTAGGGCTCTTTGTTGTTGAGGGCAGTTGCTTTGCGTCCCCACACGCTGCTTATGTTCTCGAATTGTTTTCTTGTGGCTTCGTCGCTGCGTATCACAATCTCTTTGAAGCGTACCATTTTCTCGGGGTCTTTGCCTGTGTAGTAGTCGGTGTCGGGGATGGGGACTTTATAGGAGTCGTATTCGCCCGATACTACCATCAGTTGTACCCAATAGGCCCAATTGTAGTTGTGGCGGTACATTGCGCTGCGCACAACCTCGTCGGCGGTGAGTGTGTGGGTGTAGCTTGGGGCTACCGTGCCGGTGTGTCGTGAGTTGCCGAGCAAGTCCTGATAGTATATATTTCCGAGGTATTTTCCGTGTATGGATTTGTTGGTGTTGGAAACATATATTCCCGATGGGTGGGGGCTGAGGGCCGAGTAGAATTTATTCCCCTCGTCGGTGGCGGATTCGTCGGTGGCAGATTCGTCGGTGGCAGCTGCGTCGGCTTCGCTTGCGCTGTTCATAAGATTCTCGTGGATGGCTATCTGGAAGAGTGCGTCGCTGTCGGTGCCGTCTTTAAGATAGGTTACGTCCTGTGCATACTCCCACTCGTCGAGGTAGTCGAAGCGCATCTCGCTGTGGGGCGGACGGCTGTTGCGCACCTCGCGCTTGTCGGTTACAATCTCGAGCGGGCCCAGCATATATTCAAAGGGGCTCAGCTTTATGAGGCTGTCGGCTACGGGACTGACGATTGAGGTTCCTAAATTGCGCTCCCAATAGTCGTATAGACGGAATTGGGGCGAGTAGTAGCGGTCGAGCGAGAAACTGTACCACACGTCGTCGGTGTGTCGGTAGTTGTCGGTTGGGATGAGCTTGCCTACGCGACGTCCGTAAAAATCGTTAAGCTCGAGGATGAATGAACCGGTCGAGTCGGTGCGAAACTCCTCTTGCTCGGCTACTTTGTTGTCGTAGGAGAATTGAAAGCTCGTGAGATTGAATTTCGAGGGAGCAATAGCTATCTTTTCCATTCGGCCGATGCTTTTCTCTCGACTCTTCTGATAGAGTGTGCCTTTGAGGGTTATTCCTCGCTCGACGGGCTGAAGCTGTGATGTTTTTATTTGTGTCAGCAGGCTCCAATCGTAGGACGTCCAGCCGTGGGTGAGCATTATAAGGTCTATTTGTGCGTGGCGCTGCTTATTTTCGGGCGAGAAATATTGCGAGGCGTTGGGTATATAGCCTTTTAGCTCGGAACCTAAGAGAAGGTAGGTGTACATATTGTAGTCCCAAGAGGTTGTCTGGGTGCCCGAGGCGTCGGTAACGGCTACTGAGAATTGTGCGCCCGGCTCTATGGGCTTGCCATCCTCGCGCTCGACGCTGAGGGTTATTTTTTCGTGTTTCTTGGGGCTTAGATTGATTATTTTATAGTTGTTGCCTTTGACGTCGAGTTTTACTGTCTGTCGGTCGTTCTTCTGTATTTGATTGTGAATGACAAAGAATTGTCGTTCGGCAAGGGGAACTGCCTCGTCGAAGATGACGGCGCGTGTAACGCCCTCTAAAAGTCCGCTTTTGGGTAGGGTGAATGTGTGTTCCGGCTGCTCGGCGGGCAGTCTCTTGTAGAATCCCATTGCGCCGCGATGCAGCAGTGCAAGGCCAAGCTCGCGGCTCTTTTTGTAGTTGTGTGTTATCTTTATATTGACGTTTGTGCTATCTTGTATTATGCTTATTCCGACACCCTCGGGCTGTGTCTCGGGAAGGTCGAATTTATAACTTTTCTGCTTACCTTTTTTATCGGTCGATTTTACCTGTGCGGTGTATTTGCTTTTATTTTTTGGGGTCAGATTAAAAAGGCCTTTGCCGTTGTGTGTGGGGGTTGTCGTAAGAATGGCTTTTCCGTCTTCGAGGATGAGGATTGTGTCGCTACTGAATGTGCCGTCGTGTCCGCGTAGCTCATAGGCCACACGGGTGGCGAGCTCGGCTACAAGATGACCGCCCTCGGGGTAGAAGGTAAGGGTGCACTCGGGAAGCTCCGAGCTTATCCACTCGCCCCGATACATAAAGCCGCGCTTGCGGTCGAGCATATTTTTAAAGTCCCAATTGTTGGCGTTTACTTTGTCGAAAATGGGAAATACGCGGCTGAAGATTGCATCGCTACCGCGGTTGAGCATATAGCGGGTGTAGGCGCGCACCTCGTAGTAGCCCGAGAGCAGAAGGGGGTTGAGCTCAAACTCGCCGTGGCAGCTGCCGCTGTCGTCGAGTTTGTATTTCTTTGTTTCGACAACGTATCCCTCGGGGGCGACAAGTTCGACGTACAGCACCTTGCTCAGTGTACTTGCCTTGTCGCTGTTGCCGCTTGTTACGTGTGCTTTGAACCACATTGTCTCGCCCAAATAGTAGGCGCTGTTGTCAAAGTGCAGATATACGTATTCGGGGACAAGGGTGCGGCCCATCACAAGGGCTTTTTTTGCCGCCTCGTCAATGCTTGTTTGTGCGGTGGCCGATAGGGTGCTGCATAGTATCAGTAGGTGTAAAAGCAGGCGGTGTCTCATAGTGCTGTTAGTTGTTTGTGTTTTAATGACATAAAGTTTTCAGATAGATTGTAAGATGGTATCGCAAAAATAGTATTCTTTTTTTTGAGGGCAGCTACAATCTTTGTGCTTTAGCGCAAAGGTAGTGAATAGACTTTGTAAATAAAAAAGAGCGGATGTTTTTTTTATATAGTTTCGCTGTACAAAAAAACGCCGGGCCTGTCTCTATTTTAATGCGGACGGGCTCGGCGCGTGGAAAAAGCTAATGGGAACTATTGTTTTTTTGCAGGCGAGAGCCGCTCCTGCAGTGTCTGCATCCACTCGTACCAATTGGGGATATAAAGTGTGGCAATGACGGTGTTGACCAACATTCCGAATACAACCGCTGCACCCAGCGACAGTCGTGCCGAGGCACCCGCACCGCCGGCAAAGAGTAACGGCATTACTCCCAGCACAAAGGCCAAAGAGGTCATAAGTATGGGGCGCAGACGCACGTGTCCCGCCTCGGCGGCACTATGGCGTATGTCGTTGCCTGCTACGCGAAAATCGCGTGCAAACTCCACAATCAATATTCCGTTTTTTGCGCTCAGGGCAATGAGCAGAATTATTCCAATCTGTGTGTATATGCTCACGGGAATATCCATTATGGCGCATCCCACGATTGCTCCCAAAAGGGCTATCGGAACGCCTGTTACGGCGGCTACGGGGCTTGTCCAGCTCTCGTACTGCGCGGCAAGCACTAAATAGGCTACCAGCAGGGCAAGCGCAAGGATGAGGCTTGTCGTCGAGCTTGCGCTCTGCTCTTGATAGGCTACTCCCGTCCACTCGTACCCAAACTCCGTACCGAGGCTCTTACTGAAGGCTTCGGCGATGCTCTGCATAAGCTCGCTTGTGCTGTATCCCGGGGCGGTGTTACAGGTAACGGCTGCGCTGTTGTACATATTGTATCGTCCCTGCTGGTCGATGCCCAAAATCTCCTCGACCTTGATGAAACTGCTGAAGGGTACCATCTGCCCGCTGCTGTTTTTAAGGCTTAGGGCGAGCACATCCTCAATAACCTTTTGGTTGCGCTCCGAGGCCGACATTTTTACCTGCCATATTCGCCCCAGCATTGTAAAATCATTTACATATACCGAGCCCATATAGTAGCTCAGGGTCGATAGTACCGCTCCAATGTCGAGTCCCATACTGATGGCCTTGTCGCGGTTGATGTTCAGTCGGTACTGCGGTACGTTGGCCTCGTACGAGCTTGTCATTGAGGCGATTGCGGGGTAGGCGCGGCTCTCCTCGATGATGGCCTCTATGGCTTTCTGAAGCTCGGTTGTTCCCAGCGCTTTTTGGTCTTCAATCTGCATCTGGAGGCCGCCTACGTTACCAATTCCCGGGATTGCGGGCGGGACGATGGCAAAGCACTGTGCCTCTTGAATCTCGACGTATGCCTGACGGTTGAAGCGCTCGACAATGTCGGCGGCCTTCTGTCCCTTGCCTTTGCGCTCGCTCCAGTCGCGCAGCACCACGAAAATGGCCGCGGCGTTGCTCTGCTCGCCGTTGTTGAGTATGCTGAATCCGCTGATGGCAATATTGGTCTTAACCTCGGGGTAGCTGTCAAGGATTTTCTCTATTTTTGCGGCTACTGCCTCGGTGCGGCTCAGCGAGGCGGCAGGAGGCAGCTGTGCAGCTATTATTATGTAGCCGTCGTCCTCGTCGGGGATAAAGGTCGAGGGCCATTTTATGAACATCAGCAGGGCGGCAACGGCCATAATAGAGAAACTCACCGCGGCAACGACGGGGCGGCACAGCAGCCACCCGACGCTTTTGTCGTAGATGCTCTGTATGGCATTGTAGAATGTGTCGAACCATCGCAGGATAATGCCTTTGCTCTTATGGATGCTTGTGGGGCGCAGCAGGATGGCGCACAGCGCAGGGGTGAGTGTCAATGAGTTAAATCCGCTCAGAAGCGTCGAGGCGGCAATGGTCAGGGCAAACTGCTTGTATAGCTGCCCCGATATTCCGCCTATCATTGTGGTGGGCAGAAAGACGGCCATCATCACAAGTACAACGCCTATGATGGGTCCCGAAATTTCGCTCATTGCCTTGTCGGTGGCCTCGCGCGGGGCGAGCCCCTCGGTGTCTATTATTCGTGTAACATTCTCGACTACGATAATTGCATCGTCCACCACAATGGCAACGGCAAGAATAAGTCCGAAGAGTGTGAGGGTGTTTATCGAGAATCCCAAAAGCTCCATCACCGCCAATGTTCCTATGAGCGACACGGGGATTGTGAGGCAGGGGATGAGCGTGGCACGCCAATTTTGCAGAAACAGAAATATTACCAATATCACAAGCACGGTTGTTTCGAGAAGGGTGAAGAGTACCTCCTCGATGGAGCTGCGCACAACGTCGGTGGTGTCGAGGGCTATCTGATAGTGTACGTCGGGCGGGAAATTCTTACTGAGTTCCTCCATACGCTCGCGTACGGCTTTTGATACGGCGAGCGAGCTGCTTCCGGGCAGCTGATAGACGGCAAGGGCGGCAGTGGGCTTTCCCTTGAGGCGCGATGAGGAGTTGTAGGTCTCGCTGCCAATCTCGATGCGGGCAACGTCGCCCAGACGCAGCATCTCGACGCCGTCGTTGCGTATTACAATATTGGCAAACTCCTCGGCACTGCGCAGTCGGCCCTGTACGTTCAGCGTATATTGAAAGGCGTTGTCGGCCTCGGGGCTCAGTGTCTGGCCCACGTATCCTGCCGAGACGGCAATGTTCTGTCGGCTGATGGCTTGATAGACCTCGGAGGGTGCGACGCCTCGTATGCGCATAGCCTCGGGGTCGAGCCACACGCGCATCGAGTATTTTCCGGCTCCCATAATGTTTACTGCGCCTACGCCGGGGGTGCGCGTGAGCCTATCGACAAGCTGCAACTGTGCATAGTTCGACAGATAGAGCTGATTGTAGAGCGAGTCGCCCGTGAGGGTGATGAACAGCACAATGTTCGATGATTGTTTCTGCACCGTAACGCCCTGCTGCGTTACTTCGCTCGGCAGGGAGTTGAGCGCAATGTTTACACGGTTCTGTACAAGCACGGTGGCCATATCAATATCGGTACCTACCTCGAAGGTAACGGTCAGATTATATGTTCCGGCCGAGGATGAGGTGGAGCTCATATATATCATATTATCCACTCCGTTAATCTGTTGCTCGAGGGGAATGCCCACTGTCTGAGCTATCGTCTCGGCATTGGCGCCGGGATAGACGGCGCTCACCTGAACGGTGGGAGGGGTTATCGAGGGGTATTGGTCTATGGGAAGCACAATGAGGGCTACTGCTCCGCCCACAAGTAACAGCAGCGAGAGTACCGTGGCGAATATCGGGCGGTAGATGAAGAATTTTGAAAAGTCCATAATGGGATGGGTCGATGGTTATTTCTCGGGATTTTCGGTTACGGGGGTTATTCTCTGTCCGCCTCGCACTTTCATAAGTGCTTTGCTCACGTAGCGCTCGTGGGGGCGGAGGCCGCTACGCACCAAGCGCATTGTGTCATCGACTATATTGCCTGTCTCGATGTGTCGATATTCGACAATGTTCGAGTCGTTGACAACGTATAGATAATTTCCCAATTGGTCGGTGCCTATGGAGGCGTCGCGCGCGAGTATGGCGTTTGTGGCTTTTTCGTAGGGGAGTATTACGCTTATGTAGCTGCCGGGCTTTAGAAAATGGTCGTTGTTGGGGAGTTCGGCGCGCACGCGTAGTGTTCCGGTCGATAGGTCGACATTGGGCGAGAGGTAGTCCATACGGGCCTCGCGTGTGAAATATTTATCTTCGCCCAGCGAGAAGGTAATTGTCTCCTCCTTGCCCACTGCATCTATTCTTTGCTGTTGACGCAGCCATTGGTTGTCGGTTACGTCGAAATAGGCGTACATTGTGTCGTCCTTGTAGAGTGTGCCCAATTGTACGGGCGAGGCGGCGCCTGCAATGTAGCTGCCCACAGAGTAGTCGGCGAGGGTCATAAGACCGTCGTGGGGGGCGCGTATGAGGCAGTAGTCGAGGTTGGTGGCGGCGGTCGATAGGGCGGCGCGGGCTGTGCTCACTGCTGCTCGGCCGGTGGCTACATTGGTTTGTGCCTGTATGACCTCGATGCGGCTCACGGCGTTGCTCTTTTCGGCCTTCAGCATACGCTCGTAGTTGCTTAGGGCATAGTCGAGGCCGGCCTCGGCCTTGCTTAGAGCTGCTTGGGCTTGTGTTACCTCATTTTGGTAGGTTGTCGGCTCAATCTCGAAGAGTATGTCGCCACGCTTTACTCGCCTGCCCGGGGTGTAATTCTTTTTTATGAGTGTACCGTTGACGCGGGCTACTATGGCGACGGTGGCCTCGGCCGAGAGGTAGCCGGGGTATTCACGGGTGAGGGTTACGTCGCGCACCTCGGCTGTTTCGACTGCTACGGGTAGCGGTGGGGTGCTGCTGCTCTCTTGCTTGTGGCTGCAGGCTGCGAATAGTGTGCCTGCCATTGCCGTAAGTAATATTCGGTTCATATTGCTCTGATATTTTGGGGTTGCTTTTATTGCCATCCGCCACCAAGCGCCTCGTATAGCCCGATGAGGGATTTTAGGGAGCTTGCACGGGCTTGTACAAGGTAGTTGCGATAGTTGAGGAGGGTGCGCTGTGCGTCGAGGACATTTTGGAATTGTGTGAGCCCTTGTTTGTAAAGTTCGAGCGAGAGGGTGAGTGTCTCTTGGCATTGGTTGACTGTCTCGCGCAGGGCTACTATCTGTTTTATGCTACTGCGGTAGAGTGAGAGGGCATTCTCGACCTCTTGCAGGGCTGTCAGCAGGGTGCTGTTGAATTGTGTGATGCTCTGGTCGAGGCGGGCTTGTGCCTCGCGTGTGGCGCCACGCTCTTTGCCTCCGTCGAATATGTTCCACGACATTGAGGGGGCTATCTGCCACGTCATACTGCGCTCGCGCGGAAGCTCTTTTATGCTGCCGGACGAGAATCCTATGGAGCCGTTGAGGTAGAAGGTTGGCAGCCAATCGCGTTTCGAGGCTCCCAAGAGTTGTGCGTAGGCCTCGGTGCGACGCTCGGCGGCGCGTACGTCGGGGCGGCGGCGCAGAAGCGCTGCGGGTACTCCCACGGCCACGGGGTCTATCACGTTGGGCAGCGGCGAGGCATTGTGCGGCCAATGGGCAAACTCCTGCGGGAAGCGCCCCAAGAGCACAGCAAGTGAGTGGCGATATTGCTGCACGGCTCCTTCGGTCGAGGGAATTGAGGCGAGCGTGCTATAATAGACCGAGCGTGCCTGCGCAAGGTCGAGCTTCGAGGCAAGGCCGCTGTTGTAGCGCACCTCGACAAGGTTCATAATCTCGCGCTGCGAGGCAGCGCTCTCGTTGAGTACGTCCAGCTGCTCGATGCTTTGCAGAAGCGAAAAATAGCCCGTCGCCACATTGGCATAGAGGGTTATGAGCACCGAGTGGTACTCTTCGCGGCTTGCTGCGTAGAGCTCCTTTTGCGCACGCGAGCGCTTGTAGAGCGTGCCGAATACATCTATCTGCCAGCTGACGTTGGCCGCAGCGTCGAAATAACCATCATAGACCGGGACATCGCCCGTGCTTTTTATATTGCCGCTCGTGCGGCTGCGCTGCCACCCCGCGTCGAGGCTGATGGAGGGTAGCATAAGTGCTTGTGCCTGACGCCATTGTGCCTTTGCGATACGGATGTTGTCTATTGCTTCGACGATGGAAAAGTTGTAGCGCGAGGCCTCGGCAATGAGTGAGTCGAGCCGTGCGTCGCCGAAAATGTGCCACCAAGCGTCGTCGGGTGGGGCCATCGAGGCAAAATTATCATCGATGGCCCAATTATCGGGTACCGTTTCAATAAAATCTCTTTGCTGTGCGCTTGCCGAGGTAAGGGCAAGCAGCGTGGCTGATAGTAGTGTAAAGGCTCTCTTTCCCATTTTTTCATAATATAATGGAATATTAACAGCCGAGCCCGTGAATATGTTCTTTTTTAGGAAAATCTTTTGTATCTTCGTTGCAAAATATAAAGTCAGACTATATGGGACGTAAGAAATTCTCGAAGCGCGAGGTTGATATAATACGTAAGCTGTTGGGTAGCAAGATGAACGGCAACCGCGGACAGCAGAAGATGGTGCGCCACACGCTGCGCACTGTGTTCGAGTTTAATATCTCTGATTTTAATGTTCCCGGAAAGGCATTTGCACCTGCCGACCTCGACGAGTGTGTACGTCGCGGGCGCATTCAGGTGCTCGACGAGCAGACCATCGAGGCAATGAAACTGCGCCACGCTGAGAAAAAACAGCACGATGAGGCTTTGCGACAGGCCGAGGCTGTTGCCAACGGCGAGGCGATAGATTGGCAGCAGGTGCTTAAAGAGTGGAACGAGTATTATGGCGAGCACCCCGAGTAAAGGTAAGGGGATTTTCTCTTTTTTTTTCGTGCTTAGCTTTTTTCCCTGCTTTTTGAGCCCAAAAAGCACAGCAGAAAATTAAACGTAGAAAGAAAGGCCGAAATAATATAGGGAAGATTGCTTAAAGAGACAAAAAAGATATGTTATTATTGCTCCTCTTTATTACAAAAAAGAGGAGCATTGTTTTTGTGCTTGCTTAAGTTACAAGGAGCATTATTATCGCTCCTCTTTCGACAAAGAGGAGCCGGCGCGCAGCGTCTGAGGAGTTCGACGCTGCATCAAAAAATAACGTTGTTTGCGGTTATTTTTAACTCCTCACCCCTCACGGGGAGCTCCTCTTTCGACAAAGAGGAGCTGGCGCGTAGCGTCTGAGGAGTTCGATTGTACATTAAAAAGAATGTTGTTTGTGGTTATTTATAACTCCTCACCCCTTTCGGGGAGCTCCTCTTTATTACAAAAAAGAGGAGCGTTGTTTTCTGTGTTTGCTTAAATTACAAGGAGTATTATTGCTGCTCCTCTTTCGACAAAGAGGAGCTGGCGCGCAGCGTCTGAGGAGTTCGATTGTGCATCAAAAAAAGCGTTGTTTGTTGTTGTTTTAACTCCTCACCCCGTTGGGGAGTTCCTCTTTATTACAAAAAAGAGGAGCGGTGTTTTGTGTGTTTGCTTAAGTTACAAGGAGCATTATTGCCGTTCCTCTTTCGACAAAGAGGAGCTGGCGCGTAGCGTCTGAGGAGTTCGTTTGTGCATCAAAAAAAAGCGTTGTTTGTGGTTATTTTAACTCCTCACCCCTTTCGGGGAGCTCCTCTTTATTACAAAAAAGAGGAGCATTTTTTTTATGCTTGCTTAATTTACAAGGAGCATTATTGCTGCTCCTCTTTCGACAAAGAGGAGCCGGCGCGCAGCGTCTGAGGAGTTCGATTGTGTATCAAAAAAAAAGCGTTGTTTGCAGTTATTTTAACTCCTCACCCTCTCGGGTGCTCCTCTTTATTACAAAAAAGAGGAGCGGTTTTTTGTGTATTTGCGTGCATTTTTATAAAATAATAGTAAGGCTGACTAAAAATAATTAGTCAGCCTTACTATTATTCAATAATCTTGCTTACTTAATCAGCACGGGATAGTCTGTTTACTCGGTAATGTCTTTTGTGTACCATTTTGCAGGCTTGTCGCCCATTATGTAGGTTAGTGTGCTGCCTGCTTTAAGGTCGCTGTGGTTGATGTAGGGGAGGGTGTATTCCTTTCCGTCGAGCAGGATAGACTGTATGTATTTGTTGGCCTCGCTGTTGTTCTGTGTCTCTATCTTGAATGTGCCACCCTCTACGGCCAGCTGTGCGCTCTTTACGGCGGGGCTGCCGAACCAATAGCGTGCTCCGGCAGGCTCGACCTGATAGAATCCGAGGGCCGACATAATGTACCACGCTGACATCTGACCGACATCCTCGTTGCCCGAGAGGCCGTCGTGTGCATCGTGATACTGTGTGCTCATCACCTCGCGGATGCGGTCGGCTGCCTTATGAGGCTGCCCCAGCATTGTGTAGAGGTAGAGAATGTGGTGCGAGGGCTCGTTGCCGTGGGCGAACTGTCCGATGAGGCCCGAAATATCGGGCGAGGGGTCGCCCTCGACTCTTGAGGGGGCAAGGAATAATGAGTCGAGTTTGGCGAGCATCTTATCTTTTCCGCCGAAGCATTGTGCCATTCCTGCTACGTCCTGCGGAACAAGCCACGTATATTGCCAAGCGTTGCCCTCGCAGTAGTCGTCGTCGCGGTGGGCCGAGAAATAGGGGTTAAAGGGCTCGTTGAAGTTGCCGTTTATCTTCTTGCCGCGCACAAAGCCTGTCGCGGGGTCGAAGAAATTGCGGTACGAGTGGCTGTTGTTTATGTGCATCTTGGCGTCGTCGGCGTATCCGAGGGCTGCTGCTGCCTGTGCTGCCGCGCCGTCGGCAATGGCATACTCCATATCATATGCTACCGATTCTTTGAAGGGGTCGCAGGGTATATAACCATATTTTTTGCGCAGTGCACGGCCGCGACCATCCTGCTCGAAGGTCTTTAGGATGGCCTTATAGCCTTTGTGTGCGTCGATGCTCTTTGAGCCCTTTACAATGGCGTCGGCTACTACAATCACGCCGGGGTCGCCCACCATACAATCTGTCTCGCAGCCCCACAGATGCCACACGGGCAGACGGCCCTGCTTGTCGCAGATGTCTATCATTGTGGCTGCGAAGTGCCCGAAACGCTCGCTCTGTATAATACTCATAAGGGGCATTTTGGCGCGGTAGGTGTCCCACAGCGAGAAGATGCTGTACATATTGTGGGGGGCATTGTATATGTTGCCGTCGGCGCCGCGATAGTCGCCGTTAATGTCGCTGAAGAGGATGGGGGCGGTCATTGCGTGGTACATTGCCGTGTAGAAAGTGCTTGCGGGCACGACGCTGCTCTCCTCGATGCGTATCTTGTCAAGCTCGCTCTCCCACGCTGCGTCGGCAGCCTCGGCCACTTTGTCAAACTCCCAATGGGGAACCTCGGCGGCGAGGGCGGCCTTTGCTCCGTCTATGCTCACGGGTGATATTCCTACTTTCAGCAGCACTTGCTCGCCATCGGCGGTGGTAAATGATGCACGTCCGTACATATCTTTATTGCCGTGCAGGGTAAAGCTCTCGAAAGGCTTCGAGAATTGTGCGGCAAAATATATTTTCTGGTTGTTGGCCCAGCCTTTCGAGTAGCGGTAGCCGACGATAAGGTCGTTGCCCTCGGCCTGCATAGAGGTTTCGGTAGAACGGTCCCAGCAACCGCCATTTTCAAGGTCGATGACAATGGCTGCCTGCTCGGATGCGGGGAATGTGTAGCGGTGCATTCCCACGCGTGCCGATGCTGTTACCTCGGCCTTTATGCCGTAGCGTGTAAGGGGGACGCTGTAATATCCGGGCTTTGCAATCTCTTGTGTGCGGTCGGCGCTCGACCATAGTCCCGAGAGTGAGTCGTCGAGGATGCCTCGCTGATAGCTTACCTCGCCTGTTACGGGCATTATGGTTACGTCGAAAAGGTCGCCTATGCCTGTTCCGCTAAGATGGGTGTGCGAGAATCCTATGACAGAATTTTCGTCCTGATGATAGCCCGAGCACCAATCCCACGTGGTTGTTACGCTGGTGGGGCCCAGCTGCACCATTCCAAAGGGGACGTGTGCTCCCACAAATACGTGCCCGTGGCCGCCCGAACCTATGAGAGGGTTGACGTAGGATGTTAATTTGGGGGCTGTGGGCTGTGGGGCCTGTGTGCAGGCTGCAAGCAGAAGTGCGCCTGCCATCATTATTCTTGATATTTTCATTTTGGTTGTGCTTTTAGGTTGAATTTGAGGTTTCTCTTGTTCAATAACTCGTTGTGAGTTATGCGGTATTTTTTAAGAGGGGCGCCGCCGAGGGTCATACTTTCTATGTAGTGGCTGTCGGGGGTGGGGCGCAAGGCTTCTATTGTCAGTGTGCCGCGCTCGGTGTCAATCTCGATGCGGTCGAACACGGGGGTGGTGAGTGTGTAGTAGGGCTCGGACGGGGTGTCGGGGTAGAAGCCCATCATCGAGAATACTGCCCACGCTGACATTGTGCCTGTGTCGTCGTTGCCGGGGATGCCGTTGGGCGCTGCCGTGAAGCAGCTGTCGAGCAGTGTCTTTACCTCGCGCTGTGTGCGCCACTCTTCGCCCTTGACGCGGCTGAAGAGGTAGGGATAGACTATGTCGGGCTCGTTGGCGGGGTCGTAGTGTTTTTCGTCGAACACATATTGCAGGCTCTTTATAAAGCCTTTTTTGCCACCCATAAGGCGTGTAAGGCCTTCAATATCGTGGGGAACGGCGAATGTGTAGCTCCACGCCGAGCCTTCGTGGAATCCGGGGACATTCTCGAAATTTTTGCCTGTGGTTGCGTCAAAATCCTCGAGGAATTTTCCCTCTTTGGTAAGGGGGCGCAGTGTGCCGTATTCTTTGCAGAAATATTTGCGGTAGCTCTGCGAGCGCTTAAGGAACATTTTTGCATCCTTTTTGTGGCCTAAGGAGTCGGCCATTTGGGCGATGGCGTAGTCGGCAAGGCAATACTCGAGTGCGTGTGATACGGAGTTGTCGCCCGAGAGGTCGTTCTCGAAGAATCCCAATGGAATGTAGCCCTTTTGGACGTAGGGGTCGAGGTCGGGGCGTATGGGGTTCTGTGCGCCGGGTGTCGTGGCCGATTTTATCATTGCTTCGTAGGCTGTGCGGTAGTCAAAATCGCGCAGTCCTTTTACGTAGCTGTCGGCAATGACGATGGCTGCGGGGTCGCCTTCCATTGTGAATGTCTCGCGCCCGTAAAGTTCCCATTTTGGCAGCCAGCCCCACTCTTTGTACATTTCGACCATTGAGCGCAGCATATTGGTCTGACGCTCGGGATAGACGAGGGTCATCAGCTGGTGCAGATTGCGGTAGGTGTCCCACAGCGAGAAGATTGTGTAGCGCGGGTGGTTGCTCTTGGCTGTGAGACCGCTCTCCATCGCGGGGTATTCTCCGTTGTAGTCGCTTAGGATGTTGGGGTGGATGAGTGTGTGGTAAAGGGCGGTGTAAAAGACGCGCTTCTGCTCGTCGGTGCCTCCGCTGACGCGTATGCGCCCGAGGTCGTCGTTCCACTCTTTGCGGGCCATTGCGCGCAGCTGGTCGAAGCTCAGACCGTGCTGCTCTTTGTTTAGATTCTCGCGGGCATTCTCCATTGATACAAATGATACGCCTACGCGCACGGTTACTTGGTCGCCCTCGCTCAGATTGTCGAATGAGAAGAAGTAGCCGATATTGTCGCCTGCAATTTCGCGGTTGTAGTTTTTGTATAGTTTGTATTCTCCGTCGTCAACTGTCCATTCGGCTTCGACGCCTTGCAAAAGGGGTTGTTTCTTCCAATAGCCGCTGCTGTCGGGCTTGCGGTTGACGTGCATAACAAAGTAGATGGGAAACACGGCGCCGGGGTTGTAACAGAATGTTCCCAAGAGTTTAACACCTTCAATCTCTTGGTCGCTCACGCGGCGCACCATTGCGCCGCTCTCGTTTGTGAGGCCCTCGCCCAGATTAAGCAGTATGTGCCCCTTTCCGGCGGGGAATGTGTAGCGCTCGCACGAACTGCGGGTGGTGGCGGTTACCTCGGTCTTTATGCCGTATTTTGTGAGGCGGTTGCTGAAGTATCCCGGGGTGGCAATCTCGTCGGTGTACTCCGAGCCGTAGCTTGTGTAATCGACGTTAAGCTCGCCTGTGGTGGGCATTACAAGCAGCGACGAGGCCTCGGGGCAGCCTACGCCGCTGAGGGCTACGTGGGCATATCCCGTAAAATATTTGTTGCTATACTCGTAGGGGGCCGACCACCAGCGTTTGTCCTTGTCGTAAGTGTTTATGTCCGAGCCCATTACGTTGAATGGAACTACCGACATCATTCCTTGCGGACGCAGGGCGCCGGGGTTGGTTGTTCCAAAGTTTGTGGTGCCGATGAACGGGTCGACCCAATCGACGGGCTCTTGTGCTTGCACGCCGAGGCTCATAAGGGTCGCTCCTATTATTGTCAATAGCTTTATTTTCATAAGTTTGTCGGATTTTTATTGTTTGTCGAGCTGGCTCAGGGCAAATGAGTAGGCGCCCATACAGATTGCTTGGCTTGCGCCCATACGTGAAATGGCTATGCCGATGCGCTTCTGGGGGTCGTACTCGACGGTGCGCTCGCTGCCATATACTTTTATTGTCTTTGCTTCGCCTTTGGCAAAGAGTGCAAACTCTTCGGGGTTGTCAAGGTCATAGACTTTCATTTGTACGAGGTTCACGCTGTCGCCCTTGAGGGTGGCTATCTGCGAGCGCATCTCCTTGAGCAGCGAGGGCATAATCCAGCGGCTGGCTGCGCATACGCCGCCGCCCAGCACGATGAGGCCGTCGATGAGTGTTACGGCTGTGGCCATTGCTGCGCCGGCTATTGTGCCCATTGTGGCAAAGGCTTCTTTGGCGGCCTCTTGGTTGCCGGGACGTACTCCATCGGCAATTTCGCAGATGTCTTTGGGGGTGAGGCCGTGCTCCATATTACCCGATTTTTCGCCATAGACGCGTTGTACGGCGCGGATGGCAACGCCGTCCTCTACAATTATCTCGGGCATCTGCTTGTGGCGCAGGCAGAAGGTCTCGACACACGAGTTGTCGCCTCGGTTCAGTTGGTTGTTGACAACAACGCCGATGCCGAATCCTGTGCCGAATGTGTAGCCTATGAGGTTTTTGTACTCTTTGGCCGAGCCGAGTTCTTTGAGCTTTGCGTTGACCTCGGGCAGCACGCCGCCCAGAGCTTCGCCGTATGCAAAGAGGTCGCCGTCGTTGTTTATAAATACGGGGATTCCGAATTTATCTTCGAGGAAGGGGCCCAGCGCCACTCCGTCGCGGAACGAGGGGAAATTGGGCAGGAAACCTCCGATTATGCCGCGCGGATAGTCGGCGGGACCGGGGAATGCGAAACTTATTGCCACGGGCTTTTCGTCGAGCTTGGCAATTACCTGCTCGAATCCCGATACTATGGTTGCGAGACATTTGTCGAGGTCGTGGGCGTTCGAGGGCATTGAGATTGGGTCGATGATGAATTTTCCGGCCTTCATTGCGCTGAATACGAGGTTTGTGCCTCCTGCATCGAGGGTGATGACGATGCGTTTATCGTTACTGTACATAATGCTATTTTTGTTAGAGTTTTTTACTGTTAAATTGTTTTAATTGTGTATCGGATTTTATATAGTGCTCCTCGTACAGCCGGGAGGGTGGCTGTACGAGGAACATTTTTTATTTGCTCAGTGCTTTTGTGTATTCCTTGATGATTGCTATTGTGGTGCTGTCGCAGTCGAATACCGAGTACCAGCCTTGTGGCTCGTGGGGAGGGTCGCACAGAAAATCGTCGCCGGCTTTCCACACCTCGGCGGCGGGGCGGCCCGAGCCTCCCCATCCCCAGAAATTACATCCTGCTATTACGCCGCCGCACAGTGCGCTGTTTTTTACGTGCTCGAAGACGTAGGAGTAGAGCTTGTCGCGTGTCTCGACGTCGGCATCAAGGGTGTATTTGTTGTCGCGGCGGCAGAATCCGAATTCTTCAATTACCATAGGCTTGCCTAAGCGCTTGCTCATTTTTGTATGAAGGTCGATGTATTCGCCGGTGCGCTTGCAGGCATTCTCGATGCCGCTGTCGGGTGCGTCGCGCTTGGCCCAGCCCCAATTGAGCGGCCAGATGTGCACGGTGAGATAGTCGATGTTTGAGCTACCGTGGATAAAATCGCATAGTTGCTCGTCAACTTCGCAGCCATAGAGACCTTCGCTTCCGGTGGATACAAGGTGGTTGCCGTCGATGCTCTTGATGAGCTTGGCGGTCTTTTCTATCCAATCGGTGAACTGTTTCTTGTTCTCTTTGCCGAAGGGGCGGGGCTCGTTGCATATTTGCCACGACATAATTGCGGGCTCGTCTTTATAGTAGCGGCCTGTGATTGTGTTTTTGCGCGATACTATTGCCTTGACGTGGTTGTAGTACATCTCCATAGCACGCTCGTCGCGTACAAAGTCGGCCGAGTATTTTACGTAGTCGTTGTAACCCTCGCCCGAGGCGTTGGGCGAGTCGCCGTAGCCGCACTCGCGCAGGTAGAATCCGAAGCCACCGCTCCAGTCCCAAGAGTTTGTCAGGTAGATGACTGCGGTCATTCCGCGCTTCTCGAGCTGGGCTAATGTGTAGTCGAGGCCGACGAGCAGTGTGTCGTTGAGCTCGCCCGGACGGGGTTGCAGATAGGGCTGTACGCTGTTGGCATTGGCACTGCCGGCATCGGCGCCTGCCAAAATGCGCAGATTCTCGACGCCTATTGCTTTAAGGGCGTCGAGCTCTTTGTGCAGACGCTCGCGGTCGCCTCCCTGCCCGGTTGAGGCGAGGATGGGGGCGCTCCAGAAGTTTGTGCCTATGTAGTAGTAGGGCTTACCGTCGCGCATAATGTTGGTGCTGTCGACTGTTATGAACTTTGCCTGCTCTGGTGCGGGCTGTGCCGGCTTTTGGCTGCAAGCGCCGAAGATGGCCGCCGAGGCGACTATCGCGCTGACTGCTAATGTTTTAATTTTAAATGTGCTCATTTTGTATTATTTGTTTTTTGTCTGTTTCGGGGATACATTGTGCGAATATAAGAAACTGTTTCCGATTTTTTAATAAAAAGCGTGATTATTTTTCCTATTTAATTATAGCGATTGTTCATTTTTACCGTTAATAATGTTAAATAATGACAAAAATAGGCCTAATGGCCTTGAACCTCTTTTAAAAATATTTTAAAAATCAAAACAGTTTCTTACCTTTGCAGTCTAACTTAGCTCACTGCGCGCTTTTTGGGCGGTGTAATGTGGGCATAATGAATTTGTAAAATGAAATTAAATATTATTGTATTGGCCAAGCAGGTACCCGACACCCGCAATGTGGGCGAGCAGGCAATGAATGCCGATGGTACCATTAACCGTGCGGCGCTTCCGGCAATTTTTAATCCCGAGGATTTAAATGCGCTCGAGCAGGCTCTGCAATTGAAGGAGGCCAATCCCGAGAGTAAAATAACTGTTCTGACGATGGGCCCTTACCGCGCGGCCGATATTTTGCGCGAGGCGCTCTATCGTGGTGCCGATGAGGGTATTCTTCTGACCGACCGTGCTTTTGCCGGTGCCGACACGCTTGCAACGTCGTATGCGCTTGCGGCAGCCATAAAAAAGGTGGGACATTATGATATTGTGCTGTGCGGACGTCAGGCTATCGACGGCGATACGGCGCAGGTGGGCCCGCAGGTGGCTCAGCAGTTATCTGTGCCGCAGGTAACATACGTGCGACGCATAGTGTCGTTGAACGGGCAGAGGATAATTGTCGAGCGCTCTATTGAGAATGGAGTGGAGAGGGTCGAGGCGCCTCTGCCGCTGTTGCTCACCGTAGATGGTGCCGCCGAGGCTTGTCGGCCCGCAAATGCCTACCGTCTGCTGCGCTTCCATCGTGCCGCAATACCCACGGAGCGCGCTACCGAGGGCTATCGTTACGAGGCGCAGATTTCCGCCGACGAGGCTCTGAGGCTGAAAGAGTGGTCGCTTGCCGACGTTGACGGCGATGCTTCCCGCTGCGGCCTTAGCGGCTCGCCCACAAAGGTGCGTAAGGTCGAGAATGTGGTCTTTCGTGCCAAAGAGAGTAAACGCTACACGGCCGCCGACGAGGATATAAAGTCGCTCGTAGGCGAGCTATTGTCTAATCACACGATAGGATAATACACTATATATGAATGATATATTGGTTTATTGCGAGCTCGACGGCGCGCGCGTTGCCGACGTCAGCCTCGAGCTTCTGAGCAAGGGACGCTCTCTTGCCGATAGATTGGGCGTGAAATTGGCCGCCGTTGCCATTGGTGCCCGTCTCGACGCGGTTGCCGCGCAAGTGTGGCCATACGGCGCCGACACGCTGCATCTGTTCGACGATGCCTCGCTCGAGCACTATACAACGCAGCCCCACGCATCGGCGCTGTGCAAGCTCATCGAAGAGGAGCAACCGCAGATTGTGCTGTTGGGCGCTACGGTCATCGGGCGCGACCTTGCCCCCAGAATCTCTTCGACACTGCGCAGCGGACTGACAGCCGATTGCACAGCCCTTGAGATTGGCGACTATGAGGATAAGAAGAGCGGAGAGCGGATAGAGAATCTGCTCTACTCGGTGCGTCCCGCTTTTGGCGGAAATATTGTGGCCACCATCGTCAACCCCTATTGCCGTCCGCAGATGGCAACCGTGCGCGAGGGTGTGATGCCGATGACCAAAGTGCGTGGCGACGACTACGAGGGTACAATCGTCTTGCACCCCATCGAGCAATATATAACCCCCGCCGACTGCCTTGTGCGCATCATAGAGCGCCACGTCCGGCCCAAAGAGAATAACCTCAAGAGCGCCCCCGTTGTGGTGGCCGGAGGCTATGGAATGGGCAGCAAAGAGAATTTCGAGATGCTGCACAAGCTGGCCCATCTGCTGCACGGCGAGGTGGGCGCCACACGCGCAGCCATCGACGCGGGATTCTCGACACACGACCGACAGATAGGGCAGACGGGTCTTACCGTCCGTCCAAAAGTATATATCGCCTGCGGAATTTCGGGACAGGTACAGCACATCTCGGGAATGCAGGATAGCGGAATAATAATATCGGTGAACAGCGACCCCGACGCACCCATAAACGCAATAGCCGATTATGTGGTAACGGGACGCGTCGAGGAGGTTATTCCCAAGTTAATAAACTTTTATCAGCATAAACAATGAACTATTATACCGACAATAAGGTGCTCGGCCACTATCTGAAGCACCCGCTTATGCGTCGTATCGTGCAGATGCAGGAGCGCGACTACACTCAGGCCGATAAATTCAATTACGCCCCAATAGACTTTGACGAGGCTGTCGAGGGCTACGAGCAGGTGCTCGAACTTATCGGCCGCTTGTGCGCCGAGGTTGTTGCCCCAAATGCCACGGAGGTTGAGACCAACGGCCCCACACTCAAGGATGGTCGCGTTATATACGCCTCGGCCACCGAGCAGAATCTCGACCTTTTCCGAAAGGCCGGGCTTATGGGAATATCGCTCCCGCGCGAGTATGGAGGACTGAACTTTCCCCGCACGGTGTTTATACTCATCGAGGATGTCGTAACGCGCGCCGATGCGGCCTTTGGCAATCTGTGGGGCTTGCAGGATTGCGCCGAGACTATCCACAGCTTCGGCAGCGAGGAGCAGTGCCGAAGCTTTTTGCCCCGCGTGTGCGCAGGCGAGACAATGTCGATGGATTTAACCGAGCCCGACGCAGGCAGCGACCTTCAGAGCGTGCGCCTGAAGGCTACATACAGCGAGGCCGACGGCTGTTGGTATCTCGATGGCGTCAAGCGTTTTATAACCAACGGCGACGCGGATATTCACCTTGTGCTTGCCCGCAGCGAAGAGGGCAGCGTCGATGGGCGCGGCCTCTCGCTCTTTGTGGTCGAGAAGAATTGCGGCGGGGTGCACACACGCCGCATCGAGGATAAGATGGGTATTCACGGCTCGCCCACCTGTGAGATTGTCTTTAACCACGCACGCGCCGAGCTTATCGGCTCGCGTCGTATGGGACTTATAAAATATGTAATGGCGCTTATGAACGGCGCGCGTCTGGGAATAGCCACGCAGAGCGTGGGTCTTGCTCAGGCCGCTTACAGCGAGGCGCTGGCGTATGCTCGCAGCCGCAAGCAATTCGGCAAGGCTATTATCAATTTCCCTGCGGTCTACGACCTTGTGGGAGGGATGAAGGCTCGCCTTGACGCGGCCCGCAGCCTCCTTTACGAGACCTCGCGCAATGTTGATATGTCGGGACAGTTTACTACGCTGGCCCGCGAGCGCACACTAACTCCCGAGGAGCGCGCCGAGGCGAAAATCTTTGCCAAAAAGGCCGACGCCCTTACCCCTATTATAAAAGGTATAGGCAGCGAGATTGCCAACCTTAACGCCTACGACTGTGTGCAGGTGCACGGAGGCTCGGGTTATATGCGCGACTATGTGTGCGAACGCATCTACCGCGACGCCCGCATCACATCAATCTACGAGGGCACCACGCAACTACAAGTAGTGGCGGCCATACGCTACGCAACAAGCGGATTCTATGGCCTGCTGCTCGATGAGTATCTTACCGCCGAGGTGCCCGAGAGGTTCGCTCCTCTGCACGGCCGCATCGCAAAGATGGCTGCCGAATATAAGGCGGCAGTCGAGAAGGCACAGGCGTCGGGCTCTCAAGAGTCGCTCGATTTTCTCTCGCGCCGCCTCTACGAGATGGCAGCATATACAATTATGGCTGCGTTGCTGCTGGCCGACGCTGCTGCCGATGAAGAACTTTTTGCGTCGTCGCTCAACCGCTTTGTTGCAATGGCCGAGGCGCTTGTGGCAGGCCACGCTGCATATATCGAGGCTTACACCCCCGAACTTTTGCAATATTATGAAAAATAAATAATTATATTATGGAAACAGAGAACAGATATCTGCGTGTGGCTTACACGCTTTACAAGCACCGCGACGGCGTGTGCGAGGAGTGGGAACAGACAACCCGTGAACAACCCTTTGCCTTCCTAACAGGTGTAGGATACACCCTCGACGGATTCGAGGAGCGCCTCAAAGACCTTAAGAAAGGCGAGAATTTTGACTTTACAATCCCCTGCGTCGAGGCCTTTGGCGAGTATGAGCCCTCGCACACACAGGAGCACAGCCGCGAGGATTTTACAATTGACGGAAAATTCGACTCGGCACACATCTACGAGGGTAACATCATTGAGATGGTGCGCAATATTGATAAGTCGGTAATCTATGCAGTGGTAAAAGAGGTTACCCCCACAAAGGTGGTGCTCGATTTTAACCATCCGCTTGCAGGATGCGACCTTCAGTTTGTGGGTACGGTCATCGAGAATCGTCCTGCAAAAGAGCACGAGATGAAGAAATTCTACGAGCAACTGCGTGCGGCGGCAAAAGGCTGCGGCGGATGCAGCGGGTGCGGCAGCGAGGGCTGTGGCGATAGTTGCGGCGAGGGTTGCGGTGGTTGCTGCGGTAACTGATTGAGCAACAACTTAAAAAAGAATAATAAAGAGGGACGGTCGCAGGTCTGCGGCCTTGTCTCATTTTGAATATTGAATAGATGAATTCTTTCGGAAGAATATTGAGGCTGACAACATTTGGCGAGTCGCACGGCGAGGCCATTGGCGGAGTGCTCGACGGCTATCCTGCGGGCATACTCATCGACGAGGAGTTTGTGCGCAGGCAGATGCAGCGCCGTCGTCCCGGACAGAGTGCGGTTACCACGGCGCGCAACGAGGCCGACGAGGTACATTTCCTCTCGGGCATCTTCGAGGGGCGCTCGACGGGCACGCCAATAGCTTTTATCATACAAAATACCAATAATCGCAGTGCCGACTACGGTAATCTGCGCGAGGCTTTTCGCCCCTCGCACGCCGACTATGTCTATGAACAGAAATATGGCGTGCGCGACTATCGTGGCGGCGGACGCTCCTCGGCGCGCGAGACGGCGGTGCGTGTGGCTGCCGGTGCTCTTGCGATGCTGGCACTCAGGGCCTTGGGCATTGAGATTGCGGCTTATACGTCGCAGGTGGGCAATATTATGCTCGACAAAGATTATAAGGCCTATAATCTTACGGCGGCCGAGGAGAATATCGTGCGTTGCCCCGACGCCGAGGCGGCACAGCGTATGCAGCAGCTGATTCTCGACGTCAAGCGCGAGGGCGACACTGTGGGCGGCGTTGTTACCTGTGTGATAAAAGGTGTCCCCGTGGGCCTTGGCGAGCCTCTGTACGACAAACTATCGGCTCGATTGGCGCAGGCTATGCTGTCGATAAACGCAGCTAAGGGCTTCGAGTATGGTAACGGATTCGGCGCGGCGGCAGGGCGAGGCTCGCAGCAGAATGATATTCTCTGCAACCGCGACGGACGCATCGTGGCGCTCACAAACAACAGTGGCGGCATTCAGGGTGGAATATCCAACGGCGAGGATATTTATTTTCGCGTGGCCTTTAAGCCCGTGGCGACCATCCTCACCCGGCAACCCACCGTTACGCGCGAGGGCGAGCCTACCGTAATAGCGGCCCGCGGCCGACACGACCCCTGCGTGGTGCCTCGCGCCGTGCCCGTGGTCGAGGCGATGGCAGCGCTGGTCATTCTCGATTTTTTGCGCATCGAAAGAGGTAATCAATCTTGTAAATAAAGCGTTGTCTAAAATTATATTGCCGATTTTTTTTACAATATAAAAAACTTCTCAAGATAAAGAGACTATTTTTAGAAATATACAGAGCTTCTAAATATCGGATATTACTATGGATGTAATTGATTCAAAAAGCACCACTCCCCGGAGTGTTACAAAGGTGAACCGTCTGCTGCTTGCCGTAATATGTGTGGCGGCGTGGGCGCTGTTGGCATTTTATGAGCAGGCGCAGTTGTTGCGCATCGAGGCGCAGTCGCTCTTCCTTTACGACGACCTCTTTTTTCTAAATTCTATGAAGGTGCCCGCAGGATTATTGGGTTATATAGGCAGTTTCCTTACGCAGTTCTTCTATTATCCTGCACTCGGAGCAGCAATTTTTGTAGCTCTGCTTGCGCTGGTCTATCTGCTCACACGCAAGGCGCTGCACGTCTCGAGAGACTATGCAATAGTTGCAATGCTGCCTATGCTGTTGCTTCTGGCTTCAAATACTCAATTGGGCTATTGGATATATTACATCAAACATCCGGGCTATTGGTTTGTGGCTACGTTGGGCACGATAGTGGGGCTGTTGGCAATATGGCTGTTTAATCGGGCGTCGTACAAAATGCACATTCCCGTGGTAGTTGTGTGGAGTATCATCGGCTATCCGCTTTTTGGTTTCTATGCGCTATTCTCGGCACTCTGTATGGCGGTCATTGCTCTGTCGATGGCCATCCGCAACGGTAACCGCAAACGCCTTGTTTTCGATGGCTTTGCAGTGCTGTTGGTGGCTCTTGTGCTTGCCTACGAGGTTCCCGTTTTTTGGTACGACTATTACAGCTCGGTGGCTATCGAACATATACACACGGCCGGACTGCCTACCTATCATTGGGATATTACCTCCGAGTCTTTTGTGCAGAGTATCTATTTCTATTGGGTGCCTTTTGCACTGCTATTCCTCTTGCAGCTTGTGCTTGCAGCGCTGTATAATAAGCTCTCTACTACGAGCAGAAGCCCGAAAAAAGCCCTCGTGGTGCAGATTCTGTTGCTGGCCCTCTCCATTGTTTTCTGCTATTTCTATTGGTACAAAAATACCAATTTCCGCATCGAGAATAAGCAGGATGCTGCAATGTGGAGAGGCGATTGGAAGAGTGTGGCCGAGTATGCCCGCGACACCGAGCTGCCCTCGCGTCAGATTGTTCTGAACCGTAATATAGCCCTTCTCAACACAGGCGAGGCGGGCGAGAAGATGTTTGCCTTCCCCGACGGTAGCGCCGATATTGACGCCCCTATGCCTGTGCATCTCACCCACACGGGCGGCCTTATGTCCTATTGGTGCTTCGGAAAATTTAATTTCTGCTACCGTTGGTGCGTCGAGAATGCCGTCGAGCGTGGCTGGACGGTCGAGTATCTTAAACACGCTGTGCGCTCAATGCTGTTGAACGGCGAATATACCCTTGTGAAGCGCTACACGAACATCCTTAAGCACACGCTCTTCCACCGCGAGTGGGCCGAACGTTACGAGCGTCTGGCCGACAAGCCCGAGGCCATTGCAAAAGTGCCCGAGTTTAAGCTGCCTCTCTCAATGGCAGTATATGCCGACGCACTCGACGTTGATGAGTCATTCGTCGAGGCATATCTGCTGAATAATATTGCCTCGGGCTCGACGCTTGTACATTCGCCCACATATTCCGAGGCGGCGCTGATGTTCTCGCTCACACGCAAAGATACACGAGGCTTTTGGGGCAATCTCAACCGCTATTTGTACAACCGTCAGTTGCGTCGCCTGCCCACCCACTATCAAGAGGCAATATTGCTCTTTTCGAACCTCGATAAGAGCGTCGATGTATCGCGTATCCCTATCGACGAAGCAGTGAAACGTCGTTTTTCGGCCTTTATGAGCCGTGTCTCTAAATACAGAGGACAGAAAGAAGAGGAGATGGCACCCCACTTTAAACAAGATTTTGGCGGCACCTATTGGTATTTCTATTTCTTTGTACGCAAAATAAGAACCAACTAAAAACTAATTGACAATGAAGAAACTGTGTAATATAATTATAATGGCCGCACTCCTTGCGACACTATCGTGCGGCACACCCTCCGTGCCCACGACAAGCGAGGCGGTAGCCGACCATCCGGCAATATACCCCGATTATGTCGATGTAACAATTCCCCGCAATATTGCGCCGCTCACATTCGAGATAAAAGAGAAGGGCGACGAATATGTAACACGCCTCACAGCCGGAAACCGAGAGATAATCTTGGGCGGCAGCAGCGTCTGTCCTCCGCTTGACGAGTGGCACACAATGCTCGCATCGGCCAAAGAGGGTAGTGTAAAGGTCGAGGTGTTTGTCGCGGACAAAGGCCGCTGGAAAGCCTATAAGCCCTTTGCCTATAATGTCTCGCCCGATACAATCGACCCTTATATCTCGTATCGTCTCATCCCACCGTCGTACGTCTGCTACGAGACGCTTACAATAAGCCAGCGTAACCTTACAAACTACGACGAGAAGGTAATCTACAACAATATGTTGGCGCAGACCGAGAGTGAGGGCTCGTGCATCAACTGCCACGCCTATAAAAACTACCGCACCGACAATATGCAATTCCACGTGCGTCAGCGCAACGGCGGAACATTCTTCGTGCACAACGGCGAGCCCCGCAAACTGAATATGGCAACCGATTCGACACTCTCGGCGGGCGTCTATCCGGCCTTTAATCCTGTCTATGACGTTGTAGCCTACTCGGTCAACAAGACAGGACAGATATTTCATACGCGCAACAGCAATAAGGTCGAGGTGCAGGATGTCGCCAGCGACGTAATCATCTATAACCCCGTCTCGAACACCGTTACCAACGTCTCGAATGCCCCCGACGACCTTGAGGTATTTCCGTGGTGGTCGCCCGACGGTCGCACACTCTATTACGGCTCGGCACATTTCGAGGTAACAGACACCGCAAACACCGTGATGAAAGAGGAAATTATCCGTTACCGCGACATAAAGTACGATATTCTGCGTCGCTCGTGGAACCCCGATACATACGAATTCGGCCTCGTAGATACAGTCTTTGCAGCCTCGCGCTTGGGTAAGAGCGCCACGTTCCCCCGCATCTCACCCGACGGTCGCTATCTGCTCTTTGCGTTGGGCGAGTATGGTTGCTTCCACGTATGGCACAAGGACGCCGACCTTCATCTGCTCGACCTTACCACGGGGAACGATTGGCCCCTCACAGAGGCCAACTCGGAGTGGGCCGAGAGCTACCACTCGTGGAGCAGTAACTCGCGCTGGATACTCTTCTCGAGCCGCCGCGAGGACACTAATTACACACGCCTCTTCGTTGCTCACGTCGATGCCGACGGAAAAGCCTCAAAGGCTTTTGTTCTGCCGCAATCCTCACCCGACTTTTACCCAATGTTCGACCGCTCGTACAACGTCCCCGAGTTTATGGTCGAACCGGTGAAATTCACCCCGCAAGAGATAGCCCGCATTGTAAGAGGCGAAGCCGTAAAAGTGGAGTATTCATCAACAGGGAAATAATCCGACGGCACTCGTCGACAATCATAAATTCTGCCTCCATTATGAGTATTGTGCCCATAATGGAGGCTCTTTTTTCTATGCCTTCAACTGCACGAAACAATAATAATGAACAGCGTGCAAAGAACATTCTCTCACTTTTGAAATATTAAAAAAAACAAAGCTAAGATAAAATAAATAAAAAGAATTTTGTGCAAAAAATGTTTTTTTACACTTTTTGAACAAGCTGTTGAAAGAAAAAAATGCCACTTATAAATAAATTTAATGTTTTTTATTTGAACATTAAGTGAAAAGAGTTATTTTTGCGCGTTACATAGTGGCTCACTATGTGATGTGGTTATGTGATTAGTTGTAAAAAATTCTAATTAATTATAAAATTTATATTTATGTTAAAACACCGTTTAAGTAAATTTGGCCACGTGGCGTTCGTGTCGCTGTGTGCGCTTTTTGCCGGCGGCATTATGCAGTCTTGTACCGACGAGTTTGACGATTACGAGTATGATGACAAAGAGCCGTCGTGGTTAGGTGCCAGCATTTACGACTTTCTAAAAGGAGAGCAGGGTGCGCGTACCTACAACTACTACACAGCAATCATTGACAGTCTCGGTTACACCGATGTACTTGCCAGCACCGGTAGTAAAACAGTTTTTGTAGCCGACGATGCTGCATTTGAGAAATTCTTCCAAAACAACCGCTGGGGTGTTAGCAGCTTTAATCAGCTGTCTAAGGCTCAGATGAAGATTCTTCTCTACAGTTCAATGCTTGACAACGCCTATCTGCTTGATATGATGTCGAGCCTGCCCGGCAATCCTCCCGTTGAGGGTTCTTGCTTGCGCCGTCTGACCTCTTCGCAGGCTGTTGACTCAATTCCCTATTTTACTCCCGAGATGCTTCCCACAAACAATGCTCATTGGGATAATTTCCGCGACAGAGGCCTTTTGTTGGCAACCGACGGAACCGATCCTATGATGGTGCATTTCTTGCGCGAGTATATGAAAGCAAAGAGCATTAACTCGCTCGACGTCAATGTGTTCTTTAATGCCGACCGTTCAACTCCTCGTTCGGGTGATGAGGCTTTCATCTATCAGAATCAGGTACTTGCAAGCGGTATCGACTTTGGCGATTACTCGGACGACACACTTACAATCACCTGTAAGAACGGTTATATCTATCGTATGGACGGTGTTCTTGTTCCTCCCTCGAATATGGCCGAGGAGCTTCGTCAGCACGACAGCACAAAGGTGTTCAGCTATATGCTCGACCGTTTCAGTGCTCCCCTCTACGACGCTACTCTCAGTCAGGAGTACAACTATATCAATGACAATACCGACAACCCCGATAGCGTATTTGTGCTTCGCTACATAAACAGGTCAGAGGCTCGTTCTTTATATAAGGTAAAGGATTATGCACCGGCTGCAGTAACCGACGAAGAGAGAGCACAGACACCTGCTCTTGCGTTCGACCCGGGTTGGAATACCTATCGTCAGGGTTCGGCTGCAGCCGAGGGAGATATGGCAGCAATGCTTGTTCCCAAGGATGCTCACGTTTATAACTATTTCAAGAGCGGTGCAGGTAAGTTCCTTGTTGACCTCTATGCCCCCGATGTTGAATTGGACGACAACGACTACACATCAATTATCCCCGCTCTCGATAGCATCCCCAGTAACATTATCGCATCGTTCATCAACAACCTGATGCTTCCCACATTCTCTACATCGGTTCCCAGCAAATTCGACCAGGTATATAATGACGGTACCGAGATTATGGGCGTAAAACCCGAGCACGTCGATGAGTGTGTTGTTGCCAACAACGGTGTTATCTACATATTGAATCAGGTATTTGGTCCCGTTGACTATCGTGCTGTATCTGCACCTCCTCTCACAATGACCAATATGACAATTATGCGTGCAGCCATTCAGCAACTCGGTTACAACTCGTACCTCAAGGCTATGGATGCAACATATAGCTTCATTGTACCCGATGACAACTATTTCGTATATTACGACCCCGTAACAATTGCTGCGGCAGCCGATTCTAATGGCGTTGCCTATAAGTTCTTCTATAACAACAAATACAAGACGGGAACAAATGTTACACCCAAAATTTGGGCTAAGCGCTATTATTTCGGTGTTAACGAAGATGGCAGCTACGAAGTAAAAGATACGCTCGACGCTTATGCCGTTGAAGGTGAGTCTAAACCGGTAATGTATGGCAATACCAAGGTTAACTTTAAATACGATTGGAGCACATCGGCCAGCGCAAATAACCCCTCTGGTTTCCTTTACAACCGTATGACCGACCTTCTCGAATACCTTATTATAGTTGGTGATGTTGAGGATGGTAACAGCTACTATCTTTCTAAGGGTTACGGTACCATCAAGTGCGATTTTAACCCCAATATCGTTGACGCTGATGGCAAGCCCGATCCCAAGAGTATGAAATTCTATGGTGGCGAGCAGCTCGAGAATGGAACATCTGTATCGGTACTCACACGCTACCCCGAGGATAACGGTGTTACATATTGTACAAAGAGTGATGATGTGATTATTGCCAAGCAAGGTGATTCGCTCCGCTCGGGTATTCCTACACCTCCCACACAGACAGTATTCTACAAGCTCAATGCTGCTGCAACTAATCCCGCGGCATCATCGTTCAGCACAGAAAAATTCCTTGATGTGTGTCAGGGCCCCGAGGATATGGACCTTGTTACATTCTTCCGTCAGATTTATCCCGACAAGGACTCGGTAAGATTGCAGAATGATACTCTGCCCCGTTACGCAGTGTTCTACTCAAAGACAAACAAGACACTTGGTTCGGGTATTCCTCGCGACTTCACTGTGCCTTTCTTCAGCACATACCACTACACAGTATATATCCCCACCGATGAGGCCGTAGAGGAGGCTATCGCAATGGGTCTTCCCACTTGGAAACAGTTGCAAGACGAGATTGCCGACACAGTAGGTGGTGTTGATAAGAGTGGTAAGGTTCTTGCCAATGTTCGCCTTATCAATAAGTTTGCACGTTATCACTTCCAGGATAACTCAATCTTTGTAGATAAGAAAGATTTCTCTATCACATCAGCCGGAGCAACATCTTCGTCGGCTCGTTTCGAGACAGCGGCTATCGACGAGGAGACAGGCCGATTCTTTGAGACAATCGTCGAGTCAACAAATTCGACAGTTGGTAACGCACTGAGAACACTCTCTGTTACCGACGACCTCGATAGAAAGGTTACCGTATTGAACTATCCCGGCGAGGAGGGTAAGAGCTGGAACATTATGACACGTGATATTCTGATGTTCTGTAAAACCACAGCAGGTATTAACTCTTCAAAATATGGACACAGCATTGAGACATCATCATTTGCAGTGCTCCACCAGATTGACAAGGTTCTTCTGAACAGCGGTGTTATCGGTTACGACGGTAAATTCTGCCGCTACGCCGACAGAGGTGAACTTATCGACACAATCACAATTGCAGGCGGTGAAGGTTCATACGAGGGCAAATATCTTGTAGGTCGTCGTGGCTACAAGAAAGAGACAGATGCCGAAGGTTTCGACGTTAACGTTCCCGTACTCTGCCTGATGAAGAAGGTTGAGGGTTCGACCGATAATATGAATATGGAGGAATATGTTCTTGTTGACGGACAGAAAGTGCTCATCACAAGCGACGGCGCTCGCGTAAAAGAGATTGAGCCTAAGAAAGCCGGTGGTAAGATTGAGTACAAGTGGGCCGACGAGAATGGTAACGAGACTTATGAAACAACCGACGAAAATGGTAAGACTGTAACAAAAGAGTATACCGAACCTCAAGTTTGGTACAACAATGATGGTACAATATTTAAGAAGAAATAAAAATAAACGCCATGATAAAGATAAAACATTTAATGTTGCTTACTCTATGCTGCTTGGTCGGTACAACGGCTTTTGCGCAAAAGAGTGCACGTATTTCCGGAAAAGTTTTCAGTGATTCCGAGGGTCCGCTTATGATGGTTAACGTAACCGAGCGCGACAACAGCGACCGTATTATCGAGGCTACCATCACTGATATGGAGGGTAACTTCTCTATGGTTGTTAAGAACACAAGCAACCACCTCGAGGTTTCGTACATTGGTTACAAGACACAGAAACTCGAGATTGGTTCGCGCACTGTATTCAATATCAAGATGATAGAGGATAACGTAATTGAAGAGGTAGTCATCACGGCAAAGCCCCGCCGTCAGAGCGGTGCGCTCGATATTCTTGAGCGCGAGGTTTCGTCGGCTACTCAGAAGTTCGATATGAGCGAGATGGACGGTCTTTCATTTGCTTCGGTCGATGAGGCTCTTCAGGGACAGATTGCCGGTCTTGATATCGTCTTCAATTCCGGTAACGTAGGTTCAGGAACACAGATGCGTCTGCGCGGTAACTCAATGCTTGAGGGTGATGCCCAGCCGCTTATCGTTGTCGATGAAAATATCCTTGAGGTAGATACCCAGACATTCGACTTCGAGTCGGCAACAGAGGAGAGTTTCGCATCGCTTCTTATGGTCAATCCTGAGGATATCGCCGAAATTGAGGTTCTCAAGGACGCAGCATCATGTGCTGCTTGGGGTTCAAGAGGTGCGAATGGTGTCATCAAGATCAAGACAAAGCGCGGTAAGCGTGGTCCGGCCCGTGTGAACTTTACATATAAGTTCAAGGACAAATGGTCACCCGAAGGCCGTAAACTCCTCAATGGTGACGACTACACAATGCTTATCAAGCAAGCTCTTTTCAATCAGAACCATGTAGGTGTCGATGTTCCGGAACTTAACTATGACAAGACTTTCCCTGAGTATGAGAACTTCAACAACAATACCGATTGGGTAGATGCAGTTTCAAAACATGGATATAGCCATGACTACTCAATGAACATAAGCGGTGGTGGCGAGAAGGCGACATTCCGTATTTCCGGCGGTTATACTCATGAGACCGGTCAGGTGATAGGTCAATACCTCAAGAGATTCACATCACGTCTCGCACTTGACTACTATGTTTCTCAGCGAATCAAGGTTATTGCAGACTTCTCATTCTCATATACAAAGCAGAGAAGAAATACAGGCAATATACTCGGTGATGCTTTGACAATGATGCC
>JAZSIU010000101.1:0-90393 GCA_045533955.1 Bacteroidaceae bacterium
TAAAATATAATCGTTGTATAACAAAAAAAGCATAACTTTGCATTCAGAATTAAGCGTTCTTTTCAATAATGCATAATAAGACAGATAAGGGAACTTCGCTTGTTTCTAAATCGTTACCTGTCGTAAATTCAAATTCTGTAAGTCGTTTGTTTTCAGCGAGAAAAAAGAAATACTATATCTTAAGCAATGGAAGGTTATTTTCTTCTTTATCCCGGCCTCGGCAATCCATTGTTTGAGTGGGTGGTGTGTCATTGCGCGGGTGAGTCCTTTGAACACCAATCCTTTGCCCCATTCGCCGCATAGTTCCAACGCTTCGTGGCTGATGGGGAGTGTTGCCTCGGTCTCGGTCTTCTCGGTGCAGATACGGATATAGTAGCCTTGATCGGGTCCCATCTCAAAGTCGCTCCATTGCAATTTGAGTATGTCGCTGATGCGAAGTCCCGCCATACAGGCGAAGAGCGATGCTTGTTTCAGCACTGGAATACGGCAAGGGGTGGCGGCAAGTAGCTTTACCTCGTCAAGCGTCAGGTACTCCTTTTTAACCTCTTTCCACTCGATTTTCTCAAGAAAGTCATTGAGGTTTTCGCGCAACATCTTCTCCTTGTAGGCAATCTTCAGCAGAGCGCGGAAAGTGGAGTAATATCCCGCTGCCAAATTTCGACTGATATATGAGTTGGGGTGATGTATCTGCTTGCATTTCAAGAGATAATCTCGGAACTTCTCGCATAGCTCAACGGTAATATCCCCGAAGGTACATTTGCCACCGCAGAACTTTTCAAAGTGGTTGCAGACGCAATCCCACTTTTCGTATCGCTCGCGTGCCTTTGCTCGGAAGTAGGCAAGGAAATCAACCTTCTGTTTGTTCTTATCAAGGAAGCCGAACTCCTCGTTGATGAGCGACTGCACACGAATACAGCGTATCGCCTCCGCCTTGTTGAGCATCTCTTGGTTGAACATTCGCTGCTGCTCGTTGCGTGGCTTGGCATAGAGATAGATACCGAGAAACTCTCGGCGGCTCATCTTCATCGTGTAGGGGTTACGGATTGCGGGGTAGTAATCCAAATAGAGTGAAATACGGTCATTGCGTAACGCCTTTTGGCGCAAGGTTACAATCTCTATTACTATAGCAGTGACAGACCTTCTCTTGAAATGGATTTCTTTGTGCGTGATGCAGAATCCCTTATTCCTGTGGAAGTAAAAGCCAACGATGGTGCAACTGCATCGCTTAACAAGTTGCTAAGTGATGACAAATATCCTGACGTAAAATACGGTATCAAGCTTGGGTATAAGAATATCGGATTCAATGGCAAGTTCTATACCTTCCCATACTTTTCGACTTTCTTGTTGAAGAGATTTGTGGCGGAGAGGAGAAGTTAATTTATACTGAATTTGACAATACATCATCTTGGGTGTTATTTAACTTCTTTGAATGCCATTTTATATCTTTTGAATAGAAAAAAATTGCCACAATCAATGCAAATGGTTGTGTTTTACAACCATTTGCACAAACTACAACCCTGTTTATTCCTGTTGAAATTACACCTTCAGCTTCAGCATCAAAGGATTTTGTTCAAGTTCGACGAAATGTAGCTGGCTAAGAATTAGTACTACGCCCGAAGAGCATCTTCCATCAACTTGTTGATTAATATAATCCCTTGTAACGAATCCTTTTGACAACATTTCATTATAGGCTAGGCGAAAGGCCTCTATTTTAATATTTCCCTTTTTGCCAGATGAAGTAATACGCGTTACTCCAGACATATTGATATCAATAAGTTTGTTTCTTCCTTTAGAGTTATAAAGCGTTTTACCCTTAAGTGGCATAATGTAATTTTGCCACATTTCACCAAATGAAGGATACCCCTCTCTTATTACACTCTTATTACAACATCGACTATTGTCCGTTCTACAGACTGAAAACATTTGTGGTGAGCCATTTCTTCCGGTATAAAGAATTTCTATTCCAAGTTTATTGGCAACCAAAACGGCATCATCGAGCAGTTCTCCATCTGTTGCAATCACAGCCTTTGTACAGTCTTGGTATGCCATTGCCCCATAGAGTTGCATAACTGCAGCCCTATTGACTTTTCTCGATGTATTCCCGAACATCTTTGCTTGTACAGCAATTTTCTCTGTACCCTTTATTGCAATTACATCAATACCCCAATCACCCAATAAAGGGGTTACCACAATTTCATATCCTCTTTTTTGGAATATACCTGCAACGTATTCTTCATATTCTTCCGGCAGCATATCTATAACATAGTAAAATTATTAACAAAACAAAGTAACTTATTATTTATAGTGATTTCATTTCCCGATGCAGAAATTTTTAAAGATATTCTGAAGCACAAGCTCCGAAGAGACCTCGCCGACTATTTCGGATAAGTGGTTTATGCACAGGCGCAGGTCCTCGCTCACAAGGTCGCAGGAAAGGCCGTCGTGCATCGCCTGTTGAACGCGTCGTATATCGCCCAGAGCAGCGCGCAGAGCCTCGTAGTGTCGCACGTTTGTTACCACCACGGCATCGTCCGAGACATCGGGGAGAGCTGCCGATGTTTGCAGAAAATCGTGCAGTTTGTCTATATTTGTGCCTAATTTAGCCGATATTGCCCACATATCTCTTTTGCTCCACTCTACCCCGCTACCGCATTTTTCAATGAGTGCTTGCGCTTCGTTCATCGCCGCGGTGATTGTCATTGCATCCACGACGTCGCACTTATTTATGAGCACTGCCATCTTTTTGTTTCTGCACAGCGGCAACAAACGTTGTGCTGTTGCTTCGAGGCTTTGTCGGTTCATCATCGGGTCTATTACCCAGAGTGCGATATTTGATTTTTGCAGCTGTTCCAATGTACGCTCAATGCCTATCTGCTCGACAATGTCTGTTGTGCGACGCACGCCTGCCGTGTCGATGAATCGAAATGCGGTGCCACAGATATTTACCACCCCTTCAATTGTGTCGCGCGTTGTTCCGCTTATATCGCTGACAATGGCACGCTCTTCGTTGAGCAGTGCATTCAGCAGGGTGCTTTTTCCGGTGTTTGTCTCGCCCACAATTGCAACGGGAACGCCTGTTTTTACGGCGTTACCAAGGGCGAAAGAGTCGGTGAGTCTCGATATTTCTACCTCAATTTCGTTGCTCAGAGCCAATAGATGGCTGCGGTCGGCAAATGTTACATCCTCTTCGCTAAAGTCGAGCTCGAGTTCCATAAGCGTGGTAAGATGCAGCAGTTGGTCGCGCAGCGACGAGAGGCGACGGCTGAATCCTCCTTTCAGTTGATTGAGCGCCAGACGGTGGCTTGCACGCGAGCCCGATGCGATAAGGTCGGCGACGGCTTCGGCACGGCTGAGGTCCATTTTACCGGCAAGGAATGCGCGCATAGTAAACTCGCCCGGTTCGGCCTGTCGTGCGCCGTGCTCGATGAGGTTTATCATCAGCTCGCGTGTGATGTAGGGCGAAGCATGGCAACTTATCTCCACCGTATCCTCGCCCGTGTAGCTGTGTGGGGCGCGCATTATGGTAAGAAGTACCTCGTCGAGGGTGTGCC
The DNA here is from genome assembly GCA_045533955.1 of Bacteroidaceae bacterium. Lineage (GTDB taxonomy): Bacteria > Bacteroidota > Bacteroidia > Bacteroidales > Bacteroidaceae > HGM04593. The sequence goes on from JAZSIU010000101.1 coordinate 3,552, forward strand.
CCTGTACGTCGCAAATATCGCCGAAGGCTACCGTGTGGCTGCCGCGTTCGACAAGAGGCCTGCCCGCACGAGGGGTAAAAACCGCGGCGGCGATGCCAATGGCATCGCTACCCGAAATTCTCACTACACTCAGTGCCCCACCCTGCGCTGTGGCAAGGGCGCAAATTGTATCGTTGTTTTTCATCTGAATTGTTTATCTTCGGCCAAAGATTTTTTGGTTTGTGCTTTTATCTGTTTATCGGCTATTCTTAAATTCTATCGAGCACGGTCTGTATAAGCTCGCGCATTTTCGCATCATAATCGATGGTTGCCTGCTTGGCCACGCGATGCGCAATGACAAGGCAGACTGTTGTTGCACGGTGCCCCATAAGGCGTGCGAGGCCCGCAAGAGCCGAACTTTCCATCTCGAAATTGGTGATGCGCCAACCATTATGCTCGAACGAGACGACAAGCTCATTCTGCTGCGGGAAGGCAAGCGGCACGCGTAATTGTCGTCCCTGCGGGCCAAAGAATCCTCCGCACGATATTGTTACGCCGCGCACCATATCATCCCGTGCAATGCGCTCCATCAATTGGGCGTCGCAATCTATCGTATAGGGTGCGCACAGTTGGGGCGACCAATTAAGATGTTTCGTAAAAGCCTCCTCAAATTCAAGGTCGCACACCTCGTTGCGTCCGGCGTAGAAATTGAGCAGTCCGTCGAAACCAACCGACTTTGCCGAGCAGATGAAGGAACCCGTGGGGGTAAATTCCTGCAAGCCTCCGCAGGTGCCTATGCGCACAAGTTGCAGCGAGCGCAGTGTATCCTTCTCGCGGCGTGTCTGAAAGTCGATATTGGCGAGGGCGTCAAGCTCGTTCATCACAATGTCAATATTATCACAGCCTATTCCCGTGCCTACCACGGTTATTCGTTTGCCTTTGTAGTTTCCGGTTATTGTGCGGAACTCGCGCGCGCTGATGTCGCACTCTTGTGTGTCGAAATACTCGGCTACTTTTGGTACGCGATTGGGGTCGCCCACGAGAATTACTTTATCGGCAAGCTCCGAGGGTTTTACTCCTAAATGATAGATGGCTCCGTCGGGTTCTATCAGCAGCTCTGAGGGTGGAAAATATCGTTTCATAATTCTGTTATTTAATTGTTTATAAGGGAAACAAATAATGTGGGGCAACTGTTGCGACGTTATTATTTATTCAGAAATTTTATCTGCTTAAAAGGGGGGGGGACGGGAATCAGCGGTTGAGCCTGTCTAACTCGAGACGGCGTATCTCTTTTTCCATTTTTTCGAGACGCAGCGCATCCTCTTCGCATTTTTTCTCGAGCGCGAGTATCTCGGCCGACATTTTTTGCTTGTCGGCGGGGCTTGCCGCGGCATAGTCGTCGCGTCGGCTGTCGAGTTTTTTTTGTTGATTGCGTAATTTTGTATTCTCGTCCTGCCATTTTACATACATTGTCCGTGCCTCTTTGCTTTTGAAATGTTCGAGGGTTGTATAGTCGGTTGCATCGTCGATGACAAATAGAAAATCGCCTTTTCCGCTCTCGTCGGCGGTATTATTGAATTGGAGCATTGCATATTGTTGGCGGGCTTTTCTTAGGAGCTCGGCGTCGGTCTGTGTCGCTTTTATGGAGAATAGATGCGAGAGGGTGAGAAGCGTGGCGTAGTCCATCTCTTCGGCATTATATGTGTGCCTTACCTCGTTGGGGATAAATATGTAGATGCAGACTTTGCCCTCGGGCATACGACGGTCGGTGGCAAACCAGCCTAAATTGACTATTTCGTTTACGGCCATCATATAGTCGTTGGCCTCGGAGTTGAATGGCATTCCAAGATTGGTGGCTTTCAGGAAACGTCTGTTCTCGCTGTCGTAACGTGTTACGAAGATGTCGTATCCGCCCAGCGATTCGTCGCCGTCGCTCGAGAAATAGAATGTTGTTCCGTCGGCCGACATAAAGGGATAATTGTCGTTTCCACCCGTCTCAATGCCCTTGAGGAGTGTCGGTCGGCCCCACTCGTCGCCTGTTTTTGTGGCGCCGAAGAGTTTGAGGTAGGAGAGGCCGTCGGCATCTACTCGTTGGGGATAGTAGATGTCGGTGCCACGCTCGGTCATCGAGAGGACACCCTCGAGCGAGGGGTTACCGAAATAATCGGCTACACTGCGCAGCACGCCAACGTCGCTGCCCATACGATAGGCTTGCAAGAAATTCTTTTTATCGACCACTATGCTGTCGATGATGCAGATGCGCTCTGTGGAGCGCATCATACGCAACAGCGCTTCGAGTTTCTGAATCTGCGTGTGTGTGTCGAGCAGTTTATCCTCGTCCTTGCCTATTTCCATATACTCCTCGTAACTTTCAAGGGCTTCGTTGTATCGGAGGGCGTCTTTATAGAAACGTCCCAGATAATACGATGCGTTGAGCACGCGACGCTTCGAGGCCATTTGCAGGCGCTCTTCAATGTTACAGGCAGTGTCGGCCGTCTCGTAGCAGCAGACTGCGTACCAATAGTTATACTCGGCGCTGTTGGGCGAGCCTTTGAGCAACTTTTCCAAAATGGGCTTTGCTTCATTATATTTTCCCTCTTGAAATAGTTTACGTGCATTTGCCTTTGTATTCTGCGCCGATGCACCTAACGTCAGAAAAGATAAAAACAGTATGAAGAGAATCTTTTTCATTGCTTCAGTTTTATAATTATTCTTAAACAAAACAAAGCTCGGCCATTCTTAAGCGTACAAGCGAGCGAGAGTGTCAAAGTTTACTTTGGCATCTTGCAGCGAGCACTGTGTTTGCCTGCTTGAAAAGCAAATATAGGGACAAGCGAGCGAGAAACGTAAAATTTATTTTAACGTTTATCACAGCGAGTGCAGTATATGTTCGCCGATAGGCAAATATACAAACATTGAACGACACAAATGCTTTTTTAACTTATTTTTTTGTATTTTTGCACGATTTTTAATCCAGCTACAAAAAGTAACCCAACCGCGCCCTATGCCCAAGCTCACCGAAAAAGAGACACTCTTGAAACAAATACGCACACGCTTCAACAAAGCAAGCAAAGAGTATGCCCTTTTGCAAGATGGCGACAACATACTCATAGGGCTCTCGGGCGGCAAAGACTCGCTGATGCTGCTGCAACTGCTATCCGAGCGAAGCCGCATCTACAAGCCCTCCATCAATATAAAAGCAGCGCACGTGCAGATGTCCAACATCCCCTACAAGAGCAATCTCGATTTTTTACAAGAATTTTGCGATAGTCTGAATGTAGAGCTCATCGTCGCCTCGACAGGGTTCGACGCAAGCACCGACACGCGAAAATCGCCCTGCTTCCTATGCTCGTGGAACCGCCGCAAAGCACTCTTTACAATAGCACAAGAGCGTGGCTGCAACAAAATTGCACTCGGACACAATATGGACGACTTTATCGAGACGATGCTTATGAACATAACCTTTCAAGGAGCATTCAGCGCAATGGCCCCACTGATGCAGATGCGCAAATTCCCCATAAGCGTCATCCGTCCGCTGTGCCTTGTAAACGAAAAAGACATTGCCCGATACGCCCAATTGGCACAATATCCCCCACAGACAAAAAACTGCCCCTACGAGCGCAGCAGCAACCGCCAGCAGATGAAAGAGCTGCTTGCACAACTCGAAGGGCTCAACCCCGAGGCCCGCTACAACCTATGGAGCTCGATGAGCAACATACAGAGCGAGCTTCTGCCACCAGCAACGACAAAAAACAAAAAAATAGAATAAACAATGAGCAAAGCAATTCTTACATTGACATTCCTTGTCATCTCAAACACCTTTATGACCCTTGCTTGGTACGGCAACCTCAAGCTGCAAGAGATGAAAATAATCTCATCAAACACCCCACTCTATCTGATAATCCTCCTCAGTTGGGGCATTGCACTCTTGGAATACTCGTTTCTCATCCCCGCCAACCGCATCGGCTCCGAGATTAACGGTGGCCCCTTCTCTCTTGTGCAACTAAAAGTCATTCAAGAAGTTGTCTCGTGCATAATCTTCGGTGTGATAGTATCGGTACTCTTCAAGGGCGAAAGCCTTCATTGGAACCACATTGTCGCCTTCCTGTTGCTGATATTAGCCGTCTATTTTGTATTTATGAAATAATTTTTAAAGATAATTTGTAGCATCGCAATAATATAGAGCAAAATTACCAAGCTATTTGCATCCATTTTGCACGACAATAAAGACCAACACACAATGTAAATAATTTTACAATAGAATTATAAAAAAAGCAATCGGGAGCGACCTTCACAGGCCACTCCCGATTTTCATCATTTCAAACCATTATTTTAACTTCAAATCAACATTATGTAATCTCTTAGTTGTCTATTATTCTTTTCTTTTTCGGGGAGCAGTTATTACTTAAAATATCTGTTAAACAGCCCCTCGAATCCCTTGCCGTGGCGAGCCTCATCCTTGGCCATCTCGTGTACTGTATCGTGAATAGCATCAAGGTTAAGTTCTTTTGCGCGCTTGGCAATTCTGTACTTATCGGCACAAGCACCCGACTCGGCATTCATACGCTTGTCAAGATTAGTTTTTGTGTCCCAAACAACATCTCCAAGCAGTTCGGCGAACTTTGCAGCGTGCTCGGCCTCTTCCCAAGCGTAACGCTTGAAAGCCTCGGCAATCTCGGGATAACCCTCGCGGTCGGCCTGACGGCTCATTGCCAGATACATTCCAACCTCGGTGCACTCGCCAATGAAGTGAGCGTTCAGATCTTTTATCATCTCCTCGTCGCAACCTTTTGCAACACCAATCACGTGCTCTTGAACAAACTCGAGCTTACCCTCAACCACCTCGTTGAATTTGTTGGCGGGAACCTTGCACATAGGACATCTTTCGGGAGCAGAATCACCATCGTGAACATAACCACATACTGAGCAAATAAATCTTTTCATAGTCGTAAATTTTAATTGTTATTTAATTAGCTTATTTAATTTATTATTGTAAACATTTCTTACATACTCCGCGCAGATACAACTGAGTTTCGGTAACCTTTATTCCTTCGACACCGACAAGGCACCCGAGAGAATCGCTTTTAACCGGAAGGTCGTAAATATCGCCACACTCGTTACATCTGAAATGCGCGTGCATTTGTGTATTTCCATCGAAACGCAGAAAATTATCGTCAATGTGAATCATCATCACAAGCCCCGCATCGGCATACAATTTAAGAGTATTGTAAACGGTAGTCAGAGAGAGAGAGCCAAGCTCGTCGCGCAGCGCCTCGTACACCTTCTCGGCTGTCGGATGAGCTGTGCTGCGATGAACATACTCATAGATGGCAAGCCTCTGAACCGAAGGACGTATTCCCGATTTCTTCAATTCGTCTTTCAACTCTGCTCGTGATAATATTTTCATCATTATAAGTTTTACTCTTGTTTATTTTCGCATTTCATTTCTGAAATCATTGCAAATATAAAACCATTTTAAATACTGTGCAAGTATTTTCTCGATTTTTTTTATTTTTTTCTTTTTTTTTCATCAAAAGGCACATTTTTTCAACACAAATCTTGCAGTTACAATAATTACTATTTATCTTTGGGCAAATTATCCTTATTATATATAAAGTAGAGCCTTTATAAATTATAAGCCGACTTTTGAAAGTCGAATTAAACGCAACAAAAAAATATTAAAAATAACACAAAAGATGAAAAAAAACTTTCTAACCCGAATCAAGTCCATCACATTTCTCTCTATGCTGGGAGTGGCAGGTGCATTCTTTACCGCTTGTACCGAGGACATTGACCAAAGCAACAGGTACACCTTTACAGGTGAGACCATAAGCGACTACCTCGTTAATAACCCCGAGAATTTCAGCAGTTTCAGCTATCTGCTCGACAAGGCGCACATTGGAAAAGCATCATCAAGTAGTATTCTCAAGACACTGAGTACATACGGTGCATATACCTGCTTTGCCCCAACAAACAAGGCAATTGACGCCTATTTGCTCGAGCAATATGAAATTTGGCACAACTCACTCGATAGTGCCGAGATTGAGGACACCGGAATCTACTCACCCTATCTCGAGGAGCTGAGCGACTCAATGGCAACCGTAATTGCCAAGAACCACATCATTGAGGCCGCATTCTTCACCACCGACATCAAGAGCGACGGTGCATTCCCCAAAAACAACATCAACAACCGCTTTACCACCGTATCGTTCGAGAACGACGAACAAGGCAATGTAATGATTATGATCAATAACAGTGCAAAAATCGTCGTAGCCGACCACGAGACCGAGAATGGAATTGTACACGTAGTTGACCACGTAGTTGCACCCTCGAACAAACTCCTGTGCGACCACTTTGCACAATACGAAGAGTTCAGTATTCACAGCGAGGCAATCACCCTGACAGGCCTTGACGAGGTACTGCGCATCTTCGAGCTCGACCCCGACTACGACCCCTATATGACATCACCCTCCAAGATGTCAACATCGGCGATGGGAAAACCCGCCCCCTACCCCGAGACCTACGTACAAAAGTATACACTCCTTGGCGTAACAAACACAACATACGCAAAGTACGGCATCACCGACCTTGAGAGCCTTGTTGCATACGCCGAGAAATGGTATGGCAAGGAAGCCAAAGGCCAGTATAATAATCCCGAGAATGCACTCTATAAGCTAATATCTTACCATATTATCGACCGCCAGCTGCTCTACAACGGAACAGCACCCGGAGGATTCGTAATGGACGGCTTCGAGGATATTCACGACGGCTACAAGGCATCGGAGAACATCCCCAACACATTCGAGCGTTACGACTACTTCGAGACCCTCCACCCCTACTCGATAATCAAAGCCACACGTCCCAAAATAGACTCGCCCCGCAAGGATGACCTTATCCTAAACTTCTCACAAGAGGATGGAACCGTTGTTAAAAACAATGATATGAAAGAGCACATCAACGCACGCGTTCTTCCAATCTCAGAGGCCACACAGCTTCCCGGCCTCGAAAAGTTCGACGACAACACCCTCAACGGCAGTATCCACGTAATAGACCGTCTGCTCATCTACAACGAGGACGAGATGAAGGGTAACATACTTAACGAGCGTATGCGTTGGGACTCGGCCTCACTCTTCCCCGAGCTCACAAACAACGGTGTAAGATGGCACGAGCGCAAAGAAGATTGGAAAGAGATTTACATTCCCGATGGCTACTGCAAGCGTCTGAAAGTAAACAACGAATCGACCCTCCCATTCTACCTGCCCCCCCACCCCAACCAGCTTAACGGATGGGCCAACTATCAGGGCGATGAGATTTTGGTTGACGGACAGTACGACTTCCAATATCGTATTCCCCACGTACCCGAGGGAACATACGAGATTCGATTCGGATTCGGATTCTCATCGGCACGCGGTATCTGCCAATTCTATCTGGACAACAAGATTACAGGTATCCCCGTAGATATGTTCTACTACGATAACAAGCGCACAATGATTGCAGCCGATATGGCAACAGTTATCGACGGAGCATTTGCAGGCGACCAAGATGCCATTGACGAGTACGACAAAGTTCTGCGTAACCGCGGATGGATGAAAGGCCCCGCCAGCGTATTCAGCAACGGTAGCGACTCAAAGTCGATGCGCGAATCACAAGTAGCTTACCGCCGCATCGTAACACAGGCACACCTCACAAAGGGCGACCATTGGTTGCGTTTCAAGGACGTAACAGTAGGTGGCAGTAACCTGCGTCAATTCTCACAGGACTACCTTGAGATTGTACCCAAGAGCGTAATTACCGACCCCTCAAAGCCCGAGGATAAACTCTAAAAGAATAACACCCCCAAATGGGGAGGGACAAAATAAAGAACACTTCCCTTTTGGGGAGTGTTCTTTGTAATATACCAACAAAAGAAAAAAGCACCAATGAGACACGGATTCATAAAAGTGGCAGCAGGAACACCAAAAGTAAAAGTCGCCGACTGCCACTACAACGCCCTACAAATAACAGAGATAATAAAAGAGGCCGACGAAAAAGGCGTCGAAATACTCACACTACCCGAGCTCGCCATCACATCGGCTACCTGCGGCGACCTCTACACACAACCCCTATTATTACAGCAGAGCCAGCAAGCACTAAGCTACATACTCGCACACAGCCAAGATACAAATACAATAGCAATAATAGGCACACCAATAGCCCACAAAGCAAAAATACTGAATTGCGCAGTAGTAATATACAAAGGACGCATCGAAGGCGTTGTAGCCAAGAGCAACTACCCCTCACAGAGCGAGAGCGGACAGGAGCGATGGTTCGCATCGGGCGAGAAAACAGCCGACGGCGAGACAATCACCCTCTGTCAACAAACAACCAAACTATACAGCAACCGCATCTTCTCGACCAGGAGCTACACATTCGCCGTCGAGATTGGCGAGAATATGCTCAGCCCCATAGCCACAGGCATACAAATGGCACTGCAAGGCGCCGAGATAATAGCGAGCCTCGGCGCAGTGAGTGAGATTGCAGGCAGGCACCGCGTTCTTTTGGAGGGGCACCTCAACATCAGCCGCCGGAGCATCAGCGGGCATATATTCGCAAGCAGCGGGCCGGGCGAATCGACAAGCGACCTTGTATTTGCAGGCGAGAGCTTTATCGTCGAAGCAGGCGAGCTTTTATCCCGTGGCAAACGCTTCGGCACAGAAAACCAAATTATAATATCCGAGATTGACGTCGAACTTTTGCGCCGTCGACGTATGACAAGCAAAACCTTTGCAGCAGCGCAGCACCCGGCAGACGAAAAAATAGGCACAACGCATATTGCTTACGAAGCAGGCGAGAGCGAGACCCTCACACGCACATTCAATCCCCACCCCTTCATTCCATCAAAAGAGCACTACGACGAGACGTGCAGCGACATTCTCTCCATTCAGGCAGCAGGCCTTGCCAAGCGCCTTATGCACACCAACTCAGAGAGCTGCGTCATTGGAATATCGGGCGGGCTCGACTCGACCCTCGCCCTGCTTGTAGCAGTGCGTGCATTCGACCTTTTGGGCAAAGAACGCACAGGCATCATAGGCGTAACAATGCCGGGATTCGGCACAACCGACCGCACCTACACCAACGCCCTCGAGCTGATGAAAAGCCTCGGAATAACAATGCGCGAGGTACCCATCAGAGAGGCCTGCAAGCAACATTTCAAAGACATCGGGCACGACATTTCGGTACACGACGTAACATACGAAAATTCGCAGGCACGCGAGCGCACACAGATTCTAATGGACATCTCGAACCAGACGAACGGCTTTGTTGTGGGCACGGGCGACCTCTCGGAGCTCGCACTCGGCTGGGCCACCTACAACGGCGACCAGATGAGTATGTACGGAGTAAACGCCTCGGTACCAAAAACACTCGTGCAACACCTTGTACGCTGGGCCGCATCAAATATTGTCGATGAGAAGACATACGCAATACTCACAGACATTGTTGACACACCAATATCACCCGAGCTCACCCCCGCAAACGAAAAAGGCGAAATAAAGCAAAAGACCGAAGACCTTGTGGGCCCTTACGAGCTGCACGACTTTTTCCTATACCACTTTATGACAAACGGCTACACACCCCAAAAGATATACCACATAGCCCAACACACATTCAAAGAACGCTACAACGAAGAGACGATAAAAAAATGGCTCACCACATTCTTCCGCCGCTTCTTTACCCAACAATTCAAGCGCTCCTGTATGCCCGACGGCCCACAAGTGAGTTGTTGCAGCCTTAGCCCCCGAGGCGGATGGCAAATGCCATCGGACGCAAGCTACACACTATGGATGACTCAATGCGAAGAGTTATAAAAAGCACAAAAGCACGACAAAATGACACCCGAGGGTGTCATTTTGTCGCTTAAACAGCCGTGGTTCAATTTTTGTTTATATCTTAAGTGTAGAACAATAAACAGAAAAAACCATAAACTATGAACTTCAACAAATTTACAATCAAAGGACAAGAGGCCATTCAGGCCGCGGTTAATCGCGTGCAGGAGCTTGGCGGGCAGACAATAGAGCCCATCCATCTGCTTGGCGGCACAATAAGAGCAGCCGAACAGACAAGCACATTTCTTCTGCAAAAATCGGGTGCAAACGCACAGTACATAATAAAAGAGGTAGAGCGTGAAGAGAACAACTGCCCCAAAGTATCGGGCGGCGACCCCTATCTGAGCCGCGAGAGCAACGAGGTACTTACAAAAGCCACCACCATTGCCCTCGAATTCAGCGACGAGTATGTGTCGATAGAAGCCATCCTTCTGGCCCTCCTCGGCGTACAAAGCCGCGCATCGGCAATACTGCGCAACGCAGGCGTACAAGAAAAAAGCCTCAGAGCAGCCATAAACGAGCTGCGCAAGGGCGAGAGTGTAAAATCACAATCGGCCGAGGAAAGCTATCAATCGCTCTCGAAATATGCCATCAACCTTAACGAGGCAGCACAGAGCGGCAAGCTCGACCCCGTCATCGGCCGCGACGACGAGATACGCCGTATACTGCAAATTCTGAGCCGCCGCACAAAGAACAACCCCATACTCATAGGCGAGCCGGGCACCGGAAAGACCGCCATAGTCGAGGGGCTCGCCCACCGCATAGTACGCGGCGACGTCCCCGATAATCTGCGCGACAAACAGATATACTCGCTTGATATGGGCGCCCTTGTAGCCGGAGCAAAATACAAAGGCGAATTCGAGGAGCGACTAAAAGGCGTAATAAACGAGGTATTAAAATCGGACGGAGGCATAATACTCTTCATCGACGAGATACACACCCTCGTCGGCGCAGGAAAAGGCGAAGGAGCAATGGACGCCGCCAACATCTTAAAGCCCGCCCTTGCCCGCGGCGAGCTGCGTTCGATAGGTGCCACCACCCTCGACGAGTATCAGAAATATTTCGAAAAGGACAAAGCCCTCGAACGCCGTTTCCAGAGCGTCGTAGTGAACGAGCCCGACAAAATGAGCACAATCTCCATCCTACGCGGCCTGAAAGAGCGCTACGAGAATCACCACAAAGTGCGCATACAGGACGACGCACTAATTGCCGCCGTAACCCTGAGCGACCGCTACATAACAGAGCGTTTCCTCCCCGACAAAGCCATCGACCTTATCGACGAGGCCGCCGCAAAGCTGCGTATGGAGCGCGACTCACTGCCCGAGGAGCTCGACGAAATATCACGCCACATAAAACAATTAGAAATTGAACGCGAAGCAATCAAGCGCGAAAAAGATGAAGAAAAGTTGCAACACCTCGGCCGTGCCATAAGTACCCTCAAAGAGCAAGAGCAAGAAAAACGCGCACAGTGGCAGCACGAAAAAGAGCTTGTCAACCGCATACAAAGCGCCAAGCAAGAGATTGAGAAACTAAAATTCGAGGCCGACAAAGCCGAGCGCGAAGGCAACTACGGACGCGTGGCCGAGATACGCTACGGGCACATAAAGGCCCTTAACGACGAGATTCAAAAAGTACAAGAGACACTGCACAGCGCACAAGGCAGCAACGCAATGATAAAAGAGGAGGTAACAGCCGAGGACATTGCCGAGGTTGTGGCACGCTGGACAGGAATCCCCGTAAGCAAGATGCTTCAGAGCGAACGCGAGAAGCTGCTGAACCTCGAAGATGAGCTACACAAGCGCGTCATTGGACAGTCGCGTGCCATTGAGGCCGTGAGCGACGCCGTGCGTCGCAGCCGCGCAGGCCTGCAAGACCCCAAGCGCCCCATCGGGTCGTTCATCTTCTTGGGCACAACAGGTGTCGGAAAAACCGAGCTTGCCAAAGCCCTCGCCTCGTACCTATTCAACGACGAGACACTTATGACGCGAATAGATATGAGCGAGTATCAAGAGAAATTCTCAGTATCGCGCCTCATCGGCGCCCCTCCGGGATACGTAGGTTACGACGAGGGCGGCCAGCTTACCGAGGCTGTACGCCGCAAACCCTACTCCGTTGTACTCTTCGACGAGATTGAAAAGGCCCACCCCGACGTGTTCAACATACTGCTTCAGGTGCTCGACGACGGTCGCCTCACCGACAACAAAGGGCGCACCGTAAACTTTAAGAACACAATAATTATAATGACGAGCAATTTGGGCAGCGCCTACATTCAGGAACGATTCTCGCAGATAGACGAGAGCAACCGCGAGCGCATCATCGAAGAGACGACGGCGCACATTATGGAGCTTCTCAAGAAGAACATACGTCCCGAGTTTCTGAACCGCATAGACGAGACCATAATGTTCACCCCGCTCGACAAGGAAGAGATTAAGGCAATTGTACGCCTGCAAACGGAGGCCGTCGGCAAGATGCTTCACGAGAATGGCATCGAGCTGTCGCTCACCCAGCGGGCAATAGACTTTATAGCCTCGGCAGGCTTCGACCCCGAATTTGGGGCACGCCCCATTAAGCGCGCCATTCAGCGCCATCTGCTCAACGACCTATCGAAGCAGATTCTTGCGGGCACTGTGCACAAGGACTCTAAAATAACGGTCGATTCATCGGGTAGCTGCCTCGAGTTTAGGAACTAAACGGTCGCAGGAATCTCTCGGACAGAAGAGCCGCCTATAAAAAATTGCGGGTAGGAACCTCAGTTGTTCCTACCCGCAATTTTTTATCTGTACAATATGCTATTTCTTTAGTTTAACACCCAGCATCATACCATCGTAATTATTCAACAACGAAGATATTGTGCCCAGCGTCGAAGAGGCTGCACTCAGACGGCTGTCTGCACTTCCCTCGCCAAGCGAGCCTGTCGACGAAGAAACTTTCGACGTAACCGTCTGCACAAGCGACAGCAGCTTATCTGCATTAAATACAATACTCATCGACGACATATTATAAGCCACGTGAGTATTGAAATTCATACGACCATAGAAAGTAAATTTAATGGTCTTTTCTTTTGCATCCAACAAATATCTGCCACCAAGCTCGCGACCGGCCATTTTCACCACGCAGCTGTCGTTACCTATGAAAGTAAACGAGCACACCCCCTCTTTCACACCGATGCGTCCAAGATAGCCATCGAGTTTCTCTTCAATCTTGGCCGTTGCAACGGTGCCGCCTATGTTGGCAAGCGCCTCATTGCTCTCGAGCACACAGGCAGTGCCTGTATATTCCCAAGTACCCTTGAGCAGGCTCTCGGATAATTTCACAGAGCCACCCAACAAAGAGCCCAGCACATTTGTGATTGTATTATCGGTCGAAGAAGAGCTCTCCTTATCGCCGCCGAAAATCTTGCCGAACAACCCCGAAAGCCCCGACTGAGCCGAAACACCCTGACTGCACATAAGCGCAACGACAAATAAAAATGCAAAAATCTTTTTCATAGTAGTATTGTCAAGTAAAAATTATTCAGCGGCAGCCTCAGTTTCGGCCTCTGCCTCGGGCTCGGTAAAATCTGTTACACCGTTTGCAACAAGAATATTGTACCACGCATACATCTTTTTAATGTGTGTCAGATAGACACGTTCGCGGTCGTACTGGGGCATAATCTCCTCGAAATAAGCCACAAGCTCCTCGGGGGTAGCCATCTTAAGGTCGAAAGGCAACACGGCCTGCTCCTTATTGTAGATTGCGGCAAATACATTGCGCAAGGGCACCTCCTCGGTGTCGGTATAGATTGCAATATCATCGAGCATCACAACTTTATCGTTGTTATACACCGGCATACGCTTATGGCTGGCATCAACCATTTCGACTACAAACATATTACGACCGCTCGACAGCAGGCGGTAAAGTCCGGGCTTGCCGGAAACTGTCAATATTCTCTCAAACATAATGTGTGTGTTTTATAAGTATTTTTTTTCTTTTATAACAATCTTTTTTATTTGTGGCACGAAGATATAACTAAGTTATAAAACTTCAAAATTTTTATAAATGCTTTAATTTTTTTTTACTAAAGAGGCTTGCGCATTCGGAGTGTTAACCGCTGAGACGAGGCTGCCACTGCGAGAGCTTTTAACCAATCATTTGCAAAAACTCTTCGAGTTGCGGTATTATGGCCTTATCCTTGTCGTTGTGAATATCATAATCGCACAGCAGCAGAAGGTCGTCAAGAGGCATCTGATTGGCCATACGGCTGACTACCTGCTGGCGCGTCATTCCTCGGCGCCCTTCGACGCGGGATATACAGGTCTCTTTATCGGCCCAAACAAGCAGCACCTTGTCGACCACCTCATTTATTCCCGACTCGAACAGTATAGCCGTCTCGACGCCCACAACGGGCTCGCTGCAAGCATCGGCCCACTCGAGAAAATCGGCTTTTACTCTGGGATGCACAAGGGCATTCACTCGCTGCACAGCACTCTTATCGACAAAAATGCGCTGAGCGAGCCATTTGCGGTTCAGATGCCCGTCGTAGTCGTAACACTCCTCGCCGAACATACGCACAAGCCCCTGACGAATATAATTATCACTCTCCATAAGTGCGCGCGCCCTGCTGTCGCAATCATAGACGGGCACACCCATAATCTTGAGCAGATGAGACACAACCGACTTTCCGCTGCCTATTCCTCCTGTTATTGCGAATCTCTTGCTACTCATAGCTGCTCGATAAGATATTCAACCTCGGACGGCACGATGCGAACGTCGCGCACATTCTTGGGCGCCGACAAAAGCACCAATTTTGCACGAGGCAAGGCTGTTCCCTGTAACGACGGGTACTCGACACCAATCTCAAAATCATCGGCCGAGACTTCGTCATAGACCGCCATATTAACATTCATAAACACCCTTGCACGCGAGGGGAATGTACGCAAACGACAATTTTCGGGAAAGCCGACGCCTATTATTGGTACCTCGAAACTCTTCTCGGCAAAGGGCGAGACAGGTACAATGACACGCACCGTCGATGGCGAGCACTGAACGCCCGCCTGTGCCTCGAGCGGGAGCTCGACAATGAGCGAGTCGCGCAACTCCTCGCCCTCAATGGGCGCCGTCGGAATGGCACTAAGAGTATCGGAGACTGCGGCAGGGGCATACACCCACACCGAGTCGGGGATAATCTTCGGCATACCCGCAACATATTGTCGTGCAACAGTATAATCGCCTTTCAGCCTGACGGGCAGGCGCAAAGCACTCTCGCGCGTGTAATAAGAAAATGTATCGGGACGTATGGCAAGCACCGACGTTGACGACTGCAATTGCCCCTCTATCTGTCGGCGCAGAATCGAGGTGGGTAGCGATAGGCGTCCTTTGCGGTTGATAAGCTCGCGGTAGTCAACCGTTACGGGCAAAAACGATGCGAACGTGTAATTTATGAGCGTGGTGCCTCGGTCGCGCACACGCACACTCAAAACATCCTCGCCCGAGCCCGAAAAGCCCACATCCTGAGGAATATCTTTTATATTTACAGACACCTCAATATCAGTCTCGTAGTCCTGATTGAGCGTAAGCATCAACCACAGACAGCACGATACTAACAGGAAAAACAGGAAGAGAAGAGTTTCGCTTCCTGTTATGTTTTTAAGGTTGAATTTTCCCAAAGCTGCGTTTCTTATTTGTTACTTTGCTTCTTGTGCAGTGCCGACAGCATAGATAGCACTTTTGTCGAAGCGGATGACCACTCCGTGAGCAACCTCAACGCTGACAATGCCATTGTCAATTGCTTTTACCTTGCCATAGATACCACCGCTTGTAACAACATCCTGTCCTACCTGAAGGCCGTTGCGGAAATTCTCAATCTCTTTCTGACGCTTCTGCTGGGGGCGAATCATAAAGAAATAGAATACTGCGATGATAATTATGAACATAAAAATAGGGTTCGCGAAAAACTGTTCCATAGTCTTAAAATATTATTTTTTATTATTCGTTTTATTTTATGGTGAAGGTATTATTCGATGCGCCCCTCGGCACGCAGTTTTTTTACAATATTGTCGAGCATTCCATTTACAAATGAGCTGCTTTTGGGAGTGCTGTAATATTTTGCAATCTCGACATACTCGTTGAGTGTAACGCTGGCAGGAATATCGTCGAAGGTAAGAAGCTCGGCAAGCGCTGTCTGCATAATTACAACGTCCATAAACGCAAAGCGCGACATATCCCAATTCTTTGCACTGCCGCCCAGAAGCGAGCGGTACTCCTCGGCATTTGCAATTGTCGAGCGCAACAATTTACGGGCATAGTCCATATCGTCAAGGTCTTTGTACTCGGGCAGGAGCTGTTGTGCCGAGCCCTCGCTCTCTTCGAAGCGTTTTATTGTCTTAAGAACAAAGGTATCGACAATTTGTTTATCGTCGTTCCAATAGAGGCTTTGCTCCTCGATTATGGCGTCGAGTTCGTCGTTGTCAAAAATAAAACTTTTGTAGAGTTTGCGCCACAATTCGCGGTCGAGGGTGTATGAATCCTCGGCACTCTGCATATACTCTTTGTAAGTGTCGCTTGCCTCGATGGTATCGAGCAGACGTCGCAGAAAATCGGAGTGATCGACCCAATTGAGTTTGCTCTTCTCGGCAAATTTCGATAGCTGCTCGTTGCATCTGAGCTGCGCAACGAAGCGGTTGTTAACAAATTTCAGATTGGGGTTAAGGTCGCTCTCCGTGGGGCGCAATTTTCGGCTGTTGAATGCAATGCGGTCGGCAGCATAGTGTGTAACTGCGGGCATCAGCAGAAGCAGATGCAGGTAAAGGTCGTAAGCCTTTGATAAGCTAAAAAATACCTCGTCCTCGGCAGCCTTTAAACTCTTTCCACTATTCTTATAGTACGCATATACTATCTGCACTACCTTTAGACGAATAAGAACTCTGTTAATCATTAGAAACTATTTAAATTTCTTTCAAATATTGTTGTCCGATGCGTTTGTCGCACCTTAATTTGCCGACAATAGCACCGAAAATTTAGTGTCCGCCGACAAATTCCCTGCAAAGGTCGCACTTTATTACGACACAAGCAAGAAAAAAAGAGCTCTTTTTTTAAGGGGCGCCTAAAATTATCAAAAAAGGAGTTATTGCGGGGCGCATAACGTGAGGCGGTGCGTGAGTGTCGAGGGAAAATCCTCCTCGAAATGCGAGACAATAACGATGCTTTTTCCCTCGAGGCGCGAAAAGGCCTCAATCACAGCCTTTGCCCGTGCGCGGTTCTCGGGGTCGAGGCCGTGCATCGGCTCGTCCAAGATAAGCAGTTGCGGGCATTTCACAAAAGCACGTGCCAAGAGCACCAAACGCTGCTCGCCACTCGAAATTTTAAGAAACGAGCGCTCGCGCAGATGAGCAATGCCAAAAAGCTCCATCCACTGCAAGCAGCGCTCCATTTGCTCACTGCTCGAGCGTCTGTAAAGCCCTATTGTATCGTGCAGCCCCGAGGCAACAATTTCAATCACAGGCATATTGCGCAGATAGGCGCGGTGCATCTCGGGGCTCACGTAGCCGATGCGTTTTTTTATCTCCCAAATACTCTCGCCCGTGCCCCGACGGCGTCCGAAAAGAGTAATATCGCAAGCATAGGACTGAAGATTATCGGCACAGACAAGGCTCAGAAGCGTCGATTTTCCCGAGCCGTTCTTGCCGCTCAAGGCCCACACTTCGCCCCTTTTCAGGCACCACGAAAAGTCTCGCAGAATAGTCCGCTGCCCGTAGCGAACGGTTACACCGTTCATCGACAGAAGTTCGTCGCCACAATTATCGTCCTTTGAGGCCATCGAAAGTATTCTGTCATAAATATTCTCGTCCGAAGACAGCCCATCGGCACCGCTATGCGAATGCAAAAACTCCTCGCGAGAGAATTTCCCAAGCACACGGCGCTCGTCCACCATTATAACCGACCGAACAAAAGAGGGTACGCACGCCGAGTCGGCAAGAATAAGAATCATCTGCAACCCACCCAAGAGCGCCAGCCTTCCAAGCGCCTCACTCAACAACGCCCGCGAGGGAGCATCGAGCCCTATATAAGGATTATCGAGCACCAACAGACGCGGACGCCGCAAAAGCGCCTTTACAATCTGCAATTTGCGCAACTCGCCACTGCTCAGGGCAACCACAGTTTCATCCATAAGATGCTCTATTCCAAAGAGGCTCAACAATTCACGGCACTCCTCATCGACCGTTCCCAACACCTCGGCAACAGTCGGAACACCCTCCTGCTCGTGCGCATTCCACCGCAACTGATAGCAATAATTTGCCTCGGCCGAGCCATAAACATCCCTGAAAGTTATACACTGCACATTCTCATATACCGCATTCGAGGGTGAGGGCGAAAAATCGTACACCACACTCCCCTCGCGCAGCGGATAGCGACCCAAAAGAGTATCCATCAAGAGGCTCTTTCCCGCGCCGTTACGGCCGACAACAGCCACATTCTCACCCTTCAAAATGGTAATGTTCAGCGGATGCTTAAGGCGTACCTCTGCTGCACGTGCCACCCCGCCCGAGACCGATAAAATATAATCATTGCCCAACATAATATTTTCCGATAAAAACGGCGCGAATTTAATAAAAATAACATTTTAATACCATAAAGCGATAAATAATTGCAAAAAAATGAACATTTTAATTGATTTTTTAAAAAATTTTATCCAAATTTGAGGCCGACAAAAAAATTATAAGGAAATTATTACACGAAAAACAATGGAAGAGTACAAGAAGAACAGTTCTTACGAGAATGAAAAAGAGATTGTTTTTTCGCAAGCCATCAAGGCAGGAAAAAGAATCTACTATATTGATGTTAAAAAGAACAGAAAAGATGAGATGTACCTATCCATAACCGAAAGCAAAAAGATTGTATCGGGTGAGGATGCACAGGTTACGTTCGAAAAGCACAAAATATTTCTTTACCGCGAAGATTTTGAGAAATTCACTAACAGCCTTCGGCAAGCGATAGATTTTGTGGCCGCCGAGCAGGGCGAGTATCAGCCGCGCAGTTACGATGCCCCCTCGGCCGACGAAAAAGCCCCCGAGAGCAACGAGCTTAAAATAGACATCGACTTTTAACTCCTTTTCGCCCTCAGGCCCAGCGTACGAATTTCATCGGTATTTTTCCGATAAGTACAGCAAAAGAAAAAAGCAACAAGCAAAAAACAGCGCAATAAATTTGCTAATTTACAACAAAAAGCGTACCTTTGTGCCCGCTTTTAGAGACATCGTGTGATGGCGAATTAAGCAAAAGAATCAACTTAATTTAGAGTAACACAAATTTTACAAACAATGAAATCATTAAGCATCAGCGGTTCGGCAAGAACCGAGGTTGGCAAAAAGTCAACCACAGCGCTTCGCAATCAAGGTCTTGTACCTTGCTGTCTTTATGGCGAGGCAAGAGACGAGAAGGGCGCTCCCGTGAGCAAAGCATTCAGCGTAACAGTTGAGAGCCTGCGCAAGCTCGTTTACACTCCCGACATTCACGTAGTTGACCTTACTATCGACGGCGTTACAGTTAAGGCAATTATGAAGGATATTCAGTTCCACCCCGTTAAGGACACAATTCTGCACGTTGATTTCTACGAGGTAACAGAGACAAAGCCCATCATTATGGCTGTTCCCGTTAAGCTCGAGGGTCTTGCCGATGGCGTTCGTGCCGGTGGTAAGCTGGTTCAGTTGCAGCGCACACTCAAGGTTAAGGCAGTTTACAGCCTCATCCCCGAGAAGCTCTTCATCGACGTTACATCACTCGGCCTCGGCAAATCAATCAAGGTTGGCGACCTCTCATTCGAGAACCTCGAGCTTGCAACAGTAAAAGAGGCTCTTGTATGTGCAGTTAAGACTACACGTGCATCGCAGCAGGCTGCCGCACAGGGTAAGTAATTATTAAAATTACAGAATGAAATATTTGATTGTCGGATTGGGTAACATCGGACACGAGTACGAGGGAACCCGCCACAATATAGGTTTTACAGTATTGGATGCTTTTGCAAAAGCATCCAATACTGTTTTTGCCGATAAGCGTTACGGCTTTGTGGCCGAAACATCTTGCCGCGGTCGCAAGCTGATACTGCTAAAGCCCTCGACCTATATGAATCTAAGCGGCAACGCTGTCCGCTATTGGATGCAACAAGAGAAAGTCCCCTTAGAGAATGTACTTATAATAGTTGACGACCTTGCACTGCCCGTGGGCGCACTGCGTCTGAAAGGACAAGGCAGCGACGGCGGCCACAATGGTCTGAAGCATATTGCAGCAACGCTGGGCACCACAAACTATGCACGTCTGCGCTTCGGCATCGGCAACGACTTTAGCAAAGGACGTCAGGTAGATTTTGTGCTGGGAGCATTCGATGGAGAGGAGCAAAAGATTGTAGATGCTCAGGCCGAGACGGTTGGCGAGATTATAAAGAGTTTCTGCTTCGCAGGCCTTGCTCGAACAATGAACCAATTTAACAAAAAAGGAGTGGGCAAAGAATGAGCGACCAAGCAAGGATAGACAAATGGCTGTGGGCAGTGCGCATATATAAGACACGCAGCATCGCCGCCGAAGCCTGCAAGAAGGGGCACATTTCCATCGGCGAGCGCACCGTCAAGCCCGCCCACACTGTACGCGTCGGCGACGTTGTAAATGTAAAAAAATCGCCCATCACCTACTCGTTCAAGGTACTTAAGGCAGCCGAAAATCGCGTAGGCGCAAAGCTCGTGCCCGAGCTTATGGAGAATGTTACCCCCAAGGAGCAGTACGAGATTCTTGAGATGAGCAAGATAAGCGGATTTATCGATCGTATGCGCGGCACGGGTCGCCCCACGAAGAAAGAGCGCCGCGAGATTGACACTTTCATCGACAGCGGCTACGACAGCGACTTTCTTGACGAATTTGACTTTGACGAGCTATAAAACAGCTGTTCTTCAATCAGTTTACAAATATCTCGGACAGCGTTTGACAAGAAATAATCCTCGGCGGTAACAGATAATGTTACCGCCGAGGATTTTCAACAATAACTAAAACTTTATTTGCTGCTATAATAGTGAATTATTGCAGTCGGAACATTACAGGCAGCGTGAAACGCACACGCACAGCCTTGCCACCCTGTTTACCGGGATTCCATCGAGGCATCGACTTTACCACGCGCACCGATTCTTGGTCGAGAAGGTCGTTACCCGAGGATTTTACAACATTTACGTCTGTTATCGAACCATCCTTTTCAACAACAAAGCCAATAAATGCTTTTCCTTGAATTTTCTGCTCGGCCGCCTCTTTGGGATAGTTAATATTTTTAGAGAGGAATTGCATCAGTGCCGTCGCCCCGCCTTTAAACTCGGGCATCTGCTCGACAACCTGATATATTTTTTCATCGACCAAAGTAATCTTTACATCGGCAATCTCTCGTTCGCCCGTCCGAGGCTTGGGCGCATCAACAGCGACCTGCGGTACACCTCCTCCCAATTTAAACACAACGGGCAGAGTGAACATCGTACTGACATTCTTGCCATTCATTTGGGCAGGCGTCCAGCGAGGCATTGATTTTACCACGCGCACTGCCTCGTCGTCAAGCGCTTTGGAGCCCGAACTATTGGCAATTTGGACATAATCTATCGCTCCATCGCTCTTTACCACAAATTGCACGTGAGTTTTTCCCTCTTCGTGCTTTTCCTGCGCCCCTTTGGGATACTTTATTTTCGTTGAGAGGAATCGCATCATAGCGGGCACTCCACCGGGATACTCGGCAGCAACCTCGGGATTCTTACAAACATCTAACACCTCGACAGCTTCTCTTCCGTTTCTTAAAACCTGCACATCAAGGTTACTTATTTCACCATCAGTGGCCGTGTTTACAATTTTTTCATTACCTTTGCCCTCGGACTTGCTCTCGGGCGAGGAGAAACTACAGGCGGCAACAACCGCCAGCGGCACAATGTACAATGCTTTTGTACAGCGCCACAAACTCGATTTTTCTTTGTACATCATAGTGATACGTTTTTTAGTTAAACTGTGATTAAAGCTGTTGGCAATTGAGTAGAGCCTTGCGCCAACGGCTTTTTTTATTATAAGCAGCTGATAGCTTTTGGCATCGACGCCGGCTGTCAACACCGCGCTATCGGCTTCATATTCGTGAATATCCTTGAGCAGACTTTTCATAATCCACGCCATTGGGTTGAACCACTGAAGAATTATTATAAGGTCGGCAAAGAGTATGTCGTAGGAGTGGGCACGCTGTACGTGAGCAGCTTCGTGAGTGAGTATTTCGCGTCCACACTCGCGTAGGTCGGTGCGCGAGATTACTATCCAAAAGAACCAGCTAAAAGGTTTATAATCAGCATTGTGAACTACAAGATGCGCACTACTCTCGGGACAATGGGCCGAAATATCCTCGCGCCGTCCGCTGCGCAGTATGGCAATTATCCGCACATACATATATAGGAGCCTTGCAACGAGTAGCAGGGCAACGGCAACATAAACCACAAAGAGCCACTCTAATGCCCCGAGCGAGGCGATGCGCTGCAAGGGCGAGGCGTCGGAAGCGGGAGCATCATCAAGCAGCACCGACTGCGGCTCGCCTATCATAATTGAAGGGCCTTGTTCTGTGTCCGACCCGCCGCCAACCAACCACTCCACTGCCGACGAGAAGCGCGCCATCGGCGAGTCTATCGAAAATTTTACAGCGGGCAGAGCCATTGATAATAGCGCAATTGCGAGCAGCAACCCACGATTGAAGCGATGAAAAGTCTCGCCACGCATAAGCAGCATAAACAGCGCCACTCCTGCTGCCAGCAGCAGTGCCCATTTAATAAGGTATATAACAATTGCAGCCATTATTGCGTTGTTTTAATGTTTGATACGCCCGTCCAAATTACCGTTTATTAACCTTTTCGATAAGCTCGCGCAATTCGTCGAGCGAGATTTTCTCGTCCTCGACAAGCGAAGAGACTGCACTGAGATAGGAATTTTTAAAATATCGTCCCACTACACTCTTTATGCTGCGACGGCCATACTCTTGCTCACTAATTGCTGCAAAATATTGATAGGTGGGCCCATAGGATTTATGCGCCACATAGCCTTTCTCCTCGAGGCCGCGCACAATGGTCGATACGGTGTTAAAATGGGGCTTCGGCTCGTCGAAAAACTCGAGCATCTCACGCACAAACAGTGGGCCACGCTCCCAAAATATCTTCATAATCTCCTCTTCGCGATTGGTTAAACTTTTCATAATGACAAAAATTATATAGAAACTATTTTTTATTCCTTGACAACTAAATTTAATAGTTACAGTGCAAAGAAAAGCATAAAATTTTAAATAAACAAAGATTTTAATGTTAAATTTTAGTTTTACAACTATTTTTTATCGTTAAAGGCAAAAATATATTAGTTAGTTAAGACTATAAAGATTGTACGATTCTATTGTTTAATAGCGCTCTTTGAGTTATCTTCGCGAAAAAATTAGACTACAATGCACAAAATATTCATAATACTAACAGCTGTATTTATGGCAGCCTGCGGAGCAAAAAAACCCGCACAAACCTCTGTATCGGTTGATGGAGAGAGAATTACAGCTACATTTGACGATACAACGACACTGCACTTTAGAATGACAGCAGCCGACGAGCTTGCACTGACGTGGGACAACAGCGAAGGAAAAAGTTACTACTCGACCAAGCGATATTACCATAAGGGCGAGTTGATTATTCCTGCAACCGTATGGGCCTATGGCAAGGAGTATCGAGTAACATCGGTAGATGATTATGCGCTTTATCAACAACGATATATAGAGAAATTAACCTTGCCCGATGGCATTAGAACAATTGGTCTGAAAGCCTTCGCAGGATGCTACGGAATAAGAAAAGTTGTGCTTCCTGAGGCGCTCACCACAATAGGCGAGGAGGCATTTTCGAGCTGTAAACATATCACAAGCATTGAGTTTCCCGATGCTTTAGAAAGTGTGGGCCCCTACTGCTTCAGCAGCTGCGCCTCGCTCGCAAGCGTAACAATGAACAAGAAGCTGCAAACACTGCCCGAGGGTGTATTTTTTGGCTGTGCATCGCTGCAAAAGGTCAATTTTACAGAGAGCCTCACAAGTATCGGAGCAGAAGCATTCAGTAACTGTCTGATGCTCAAGAGCATCGAACTTCCTCAATCGCTCGACAGCCTCCCCGCAGCTCTTTTTACTATGTGTAAAAGCTTAGAGAGAGTTACACTGCCGCAAGATGTTACTACCCTGCCCTACGATTTTTTCAGCCGCTGTGCCTCACTAAAAGAGGTTAAACTACCAAAAGCACTCAAGAGGATTGGTGCGTATGCGTTCGAGGGGTGTTTGTCGCTTGAGCAGATAACATTAGACGAGGGAATAGAAGCTATCGACGAGGGGGCATTCGCCGGCTGTGTGCGTATGACGCAACTTACATTACCCCGAAGCATAAAGAGCATCGAGGAGCTTGCCTTTGGCGCCTGTCCCTCACTAAAGGAAGTCAATATCCTTGCCAACAAGGCATTCGAGATTGGCGTTCGAGGGGCACTGCCGCAGAAACCGGCCAAAATATATGTTCCGCGCGGAAGCATCGACCAATTTCAATTTAAACCAATCTGGAAAAACTATCTTTTGGTCGAGCGTAAATAACTGCGCTTTTGAGGATAGAAAAACAAAAAATGCTGTCAGTCTTATTCCTACAACTGACAGCATTTTTTTTGTCGGCAAAAAGAGCTTACTCCATTTGGGGATTGTTTCACTTTTTGTCGCTCAGCCCGAAAGAGAGCCACGTATCGGGCGCAAATGATTGCTTTATCGGCACTTTTGAAGCATTGAAAAGCTCTTTTAGCTGTGCCAACTGTTTGTGGGCGCATTCGCGAGCCTCTTTTAATTGAGCCTCTGCGGCATCTTGCCGGGCTCCGGCCTCTTCGAGCGCACGACAGGCGGCACACAAAGCCTCAACGTCAATTACAATACCTTTTCTCTCGAGCGCCGAGGCACCCTTTCTTACTCCCTCGGCAAGCGCCTCTGCTTTTTTAATGGGCTCTTCGTAAATCTTATTCATAATAATTTTTCATTGATTAAATACTGTTTTTCTTGTAAGAGAAAAATCATCCTATGTAAAAATAATCAAAAAAAAATTATAGAAAAAACCAATAGAGCAGAGACATTAGCGCACACACAAGCCACTAATTATTTGAGAATCTTAAATTTACACAATTGTTAAAAAATATAAATTTCATCCTCTACTATTGTACTATCACCCCAAAAGTCCAGCGGATTACGCTTCGAGGCTGCGCAACAGAGAAATCTCTTCGGCCCAACGGCTCTCGTCGGGCGTCTCGAGGATTATGGGTACATCGTCGAAACGACTATCGCGCATAAAACGGGTAAAAAAGTCCATTCCCAATAGTCCAAGGCCTATGCTCTCGTGCCTATCGACACGCGAGGCCAACGGCTTTTTCGTGTCGTTGAGGTGAATGCCGCGCAGATATTCGAGCCCGACGACGCTGTCGAGCTGCGCGAAGGCTCCATCGTAGTCGCCCACAATATCGTATCCCGCCGAATAAAAGTGGCAGGTATCTATGCAGAAGCCCACGCGGCTTTTATCCTCGATACGGTCTATTATATAGCGTATCTCCTCGAGCCTGTTGCCCACGTTACTCCCCTGCCCCGCTGTATTCTCAATGACAGCCGTAACGCCGCTCGTCATTCTAAGGGCAAGATTTATATTATCGGCAATGCGGTTGAGGCACTCCTCGATGGATATTTTTTTCAGGTGGCTGCCCGGGTGGAAATTGAGCAGTTGCAGTCCAAGCTGTTGGCAGCGGCTCATCTCGTCGATAAATGCCGCGCGCGACTTTTGTAAGGCCTCTTCGTCGGGGCTGCCAAGATTTATAAGATAGCTGTCGTGCGGCAGTATGTAACGAGCGTCAAAAGAGCCCTCGACGCAATATTGTTTAAAAAGTTCTATACTCTTATCGCTGAGTGGTGCCGACACCCATTGACGCTGATTCTTTGTAAACAGTGCAAAAGCATCAGCGCCTATCGAGGCTGCATTTTTGGGGGCATTTTCAACTCCGCCGCTTGCCGATACGTGTGCTCCGATATGTTTCATAAATATTCTGTTCTTTTAAAAAAGGTTATTATTAAAAAACTCCCCCGCCATTAAAAAGCGGGGGAGAGATATTTCAGTGAAAATTATTCTATGGCCTTAGCATTTGTGCTTGCAACAGCAAAGAATTTCTGTCCACCACGCAAGAGGTTACGCACCTCACTAAGTAACTCGTGCGACTCTTGAATTAGGTTCAGATAAACAAAATCCATACGCAGGCTGCCCGGGCTCTGGTGCAGACGCATTGTCTGTGTCTTACGCAGGTTGGCAAGCGAGTGCTTCAGGTTCTTGGCGCGCTCCGACACCTCGTCGGCAGCCGAATAATCACCCGAGGCAATTATGTTATTTATATCCACAAGCACCCGATAGACGTCGGCGCAATAGGGATTAAATTCGGCTATATACTCTTTCGAGAGAGGGCTGAAACTATTCTCGGCGTGCTCCTTCATAGGTTCACCGATACGTGTCAGAGTGTTCAGCATCTGCTGGCAACTGTTTGTACACAGATGGTACCACGTGCTGCGCTCAAATGCCAAAGGCTGGTTTATGCGCTGCATTCCGCGTGTCTCGAAACGGCGCATCTTTTTCATAAGGTTCTTCTCGTCGACAATCTTAATGAGCGAGCTGCGCAAGGGACGATGGTCGTCTTTCGAGAAGGCGTCGAAAAGCACCTTATATGTCTCGGCCGAGAAAGAGAGGGTCTTCGAGAGCGTTTCAGCCGAGTGCAGCTTCAACTGCTCCCACACCTCCTCGGGATTCTCGGACGACATAATAACCTCCATCTTTGTATCCTGCTTCTCGGCGCTCTGTTTCTTATTATAATTTATGTGGCTCTGAATAAGCAGATAAACAACAATTGCAATCATTATAAACATTGCCACAATGCCGCCAAAATACATAATTGTGGCCACAAGCGCTGCGAGGATAAACGCTGCACCCGCTGTGATGAACCATCCGCCGATAACCGACACAACGCCCGTTACACGGTAAACGGCACTCTCGCGCCCCCACGCACGGTCGGCCAGCGAAGAACCCATACCAACCATAAATGTAACGTATGTTGTCGAAAGAGGGAGTTTCAACGATGTACCCAGCGCAATGAGCAGACCTGCAAGCACCAGATTAACCGATGCACGAACAAGGTCGAATGCCACATCCTCGCGCTCCTCGAGCGGGGTAAAGCGCTTGTTTACCCACTCTTTCACATTCTCGGGTGTCTTACGAGAAATTGCAGTTACCATATTTGTGGTAACGCGCACGATATTACGTGCCAAAGGCGACGAGCCGAACATATCATTCTCATCATTTTTCTGGCTTGTGAGGTTTATTGATGTCTGAAGCACCTTCTTGGCCTTTTTGCTTGTAGATAGTGCAAACACCATCACAGCACCCGCTCCAATGAGGAAATATACAGGTGTCGTTGCTGACTTCATCAGCGAGGTCATCACATATTGGTCGGCTGCAACACCGCCGGCATTATCGGTAAAGTCCATAAACGACGACAATCCGGCCAACGTAACACCTATGAAGTTCACAAGGTCGTTACCCGCAAAAGCAAGTGCCAACGAAAATGTTCCTATAAGAACCACAATCTTTAGCACATTCACCTTGAGCCAATGAAGAATCTGCATAAGTATTGTAAAGAAGGCAAAAGAGGCGAGAATAAGCATAAAGGTATTATTGTCGATATACTCTTTAACATCGGCCCGAACCAATGTGCTGCCCTTCAATCCCTTGATAAGCATAAAATAGAGAATGGCTGTTACAGCAATTCCACCGAACACACCAATCTTTGCCGCAAGATTACGACGAAAGTGGAACGTAAAGATAAGGCGTGAAATCCACTGCACAATAAGACCAAAGACAAAGGCTATTGCCACCGAGAGGAAAATTGAGATAATCATCGTCAATGCCTTCTCCGTGTTCAGCAGAGCAAGAATACCCTCATCGGGAATCTCGGGCATTGTATCGGTGGACATTTTTATAATTGAGATTATAAACGCGGCTCCAAGAAGTTCGAACACCATCGACACTGTGGTTGATGTGGGTAATCCGAGAGAATTGAAAAGGTCGAGCAAAAAGACGTCGCTTATCACCACAGCAAGAAAGATACACATTACCTCGCTGAAGTAGAAATACTGCGGCTGAAAGATTCCGTGGCGGGCAATATCCATCATACCACTGCTGAATGCAGCACCGACAAACACACCTATTGACGCCACAATAAGCACTGTACGCAATTTTGCGGCCTTGCTTCCTACCGCCGAGCTCAAAAAGTTTACAGCGTCATTGCTGACACCTACCGTCAAATCTATTATCGCCAACATAAACATAAAAGCGACAATTAACAGATAAGAGATTTCCATAATTAAAAAATTAGTTCTATTTTGTGTTATTTATTCATTTTCAAGCCGGTATAAACAAGAAACTGTATCTGCCACACTCTCTTAAAGCAGCAAGCGGGGCATTGTTGCAAACTTAGCAAAGATGCAAGAAGTTGCATAAACGCGCACCGCCGCATTCTACCGTTAGCAAATATATAAAATATATTTATATCGAGCATAAATTGTATTACTTTTTTTACTAACAACAGACAGATAATCCTGTTTATAATTTTAATAAGACATAAATAAGGCCCGACAAATATACGAGGATATTATGTCGAGCCCTACACAATTCACAATCAATGACAATCAGAAATTATATCTTGCCGATAGGTTTATACGGTTGGCATTATAAGTATGTTCGTCAAAGTCGAGACGCCACCCGTGCAGATACTCCACGCCCAGCTGCATATTCTCGCTCACCATCGCAAACATATTCACCGCAAGATACTGCCCGCGCTTGTACATATCGGGACGAGCATCGGCCAGCCCTCGGCGCGAGCGCAGATTAGTCTGACTGTACGTAGCCGAGGCAAACAGACGGCTCGAAAAATTGTACTGCGCCGCAGCGAACCAAGCGTCGGTGAGCAGTAACATCATCTGCCCGTCATAATCGGGTACGGGCACTATATCGACACCGATATTCGAGATGTCGTTAACAAGCGAACCTATACCCTCGCCGATAGAATACTGCCCGCTGACGTGCAATTTACCGAGCGTGAGCAGTGTGCTGGCCTGAGCACCCCACGCAATTTTCTGTCGCTTGCTGTTGCTCGCAAGATTACGATAGGAGACGTCGCGCAAGATACCGCCCAGACGCACGTGTGCGTCCTCGTACAATCTATATTTAAAATAGATGGGAATATTTGGGAAGCTCTGCGCACCCACACTCGTATATTCATCGACGGTGGCCGAGAGGTTAGGAGCCTCGATGCCAATGCCCATCGTCATTCCCCTGAAAAGCTCAAAATTCAGAGCGAGCTGCGTGGTGCGATAAAAGGTCATTCCGCAAGGGCCGGCATTATCGACGGTGGCAGGATAGGCTGCAAGGTCCATAAACCCTCCCGTGGTATATCCCAAAGTAATATATTTTGTACGCATATAAGCATTCAACAAGCGGAAATTCTTACCCTCTCCGCGCCAATCGCCCGAGGTATAAATCTGAAAATCGCCCAGCAGACGGCTGTGCCCCAGCAATTTAATGTAAAGCGTCGATGTTGTAATATCCATCTGATATTGGCTCGAGGGGCCAAAGCCACGCTGTATCTGCGAGGGCATAAAATCGACATTATCGACAATCTTGTCAAAGTCGAATTCGGCGCGGGCCATCAGATAACCACCAATGCCGAGGCCCCATTTTCCCTCGCGGTCGGTCAGAATAAATCGCGGAGCAAGAGGGTCGTGAAAATATTCTCCCTGAGTATTATAAAAGATATTTATAACCTCGGGGGCTGTATTTACAGTCTCGGTGAAATTATAGACTGTAACCGGCGAATCATAGACACGCGCCCAACGCTGTGCAGCGATGGGCAACGCAAATTGTAACAGTAACAACGTAACAATGGCTGCATTAAAGATTCTTTTCATAATTCTTTTAAATTTAATGTTTACAAGGCTTAAAACAGACAAGGCCGGCAAATTGTTTAAAAATCCATCGACAAAGGCGGAGAACAGAGGAGCCTGCATAATCTTAAAATATCAGAAAAAAAGCACCCGAGGGGTAAAATTTATTAAAAAGCGCTACCAAAATTCTTTTTAGTCGGAAAAGTTGTCCTATATTGCAAGCAAAATAAACCGCCCCACAGAAAAGGCAAAAAAAACAGAAAGATTATGAAAGAAAAACTCTCAACCATCAAAAAAGCACTCTTTGCGACGCTGCTCGCACTCCTACTTCCCCTTGCTGCAATTGCGCAGAGTGAGCCTCCAAGCATTGATATGCAAGCCGAAGCGAGGCGCGAAGTAACCCCCGACGAGCTTTATCTGTCCATAACAATAAAGGAGAGCGACTACAAAGGCAAAAAGACGCTTCAAGAGCTTCAAGAGGCAATGATTCTTGTGCTAAAAGCCAATAAGGTTGATGTTTCCGAGGCTCTTACGCTCGATTTTATGGGCAGCAGCGTCGATTACAAGACATTCTCGAGGCGCCCCACCGCGCGCAGCGAGGCAAGCTATATGCTGAAATTGAGCGACGCAGCCACTATGCAGAAGATTATCAACGAATTAGAGGAGCGCAGCATCACCAACATCTCTCTTGCACGCACAAAATTCACAAAGAGCGAGGAGATTATAACAGAATTGGGCGTCGAGGCAATGAAAAAAGCGCGCACACAGGCTGCCGCATACGCTGCCGCCGTAGAGCAGACTATCGGAAAGGCTATACGCATAAGTTCGTGGAACACAAGCAATTCTCAGCAACCGCGTATGTATAAGAGTCGCAGTGTCGCAGTGGAAGAGAGCGCCGACAACAGCCTCGGGGCCGAAGCGTCCGACGGAGCAATATCCATAGGGAAAATAACCTATACGGTGCACGTAAATGTAAAATTCGAGCTTAAATAGTCCATTTTGCAGCAGGCCGACAAAAACAAACAGGCGGAGTGTGGTGTTTATCAACAAACATTACACTCCGCTTAATTATGAACCGTTTTTTAAGATTACTATTTCCTGCGCCACCCTCGCCCGTGGCTGCATCGGCGCTTATTTTGGCCGCCCGCATTATTTTCGGTATGTTTTTTCTGAACCACGGGATTGACAAGCTGATGGCGTTCTCGGCGTTGGCAATCAGTTTCCCCGACCCATTGGGCATTGGCAGTACGCTCTCGCTCGTGAGCATTATTTTTGCCGAGGTTGTCTGCTCGCTGTGCATAATTTTCGGGGTGCTTTTTCGCCTTGCACTGCTGCCTATGATTTTTGCAATGTGCGTGGCGCTGATAGCCATTCACGGCAACGACCCTTTTGTGGTGCGCGAGCCTGCACTCATTTATCTCTCTATTTTCACTCTGCTGTTACTCTCGGGAGCGGGATATTTTTCAATAGACACGATTATACGCAACAAAATGCCCCACGCTCCGTCCGACGAGGAATAATGGCATCAGTTGGTCTCGCTATCGAGCGAATATCCGTTGGGGTAGATGAGTAGGATGCTAGTCTCTTGATAATCGCGCTGCAACTGCGTAAATACGTGGTCGAGCGAGGGACGGAACGATATTGAGCCTCGGCGGGCGCTGACTATTATGAGCAGATGGTCTGTTCTTATAATCTTGGAGAGGCGCTTGAGGTCGTTGCCGCCATCGGTGGCAAAGAACTCTGCTTCGACGGTGGCAAAGACTTTTAACTGTTTCTCAATCAGGGCCATAGTATCGGGGTGCCCGTGGTAACAGACGCGACAGCCCATTCCCTCGGCCATACGCGCCGTCTGCTCGACCCAATTCGAGAATCCGGCTTCAAACTCGGCCTTTGCGGGGAAGGTAATATGTATGCGTCGGATTGTGTTCAGAGGCATCGTCAGACGTGCCATAATTATCTGACAATTAAGACCGCGCAACAGCTCGGGCAACACATTTCCGAGGAAGGAGTCGTTTGTTGTCTCCTTTTTGTGAAAGCCAACGATGAGCTCGCGATAGTCATTCTCTTTCACCTCGTGGATAATACCGTTCGAGAGGTTGGTGGTAAGGCGCATCTTTGTGAGCAGAGGAACATTGACCGAGGCTGCAATCTGTGCGGCTGTGTCAAGGAGGCGCGTTGCACGATTCTGCATCTTCTCGTCCTCGTCGAGCACCACGGTAACGGCCGAGAGGGGAATTGCCGAATTTTCTTTGCGCATAAGCAGTGCAAGATCCATCAGTTTATCGACCATCATTGGGTTGGCAAGTGCCAGAAGAGTCTTTTTCGATGCGTTGACGGGCTTGTCGAGGCTTGCACCCGAGACTATTATCTTGCGCGAGGCGCGGTCGGTTACAATCGAGCTTACTATACACGATACAAGGATAAGCAGAATTGTGCCGTTGAGTACATCGTCGTTCAGCAGTGGCGAGCCGTCAGGCATAATAATTCCGTGTCCCACAAGCGCGGCTGCCAGCGTAGCTGCGGCCTGCGAGCTGCTCAGTCCGAACATAAGCCTCTGTTCGTCGCCGCCGAGTTTGAAACTCTTTGCGGTAATCCACGAGGCCAACCATTTTCCACTGAGCGCCGTAATCACCATTGCCAGCATAACAAGCAGCGCCCCACCGTCGGCAAAAAGTACCTTGACATTTATTATCATTCCCACACCAATGAGAAAATATGGGATAAAAATGGCATTGCCTATAAAATCTATGCGGCGCATCAAGGGCGATGAGTGAGGGATGAGCCTGTTGAGCACAAGACCTGTTATAAAGGCGCCCAAAATACCTTCCATTCCCACAAGCTCCATCATTCCTGCACCCAAAAAGAGCAGCGCCATCACAAAAATGTACTGTATTGTGCCGTCGGTGTATTTACGAAAAAAATGTCGGGCGATGCGCGGAAAGAAGAAAATTATCACCCCTGTCAGCAGTATCAGCTTCAGCAGAAGAAGCACAAAGAACCACCCGTCCGACTCGCCACTGAACAATCCGCCCACCACGGCCAGCACAAAAAGCGTAAGCGTGTCGGTTATCACAGTGCCGCCCACCACAAAATTGACACATTTTAGACGCGAAAGTCCGTATCGTGCCACAATGGGATAGGATATTAGGGTGTAGGAAGCGTACATACTCGCCAGCAGCACCGCTGTTATAATGTTAAAATCGAGCACAATGATGTTTGTAAAAAGGCCCAACAGGATAGGTACGGCAAAGGCCAAAAGACCCAATGTGAGCGCCCCGGCCCTATGCTTCTTCATCTCCTGCATATTTATCTCGAGGCTCGCAAGAAACATTATATAGTAAAGGCCAACCTTTCCGAAAAGCTCGAAGCTATCGTCCCTTTCAAGAATGTTGAACCCGTTGGGGCCCACCAATAATCCGGCCAAAATCATACCAATGATATGCGGCAGACGCAGTTTCTGAAACAATAGCGGTGCAAAAAGTATTATGCACAGCACCCAAAAGAAAATCCACGTAGGGTCGGTTATCGGGAAAAAAGACGATAAATTCATCACGCTCATATACCACTCACATTTATCTTACATTCAAACACTCATCATATTAGATTCGTTTCCGTAATTACCACGAATATGTCAATCCCAACGACATATACTCCTTAAATTGCCAATAGCCATACGAGTCGCTGTAAAGTCCGCGCGAACTATCGTCGAAGCGTCCGTGCATAAAGAGTGTTGCATCGAGATATTTGTTAATCTTCATTTTAAAGGTATTTTCCCAGTTGAAATAGGCGCGCGAATAGTTGGTATAAAACTCCATACGCGAATAAAGGGTTACATTCTTGCACAGAGTGGCATTTAGCGTGGGCTGTATCTGCGTACCAAAGTCCTCTTTATGCTGACGTCCCGCGCGAATGCCGTAACGCGAGGCAAGATAGCCGTAGCGCACGAATTTATAGTTGTAAGCCGAGAGGGGTGCAAAATAGACCGAGAGGTTCCAATTCTTACCACTGCGCTTATAGTCGAGACCGACCGAGAAATTGGCATCGAACGGTGCCATAAAGTTCGAGACAAAGTCGCGTGTGTTTGTCGGATAGTTGGGCATCGACTGTGTTTGCAGTGTCATCTTAGCCGAGAGGTTCACATTGTTAAGAATCTTGTAACCGAATTTAGAGTCGAGACGCAACATATCATTGTTGGTCTTATAGTTGTGCAGAGTATCGCCCGAAACTGTAACAAAGCCCAATTTTGCCTCGAAAGTATTTTCGAACGATATTTTCTTTTTATCGTTGTAGTTAAGATGCAGTTTCAGATTGGTGATTAGTGTCTTATTGTTATCGCCACCCTGCGCCCAGTTGCCCGAGAAATAGTTCTGCGTGAAGCTGAACGAGAAGCTACCCGATGTGCGCCAATAGTTGGGCTTTACAATCTTTGTCTCGAGATTACCCTGTACATTATCGGGAATTGCCAAGGGTTTATCCTTTTTCTCCTCAATCAGTGCGCGCTGCTTTTTCTCGAGCTCGGTAGGTGTTACCTCGCGGCGCATATCAGCCTCGGTCATTCCTACAACGTCGGGGCGCAATTTATAGACGTTGAGCATCAGGCGGTCAATCATCATTTTCCGATGCTCGTACATTTCAATGTCGCTGTCGGTATATTTTTGCGGAATGTCGAACCCTTTGGAAAAACCCTGCTTAATTGTCGATTCATAAAGCACAGTGGGGGCGAACATTCTAAAATAAGTTGGGTCGGTACGCTCGTTGTCATCGAGGCTAAAATCAGTATCCGCAGGCAAGCGGCTCTCATTGACAAGCGCATCAAGACGTTTGTCGAAATATTTCATCACCGCCTCGGGCGACTGAGCTTTTAGAGCAGCCGAGGTAATGATAAAAAACGATAGAAAAAAAGATACTCGCTTCATAGTAATTGTAATTTTCGGGCGAAGATAACAAATTTCGGGCACAATGTAAAATTTCATTAAATGTAAATTGCAAAGAATTACACAAAAGACAAAAGAGAACACAAACTAATGAGTTATATTTTGCAGAAAGGCAAAATAGCGCCTTATTCACCGACATTTTTTACCCACAAAGTCTATTTATTAGGTTATTTTTACTAACTTTGCAGGCAATTATCAAAATTGAGAGAAAAATTCAAGCAAAAAGATGGACAAGAATAGTATTATCGGATACGTGCTTATAGCATTAGTATTAGGAGGTTATTTCTATTTCAACCAACCCAACCCCGAGAAAATAGAGGCTCAAAGACGCTATCAAGACTCGATTGCAGCCGCCCAATACGAGCAAGAGCAATTAAGAGCCAAAGAGATTCAAGAGCGCGAAGCAAAATTAAACGAGCAAAAGAGCGACAGCAGTTCTTTCCTGTTCAACGCATTAAAAGGCGAAGCCAAAAACATCACCCTCAAGAATGAGAAACTGAGCATCGACATCTCGACACTCGGTGCGCGCATAACCTCGGCCACACTCGCCGACTACAACAATCAAGAGGGCGCACCCGTTACCCTATTCTCGGCCGACGATGAGACGAGCATCGCCAACGGTCGCCGCAGCAAGACACTGCGCAACCAATTCTACTTCACACTCGACGGAAAAGAGGAGAACATCAACACCGCCGATATGTACTTTACCCCCGTCGAGCAAAGCGACAGCAGCGTCATAATGCGCCTTGCCTTCACCGAGGATAAATACATCGACTTCCGCTACAACCTTTTGTCGGACAGCTATATGGCAAACCTCTCGATAGAGGCTCACAATATGAGCGGATTCTTCCCAAGCTCGACCCGCGAGATTGGCATCAATTGGAACCAGCTGCTGCGCCAGCAAGAGAAGGGCTTTACATTTGAGCAACAATACACAAACATTACATATAAGCTGAGCGACGACGACACCGACAATCTGAGCGAGCGCGAAAGCGACAAAGAGCAGATTAAGGAGCCCGTCGATTGGGTGGCATTCAAGAACCAATTCTTTTCGTGCATAGTAATTGCCGGCGAGAGTTTCAACGACGTATCGCTTGTATCGGACACCCTGCACGAGGGCCGTGGATTTATGAAAAACTGCTCGGCAGCAATGTACACAGGATTCGACCCCAGCGGAAAGACCCCCACGGAGCTTCAATTCTATTTCGGCCCCAACAAATACAGCACACTCAAGGCAAGCAACAAGCTCGGCATCAACCCCGATAAAGACCTCAATCTGCACGAGTTAATATATTTTGGATGGCCCATCGTGCGCCTCATCAACCGCTACTTTATCATCTACCTCTTCGACTGGCTCACAAGCTGGGGAATAAGTATGGGAGTGGTGCTTCTGCTGCTGACACTCATTGTAAAGGCCGCCGTATACCCCTTCACACTAAAATCATACGTATCATCGGCCAAGATGCGAGCACTAAAGCCCTACATCGACGAGATTAACGCAAAATACCCCAAGCCCGAGGATGCAATGCGCAAGCAGCAAGAGATTATGGGCCTATACAGCAAATACGGCGCAAGCCCTATGGGAGGCTGCCTGCCGATGCTCATACAGATGCCCATATTCATAGCCCTCTTTAATTTTGTCCCGAATGCCATAGAGCTTCGTCAGCAGAGTTTCTTGTGGGCCCACGACCTTTCGTCGTACGACGCGCTCATAAGTTGGGGAACATCAATATGGCCCATTGGCAACCATATAAGCATCTTCTGTCTGCTGTTCTGTGTAACACAGATACTTAACACCTATTATACCTCGAAAATGCAGCCCAATATGGGAGGCTCGCCCGAACAGGAGCAGCAGATGAAAATTATGCGCTGGATGATGTACATTATGCCCGTTGTATTCTTCTTCATCTTCAACGACTACTCATCGGGACTTAACTACTACTATTTCTTATCGACCCTCATCAGTGTGTTTACATTCATCTATCTGAGACACGCAGTAAAAGAGGACGAGCTTCTGCGCAAGATGCAGGCCTACCACGAGGCCAACAAGAACAATCCTCAGAAGCGCAGCGGAATGATGGCCCGCCTCGAGGCACTGCAACAAGAGCAGCAACGCCTGCTCGAGGAGCAACAAAAGAGAAGAAAGCAATAAGAAAAACAAAGAAATAACATAAAAAAAATGGGAATATTCAGTTTTTTCAAGAAAAAAGATAAACAGGTCGAGAAGGTAGGCGGAATGGAGGACTTTATGACCCTCATACGCGTATATTACCAATCGGTGCTCGCCTCTAATTTAGGTATAACAAACCTTGCAATGCTGCCCGACGTAGCAACATTCAAGCGCACACTGAAAATACCTACACAGAACAACAAATTAGGCCTTGCCGAGCGCAGCCGCTGCCGCAAAATGCTCGAGCAACTATATGGAATGAACGACGCATTCTTTAAAGAGATTGACACCTCAATAAAGAAAAACTGCAAGAACATCAACAGCGCGCAGCCCTATCTGTTCGCATTTCAAGGTTTCAACAACGACCTTATGATACTCGTCGGCAATCTGCTCAGCTGGAAACTGCGTATGCCCTCATTTATGAACAAGGCACTGCGCACACTCACCGAAAAGACTATCCACGATATTCTCACAAAGAACAGTTGGAAAGACGAGGCTACATTCAAGACCGTATATGCCGTTCGTCAATATAAAGAGAAGCTGGGATACAGCGAGCAGTGGATGGTCGATTACGTCTATCGCCTCGTAACCCTCGCCAAGAAGGAGCCGCGTCAGCAAGCCGAGGACATTGACAAAAAGTAAAAAAACGACGATAAATAATACTCAGCAAAAAATACAAAAGAGGGTGCCCTACCCACACCACAAAGGGCATCCTCTTACTGTTATACAATAAAAAATGCTCACACTAAAGCCAATAACAATAGACGCATTACACGAGCTGCAACAATTCGCCCCGTATATTCCCGCACGCTCGTGCGACTACACCCCCGGTAATCTCATAATGTGGGCACGCTTTATGAATTACCGCTACGCAATAGAGCAGCAGACACTGTTCATAGCCACAAAATCACAATCCGACCCAAGAGAAGCAGCCTTTCTTATGCCAATAGGCAGCCTGCCCCTCGCCTCGTCGATAAAGCAGTTAGAAGAGCACTGTGCAACCACGGGCGAGGCACTGCGTCTGACAGCCGTCCCTGCGCCATACAAAGAACAGATAGAGGCACTACTCCCCCACCACACAACAGCCTTGCTCGAAGATTGGAGCGACTATATATACAGCGCAGAATCCCTTGCCAGCCTAAAAGGCAAGGCACTCAACAAAAAGCGTAACCGATACAACAAATTCCTTGCCGAAAATCCCAACCACAGTTTCCGTCGCTTCACAGCCGATGACACACACGAGACGCTGAAATTCTTAATGGCCGACCGCGACTGTCAGCACAACCGCGAGGAGTCGATGCGCTGCTACGAGCAGTGGCAGTGTATGGCAACCGTACGCAACCACACACGCTTCCCTCAGCCCGCCGGCCTGCTGGAGGTCGATGGCAAGATTGCAGCCTTCACGCTGGGCGAAATATTCGGCGACACACTATACGTACACATCGAAAAGGCAGGGCGCGCAGTAGTAGGCTCAGGCGAGGCCATCAACAAAATGTTCGTCAGCGACATTCTCTCGCAACACCCCGAGGTGATATACGTCAACCGCGAGGAAGACCTTGGCGACCCCGGCTTGCGACAAGTGAAACGCGCCTATAACCCTGTGGAAATGCTCCACCGCTACGAATTTATCCCCCCGACAGAAGACAATGAACAATAATATAGAGCGCCACCCGTGGGCACCTTTTCTGCCCGCAAACGCCCGGGTACTGCTGCTCGGCAGTTTTCCACCACCCCGCACCCGTTGGTCAATGGACTTTTACTACCCCAATATCAGCAACGACTTTTGGAAAATGGCAGGGCTGATATTCTTCGACAATCCCGCACACTTTATAAAAAAGAGCGAAAAAGCCTTCGACCGCCCCAAGATAGAGGCCTTCCTCAACGAGAAAGGAATAGCCCTGTACGACGCAGCCACCGCCGTGCGACGCAAAAAGGGCAACGCCTCCGACCTCCACCTCGAAATAATCGAGCCCACCAACCTTCCCAAGCTCCTAAAGCAGATACCCCACTGCCACACAATAGCCGTTACCGGCGAAAAATCGGCCCACACAGTACTCTCGCCTTACCAGATTACCCCACCCCCGATAGGCGACAGCGTTGCCATTCCGCAGCTTGGCCAAAGAGTAAAACTCTACCGTATGCCCTCGACCTCACGCGCCTACCCCATAGCCCTCGAGAAAAAAGCCACATTTTACAGGCAACTTTTCATCGAAGCAGGAATAATTGCGGCACAATAGCCACAAAAACCACAAATTCCGCCTCAGGAGCACATTAAAAGCACTATTTAGGCAAAAAAAAGATACAAATCTTTCTAAATTCCCAAAAATAATATATATTTGCAGTAACTGCAATTATACCACACAAGCATCGCAGCAACAGCTCGAAGCCACAAAACATTAAGTAATTGCAGAAAGATTGTCGTAACTATGACCGAAAAAGAGACAACGACACTGATACAATTTGAACAAAAGCTTCGTTTGCTGGTAGCCAACCACCAAAAAGCCCAAGAACGCATCAAGGAGCTCACCGACGCCCTTGAGCAGGCCGACAGCCACATTCAAACATTAGAACAGCGTCTCTCTGCAATCGAGCACAGCTACAACAACCTTAAACAAGCCAAGGTAATCTCCCTGAGCGATGCCGAAATAAGCACCACCCGCGAGAGACTTACCGCACTTGTGCGCGAAATCGACCGGTGCATTGAGTCCTTGACAAAATAGATAATTTTTAAATGACCAAGCATTATGGAAGATAGAATTGTGGGAATTAACCTAATTGTCGATGGAGTATCCTACCCGCTTAGCGTTCCGGCAAGCGAAGAGCCCTACTACCGTCAGGCAGCCCGTTTAATAAACGACACACTGATACCATATAACAAAGCATTCTCGGAGCAAGGCTCACAAAAAGTGCTAACAATGGTAGCCATAGATATTGCATACCGCCTTGTCAGCAAGACCGACAACATAGGCTCAGCGCAGACAATGCGCAAGATAGCCGAATTATCAAGGCTGATAGACGATACACTGCAAACACAGGAGTAACCCGCACCCCCAGCAGCGCCCCAAAAAGGCACTGCCCACACACGAAATTTCGCGCATTGCCATATTCAAGAGGAACAAGAGCTGCCGCTCCACCCGAATATTGCGATGTGCTATTTTTATATATAAATTTAAAACATTATGTCTATCACATCACTAATCATCAGCATCGTCGTTGGAATAATAATCGGCGGCGGACTATACCTGATAAGCCATTTTGCGCTAAAATCCAAGCGCGAGCGCATTATCGAAGAGGCCAACAAAGAGGCCGAGGTAATAAAGAAGAATAAACTGCTCGAAGTAAAAGAGAAATTTCTAAACAAAAAAGCCGAGCTCGAGAAAGAAATCTCGCAGCGCAACCACAAGTTGCAGCAGGCCGAGAATCACATCAAGCAGCGCGAGATACAGCTGAACCAGCGCAACGAAGATATTCAGCGTCGCAAAAGCGAGCTCGACTCATTCAAAGAAAACATCGAAGCGCAGAAAGCAGTAATCGAACGCAAGCAAGAAGAGCTCGACAAACTGCACCAACAAGAGCGCGAGAAGCTCGAAACCATCAGCGGTCTATCGGCCGACGAAGCACGTGAACGTCTCGTCGAGTCGCTTAAAGAAGAGGCGAAAGCACAAGCCGACTCATACATCAACTACATAATTGACGACGCCAAGCTCACCGCCAACCGCGAAGCAAAGAAAATCGTCATACAAACAATACAGCGCGTCGCCACCGAAACAGCAATAGAAAACTCGGTAACAGTATTTCACATCGACAACGACGAAATGAAAGGCCGCATCATAGGCCGCGAGGGTCGCAACATACGCGCCCTTGAGGCAGCCACAGGCGTCGAAATTGTCGTTGACGACACCCCCGAGGCAATTGTCCTGAGCGCCTTCGACCCCGTACGTCGCGAGATTGCCCGCCTTGCACTGCACCAGCTTGTAGCCGACGGCCGCATACACCCTGCACGCATCGAAGAGGTAGTGGCAAAAGTAAAGAAACAGATTGAAGAGGAGATTATCGAAACAGGTAAGCGCACCACAATCGACCTAGGAATACACGGAATGCACCCCGAGCTCATCCGCATCATAGGAAAGATGAAATACCGCTCGTCATACGGTCAGAATCTTTTGCAGCACGCACGCGAGACAGCCAATCTGTGCGCAATAATGGCCGCCGAGCTTGGACTGAACCCCAAGAAAGCCAAACGCGCCGGCCTTCTGCACGACATTGGAAAAGTTCCCGACGAAGAGACCGAGCTTCCGCACGCCGAGTATGGTATGAAAATTGCCGAGAAATACAAAGAGAAGCCCGACATCTGCAACGCCATCGGCGCCCACCACGATGAGGTCGAAATGACCAGCCTCATAGCCCCCATCGTTCAGGTGTGCGACGCAATCTCGGGTGCACGTCCCGGTGCACGTCGAGAAATTGTCGAGGCATATATCAAGCGCCTGCACGACCTTGAGCAGCTTGCAATGTCCTATCCCGGCGTAACAAAGACCTACGCAATACAGGCCGGACGCGAGCTTCGCGTAATTGTCGGTGCCGATAAGATTGACGACAAACAGACCGAGCAGCTATCGGGTGAGATAGCAAAGAAGATTCAAGACGAAATGACCTACCCCGGACAGGTAAAAATCACCGTAATACGCGAGACACGTGCCGTAAACTACGCACGATAAAACGACTGCACAAAAAGCACAACAACAGACAAATAGAGCATCGGACTTTTCCGATGCTCTATGTATTTATCCTCACTCCCCCATTGACAACGACGATACGTTCCTCATCGCACAGATGCCGCAGCACAGCCACCTGCCTCGCACGCGGCAGGGCCAGCGCCTCAATCTCAGCCGTAGAGTGCACCCTACCATCGGAAAGCAACGAAAGCAGCAACGAGGAATCCGAAGCGAGCACCCCATCAGAAGGTTCGTTCCCACGACGCGACAGACAGACGTCGCAATGGCCACAATCGGACGCCTCAACGTCGTTAAAATAGTGCAAAAGATAGCGGCTGCGACACTCTTCGTCGCTTGTGGCATATTTAAGCATCGCCCCCAGACGCGCCGAGAAAGCCTCGCGTCTCTCATCATAAACCTCGGGAGCAAAACGAAGCTCCTCGCCCAGCACACGCTGACGTGTGAATGTTACAATCGGGCATTTCTTCGACGGAGCATACTGTATTATACCCTTCCTCGATAGCGACACAAGAAGTTCGTAAAGACGATGCCTTGTTACCCCAAGCAATCGGGCAAGATAGCGCTCGTCGATAAAGACAAAATCGCTGAAAAGCCCGCTGTAATTGCGCAGCAGAGCCGTAATGAGCCTATCGAGCTCGTCCGAGAGATTATATATGCGGTAAAGGTCGTCGCGCCCGACAATAAAGCAGAGACGCGACGAATATTCCATCTCCTCGACATACTCAATATAGCCCATACGGGTGAGGATGCGCAGCGCGCTGTCCGTGGGTAAAATAGGCAGATGATATTTATGACAAAAATCGGCCAGAGCAAACTCAAAAGTGCAATTCAGCCCATCGCCTAAGGCCATCGTATAATAGTAGCACAGATTATCATATACCGTGCGGATAAACTCGGGCAAGGGGTAATTGTCGGCAAGGCGGCGCGAGACGGTGGCGCTGTCCCGTCGGCTGTACAACACGACAGCATAGGCGCGCAGGCCGTCGCGTCCGGCACGGCCTGCTTCTTGAAAATAGGCCTCTAAGGAATTGGGAAGGTCGGTGTGCACAACCAACCTAACGTCGGGCTTGTCGATGCCCATTCCAAAGGCATTTGTGGCAACAATGACACGAGAGAGGCCCGTGCGCCAACGTTCCTCTTTCTCGTCCTTACTCTCGGGGGCAAGGCCTGCGTGATAATATTCGGCAGTAATTTCGTGGGCGACGAGCCAATCGCACAATTCCTTGCATTTTTTACGGTTGGGTACATATATTATAGTCGAACCCTCGATACTGCCGAGTATATGCA
This sequence comes from Bacteroidaceae bacterium, assembly GCA_045533955.1. Lineage (GTDB taxonomy): Bacteria > Bacteroidota > Bacteroidia > Bacteroidales > Bacteroidaceae > HGM04593. The sequence goes on from JAZSIU010000101.1 coordinate 46,553, forward strand.
GAAGTTCCTGAAACTTATTCTCGGTGCGCCGAACGACATATACAAGATTCTTGCGCTCGAAGCTCATTCTGAAGCAATTCTCGTGCTCGAATCCCAGCTGCTGTTGAATATCGCGCACAACGCCGAGCGTGGCTGTTGCCGTCAGTGCAAGCACGGGCACTCGGGGAAAGAGCCTGCGCAACTCGGCTATGCGACGATAGGCGGGACGAAAATCGTGTCCCCACTGCGAGATACAGTGGGCCTCATCGACGGTGATGAGCGAGACGGGCATTTTGCGCACTTTATTTAGGAAAATCTCGGACGAGAGACGCTCGGGCGAGACGTACAGGAATTTATAGTCGCCAAAGATACAATTTTCGAGCACTTTTATAACCTCGGACGTGCGCATTCCGCTATAAATGGCTGCTGCCTTGATGCTGCGACTGCGCAGATTGGCCACTTGGTCTTTCATAAGCGCAATCAGGGGAGTTACCACTATGCAGAGCCCCTCGCGGGCTAGCGCCGGCACCTGAAAGGCTATGCTCTTGCCGCCACCCGTAGGCATAAGGCCTAGCGTGTCGCGCCCGGCCTCTATACTTTCGATTATCTCGCGCTGTATGCCGCGAAAATCGTCGTATCCCCAATATTGTTTGAGTATCGCTCTGTATTTCAACAGTTGTAATATTTATCGGGAACAATTCCTCTATTTGGGGATTTTCTTTGTACGTATGCTCTCTATTTGCAACTGCACTTCGCCGTGCTTGTAGGTATTATCCTCGAGCGTGTAGCAGATGTCGAACGATTGCTTCGATTTTATGTATTTTGCCTGCTCGCTCTGCCCGAATGCAATGCCGTTTATCACGTTGCTCGACTTATTATCGACAAGCTCGAGTTTTATGTGCTCTTGACGGCGTCCGACAACCTTGCTGGTGCCATAATCATAGACATTATGTGTGCAGAATATGGGCTTTGGATTATCGGGGCCGTGCGGGGCGAATTTCTTTAGTTCGTTAAAGAATTTACGTGTTATTTGCTGAAAATCAAGCTCGGCCTCAATCTCTATGATGGGGTCGGTCTGTTCGGGGAGAATGTTTCCCGTAACATACTCCTCGAAGCGTCGCGCAAACTCGGCTATATTCTCGACCTTCAGCGAAAAGCCTGCCGCATAGGTGTGTCCGCCGAAATTCTCGAGCAGACCGCGACAGCTCTCTATGGCCTTATAAACGTCGAATCCTGTTACCGAGCGTGCCGAGCCTGTTGCAATGTCTCCTGAGCAGGTAAGCACCACTGCCGGACGGTGATACACCTCGGTTAGGCGTGAGGCTACTATTCCTATTACTCCCCGATGCCAATCGGCGTTGAAGATTACAATTGCGCGCTTCTCGTCGAAATTATCGAGCCGCTCGACTATGCGGTTGGCCTCTTCGGTCATACTCTTGTCAAGGTCTTTGCGCGTCTCGTTAAATTCGTTTATCTGCTCGCTCATTGCAAGCGCTGCTCTGAGATTATTTTCGATGAGGAGGTCAACGGCCACTTTTCCTTGCTGTATGCGTCCCGATGCATTTATGCGCGGCCCTATTTTGAAGATTATATCGTTCATACTAATCTCCTTGTCGCGTAGGCCGCATACTTGAATAATTGCCTTTAGTCCCGTGCTGGGGGCGTGGTTAATCTGTTTCAAGCCGTGGTAGGCGAGGATACGATTCTCGCCCATAATGGGCACAAGGTCTGAGGCTATGCTCACCGCCACGAGGTCGAGTAGCGAGTATAACTGTTCGCCGGGGATGCCGTTGTCCATTGCGAAGGCCTGCATAAATTTAAAGCCTACTCCACAGCCCGACAGATGCTGATAGGGATAGGTATTATCGAATCTTTTGGGGTTGAGGATGGCCACCGCGCAGGGTAGCTCATCGTCGGGCACGTGGTGGTCGCACACGATAAAGTCTATGCCTTTGGACTTTGCGTATGCAATCTCCTCGACGGCTTTTATTCCGCAATCGAGCACAATGACAAGCTTCACTCCGGTAGAGTGAGCATAATCGATACCTCTTTTTGAGATACCATAACCATCTTCATTCCTATCTGGAATGTAATAGTCGATGTTCGACGAGAATTGCTGCAGGAATTTATATACAAGCGCCACAGCAGTTGTTCCGTCAACATCATAGTCGCCATACACCAGTATGCGTTCTTTGCGCCCAAGCGCCTTATTCAGGCGTCTAACTGCAACGTCCATATCATTCATTAAGAATGGATTATGTAGGTTGCTAAGTTTGGGGCGAAAGAATTGTCGGGCATCGGCGGCAGTCGTTACACCTCGAGCAACAAGCAGACCGCAAAGAATGGGACTAATGTCCAACTCTTCCGAGAGCCGCTTAGCTTCCTCTGTCTGTTTGTATGTCGGAGGTTGATACTTCCATTTCTGACCCATTTATATTTATTTTTTTATTTTTTCGCTGCTTTTGCGGTTATCACCATCGGAGGTGCTCTACTCTCTTTTATATATTCACCAGCTGCACGGCACCAATATAGGCAGGCTATCCGCTTATAAATCATCCAATTAGGCAATCACCAACTAATTTATCTGACGCTATCGACTTACTCTTCTGCTGACGTAAGGCCACTTTTGCCGTAGGATAATTCTTTTTCAATTTGTAAAGTTACAAAAAGCAATAAAAAAAAACAGCCTATTTCCCACTTTTTTTAATAGGAATAGGCCGATTTTATAAAAAATTAAGAGGCACGAGCCTCTTAATTTTTTAATTCTTTAATTTATTTCAAGCCGAGCTTCTTGGCAATGTGCTTGGGAAGCGCATCTTTGTGGACTACGATGTTCATTGTTTTGTAGCGCACAAATGCCTTTGATGCATACCAGATACCGTCAAATTTACCGCTCTTACCCCAAGAGTTCTTAACCATATAATACTCTGTGCCATTCTGGTCTTTGGCAATACCGTAAATCTGCATACCGTGGTCGTCGGTTGTCTCCCAATTGTCGTATGCAATCTGACGCTCCTCTTGTGTACACCATTTCTCGCTCGAGGGTTTGGGAGTAACTTTCTTCTCTTCTTCGCTCAGCTTCAACCAGCGTGCCATATCAGAGCCCTGAAGGTCGCCACTCTTTGTATCGGCAGGCATTACGGCTGTACCATTGCGTGTGAATCCAGCCTCGCTCACGTCGCTACCCCAAGCAATTGTGTAACCCTCGTTGATTGCGTTGTCGAATACCTCGAGAAGCTCGTCAATGGGAAGGTTGTACGACTGTGCCCAACGCCAATTGTCCTGAATTTCAAGAACAAATGAGCTGTAATAAGGATGATGATTGTAAGATGTCAGCGATACATAATCCGAGGCCTTCAGACCTGTTGACTCGTAGAATGACTTGGGAGTATATTCCTTGCCGTTGTAGGTGAATTTCTCGGGACGCTCGCCAAGATAAATGTCGTGGATGGCGGCAATTGCCTTCTTCCAGAGGGGCTGACCATCGGTGTCTACCTGCAAGCTGCGATGCTTACCCTCGGCAATAGCGGCAACAACTGCGTCGCTAACGGCCGACAGCTCGTTGTGGTTGCTCAGCGTCTCGCCATACATTACACCGGGACGCATCTCGTCCTCGGGAACAAGGCCAAAGTGCTCCATACCATAGATTACGTCGTAGAACGAACCGCCCTGCGAGAATGATACGTCGCCGTGTGTGCGCACAGCCTTGTCGGCGCGGTCGAGATAAGTGTTGTGTACGATGAACATCTCCGAGAAGTCATACTCGCCTTTACCCATACGCAGAAGCTCCGACTCAATGAATGCCAGCGATGAGTAGCACCAGCAGGTACCTGCACGGTTCTGATTTTTGATACTTGTAATGGGGTTCTCCTTTACTACTGTAAACTGCGGTTCCTCATTGTCGTTCTGTGCAAAGAGGTTAAGGCCTGCAAAAGCGGCCATTGCCAATAGGATTGTTTTCTTCATAGTTTTTTAATTATTGAATGTTTATTGTCTCTTTTTTATGCTCGGGATGGTTAATCCTCGTCAATGCCTTCGGGTTCGGGCTCAGGCTCGATGCCTTTCATTGCTGCGGCAATTTTTGCTTCGAGTTCCTCGGCAAGTTCGGGGTTGTCGGCGATGAGCGATTTTGTACGGTCGCGGCCCTGTGCCAGCTTTGTGTCGTTGTAGCTGAAGAATGAGCCGCTCTTTTTAATCACGCCGTAGGCTACGCCAAGGTCGACAATCTCGCCCACACGCGAAATTCCCTCGCCGAACATAATATCAAACTCGGCTTTTCGGAAGGGGGGAGCAACCTTGTTCTTTACCACTTTCACGCGCACGGAGTTACCAATGGCATCCTCGCCGTCCTTCAGCTGGCTCACACGACGAATGTCGAGGCGTACCGATGCGTAGAATTTCAGTGCGTTACCGCCGGTTGTTGTTTCGGGATTGCCGAACATTACCCCAATCTTCTCGCGCAGCTGGTTGATGAAGATACAGGTGGTCTTTGTCTTGCTTATGGCAGATGTCAGCTTGCGCAGTGCCTGCGACATAAGACGCGCTTGAAGACCTACCTTATTATCGCCCATTTCGCCCTCAATCTCGGCCTTGGGTGTGAGTGCAGCCACCGAGTCAATGACGATTATGTCAATTGCCGATGAGCGTATCAACTGCTCGGCAATCTCAAGTGCCTGCTCGCCGCAGTCGGGCTGCGATATTAGCAAATTGTCAATATCGACGCCCAATTTCTGCGCATAGAAACGGTCGAATGCGTGCTCGGCGTCTATTATCGCTGCAATTCCGCCCATTCGTTGCGCCTCGGCAATGGCGTGTATCGCAAGCGTTGTCTTACCCGATGATTCGGGGCCGTAAATCTCGATTATGCGACCGCGCGGATAACCTCCGACGCCCAGCGCTGCATTCAAGCCGACTGAGCCCGAGGGTATTACGTCAACCTCCTCGAAATTGTCGTCGCCCAGCTTCATTATAGAGCCTTTACCGAAATTTTTCTCTATTTTATCCATTGCAGCCTGCAACGCCTTCAGTTTCTCGGACGCTGCAATGTTCTGCACCTCTTCTTTTTTTGCCATTTAAATTTTCTTATGCTGTTTAATTTGTTTTTATTCTGCAAAAGCTGTGCAACCGCCTATGCCTTATAGGGTGGCGGCTACACCTCTTTTAATCTATATTCTTTGAGGATTAGAGCTCAAGGTCTTTGTCAAATTCCTCGTGCCAAGGCAGCCCTTGCTTGTTGAGCTGCTCCATAAATGGGTCGGGGTCGAATTGCTCGACGTTCCACACTCCGGGCTTGCGCCACAGACCTTTGACGAACATCATTGCGCCAATCATCGCAGGCACGCCTGTTGTGTAGCTTACGCCCTGCATTCCTGTCTCTTTATAAGCCTCTTGATGGCTGCAATTGTTGTAAACGTAGTATGTGCGCTCTTTTCCGTCTTTTACTCCGCGTATGCGACAGCCGATTGATGTCTCGCCCTCGTAATTCTCGCCAAGGTCTTGTGGGTTGGGGAGCACGGCCTTAAGGAATTGCAGGGGAACAATCTTCTGGCCATTGTAGTCAATCTCGTCGATACGCGCCATTCCTATATTCTGAATTACTCGCAAGTGAGTAAGATACTCTTGTCCAAATGTCATCCAGAAGCGTGCACGCTTGATTGTGGGGAAATTCTTTGTCAATGATTCGAGCTCCTCGTGGAACAACAGGTACGACTCACGTGCGCCGATATTGGGATAGGTCAGAGGCTTGTGAATCTCCAATGCACCCGTCTCAATCCATTTGCCATCCTCGTAGTAGCGTCCCTTTTGAGTAATCTCGCGGATGTTAATCTCGGGGTTGAAATTTGTTGCAAATGCTTTGTGATGGTTACCGGCGTTGCAATCGACAATGTCAAGATAGTGAATCTCGTCGAAATAGTGCTTGGCAGCGTATGCTGTATAAACACCGCTCACGCCCGGGTCGAATCCGCAACCGAGGATGGCTGTAAGGCCGGCTTCCTTGAAACGCTCGTGATAGGCCCACTGCCAGCTGTACTCGAAATGAGCCTCGTCCTTAGGCTCGTAATTTGCTGTATCAAGATAGTTTACTCCGCACTGCAAGCAGGCCTCCATAATTGTAAGATCCTGATAAGGCAGAGCAACATTTATAACAATCTCGGGCTTAAAGCTGCTGAACAAAGCAACAAGCTCCTCGACGCTGTCGGCATCGACCGCAGCTGTCTGAATTGCGGGGTTGCCAATTGCCTTTACTATTGCATCGCACTTTTTCTTTGTACGGCTTGCAATCATAATCTCGGTAAAGACATCGCTGTTCTGAGCGACCTTAAAAGCGGCCACAGTGCCAACGCCACCTGCGCCAATGATTAAAACTTTTGCCATTTTCTTTTAAGATATTTAAAAATAACCAAATAAAATTTCAATATTTAATATAATATAATTAGGTGCTTCGACCGCATCATACATTATAAGATGCGAAGATAGCATAAAAGATGTGTAAAAACAAATTTAAAATGGTTATTTTACACATTTATGAAAAAATCGAGTGGCACGTCAAAAGAGGCGGTTATTTGTCAGAGACTGACACATTGTCGGCCAAAATGACACACTTAATCCTCTTTTTTGGCCATTTAAGACAAAAATATCACTCACGAAAAGAAAAATTACACGTTGGCACGGACTTTGTAACAATATTAGTGTAGCGCACAAACAACAAACATAAATAAACGAACAAAAGCGCACATTTATAAGTTGAATAAATTAAAAATTAAATTAGAATATTATGGGAAAGATTATTGGAATTGACTTAGGAACAACAAACTCTTGTGTAGCAGTATTTGAGGGCAACGAGCCCGTTGTTATCACCAACAGCGAGGGCAAGCGCACCACCCCCTCAATCGTATCGTTTGACGGTAACGGCGAGCGTAAAGTGGGCGACCCCGCTAAGCGTCAGGCTATCACAAACCCCAAACGCACAATTTTCTCAATCAAGCGCTTTATGGGTGAGAATTGGGCACAGGTGAGCAAAGAAATCTCACGCGTACCTTATTGTGTGGTGAACGAGAACAATATGCCCCGCGTCGATATTGACGGTCGCCTTTACACTCCTCAGGAGATTTCGGCAATGATTCTTCAGAAGATGAAAAAGACCGCCGAAGATTATCTGGGACAAGAGGTTACCGAGGCTGTTATCACAGTCCCCGCATACTTCAGCGACAGCCAGCGTCAGGCAACAAAGGAGGCCGGAATGATTGCAGGCCTCGATGTAAAGCGCATCGTAAACGAGCCGACGGCAGCCGCCCTTGCCTACGGCGTCGATAAAGCCAACAAAGATATGAAGATTGCAGTGTTCGACCTCGGTGGCGGTACATTCGATATTTCAATCCTTGAGTTTGGTGGCGGTGTGTTCGAGGTACTCTCGACAAACGGCGATACTCATCTTGGTGGCGACGACTTCGACCAAGTAATCATCGACTGGCTGGCCGAGGAGTTCAAGGCCGAGGAGGGAATGGACCTCAAGCAAGACCCTATGGCATTGCAGCGTCTGAAAGAGGCTGCCGAGAAGGCAAAAATAGAGCTCTCATCGACAACCTCTACCGAGATTAACCTCCCCTACATCACCGCAACGGCAACAGGCCCCAAGCATCTTGTAAAGACACTCACACGCGCGAAGTTCGAGTCGTTGGCACACGGCCTTATCCAAGCCTGCCTCGAGCCCTGCAAGAAGGCAATGAGCGACGCAGGCCTCAGCACCTCGGAGATTGACGAGGTAATCCTCGTAGGTGGTTCGAGCCGTATCCCCGCCGTTCAGAAACTCGTGGAGGATTACTTTGGCAAAGCCCCCTCAAAGGGCGTAAACCCCGACGAGGTTGTAGCAGTGGGCGCCGCAATTCAGGGCGCAATCCTCAACAAAGAAGAGGGCGTGAGCGACATTGTCCTTCTTGATGTTACCCCCCTCTCGATGGGTATCGAAACACTGGGCGGAGTAATGACCAAGCTCATCGACGCCAACAGCACAATCCCCTGCAAGCAGAGTCAGGTATTCTCGACCGCAGCCGACAATCAGACCGAGGTAACAATCCACGTACTTCAGGGCGAGCGTCCTATGGCAGCACAGAACAAGTCTATCGGACAATTCAACCTCACAGGCATTGCCCCCGCTCGTCGCGGCGTTCCTCAGATTGAGGTAACATTCGACATTGACGCCAACGGCATCCTCAAGGTATCGGCAAAGGATAAGGCAACAGGCAAGGAGCAAGCAATCCGTATCGAGGCATCATCGGGCCTTAGCAAGGAAGAGATTGAGCGTATGAAAGCCGAAGCCGAGGCAAACGCCGACGCCGACAAGAAAGAGCGCGAGAAGATTGACAAACTGAACGAGGCCGACTCAATGGTATTCCAGACCGAGAATCAGCTCAAAGAGCTTGGCGACAAGATTCCCGCCGACAAGAAGGCTCCCATCGAGACAGCTGCACAGAAGCTGAAAGAGGCTCATAAGGCACAAGACCTTGCAGCTATCGACGCTGCCATTGCCGAGCTCAACGCAGCTTGGCAGACAGCAAGCGCCGAGATGTACGCACAGAGTGGCGCACAGGGTCAACCTAACGCAGGCGGCGCACAGAGCAGCCAACAACCCGGTGGCGACAATGTACAAGACGCCGAGTTCGAAGAAGTCAAGTAATCGGCTCACCACACACAACATCAAGGGTGAAACTCTTTTGAGTTTCACCCTTGATTATTTAAATGCAACTATGTACAACATCTAAGAAAATCATTATTCACAATCACACTACTCTATCTGACGGCAATAGGTAACTCCCAAAAGGTCATAGATTTTCTTCAGTCGGGGCAGACGCTTTTTGAACTGTTCGAAATCCTTTTGCGCAGGCAGACACCACTGAACCTCACTTGCTGCACCCAATCGAGGCAGGAGCTGATAGAAAGCGTGCTCGGGATAAGCCACGTGCTCGGTCCAAAGGTTGACTTGCGGACCGAGAATCAATTTCTGTTGCTCGACGGTGAGGCTGTCGGGGATAAGCGGCTCGAACGAATAAACTTTGCTTGCCGACACAAGATAACTGTCGGTTGTGCGCGGCTGCTTGCCGTAGTCCTTGAGCTGAGGATGGTCAATGTAACTATATACATTGGGGCTCATAATCACGCGATGTCCTTGACGGGCCGCCGCGATTCCACCCTTTACACCGCGCCACGACATAATGATAGAGCCACCCGAGAGACCACCCTCGAGAATCTCGTCCCAGCCTATAATATCACGGCCACGCTCCTTGATAAAGGCCTCTACCTCGCGGTTAATATAGCTCTGCAACTGATTCTCGGGCGAGTGTAGGCCATCGTCCTTTAGTCCAAGCTCTTTGATTTTTGCCTGACATTTTGCACACTCGCGCCAACGGTTCTTGGGACACTCGTCGCCGCCAATATGAATAAATTTAGAGGGGAACACGTCGCACAACTCCCCCAGCACAGTTTTCAAGAAAGTAAGTGTCTCGGGATTACCGCCACAGAGAACCTCGCGGCTGACGCCCCAATAGGTACGCACGGGGTAAGAGCCGCCCTTGCAGCCGAGGTGCGGAAAGACGTGCAGAGCACTCTGCATATGTCCGGGAAGGTCAATTTCGGGTACTACGTTTATATAGCGCTCGGCAGCGTAGCGGACAATCTCGCGGCACTCGTCCTGCGTATAGTACCCGCCGTATGGGACGCCGTTGTAAATTCCCGAATTTCCGGGGCCAATCACCGTCTCGGCACGTACACTACCCTTTACAGCCAATTGAGGATAGGCTTTGACCTCGAAACGCCACCCCTGATCCTCGGTAAGATGCCAATGAAATTGGTTGCTGCCGTGCAGAGCCATCACATCAAGAAATTTCTTGATAAAGTCGACCGAGAAATAATGGCGGCCGCAGTCGAGCAACACGCCACGATAAAGGAAGCGCGGCTCGTCCCGAATCTCGACAAAGGGAAGCTCGAGACTCTGTGCATCGCTTTTTACAACGGGCAGAGACTTACGCAGCGTCTGCGCGGCGCGGAAAAGTCCCACCGGCTCGCGCGCCATAATCTTAATGCCACGTTTATCGACCTTTAGAATATAAGCCTCTTTCTGCTGTTCGGTAAGCTCCGCAGCATCGTCCGCGGCGGGATAATCCAAACCGAGGCGTACAGCGGCTTTTTTATCGTTCGGGGCGAGAGTGAGCCTCAGGCCGCTCGTCTCCTCGACCCATCCGCAGAGAAACTGTACGATGCGATAAATCTCGGGATTACTTGCGTCAAAAGCGACAGTCGCGCCTTGTTGAAGATTAAACACTCGCGCCGAATCGACCTTTACCGATTTCGGCAAAGGGATAACATCATAATCGGCACGTTGGGCAATGGCCGTCGCACAAAAGAGCGACAGCAGCAAGATGGTAGAAAAAAGGTGTCTCATATACTTTTTTATAAAATCACTCAATAAGTGCGAATATAACCACAAAAGAGCGATAATAAAAAAAATTGCCTCGGAATGTGCAAAAATCAGCCTAAAGTATGTTCCAAGAGTACCTTTACGCCTATTATAATAAGAATAATCCCCCCCCACAGCTCGGGGCGCAGACGCCGGGCATAACGTTTACCGAATTTCACGCCAATCAACAGTCCTGCGATGGACATTGCAAACGACACAATGCCAATAATAAGCAGCGGCGAGAAAAGATGCTCCATAGAGTGAATACCCATACACGAAAAAGATATTCCCACCGCAAAAGCGTCAATGCTTGTGGCAATGGCCATCGTAAAAATAACTTTCAGCGAGCGGGGATTAAAGCGCCTGTCTTCCTCGTCTTTAAACGCCTCCATAATCATCCGTCCACCTAGGAACAGCAAAATGGCAAACGCAATCCAATGGTCGAAACTCTCAATAATATCGCGACAATAATCGGTACCCAACCACCCCAGAAGCGGATTAAGCGCCTGAAAAAAACCGAACAAAAAAGCCATCGTCAGCATCGGACGCCACAGAATGCGTCTGAGGATAACACCCGAGGCAAGCGACACTGCAAAGCAGTCCATCGCCAACGCAAAAGCCAATATTAAAGCCTCAAAAAAGCTCATATTCACCCATCTTTTAACAAAATGCAAAAATAGTTTAATTTTATTGTACTTACAAAATAAAATCGTATCTTTGCAATGATAAGGGAACGACATTTTGCGTTCACCTGAATTTTTATTGCGACCTTTCCGCACAAGGGGCTATTTGGTTTTGACAGCGGGCAGAAAAGGTACGTAAGCACGCAGTGCCTCGTCCGGTTTGCACTATAATCCGAGCCGTCAACAATTATCTGGCGAAAACAATTATGCTCTCGCTGCTTAATCGAAGTACAGTAGATTAGCTTTATCCCGATACAAGGTGTTGGGACGAGACATCACCCGGACGCAGTTGTTCCGAAGCAATCCGATACGGTGGTGCAGGCAACTCGGGACTAGTCGTAGCAAGCCTCGATGCTGCGGCGAAATTTCAGAGGATAAGGTATATGTTGGTTGTCGCGGTCTTGCATATACTCGAAAATCTTACCGATGACTAAGCGTGTAGAAAGCGTATTGTTTCCTCGTTTGGACGAGGGTTCGACTCCCTCTAGCTCCACAAACAAAAAAAAATCGTGTATCGAAGACTTTTTTCGATACACGATTTTTTTACACCGGCAATCAGAGCACTCACCGCCCGAGACTCATCCGAAACAATAGCTGTGTGGAGAACACGGGTAAAAAGACCAATATAAATAATTTTGACTACACATTGTTGTATATTTCAACAATTTTCACGAAATTTGCACCAAACACAAGTACAAAAAGTATGGCACTAACAGAAATTTTGGATAACATTTACCTTAAAAAGGTTCCATTACAAGGGTTTGCGACAATAAAATCGTCGTTGCAGCAATTTGTACAACGCGCCTATCAGTTTCAGTTTACCTCAATTTTTTGGTGCCTGAGTGGAGAGGCTCTCTTCACCATCGACGGACAGAAACACCGTTTCACTCCGGGACAGATTATTATCTGTCCGCGCGGCTCGAACATATTGTTGTTGGATATTACAAGCGACTTTTCAGCACTGCTGTTGGGCCTCTCGAAGCATATATGGCTGGCTGCACGCAGCGCACTAAGCCCCGAGGAGATGCAAAATATCGAGCGTCGCCCGCTCAAGGGAAACAACACAACTGCGACACAAGTATTTGTGCCCAACATTTTCCATCAGATTGAAATTATGGAGGCGTTCATCGTCGAGGAGCCCGAGCGCGCCGAGTATTGCCGCAAGAACATTGTACTCTCGGTCAACGCCCTACTGCTCTATATGCTCGAGATAAAAAACAAGAGCGAGCTATCGGGCAAGGACAATATAAGCGAAAGCAAGGATAAGATTTTCAACAATTTCAGAATGCTGCTCACACAGAAATTCCGCGAAGAGCGCTCGGTACAGTATTACGCCGATAATCTAAAAATTTCGACCCGACACCTGAACACAATCTGCCAACGAGCATCGGGACAGAATGCCAAAGAGATTATCGACCAATATACTATTATAGAGCTACAAGTGGCGCTTATGTACACGCATAAAAGTTTCCAAGAGCTTGTAAACGATTTTCATTTCCCCGACCAAAGCTATCTGAACAGATATTTCAAACGGCACACGGGCTACTCGCTGTCGGAGTTTAGAACAAATGGAGTAATGGTAGATTAAATGTTACGTTGGGCCCGGGTTACTCTCTACCGATGGAGGAAAGTAAAAAGCCATCGACCTGTTAAATATACACTAACGACAGATAATAAACACAGAGAGCAGAAGCACGGTAAAAGCAAGCAGATTCAACGCAGTGCGCCCCAGAAGCGGATTCAACGCAGCGCCACGACACTCCATAACTTTATGCCACGTTGCAATGTGCATACACAAATAAAAAATTGGGGCCACAAGCGTCCACAGCGGCAGTTGCAGCCATAGGGGAAGCATTATCACCATTGCCAACAATCCCGAAACAAGATAGGCCCGTCCCATAATGACCCGACCAAAAATAACAACCGTTGTACGCTTCCCCACTGCCTCATCATCCTCTTTGTCGCGATAATTATTCACGACAAGGACATTCGCCGCAAGAAGCCCTATGGCCAACGACGTTGTAAGCAGCACGGGCAGTTGCCCCCACCCTCCCGTTTGCAGATAACAGGTAAAAGTAACCGGCACGACGCCGAAGAAAACAATCACGGCAATATCCCCGAGGCCGTGATGCGACAAAGGGTAAGGCCCTGTGCTATAAGCAAGTGCAAAAAGCAGTATCACACAACCCACAATAATAAGCCACAGACCACCATATAAAAGCATCAGAGAGCCAAAGATAGCCGCCGCGCCCAACATAAGAAAAGTGGCACGCTTCATAGCCCCGGGCGAAATATCCCCCTCGGTTACACCACGACGAAAGCCCTCGCGGCCCTTGCGGTCGAGCCCATTTTCAAAGTCGTAATACTCATTGGCAAAATTTGATGCAATCTGTGCCGAAAGAGCAAACAAAAGACACAGCAACGCCGGGACAAAAGAAAAACTCCCCTGCCACACAGCGCAACCACAGCCCGCTAACACCCCCGCAATGCTCACAGGCAGCGTGCGCAGACGCATAGCCTCAATCCATCTTCCCATCATACGCATAATACTATTTTACCCCAACGTACATACGGCAGATGCCAAAAGTAAAGGCCTTGTGCCTCACCTCGGCAAATCCCGCCTCACGCATCATCGGGATAAATTTATCGGGCGAGGGAAAGTGAAGCACCGACGCCGGCAGGTACTCATAGGCACTGCGATTACCCGAGACCATTCCACCAACAGCCGGCAGGATATTTAGAAAATAGAGTTTATAACACCAACGGATAAAAGCATTCGAGGGCACAGAGAGCTCGAGAATCACCAATTTCCCTCCGGGTTTAAGCACGCGGCACATTTCCTGTAAGCCCACACTCAGATGCTCAAAATTACGTACCCCGAAGCCCACCGAAATACGGTCAAAGGTATTATCCTCGTAGGTGAGAGCTTCGCAATCGCCATATTCCAGCACGGCACTTACGCCCGACGAGAGAATCTTGCGGCGGCCCACCTCCATCATCCCTTCGGAAAGGTCGATGCCTGTTACCGAACTGCCGTCGGCCGCACGTCGGGCAATCTCAATGGTAAAATCGCCTGTGCCGCAAGCAACGTCGAGCACAGCAAGCTGTTGGTTGCAATCGACAATCTCGCTGACAGCCTTACGGCGCCACCCCTTATCAATGTTCAACGATAGAATATGATTCAGTTTATCGTAGTCGGGAGCAATATTGTCGAACAATTTTTTTATTTTCTCTTTTTTTGCCATAGAGCCATTATTTCTTTATTTTGAACACATACAGTAATAAAATCACATTCATCAGCAGTGCGTAGATTATTGCCGGAATAGCCATCTCGCCACTATTAAAGATAAAAGGTGAGGTTGCTATGGCAATTGCTTGTGCCGCATTCTGCATCCCCACCTCTATCACAATTGTACGACGAGCGGCACCGCTCAATCCGCCTAAGCGCGAGAGCATCGAGCTGCAAAGCATACTCGCCAAAATGAGCATTGCACACGTCAGCCCAATGAGGCCGAAATTATCAATTATTTCACTTGTATATTGCAGAAAAAACAACAACGCCAATGCCATAAGCGCCGGAAAGGCCAATTTATTAAGTACTTTACTCACCCTTATCGCCTTTTCCGGCGCAAAGCATCTTAAAATCCAACCGGCAGCCAGAGGAACGAACAGCAGCACTATATTCTGAACAAGCAACTCAGCAACGGGCAGCTCAATTGCTATACCCGCATTATGCGATACAAAATCCGAGGTTGCCTGCATAATAATGGGCAGAGTAAAAAGCGTCAGCACACTGCTCAGCGCCGTCAGCGTTACCGAGAGGGCGACGTCGCCTCTTGCAAGCATCGAAAAAACATTCGATGAGCTGCCTCCGGGACAGCAGGCAATAAGCACAATGCCCATAAAATAGATAGCAGATAGATTCAGCAACCACGCAAGCGCAAAAGCAATGGCAGGCAACAGCACCAACTGCCCCGCCATTCCAAGAGCAACAGCACGAGGATTGCGCATAACATTTACAAAAGCCTCTTTCTTGAGCTCAGTTCCCAGAAGAAACATCAGCACAATGAGAATAGGCATCACGATCCAAATTGTATTCATCAGTCTTAATTATTATCGAGTGCGAAGATACAAAAAAAGTGTTAAAAGAGACAACGGGATATAAAGAAAAAGGAGTTCTTACGAACTCCTTTGTGATCCCGGCAGGATTCAAACCTGCAACCTTCTGATCCGTAGTCAGATGCTCTATTCAGTTGAGCTACGAGACCGTTGTTTTTGTTTGACGTTGCAAAGGTACTGCTTTTTTTGATACCACCAAAACTTTTGGCACTTTTTTTTCAAAAAAAAACATTTTTTTTGTTGGCATCTTTACAGTCGCCCCTATTTTTACTCAATAAAACGCTCGTTAAACATAAACCAACCAAGCGTAAGACCCACATTTACGCCTTTTTTTCGAGAACTGTAATAATCGACATAACCGCTCACGGTGAGCGACGAGAATTTCGCAACAACCACAAACTCCCCAATATATTGAAAATCGCTGAAGCGCTTTTTGCTGAAATAGGCGTGGCCGTCGCCAGCCTCCCGAATCTTTCTATAAGGGGTGAACCCATAAAATCCCGCACGCAACTGCAAGAAATTATTCATCTTATATATGGGCGACACGCCACCGGCCACAAATTGATTGGCACGGAATGCCGGGTCGTAGTTGAACATACTGCTCATCGTGGGGGTGAATGTACCGGCCTGCATCATCGACGCCTGATAACTCGACGATAGTCCGCGTGTCGAATAATATATGTGCAGATTGGTACCCAGCGTAAAGAAGCGGCCAAAATCAATGTGCCCCTTACGCTGATAGCTCATTTGAAGCCACGAGAGGCGTTGTTTCTCGGTAGCATCCTTCTGATAGCTTTTGAAGCGCTCCTTACCTACAAAGAATTGCGCAAGAATAGACTCGTACATTCCGCTTGTGGAATAAACCTTGGAGTCGAGCGTATTACCTTCGAATTTTATAGAACCGCCAAAGAGGTTCATACTGTTAACGTCGAACTGAGGAAGGTCGAGGTTAATGATATTCGTTGGCAGATACTCGTCCTTTATATGCCCCATCCCTATTCCAAACTCAGCCTTCTGACGCATCAGGAACGGAAAAACGAGCTTCATCTTTACAAATACCTCGCGCTCGTGATTAAGAGCAATGGGATTCTCTTTTGCGAAAAGATATTTCATATTGTAATAATCAATTGTCGAATACGACCCAATGAATTTAAGCGACAAGGGCACTTTTGCCGCAAAATCGACGCGCGACGTCAACTGCACATTATTATATACTTTACCCAACTGCCCATCGAGAATAAACTCCTTCGAGTGGTTGTTAAGGTTACGATAATGCAGTCCGAAATATATCTGATTCGAGTTATTTGTCGAGATTGCGCCACCCATCTTCAATGTAAACGGTGGATTCATCTCGACGTCGAGCAACAGCGTGTATGTGCTATCCTCGGGATTATATACGGCGCGCGGCAACATTCCCGAGATAACATTTCCCGAGAGCAGACGAAAATAGGCGCGTTTGCAGTCCTCGATTGAGAAAATCTCCTTGCCGTCGGTGTGAAACTCGCTCTTTATATACTCTTGCTGCGAGGGGTCAACACCCTTAATCTCGATGCGCTTGAAACGCAGTTCGGGCAGACGACTGCGAAACTCGGCGCGGCGCTTGGCCAATTGCACGCTGTCTGAACGTCGGTGGACGAGCCCTTTTATCGAGTCCATCTTTTCGATGGTTTTTTTATAACCGTACTGCGAGACAAGGTCGAGCTTGTGAAAATCGAGCAACTGCACTTTATCGAGCTCGGTATCAAGCACAATTCCTCGTCCCGCGGGGATACTATAACCCGAACGCGAGGTTACAAGATTCTCAAGCTGGCTCATCATATCACGCGTATCGGGCAGGGGGGCATTTTTGCTCACCACGCTACCCACTATAATGTCGGGATTAAAGTCGCGCTGCATAACATCGACAGGGAAATTATTATATATTCCACCATCGTACATTAGTATGCTATCTCTTTTAATTGGCTTAAAGACAAAAGGATAGCTCATCGAGGCGCGCACAGCGTCGCCAAGGTCGCCCTCGTCGAATATTATCTGTTTCTTATTGTAAATGTCGGCTGCGACACAACGGAAGGGGACGAACAGACTGTCGAAATTATTGTTGCATACGGTTGAATATTGCGCAAATGTCTGCATCACTCCCAAGCTCATAGGGTTGGGATTTATGAGGTTAATCGTGGGCTTATATATGCGCAGCGAGTCTTTTACTTCGAAATTTATTCCAAGAAGCTCGGGTACCTCGTTGTTGCGGCGGAAATAGAACATATAGTTGGCGTCCATCGTTCCCGTGTACCACTGCTTAAACTCTTTAGAGGCAAGAATATCCATCATCTCTTGCGGCGAATAGCCCATTGAGTAAAGGGCGGCGACTATTGCTCCCATCGAGGTTCCTGCCACGTAGTCGATGGGGATATTATTCTCTTCAAGGGCTTGAATAACGCCGACGTGTGCAAGGCCGCGTGCTCCGCCACCGCTCATTACAAGACCGACCTTCTGCGCTGACAGCACCGAGGGCAGCATAAGAAGCAGTGATATTATTACAAGTAAGCGTCTCATACTCGATTGTAGTCTTTTTTTATTCTTCTGCGCCGAGAAAAAAACTCGGGGTAATTTATATCAATTGGCAAATTTAATTTTTTGATGTGAGATTTTATTATTTATTGTTTTAAAAATTTATAATAATAAAAAATCCTCTGCGTTTTTGCAGAGGATTTTAAGAAGCTGTTAAATTATTTTTATTCTACAAGGACTTTTTTCGATACACCACCGCTGCGAACTACATAAATTCCTTTAGTGGGATTTTTAACGCTGCGTCCCTGAAGGTCGAACAGCTGAACATCTGAAAGGCTGCCGCCACTGACAATAGCGTCGATACCCGTCTGCAAGAGTGTTACATAAACATACTCCGAGGGTTCGCTGCTCTTCTCGCCATCAACGGCCGAGACTCTTATGCGGTACATTGTGCTGCCCTCGAGACCCGAGAATACATATTTTGTTGCAACGGTTGTTGCGGTACTAACCTCCTCGACCACATACTCCTTGCCGTCGATAGTCTCGGTGGTTCCGACGCCCTCGGTAAGTTTATAGAGCTCGACGTAGTATTTTTTTGCATCCTCGACAGCATCCCACAAGACAGTGAAGCCCTCATCGGTAACATCGGTAATCTGTACATTTGCGGGGGTGTCGGGCGCGTTCTTCATAAATGAGAATGAGACGATACCATTTTCATTTTTTATATTTGTGATGGGCTTACCCATATAGCCGCCCCTAAACACTGTTGCGGCAGGGGTCGATTCATCGGTAAGCTCGGTGTTGTTGGTTATTCCCGGCCATATATCGCCCTGAAGCCCCTTGCGATACTCGGCCGAGCTGGCCGACTCGTAATATGTTGTTGTCTTACCATCGGCAGGAATAATTGTATAGCGCTGATGGGTTTTATCGACATTTACCGTATTATATCGCCACGCACTCGGCTCGTAATCGACGTGGGTAATCAGCAGTCCTGTGTTAAAAATATATTTGTCCCAACCCTCTTGCTGGCGATTCTCCAATATATAATACTCGTTGTAGTTATTCTCGTTCATAATTTTGTATCCGTGGCCACCCGAGGTAATTGCCTCAAGCGTATAGTCGCCCTTTGTTTCGAGCACGGGCAGTTTGCGCCAGCCCATAAAATCGCGTTCGTAGGCACTGTAACCGACGGGGACGTAACCCTCGGCATTGTAACAGCCGTAGTCCATAAGGTCCCAATAATCCATTCCGAAAGCTGGGTTTGTGTTCTTTGTATCGTAAAAGTCGGGGAGGCCCAGACAGTGCGAAAATTCGTGGCAACACGAGCCTATTCCCGTGAGGTTCACGCCGTAATAATCGGCATAATCGGCATTGAGCGAGAGCTCGCTGCTACAAGCGTAACAATCTATTTTCACGCCATCGACATAAATTGCACCTTTCTGCGAAGAGAGGTACCACTGATGCGGCCATATGGTCTCTTCGTCGGCACCGGCAGCCTCGGAGTAACCTGCGTAGAGGCAGTAGAGAAACTCTACCTCACCGTCGCCGTCGTTGTCGAAAATTGAAAAATCCATCTCGTCGGCGAGTTTAAGACAGGCGTCAATTATCATCTGCTGCGGATTTTTATCCTCGTCCTTATAGTTATTACCTCCATAGTAAGACATTGGATTATCGAGAGTTACAATGCTACTTACTACAAAATTTGGTGTAAAAGCTCCATCGGACTGTGCAATGTAATATTCGCGCAGACTGCCCGGAGTGGAATCGGTAAAGGGATTTGCGGGACCTGTGTAATTCTCGGCATTGAAGAGGTCAACAACATCGCCCTGCTCGTATGTAAATTCATAATCCGAGAATTGTACAAGAATTACCGGGATATTTATAACGCCAAAAGGCTCGATTGTGCGTGCCTTACGGCGGGGAGCATCGTAACGCTGAGCACGTGTGGCGGCAATCTTCGAGATTCCGGCATCGAGCCCGGCGTCTCTTATGGCTGAAACTTTTGAGGCCTCCTCGGGCAGGCGGTCGGCTGCGTTGTGAGCAATTATGCGGGTACTCTCGAAGCAGCCTTCTTTATTTAGAATTGCGTAGCTGTAATCGCCATTGGCCTCGCGCACAAGAGGAATGCCATCCGTTGTACGATAATAGTGGAACGACTCATCACCTACGAGCTGTATTACAAGCGTGGTGCCATCGGATTGTTTCACTGTTTTTGTAGCACGTCGTGCCGGAATTGCCATCGTTGCGAAAATTACGCACAACATTGCAATAAATAGAGTAAATTTCTTCATTGGATATTTTTTATTTATAAACTCTAAAATTATGTCATTATCTTCTCTTAAAAAGATAATAATCGTCTGCGGCGATGATGTAAACGGCAAACGCTTCCACACATAAAAGCAACCTTCTATAATGTGCAAACAGATGAGGCACACACTCGCTCTAATTTGCAAAAATACAATAAATTTTGTAACAAACGAGCGAGAAACGCAAAATATATTTTAGCGTTTATCACAGTGAGTGCAGAAAATTTCCGTGCGACGGCTTTTTTTGTGCTTTTTGAGCGCAAAAAGCACAAAAAAAAAATAGACACAAGAATAAAAAACCAGCGAGAATAACACAGGAATCTCCCTCTATACGCATCAGCGGGTGCAGGATATATTCGCCGACAGACAAATAAACAAAAATAAAGCCACAAATAAAAAATCAACATAATCCATACAAAAACTCAGATGCAAAGCTATCGTCCCGCTGCCCCTTGTCGATGTAAGCGAATAAACTCGTACACAAGCACAGGCACAACAGCCACAAAGGCCAATGCCGCATTAAGTCCGAAGGCAAAGCGCTGCGAGCCATCGTTCAACATCCGCTGCAAATTATCAATAACAAAAGGCGCAACAACAATTGCAATATAATTCATTGCCATCACAATAGCAAGCACAAGGGCCGTATTGCGCGGAGCAACAATCGTTGCACGATCATAGATATAAGGTTGTGCAATACCATATCCCACTCCCGCAATAATACATCCAAGAGTAATAACAAACAACGATTTATACAAATAGACCAGCAGCAGCCCGCAACCAATGAGCACAAGACACGTTGCAGCAATGCGCTCCTTCATCACACGCAGTAGAGGCGAAAGAAAGAATCCGGGCAGCATAATAGCCAAGAAAAACAGCGACGTAACAATGCCCGCACTATCGCTCCCCAGCCCATACTCGCCCATAAGAAAAGGCAGATTGACACTTATTATAACAATCAGAAAAGTAATAAAAAAATAGTAAAGCGAATAAAGCAACAAGGCTCTATTATCATTGGCTCTAACCACTGCCGAGTTATCTTCACCCTTTTCGGGTGCAACACCCCTCTGACGCGAAAGGAACGGCACAAGCACAATAGAGAGCAACGGCAACAGATAAACCACAAACGGCAACCGCCACCAAATATCGGCCAGATACCCCGTCAGAGCCGTAGCAACCACCAACGACGCATTTGTAATTGCCGAGCTGTAACCAAACTGACGCGTACGATACTCGCCCACAAAATAACGCGACACAAGCGCCGTCGAAAGAGGGATAATAATTCCCGCTCCCACACCCAACAAAGCACTCACGACGACAAGCTGCCACATCGAGCTGCACATCATATACAGCACACCGCTGAGTAAGAAAATCCACAATCCCCAAGCGAGCATACGCATAAAGCCCACCCTATCGGCCAATCGTCCCGAAAGCAATACAAAAGGGATAATCAGTAGCGACGGCAACGAGGTGAGCATCTGAATCTCCATCTCCGAGGCATCGGGAAAAATCTTTGTCAGCTTATCCAAAATAGGCGACACGGCAAGTCCCGGCAGCGACGTCAGTGCCGACACCGACCATATTGCGAGCAGCGCCACAAAAGAAATACGTCCGCGTCCTGTCTCAATCATACTCATAATTATTTTATTACGCAACACACAAAAAAGGGCAAAAGTTCGCAGCAATCGCAAAAAGCAAGAATTAAGATTATTTTAATTGCAAGAATCGAACCTAAGCAGCAGAGCGGGTGTTTCTAATGAAAATTTCCACAATTATTCACACACCTAAAAACAGAAAAAAAATGAAAAGAAGCGAAGAAACAAACGTAACAACCGCAGTATTTGGTTCCGAAGAGATGTTACAGTCGGCCCCCGCCGAGCACATTCCGCAGCACCCCACCACCCCCGAAATTGCCTACCGCATTGTAAAAGACGAGACATACGCTCAGACACAGCCTCGTCTTAATCTGGCCACGTTCGTAACCACCTATATGGACAATTACGCAACAAAGCTGATGAACGATGCCATTGCCGTAAACTACATCGACGAGACCGAATATCCGCGTGTAGCCGTAATGTGCGCAAAATGCATCAACATAATCGCCAATCTATGGAACAGCCCCGAAAAAGCAAAATGGAAAAGCGGTGCAATAGGCATCGGTTCCAGCGAGGCTTGTATGCTGGCAGGTGTAGCAGCGTGGCAACGTTGGAAACAGCGTCGCACAAAAGAGGGTAAGCCCACCGACAAGCCCAATTTTGTAATCTCCTCGGCCTATCAGGTGGTGTGGGAGAAATTCGCCCAACTATGGCAAATTGAGATGCGCACCGTCCCCCTTACAAAAGACAAACTGACACTGTGCCCCGAAGATGCCATTGCAAAATGCGACGAAAATACCATCTGTATCGTGCCCATAATGGGAGTAACGTGGACGGGCCTTAACGACGACGTCGAAGCTCTCGACAAGGCACTCGACAAATATAACAAGGAGACAGGCTACGACGTTCCCATTCACATCGACGCCGCCTCGGGAGGATTTATTCTACCCTTCCTCGAGCCACAGAAAAAATGGGACTTCCGCCTCAAATGGGTGCTATCCATAAGCACCAGCGGCCACAAATACGGCCTCGTCTATCCGGGCCTCGGATGGGTTGTGTGGAAGGACAAACAGTATCTGCCCGATACAATGTCGTTCAGCGTCAACTATCTTGGAGCCGAAATTTCACAAGTAGGACTGAATTTCTCGCGTCCCGCCGCACAGATTCTGGGACAATATTACCAATTTATCCGATTGGGATTCGAGGGCTACAAAGCCATACACGGCAGTTCGATGGAGATTGCAAAATATCTGCACAGCACAATCGGCAAGATGAAGCCCTTCCGCAATTACAGCGCCGAGGTAAACAACCCTCTGTTCATATGGGAGATGAAGCCCGAGTATGCCCAAAAGAGTCATTGGACGCTGTACGACCTTCAGGACAAGCTCAAGCAGAGCGGATGGATGGTACCGGCCTACACAATGCCCGCAAATATCGAAGATACAATAGTAATGCGCATTGTGGTGCGACAAGGATTCAGCCGAGATATGGCCGACCAGCTTCTGACCGACATTGCCGGCGCCGTTGCCGAGCTCGAGAAGCTGCAATATCCCACTACCTCGCGCCTTGCAATTGACAAAAAGCAGAAAGTAAAGGGCAGCGTATTCACCCACACAGGAAAAGGCAAATAACCAAGAGAGAGTAAAAAATATGAAAAGTGGCGTAACAAAGGAACAATTGCACAGCCTCATCGACGAGGCCTATGCAAAATACAAAAGCTATAATGGCGGGAAAAATGCCGATTATATTCCTTATCTTGCAAAGGTCGATAGCGAGCTTTTCGGCATTGCAGCCTGCCTGCCCGATGGCCAAATTATTCAGGTGGGCGACTGCGCCGAGCGCTTCGGCATCGAGTCAATATCTAAAGTAATGACAGCCATCCTAATACTTAAGCTCTATGGTGCCGAGACCATATTAGATATGATTGGCGCCGATGCAACGGGAATGCCCTTTAACTCCATAATGGCCATTCTCTTGGAGAATAATCACCCCAGCACCCCGCTGGTAAATGCCGGAGCAATTGCAGCCGTCAGTCTGGTGCAACCCGTTGGCAACAAAGAGCTTAAATGGGAAGCAATCATCAGCAATATGCAGGAGTTGTGCGACGCTCCTCTGCCACTCATTGACGAGCTTTACAAGTCGGAGAGTGCCGGTAACTACAACAACCGCTCTATTGCGTGGTTGCTGAAGCACTATAACCGCATATACGACGAGCCGGAATTATCGCTCGACCTTTACACAAGGCAATGCTCCGTGAGCGTTACCGCCCGCGAGCTTGCCATTTGTGGCGCCACAATTGCCAACGACGGAATAAACCCCGTGAGCAAGAAACGAATATTCTCAAAGGCCATTGCACCGAAGATAACAGCGATGCTTGCAAGCGTCGGATTCTACGAGCACACGGGCGATTGGATGTTCACCTCGGGGCTTCCGGCCAAGAGCGGCGTGGGCGGTGGCATAATGGGCGTCCTTCCCGGAGGATTCGGCATTGCAACCTTCTCGCCGCCACTCGATGCATCGGGTAACTCGGTCAAAGGACAAAAAGCACTGCGCTACATTATGCAGAGGCTCGACGCAGGAATATACAACAGCAACTAAACATCCTCGAGGCTGACTTTCTTAAATGAAAAGTCAGCCTCGTTTCACAAATAAAAAGCCCCGAATGATAGGCTTTTTAAAAAATATCACTTATCTTCGCATCGAAACAAAAAACTCAAAGAACCTACAATTATGAAAAAAATCACAGTACCCAAGATAGCCCCCTCGTGCAGCAGTCCCGAGGAGCTCGAGAGAGTATTCTCGACCCTCGAGCCCAACGCAATAGATTGTTGTAATTGGCCCAAAGATTTTCCCTACACCCCTAAGGCCTCGGTAAAACTGTTTCACGACGGCAAAAAGCTCTATCTTAAATTCGACGTTACAGAGAATAACATACACACACTCGTAACCAAAGATTTTGGCGAGGTGTGGACAGACCCCTGTGTCGAGTTTTTCGTATCGCCCGAGGGCAATATGGACTACTACAACGTCGAGTGCACCTGCATAGGCAAAATGCTTATGGCGTGGCACCCCGAGGGCGAGGCCAAAGAGAACGCCCCCCTTGCCTTGCTCGATACAATTGTGCGCATCCCCTCGTTGGGTAACGAGAATTTCCCTCTGCGCGAGGGTGAGACAGTTTGGAGCCTCATCGAGATAATCCCCATCGAGGCACTATTCCGCAGCGGCCTCGACTGCTGGTGCGGTAAAAGGATGCGTGCCAATTTCTACAAATGCGGCGATAATCTGCCCACCCCGCACTTTATCTCGTGGAACGCAATAGACTGGCCCGAGCCCAGCTTCCACCGCCCCGAGTTTTTCGGAGAATTAGTTTTTGAATAACCTCTTCGAACAGACTATAAAAAATCCGCTGCCTCTGAGAAAAAGTGGCAGCGGATTTTTTCCAATAAATTTCTTTAATTTGTATCGTCTTGTTTTTTATAAACACAAAAGACAAGGCCTTTTTTAGAAATTTAAACAATGTCTAATTCGCAAGCAATTTTAAAAAAAAGTTAGTCGGTACGCACAGGCTTTTCGCGCAACGAAATAATATGCTCAATAGCCGCTATAAAACTCTTGTTAAGATTACGATAAAGAGCAGCAGCATCGGGCCTTATTGCATCCAGCCACCGCGCAAACAGAGCATTCGACAAAAAAGCCTTGCACTGCGCAACCAAATTATTAAGAGCCGAACTTTTCCAATTGGCCGGCATTTCGAGACTAAAAGAGACTCTCTCGCCCGCATCATTCAGCACACAATGGGGCGAGAGAAGCCCCGTAAGCTCGGCCACCGTATCGTGCCACATTGGGAGCATACGCTGCTCATCGTCGAGGGTAGCTGTAAGAATCTCGGGAGCCTGCAATTTAATCCCAAAATCAGCCGACATTCGACGCAGTGCATCGAGCACCTCATTTTTCTCAATTTCAATATTCATAAACTTATAAGCAATTATTAAGATAAACGATTATTCCACGCTGTGTCTACATCAAACTCGAGTGCCACGAGGCGGCTCCTCGCCTTTATGCGTCCCACTATGGCAACCGCAAAATAACGATACGACTGCGTCGGAAAATAGGGGAACACAATATCCACAAAAGCATTACGACGCTCGCTTCCCGAGACCATCTTAAAATTCTCGCCGTCGTTGCTACACAGCAGATAACAAGCAAGGCCGTTGAATGAGTGCAATGCATCGTCCGGTGGCACGACCACAGAGTGAAGCATCATCTGCTGTATGCGCTTATGCAACTTTGTTCCCCACAAGAGAGGGCGCGTAACCAGCAGAATATTATTATCGCCGCTGTCGCCATCCTGAATAAAGACCTTGGAGGCCCCCTCACCACCCTTCATAGCAATCATTTGCGGGTAGCAGTTCGACACAAAATCGAAACTATACATATATTTATAGCAAGCACCCGTAGCCAAAGAAATAATATAACTATAAGGATAACAGCTGTTCGTTACAATAATCTCCCGATTCGCATAGACATACCCCACCGACGCATCCCGACAATACTCCTTAAAAGTGGCGTCATCGAGAGCCGCATCGACAGAGACAATAGCCGCGATGCGTCCTATCAGGCTATCTTTGCTCATTGACTGCATAGCATATTTACCACTCTCCAACGGTGCCGACAAAGGCACAACCTTTCCACCCTCGATAAGCAACAACCCCTTTTCGGTCATAAACACCACCCCCGAGTCGATACCCTTCACCGAACGAGCATTTACACACACCTCGCGCGAGAGAGGATAACAAGCAGTATAAGCCAACGAGGCCGACCCATCGCAGGCCATAGCCCAAATGCCATCGGCACAGAAAACATACAAAGGATGCTGTCCGAATTGTCCCTGCGACAGAGCAAACGTATTACTGCATATTGCCACAATATTCCTATGCGAGGGAGTGTAAGTCTGCGCCAAAGGAAACGTAAAGGGATTATCCACTGCCGAGACCCTCAATATATTTCCACGCACCTCAACCGTATTTTCTTCCTCGGTGGTATCCTCGTCCGGAAGTTGCTCCCACGAAGCATCGACAAGAATATTTATAATACCCTTAACCTCATTTGCGAAACAATCCTCCTCAATCTCAATTGTAATTGTATCGCCCGCCAAAGGTTCGCCAAAGAAACTGAACGTACCATAATAGCCGCCACCGTCAACCTCCGAAGCAATCACAAAGGGACGTTCATTGTACATCCACACCCCATCATCATTATACACCAAAGTATAACTACCGGGACGATACGAAAAGAAAGCCTTTACATTTCTCTCGGAAAGAAGATATAATGCCACCTGATTTTTGAATATCCCCGAACACGTAACCTTTATACCATCGTTCGAGGTATTCAGATAGTAGGCCACATTCAGCATCTTATGGCGCGTAAGGGGGAAACTTTTACGATATATTCTAGAGCCTGAATGTAGCACAAAAGTAATTTTTGTTGCACGCGCATCGGGATACATAAGCAGCGGAGCAATATAATATTGGCCGGCGGCAAGCCCAACATAAAATTTCTCATAATTGCGTCGCACGACAGAGACCCCGTCCGTGGTATTAAGTTCAAAATAGACACTGCCCGAGAGAGCAAGTTTACTCATCCCCACCGGCACGAAATACTCACTGTCGTATCCCTTAAAAAAAGTCTCGCGCAGCCCCGCAAGATGCAAACGCCCGTTAAACACATACGTATAATCGGCTGTGCGCGAGACGAGCGTCATACTCTCCTCGCCAATCTCCTGCGCAAGGGCCAACGACGATGGCGACACATTGGCCAACGAATCGACAAGCCTCCCCGAGAGGTCATACTCGGCCACCTTATAAAAAAGCGCACACGAGGTAATATCGTCATAAATCTCGCTGTTGCTCTTTACCTGATAAATATCGGGCGAAGCAATATCACCGTCGCTTTTTTTATTATCCGCGCCCAATTTATGTCCCGCAATAGAGCCCGAAGTAAAAACATCCACCGAGACAATTACATTTTCCCACTCCGAGAATTGAAAAGCCGAGAAATTAAATTTCGGCACAAAACCTTTGACCTTTACCGTATAATAGGTTGACGAAGCATTGGCATCATCGGGGATTGAAATAAAATTGCTTTTATCGTACACAAAATCGTCAATCAAAGTATTATCGACAACATAATATATGGGCGAAAAGAAAGCATAGCTGCCATCGAACAGACGAAAAGCATAGCGAAACAGCGCCCTGTCAATGTAACACCCTTTGGCATTGAGCCTCGAGACGCACTCGTCGAAATAACCCTTCGAGGCATTCTCCCAATAGAGGTTCTCGTCCTCGTCGTCGGTTGTTTTTCCGGTACGGTACTTATATTCGGTGGTTACACTCTGTACCTGCGAATAGATGTTAAAAGAGAGGGTCGGCATTTCGGGGCGCTCGCCAAGCCTTTTGTATTTCCCCGAATCGTACAGAGCATATAGCGTTGCTGTCGATGTAAAGAAACAGACCAAATTACCCAAAAACTCTATGCGATTAACATCAAAATAGAGAGGTACCGGCTCTATATGCTGAAAATCTCCGCTGCCAAAAGGCTTAAAATCATTATCGTACAGATAAACGGCCCCACCTTCTTTGGCGATGCACATATAAACGTCGGCCGCCTCGTGCCGATACAGAGCTTTATACTCTCGTGGCAAAGAGGCCAATTCCCGAGGCCGGGCAATGGGTACAGCGACTCCATTCTCAATCCTTAGATTGACCATCTCGACACACTCGCCATCCTTAGAATATAAATTATCGGTATTGCGTACAATACCTTTAAAAGTCAAATTCTTCTGCATATTTTTTTATTTTATGAATAGTCCGAAAAGGCGGCGCAACAACGACAACACCCCGCTTCGCCACAGGAGAAATAAAAGAAGCGCAAAGAGTGCAACAGCGCTCCACGATGGTGCTTTATTTCCATCCTTTGCAACCGATACCATACGAGTGCTTACTATCGTGTCGCGCAGCCACAGAGTATCGGTGCAGAGACGGTCGCGATAAAGTGTGCGGGTGCGAACGATAAAAACCGTATCGGCCTTTTCGCGCACCAGCACACTGTCGCGCACAAAAATACTGTCGCGCAGATAACCTCCCACATACTGCGTGCTAATGTGCTCGGTGGGCACACACTCCCTTCCCGCGCCACACGACAGAAAAGCCGCAAGCAACACAAGCAATAAGATACGTCCGAAAAACATTTTATAAATTTTCATACAGCAATAATGAGAAGTCTTTTTGCCATCCGCAGTCTATTATTACAACTCAATATATTTCACAAGAGTAAATTCGCTACGCGAGCGCAGTTTAACGAACTGCCCCGACATTACCCCCTCGAGGGTAACCTCGCACATTCGCTCGTCGAATCCAAAATAATCCTGTAAGATATACTCCTCCTCGCCGTCTATACTCACCAAAATCTCTACGGGAAAGGGGCCCGACTTATGCACGCGCAACCTTATATCGCCGCCGGCACATTGCAGCGGTTCCGTCTCCCATAAATTTCCGTTGTGCAAAAAATTCAGTTTCGATGCAGCCATAATCATCTCTTTTTTTCGTTTGTTTGTACATTATTGCAATAAGCGGCAGCAATAGCCATAAGCGAGTTTGCACAATCGCGCCGCTCGAACACATTATAGAGCATTGCGGCACACTGATAGGCAACAGCCTTGTGCAGTGCCTCGTCGTTGCCTGCGAGCCCCTCATCGGGATTGTAGCGTGCCTCGTAGAGCAACGTCAGCAGCTTTGGCTCTTTGTCGGGCGGCAGCGAGTAGTAACATACGACCCTCTCTCCGCGGTTGTTGTAAGAATCTATGCACACAGGCCTGCACGCTCCCGCCCGAGTATATTTATCGAGTTGTGCAGCCGCCACCGCCGAGCCCGACGGAAAGAGCAGCGTACAGGGACGTTGCCACCCCTGCATCTGCAACGCGACAATATCCACAAAATCCTCGGGCAGGAGTATCTCGCCCGTGCCGTCACCATTATCTTTTACAGTAGCAGCCTCGGCACTCTTTATATTTACTCCGCCCCACCCTTTGTTTTTCTGTATCCACAGCACAGCATCGGGCAGAAGCGCCACAATATGCTCATCAATCGAACGAGTATCGTCCGAGAGAAGGCCAACGGCACTGTCATCGTGCATCTCATTTATAATCTGACGCACCTTCAGTCTCAGTTCCTCGGCGCTTGTCATAGCCAATTGGGAAAAGAGATTCCTAACTCACGGGCCTTTTCGCGCACCGCGTGTTTATTCTGCAACTGCGACAGCGAGCAACGATAAGGCTCGGCCATAAGCACGGCGCGGGCCTGCTGCGTGTTACTCACATCGGGAAATAGATTCTCGTCCAAGGCAGCCTCGGGATGCTGTTTAGCCTCATCGACAATTTTTCCATCACCATCAAGCACCACGACAGCCCCCTGCTTTATCACCCCGTTGCGAAAATCGGCACTATTCTCAATGGCCTTCTGATAAAGAGGATTATCGGTTATATATTGTGCAGGGGTTATTCCGGCCGAGTTTACCGAGCCGCCCGAAAATTCCACGCGCACCAGCGCCTTTCCCACACGGAAGAAACAGTTTCTCTCGACCTGTCCCCGAATCTCGTATGTAATTCGTTTCTTCATTGTTCTTTTAGTTTTTTAAACTCTCCGACTGCTTTTTCCTTGCAGTCGGAGAGAAAGACGTTAATATTGGAGTATTTTTAAAGTTATCAATCGAGCGGAGCCATAATCTCGCCGGTATATTCTACCCACGTTGTGCCCGTGTAAGTAACCACAGAGCCTGCCGGGAACCACAAGGTATCCGCCCCGCCCACATTGTGATTGACGTCGGCAGTAAGCACAACAACGTCGTTTGTATTGGGTGCCTCGGGCAAGGTCGCCGAGCTTGTTACGCGCGAGGCACCGGGAATATCGCTCTTGGCAGCGGCGCCGTTCACCCAGATGTGGCTGTAACCTTTCAGGCAGAGGCAGTCGATGGTCATCACCACCTCGCGCTTAGCCTCCTCGCCCTCGACACGCTCGACAGCCGAATCCTCGTTCTTCATATAATAGCGCACAAGGCCATTCTCGTCGATAAGGCCGCCGCAATTCGAGTATCCAAGAGCATCGAGTGTGGGGTCGTGAACAAGGGCAATATCACCAAAGACGGTATGTATGCTTGTGCAGGCAACGCCCCACACGCTGTCGTCCTTTACGGTGATATTTTTGTGCAGTGTCAGGTCAATCTTCTGAATATCGTTCAGCAACTGTTTGCCCAAGAACCACACAGCCTTGCGCGAGCAGTTAAAGCCCGTGAATTTAACCATTGAAAGGTTGATAAGGTCGGCAAAAGTGATTGTCGAGGAGAGGTCATATTGACGCTTAAACTGCCAGCGCAGACCCTTGCTGAAATAATCCCACTGATAGCCCATCGAGGGATCCATAGCCTGCACCTTGAATTTTCCGGGCTGTCCCACCCACGCTGTACGACAGCTCTCGAGGCGGAACTGACGCAAGATAGCCTCGGCAATCTGTGCCTCGCTGAATTTCATTTTCTTCTTCTGAGCCTTGAAATAGTCGCTCACAATGCTGTTGCACAACTGCTTTTGCAGATAGACACGCTCGGGCACGGGAACCACGGTCGAGGGCGAGATAAATTTCTGCGTCTCGTATGCAGCCGACGAGAGCAAAATAATCTCTGTGCCGGCGGGGATTGTGGGAACAACGCAATACTCGTCGGTAGCATTCACTTTGGGGCCGTTCACCGCCATTGCAATAGGCGCCTCCGTTGTATCGTTCTTGCCCACAAAGAAGAGCATAAGATCGACACCCGGCAGCTCAATCTGTCCTGTGGGGTCGTAACCGTTTACCCCTTTGCAGATGGCTGTATAATACTCTTGGAATATTTTTCTCTCGCCTGTCGATGAGAAAGGAATCTCGGCACGGGAGGCTTTTATGCCCGTGTAGGTAGCATTTGTGTAAGCCTTCGAGCGTTTCTCGTCAATCATATAATGGTCGACCTCGAAGGAGTTTACAACCACCCGACGTTTAATGCGACGCTTGATTGTGTCAATTACACTCTCGTCGCTGGCAATTGCGATAATTTTCTCGTCGGTCTCGGCCTCGATAAGGTCGCTAATTTCCGAGGCCGAAGATACGGTGGTTGCCGTGCCGTGAGCGTGGTCGGGAAGCCCCGCAATTCCGCGCGAAACAATGCTGCCGCCGGTTGTTCCCACGGCAACCGCTGCCATCATAGAGCAGCCGGCATCATCGCCACCACAAAAGTAAAGAGCAAGGCTCACAAGCGAAAGAAAAACGAACAGAGGGTTTTTCTTCAGAAAAGAAATTGTGTTTCTCATAGTAATAAATTTTTAATTGGTTAATGAAAAAGTTGACTGGTAGTGTCTTTAAAAAAATAGCTAAAGAATCAGGCCTCGAGCGCCGCGTCTATGAGCGAATTTGTGCGTCGGGGTTTTTCAACCACGGCGGGGGCAGCGCTACGCATCCCGGCTGGCATACTGTCGTTAATATCGCCTTTCATACGCTGGATACTTGTGTTGCGTCCCTTTACGTTGCCCGCAGCAAAAGCATCCTCGACATCCTGCTCGTAGTTAATGGCATTCTCGAGCGCCCCGCACACCTCGGCCGTGTAGGTGCCCGATAGGATGGGCATAATCAGACGCTCCCATACTGCGCCCAGAAAATCTGAGGGGTCGTATCCACGCTGCGAGCAGAATTCCTCAATTGCCGGCATACTCTGTGCAAGATTATTCTCGTAAGCCTTGCGGTCTTCGGCCAGACGATAAAGCTCTTCGCGACGCTCCTCATCGGCTATAAGCATCTCCTCATACTCGGGCGTACCCTCGCCATACTCCATAAAACTGCGTCCGAAGTAACGCGCCATTGCCGAGTGCGCATTACGCCTCCCCTCGACCATATCGGCAAGCATCTGCGCCATACGCGGGTCGCGTCCGAGCGCCTCGGCAAGCCTCTCATTCTGCTCACGGTTGTCAATCAGATGCCTGATGAGCAGCTCCTGCGACTGCTTATCGACGATGCTGAAATCGGCGCCAAAGAGGCCCTTCAGCACCTCATCAAGCTGTTGAAACTCCTGCCCTGCGGCACCTTCGCCCTGTGGCAACATTTGCTGTTGCGACTGCTCAATCTGAGTACCCGCACCCATCTGTGTGTTGTTTGTCATTTCTTCGTTCATAAAAATTTTGGTTAAACATTTCGTTGGCAAAGAAAATACAAGAATGGCGCGACAAGGTTGCTATTTTATCATATTCTGAGGCTGCGAAGAGCATTTTTTTGCCTCGCGGGAGCGTTCCTTAAATAATAAGAGCAAAGTTTTTTTTGGACTCCCACACGTGCGGCAAAAGAAAGAAAATACACTTTTCACATTTTTTTATACATTTTCGCAACCATATTAGCCATTTTTGACTATATTTTTGTAGCTGCATTCTATAAACAATTAAAAACAAACGAATCCTATGAAAACAACTAAGACAAAATCGGTTCGCCAAATGCGCAAAGAAGCAGTTCTAAAAACCTTTTTCGACACCGTAAAAAAACTGAAGGAAAAAAACAAAAGAGTTACCCAAAAAGAGATTTTCGACGACGCCTGCAAAAGCACAGCTCCCCGATTCTTTGTTACATTCGAGATTGCCCGACGCCTCATCTCGGCAATGGTCAACAAACGCCGCCTCCCCATAAAGAACAAAAACAAGATTGAAATGTACAAAGAAATCTACCGCCGCTATATGAAACAGTGCAAAGGCAACACAGGAAACTACACAATACTCGAGAGCATACTCGAGGAACCCGCCCCCTCATTCTACCTCGATGCAGGCTCGTTCCGCGGCATCGTCTATCGCACACTCAGCGAGCGTGATTTACAAACCATATAACCCCCGCCAAACAACACCAATATGAAAGAAAAAATAATACTGAAACTAAGAAATAACAAAGTGCTACAACGCATCGGCACCCATACATATTACACAGGCGAAGCACGCCGAGCCGCAGGAGCACCCCCAATGGCAGCCGCCCGTATGCAAACCTCGGACGACGACAGCCGCCAACTGAGCGACCATCTTGCGGTAGCCTGCAACGAAATTGCGCAACTTCTATCCACATACATTGCAATATGCCACACGCAGAAGAGCGACGAGGCCACCCTTAAGGGCCTCGAGACGGTAACACTCTTCATTCTCGAGCCTCCGGCCAACTACCCCAAAGAGTGCGCAAGTGATATTGAGCAGAGCATTGAGAATTATGCCGTTGCGCGTACACTGCAACAATGGCTCGTACAGAACAAGCCCGACGAGAGCATCCCCGCTGCCAACGAAGCACAACAACATCTGACCACACTGCGACAGATGGCAGCCCTGCGCCGACGACCGCGAAAGAAAAATCCCTCGGGACAAAAAATCATCGACTTTTAAAGAGAATCCATTTACAGAGGAGTATAAAACATCCATTCTCCCAAATAGAATATACTAAAAAAAACAACTATTAAAGACTATGGAACACACCATCATATTAGACCGCGAGACAATTGAGCAACAGGTGCATCTGCGCAACTACTATATGGGCGAAGCAGCAAAGCGCACCAACATAAACGCCGACACCGTAGAGAGCTGCGCCGACGAAAAAGAGCTCTTCGAGCAGTTCCTCACGGCAGCCCTCAACGAGCTTGTATCGTCCGTTGCACTGCGATTCTCGTCGGCCTCGTACAGCATCGAGCCGCAATACGTATGCATCACATTCACCACACACAACAGCTCGAGACAAGCCCTGCTACCCCAGCTACGACAGGCCACCAGCGACTACCTTGTGAACGAGATTACCCTGCAATGGCTGCTTCTGCGCAACCCACAAATGGCAAACAGCTATATATCCCTGCGTGCCACACTCTACAACAACGTGCAGCAACATTTTGCAAAATTCAGCAATCTAAAAAAGGTGCGACGGCGCGCCACCGACCTTGCAGGAATATGAAAAAAGAGAAGCAAAAAATAATTGAAGAGAACCGCCGACGCATAGCCGCCATACGCGCCCCCTACAACCCAATAAGCGGCGAGGGAAGCACAAGCATCGAAAGACGCCCCGTCGAGATTGAGGATTTTCCACTGAAAAAAATCTATCTTCCGTCGGCAATGATTGATGACGCACAAGTATCGTCCCTCATTGCCGACGGCGCCAAAGGCTACCTCAGACGGTTGGGCCGAGGCAGTGAAGAGCGCGACATTCTTGCCCTATGGATAGAATTTTGCCGCAAGCGCCTCGCCCACGATTTTGAATATTGGGCACGCAGCACCGCCACAATATCCGACAAAGGCAAGGGGCGCGACATACCCTTCACCCTCAACCGTCCGCAGCGTCAGTATCTAAAGGCAATGGAGAGCCTGCGCATCGCCCAAAAGCCCATAGATATTATATTGTGCAAGGCACGACAATGGGGCGGTAGCACACTCACACAACTCTACATGCTGTGGATACAGCTTGTGCACCGCCGCAATTGGAACAGTGTCATCTGCGGCGACATCGAGAAGCAATCCTCAATAGTTGCGGGAATGTTGTCCAAAGTAATCGGCCGCTACCCACGATGGGCCACCGAGGGTCGCACGCTCACCACCACCCCTTTTCAGGGCACACGCAACACACGCGTCATAAGCATCGGCAACAGCCGCTACTCGTTGGGCTCATCGCAGAAACCCGACTCGCTGCGCAGCGAAGATATTAGTATGGCCCACCTCACCGAGGTAGGATTGTGGAAAGCAACAGCCGGCCGCAAGCCCGAAGACCTTGTGCAATCCATCTTCGGCTCCATAGCCAGCGGCCCCTACACGGTAAAAGTGATGGAATCGACCGCAAAAGGCGTAGGCAACTTTTTCCACCGCACGTGGATAGACGCCACCGAGGGGCGAAACAATTTCACCCCCGTCTTTATTCCGTGGCACAGCATCGACCTTTACAGCAAGAATATGCCCGAGGCCGACTATCCAGCCTTTGTCGATAGTATGGACAGCTACGAGGAGAACCTCTTCGAGCTTGGAGCAACCCTCGAAGCCATCAATTGGTACCGCGACAAACGGCGCGAAATTCCCGACGAGTGGCGCCTCTTCTCCGAGTTTCCATCAACCGCCAACGAAGCCTTCCAAAGCACCGGCCACCGCGTATTCCGCATCGACTACGTGCAGAATATCCGCAGCTGCTGCGTCGCCCCACCCTTCACAGGCGATATTGACAACGGTCTATTCACACCGGCCGCTCCCGGTGCACAAAAGAGCTGCAGCAGCCTTAGCGTGTGGCTTATGCCCGAGGCCGACCCACCGATGCGCGACCGTTACATTGTCGCCGTCGATGTTGGCGGCGTCAGCGACAAGGCCGACTACTCCTGCATTGTGGTAGCCGACCGCGCAGCAATGCTCAGCGGCGGTGTCCCCGAGATTGCCGCCTGTTGGCACGGACACATTGAGCACGACAAACTCGCTTGGAAAGCCGTCGAGATTGCCCGCGCCTACAACAACGCCCTACTCATAATCGAGGCCAACACCCTCGAGACCGAAGGCACCGAGGGCGACAATTTCGAGTACATACTAAACGAAATTTCGGGACACTACACCAATCTCTACAGCCGCACCTCGCAGCAAGAGATACGTCAGGGGCGTCCGCGTCGCTGGGGCTTCCACACCAACCCCTCGACAAAGCCTATGGTGATAAATTTCCTCATCAAGGCACTGCGCGACAGCCTATACATTGAGCGGTGCCTGCCCACCACACTCGAGCTCGACCTATACGAGTTTAAAGAAAACGGCCGAGAAATGGGCGCCGTCGAGGGCAATCACGACGATCGTGTGATGGCAACAGCCATACTCGTGTGGGCCTGTTACAACCATCCGCTACCCCACCTAATAAACAACGACAAACAACCACGACGCAAAAACCGCATCATCAGCGAGGCAAGCATCTAAAGCCTGCCTCGCTTTTTTTACACCGAAAAGAGTTTATTAAAACAAATAATCTTTCTATTGAGCCGAAGAAATAAAGTTTCTCCTTGGCAAAAAACAGCGGCAAAAAGAGCCACATTCGGCACAGAAAGCAACAAATACACAAAATACAGCAAAAAGCCGACATTTTTATTGCATTATTCAAATTTTTATTTCATTTTTGCAGCCTAAACAAAAAAACAACGAACAAATTGAAACATAAACTTTAACAAAATGCAAAATGGCACAGATTAAATTTTATAAACAAGAAGAGCAAGTTCCATTGGAGATGCACAAAGTGCGCGTAGTACAGAAACTCTATCTGCCCACTATCGAGGAGCGAGTAAAAAAAATTAACGAAGCAGGCAACAACACCTTCTTGCTGCAAAATAAAGACGTATATATGGATATGCTCACCGACTCGGGCGTAAACGCAATGTCCGACAATCAGGTGGCAGCAATGTTTCAGGCCGACGACTCGTATGCCGGCTCCGAGACCTGCAACCGTCTTATGCGCGTGATGAGAGAGGTCTTTGGAACCGAGTTTTTCTTGCCCGCCCATCAAGGCCGCGCCTGCGAGAACATTCTTGCCGAGACATTCGTTAAGCCCGGCGACGTTGTACCGATGAATTACCATTTTACAACCACAAAGGCACATATCACACGCAAGGGCGGCTCAGTTGTCGAAGTTCTTGGCAAGAAAGGTTTCGAGCCACAGAGCGACGAGCCCTTCAAAGGCAATTTCGACCTTGAGCTTTTAGAGAATATTATAAAAGAGGTGGGCCCCGAGCACGTACCTTTTGTGCGCATCGAGGCCGGCACGAACCTCATTGGCGGACAGCCTCTGTCAATGGAGAATATGTTGCAGGTAGCTGCAATATGCAAGAAATATGGAGTAATGAGCGTGCTCGACGCATCGCTTCTGCAAGATAACCTCTATTTCATAAAGACCCGCGAAGAGGCCTGCAAAAACAAGAGCATAAAAGAGATTCTGCGCACAATATGCGACGCAATGGACTTAATATATTTCTCGAGCCGTAAATTGGGCTTTGCCCGCGGAGGTGCCATTGTGTCGAATCACGAGAATCTAATCATCAGAATGAAAGAGTTTATTCCCCTCTACGAGGGCTTCCTTACCTACGGTGGAATGGAGGTTCGTTCAATGGAGGCAATGGCAGTCGGGCTTTTAGAGACATTGGACGAGGATATTATCAGTCAGGGCCCCATATTTATCGAACACCTTGTAAAGGAGCTTCACGAGTATGGTATCCCGATGATTCTGCCCGCCGGAGGCTTGGGCGCCCACATTAACGCAATGGAATTCCTCAAAGGAATGCCCCAGAGCCAATATCCCGCCGGCTCGCTTGCCGTGGCACTGTACATTGCCGGCGGCGTGCGAGGAATGGAGCGCGGAACACTCTCGGAGCAGCGCAACCCCGACGGCACCGAGCAATTTGCCGAGATGGAGCTTGTGCGCCTCGCCTGCCCGCGTCGCGTCTTTACCCTCTCGCAGATAAAATATTGCGCCGACCGCGTAAAATGGCTCTACGACAATCGTCATCTCATTGGTGGCCTCAAATGGGTCGAGGAGCCCAATGTGCTGCGTTTCTTCTTTGGCCGCTTAGTGCCCATAGGCGATTGGCAGGAGAAGCTGGCTGCAAAATTCCGCGAGGATTTTGGCGATAGTTTATAAGAAGAATTTAATTATGATGCGCCTCAAAAAAAGGCGCATCATAATTGCATATTAGAGCGGTTGGCCACGCCGAACAAAATTTAAAAAAAACTGCCATTTTCGTAAAAACAAAAAAATGATAGGGACAATAGTAAATACAGCAACCATAATAGCAGGCAGCATCATAGGACACTATACAAAAAGAGGCATAAAAGAGAAATACCAAAAGGTACTTTTCACCGCGATGGGACTATCGGCGCTTGCATTGGGCTTCAATGCTGTGAGCAACCATCTGCCCAAGAGCGAATACCCCGTACTCTTCATTGTGAGCCTTGCCATCGGCGGACTAATAGGCACAGTCATCGACATTGACGGACGCTTCAACCGCTTAGTCGGCCGATTCTCGTCGTCGAATCTTGCTCAGGGCCTATCGACAGGAATACTACTCTACTGCATCGGAGCGCTCTCAATCGTAGGCCCCGTGATGAGTGCTCTCTACGGCGACAACACCTATCTGCTGACAAACGCCACACTCGACCTTGTAACCTCGGCGGTGCTTGCCACCACCTACGGCATTGGGATGATTCTTGCCGCGCCGGTGCTTTTCTTGTGGCAGGGCAGCATTTACCTGCTAACGATAATGGCCGGGGATATTATCCCCGAGGCGCTTGTTACTGAAATTTCAATTACCGGTGGCGTGCTTATAGCAGCCTCGGGGTTGGGCATACTAAGGATAAAAGACTGCAAGACAATGAACCTTTTGCCGTCGATTCCTGTGGCCGCACTCTTTTTTCTGCTGAAATATCTTTGGGAAATTATCTAAAAAAGGTACTTTTGCCCAATAGACTTTAAGCTAAAAAAAACACACAAAGAAATATGTTGCTCATAAACGACCGACTGCACGATATTGACCTCGAGGATTCAATGCCCCACCTCTCGGAACAGCGTCGCCTGAAGCTCCTGCAATACAGAAGCGATAATGAGCGTCAAGCCTCGGCCGCCGGCTATCTGCTCTTATGTTGGTGCCTGCAACAGAAATATGGCATCAGCGAGCAGCCCATTATGGAATATGGACAATATGGAAAACCTCGAATCGTGGGCCACGAGAATATACATTTTAATATCTCGCATTGCCGATGCGCCGCAATATGCGCAGTCTCCGACAGCCCCATAGGCGTTGACATTGAAACAACCGACAGATACTCCACACGCTTGGCCGAATACACTATGAACGGCGACGAGCTTCAACAGATTCGTCAGTCCGAGAATCCCGCCATTGAATTTACCCGTTTGTGGACAATGAAAGAAGCCTTTCTGAAAATGACCGGCCGCGGAATATCAAAAAATATAAAAAATGTACTTGTAGGCTGCACGGCACATATAGAAACCACGCTCTCGTCCGACGGGCGATACGTATATAGCGTCGCCCGCCCCTAAAGTTCAATATCAAGGCCGTCGTACCCCAAAAAGACATTATCGGGCAGGCACTTTTCTATCTTCGCGTGCAGGCCAATATGGTGCATAAGATGCGTAAAATAGGTTCTTTTGGGACGCAGATAATCGACAATGCGCAGCGCCTCGAGCACCGTCTGATGACTGCCGTGAGGCTTCGAGTAGCGCAGAGCATTCATTACAAGCACCTCCACCCCACGCAATTTCTCAAGTTCGGGGGGCTCAATGCGGCTCGCATCGGTAATATATGCCAAGCGCCCGATGCGGTAGCCTAAGATGGGCAGCCGTCCGTGAAAAACCCCGACGGGCATAATCTCGACCCCGGCCGCAACAAAAGAAGCATCTTTTTTAATCGTAATAAGTTCAAGATTCGGCACTCCGGGATATTTTACCTCGGCAAAGCAATAAGGGAAGAAATTGCGCACCTGTGCCTGCGTACTCTCGTCGGCATATACGGGAATATCGCCCCCACGACAGAAGGGTCTGAGGTCGTCGAGCCCCGCTATATGGTCGTAATGATGATGCGTGAGCAGCACAGCGTCGATGCGTCCGAAAGGCTCGCGCAGCATCTGCCCCCTAAAATCGGGGCCGCAATCAATGAGAATGCGCCTGCCATCGACCGTCAGCAGTGCCGACGAACGCAATCTGCCATCGCGCTTGTCGCTCGACCTACATACCTCGCACGTGCAGCCCAGCTCGGGCACGCCCGTCGATGTTCCCGTTCCCAGCAATTTTATCTTCATCCTATAATATTTACCTCGCGCACAAGTTCAACACCGAACATCTGCTCGACCGACCTGCACACCTCGAGAGAAAAATCATAAACCTCGCGTCCCGAAGCGCCGCCGTAGTTAACCACCACCAACGGCTGATGCTTATAGACACCCACACGCCCCACGCGACGCTCCTTCCAACCGCAGCGGTCGATGAGCCACGCAGCCGATAGTTTCACACAGCCGTCGGCCGCAGGGTACTGCGGCATCTGAGGATAAAGCGCAGCAAGAGAGCGGGCCTTCGCGGCCGAGACAACAGGGTTCATAAAGAAACTACCCGCCGAACCAAGTTTCTTTGTATCGGGTAGCTTAGCCTCGCGAATCTCTTTTACAGCACGGCGAATATTCTCGACCGACGCACCCCCCATACGAGTAACAACGTCGCTCAGATTACCATAAGAGAGAGAGAATCGAGGCTTTTTATGCAGGCGGAACGTAACGAACGTGATAATATATTTTCCTTTGAGTTCCTTTTTAAAGACACTGCTGCGATAAGAGTAGCAGCACTCCTGCTTCGAGAAACAGCGCTTCGAGGCATCGTCAAGAGCAAGTGCCTCGACACGCTCGATTAAGTCGCCGGCCTCGACACCGTATGCACCCACATTCTGCACAGCGCTTGCACCAACCTCACCCGGAATAACCGACAGATTCTCGAGCCCCTGCCATCCGCGCTCGACAGTGTAGGCCACAAGGTCGTCCCAATTGACACCGCTGCCCACGCGCAGCAACAGAGCCTCATCATCCTCTTCAACAATCTCGAATCCCATAATGCGCGAGTGAAGCACCGAGCCCTCAAAATCATCCACAAAGAGCAGATTACTGCCCCCGCCAATGACTAATATAGGGTCATCGACCCCATCGGCGAGGATGCTCATCGCCTCTTGCTCGCTCTCAAACTCGATAAACTGCGCAGCCTTTACATTCATTCCAAAGGTGTTGTGCCCCAGCAAAGAATATTGCGTAAATCTCCTAATCATAACCGTAAATAATAATCGCCCCACAAAAAAGGCAAAAAACAGCGTACCGCACTAAGTGTAACAATTGCACACTGCGACACCATCGGCAAATTTACGGCAAAAAGACAATGTTAGCAAATAGAAGTTCTTTTATTTCTCGGCAAAAAGACCTACCAACAAAAAAACATCCGCACATAATAGGCCGAACCAAAGAAAGCCACTATATTAGCAAATAAAAAACAAGATGAGAGCAGCCACACTTTTTTTAATACTCCTTTTAAGCACCATCGGCCTCGGCGCTCAAGAAGATTGGATGAGCCGCCTGCCCGACAGCCTCGCCGCATCCCGTGTATCCATTCCGGGAGCACACGACTCCGCAACCGGCGAGGGTATAAAAGGCATTATAAAAATGGGCATTACACAAGAAAAAAGCATCGCCGGGCAGTGGAGTTGTGGCATTCGCGCATTCGATTTTCGTCCGGCCGTATGTGGCGGCAAGCTGCACATCTGCCACGGCCCGTTAAAAACCAAGATAACACTATCGGCAGCCATAGACACCCTGCTCAGGTGTCTCAAACGCAACCCGCGAGAATTTGCCATTGTGCTTTTGCGACAGGAACGAGGCAACAACCCCGACGAGAGCCGACAGTGGAGCAAAATGGTGGGAGAATACATAAACACTTTGGGCGAGCGTGCCGCCACCTTCAGCCCCACAATAACCGTTGGTGAGCTTCGCGGCAAGATACTTTTCCTCAGTCGCAGCCACTATCATAATTGCCCAAAAGGCGCGTTAATAAGCCATTGGAGCCACTCTCTACAAGGCACTCGCGAGGCAAAAATAACCCCCTACTCACGCAACACCGACGCGACGCCCGCCACACTCTTTGTGCAAGACTTTTACGCCCCCACCGACGAGAATCTTAGCAACA
This sequence comes from Bacteroidaceae bacterium, assembly GCA_045533955.1. Classification (GTDB taxonomy): domain Bacteria; phylum Bacteroidota; class Bacteroidia; order Bacteroidales; family Bacteroidaceae; genus HGM04593. The sequence goes on from JAZSIU010000101.1 coordinate 88,994, forward strand.
AAAAAGCCGAGGCAATAATACAATTCATAGACGCTGCGCGCGCAGCCGCGCCCGGCCTATGGTGTATAAACCACCTGAGCGGATACAGCCGTACACTTTTGGGCATCAAAGGATTAGCCACCAACAAAGGCTACCATCAAAATGCAGCCCGCTGCAACCTAACAGCCTACAATCATCTAACAAGAGAACACGAAAATGCCGACACAAGCACCAATCATCCGCGCAGTACAAAAGGAGACGCCCGGCATCACAGCGCAAAAGAGCACCCTCACCCCGCACCCTCCTCGTGCGGAATAATAATGATAGACTATGCAGGCTGCGAAAAAATCGGTCGCCTACCTATATACGGACAAAGCATCATCCACGCCATAATAGAACAGAATTTCTGTTTCGAATAACTATCTGTGCAGGAGTAAAGCGCAGCCTTTTCCGCCCCACTCCTGCACACGGCATTCTATATAACAAAACAACGCCTCTTAATCATCTAATTTAAGACTGATGGCATCGGCAACCTTTGTATTGAGCGGAGGCACACTCGAGGGAATATCAAAATCACTCTTTTTTAATGGGCGCGGCATACGGTATCTGCCGGCGCTACCCAGCATCTCCTCGGTATCCACATAAAAAATACCCGATTGTTTCGATGATTTTACAATAACAAAGCCATCGTAAGTCATCTCATTCTCATATATACGTCTGAGAAACTCGTCCCTATCCTCGACACGCATACAATTGACACCCTCATTTTTAATAACCTCCTCGAAACTCTCGAGCAGTCTGTTCATTACTTTTTCACCAATCATAGTAAATTATTTTTTATAGTTACACATATTAGAGATAAGAACAATGGCAATTCTCACAAGAAAACAACAAGAAATTGTAAATTATTCAAAATCTCCATAAAATTATACCATAATAAAAGGCCACAATTATCCCCGGTATTAACGAGCAATAACCCGGCAAGAATGATACTACAATAAGAAAAGCATCATTTTAACAGAGACTAATAACATATTCACACCAAGAAAAACTATCAAAAGGGCGAATATTTACATAATTTAATACTTATTTCACAAAAATGCCGGCTAAGTAGCAAAAAGGTGTGGTCGGGATAATTCTATTTATCACCCTCTCGGAATACTTATGCGGCTATTTTCTCTTTCGCGTTATACTTTAGGACTTACTTTTTTTGGAAAAAAGTAAGCAAAAAACCTGCACCTAAAGAAATTGTCGCAGGGCCTCCTTTGCTCGTGAGGCAACAGTGCGCTCACTCGGTCGGAGGCTTGCTTGTCATTTCGGTTTACGATTGTTTTAAGGGTGCTGCGGACCGCCCTCACTTAGTCGCTTGTAAACAAGCGTCTAAGTAGCGGTTAAACATACCTCGCACTTTTTCCTTAAAA
>JAZSIU010000088.1:0-29352 GCA_045533955.1 Bacteroidaceae bacterium
CGGCATCTATCCATTTTGGGAATTTGAAAATAGCTCGCTATTCCCTGCATCCCCAAAATGAATATCTGCTCAAAAATAGTCCTCAAATAATCTCGAAATAAAATTAAAACAGATTCTTACAGACAAAAAAATAGCAACCAAATGGTTGCTATTTTTTTGTTGGCGATTATCAGTGGGCAAATAAAAACTACTCGCAGAGGCGTCCCGAAGCATCAATCATTCCACGCAGTGCCTCGTTAAAGCCCTCCTCGCGCATCATCTGTTCAAGAGTAATGTGCATACGGTAGCACCACACGTGATTGCGATTCGCAGGGACATTTATACGCTCATCATCGGGATTATCGCGTCTGAGACGCTCGTCCATTGCCATATAATCCTGCCAAGCAATAAGCGCCAGCAACGAAGGAGCATTCAGATGCTCGCGAATAATCTGCGCGGCAACATCGCCGCTCATAGCCTCGGGAGGCGTACCCTCGCGGCGAAGCTCATAATTATAGAAACAACGGGTGGCATCGGCATCCTCGCACCACCAACCGCGCAGCGTGCTCATATCGTGCGTCGAAGGGGTGGCCACCGACAGATAAGGATACTCGGCGGGGCGAGCGAACATCTGCCCGTAGAGTTTGGGCATACGCTGAATCTCGAGCGAGAGAATCTGAAGATTTTTCATCACCCAAGGCACACAATCGGGAATCATTCCCAAGTCCTCGCCACAGGCCGTCATACTCGTCGAGCTTATCACAGGCATCAATTTACGCATACCCTCCTCGAACCAAAAGCCGTTGTGTCTGTGATAGAAATAGTGCTCATAGAGGCGATTGTAAGCCGCACGCTGCTGCTCGTCGAGCAGCGTATATGCAACGGTCTTTGAGGCCTCAATGCGGGGGGTGAAGAGAGGCTCGTCGCCCTGCTCGGCAAAGAAAAGAACCTCGCCAAAGAGACGCAACACCTCCTCCTTAAGCTCGTACGAGAGTGGGCTGTGGAGGCTGTAAAGGTCGGCCCTGAGAGCCTGCGGGTCGCGATACTCCTCTTTAAAAGTATAGACGCCCTCGGCTGCGGGGGTCAGATATTGGCAGGCCACATAATGAGCCTTCTCGCCGAAAATCTCGCGCAGAGCATCGGCATTTACAAAAGCTCGTGTGTGATTATCCTTGTCTATTACAAAGCCCGCGTTTGCAATCTCACCGCACGATAACGGGCGCGAAGGGGCGAAGCTACCTGCAAGGCCGCTCACTGCCCAACGAGGAATCTGCCATATACGAAAGAATCCCAAAATATGGTCAATGCGATAAGCGTCAAAAAAGTTCGACATATATTGCAGACGGCGACGCCACCACTCGTAGCCGTCGGCAGCCATCTGCTCCCAATTATATGTCGGGAAGCCCCAATTCTGTCCATTGGCCGAGAATGCATCGGGAGGCGCTCCGGCCGACACCGTGAGATTAAACTGCTCGCGGTCGCACCACACGTCAACACCCCCGGGCGCCACACCAATGGGAATATCACCCTTAATGGCCACACGCCTTTTGTTGGCATATTCGTGGGCCTCACTAAGTTGAGTAAAGAGAATATACTGCACAAACGTATAGAAACGAAGCTCGCGCGCGGCATCGGGATAAGCCTCGACGAGGCGCTTGCACGTAGTCTCGTTGTAATTATCAAACTCGCCCCAACGCAAAATATCGGCACCCAGACGCGACACTAAAAAGCGATAAGCCGTGTAAGGCACAAGCCATCGGCTCTGCTGCTTAACGAAACGCTCGCACTCCTTTGTTGCCAGAAGCTCATCGCCCCATTGCATAAAAAGCTCGCGCAGATAGTCCATTTTCAGTGCATAGACAGCGCCATAATCGACCGTCGGCAGCGCGTTGAGCATTATCCGTCGGCCACGATAGTAGTTGTTCCTAACCTCATCAGTGAGGCGGGGCAGCGACTCAATATCGGCATATACGGGGTTGAGCGCAAATACCGACACGCAGTTGTAGGGATAAGAATCCTCCTGCCCGCCCAGCACCGTAGTGTCGTTCACAGGCAAGAGTTGCAGCACATTCTGTCCCGTGAGCTGCAACCAATCGGCCATAGCCTTAAGGTCGCCAAAATCGCCTATTCCCCACCCTCTGTCGCTGCGCAACGAAAAGAGAGGAATAACCGTTCCCGCCAGACGAAGCGAGGGGCGGCGCCACATTATAGGTTCGAGCGCATAAGAATAAGCCGTTGATTGTTCAAAATCGGGCAGTGTAATTGTGCGATTCTCGCCCTCTTCCCACTGCACAGAGCCATTGTCAGAGACTATTATCACCTTGAAGCTGAAGCGTCCGCTCCACAATTGGCGCGCGTCGAACGTAACGCTCCAACGGCCCTCGCCAAGATAATGCATCGGCAGAGCTTTCTCGGGCAACCATCCTCCGAGCACCATTGCATCGCCAGCAATTGCCGGACACTCGCCACTCGATAGCCCCACAATATAAAGCGATATAGTAACGCTGCGATTGTACCAATTGACACCACTGCCGTCCGAGGCCGGCGGCTCGGGAGCAAACATACGGAAAAGCCCCGTATGCATATAATAACCCGCAGGCGAGTCGAGCCACAGGTCATTCTGCATATAACGGTCGTTCACACTATTCATACGCAGCACACGCGGCAGGCCGTTCCACTCACTGCGCACCACTCTTCCACGCGAGACATACTCGTAACCATAATAAAGAGTATCAGGCTCGTCAATTTCAAGAGTAGTATTCCACTCCCCCCTTGCACATTCGACAAGAGGCTTCACGAAAGTAGCCCCGCTATCGTCGCCCTCGAGCCTGTATCTTATTTGTATTTCTCCCTCGCCACTAGCAGCAAAGGGGATATTAAATCCTATGATTTTCATTGTTTTATTTTTTTTCAAGCACAGCGTTTTTCACCGAGCCGCGCAAATATAGCAACAAACGAGCGAAAAAATAAAGTTTACTTTAGTTTTTTACAGCGAGTGCAGGATATATTCACGCCAAAGGCGTAAATACAGCAACAAATCTTTCACCCACAATGCAAATTAACGCAAAACAGCCGCAAGCAACAGAAGCACGACACAAAACAAACATTTTTCAACAAAAAAGCATATTTCCACAACAAGATTGTTGAAAAATAGAAATAAATACTTTATTTTTGCGATTCAATCGCCCGCAAAAGGGCAATTTTGTATTTTTGAATTATATATATCAATATGAGCGATAGACTATTTATTTTTGACACCACACTGCGCGACGGCGAGCAAGTACCCGGTTGCCAATTGAATACCGTCGAGAAAATTCAAGTAGCCAAACAACTCGAAATGTTAGGCGTCGATTGCATCGAAGCCGGCTTTCCCATCTCGAGCCCCGGCGATTTTAACTCCGTAATTGAAATATCAAAAGCCGTTACGTGGCCCACAATATGCGCCCTGACACGCGCCGTCGAAAAAGACATCGACGTTGCCGCCGACGCTCTACGCTATGCCAAGCACAAGCGCATCCACACAGGCGTCGGAACATCCGACTCGCACATACAGTACAAATTCCGCTCGACACGCGAAAAAATCATCGAGACAGCCGTTGCCGCAGTTAAATATGCCAAGCGCTACGTCGAGGACGTAGAATTCTACGCCGAAGACGCCGGCCGCACCGACAACGAATATCTTGCCCGCGTAGTCGAAGCAGTGATAAAAGCCGGAGCCACCGTAGTAAATATCCCCGACACAACAGGCTACTGCCTACCCGGCGAATATGGCGAAAAAATAAAATACCTTATGGAACACGTCGATGGCATACACAACGCCATAATATCCACCCACTGCCACAACGACCTCGGAATGGCCACCGCCAACACATTGGCAGGCGTAATAAACGGCGCCCGTCAGGTCGAAGTAACCATCAACGGCATAGGCGAGAGAGCGGGCAACACCTCACTCGAAGAGATTGTGATGATAACAAAATGCCACCCCACGCTCAACATCGACACAAACATAAACACACAAAAAATATACCCCACGAGCCGAATGATTTCGAGCCTTATGAATATGCCCGTGCAGCCCAATAAGGCCATCGTGGGACGCAACGCCTTTGCCCACTCATCGGGCATTCACCAAGATGGCGTTCTTAAAGACGTCAGCACATACGAGATTATGAACCCCAAAGATGTCGGCATCGACGACAATTCCATTGTACTCACCGCACGCAGCGGACGCGCCGCGCTCAAATACCGCCTCTCGGTGCTTGGCGTAACGCTCGAGGACGACAAGCTGAACGAGGTCTATCAAGCCTTCCTGCGCCTTGCCGACAAGAAAAAAGAGGTTAACGACGACGACATTCTGGTGCTTGCAGGAGCCGACCGCAGCAGCAACAAAGGCATCAAACTCGACTATCTTCAGGTTACCACAGGCCTCAACATACGCTCCGTAGCCAGCATCGGCCTGCGCATTGCCGGCGAACTTTTCGAGAGCGCCGCAACCGGCAACGGCCCCGTCGATGCAGCCATAAACGCCCTGCGCAACATTATCCGCCGCGAAATGACACTGCGCGAGTTTACCATTCAAGCCATCAGCAAAGGCAGCGATGATATGGGAAAGGTACATATGCAGGTCGAGTACAACAACCACGTTTACTATGGTTTCGGCGCAAACACCGACATCGTAAGCGCATCGGTCGAGGCTTATCTCGATTGTATCAATAAGTTTCAGAATTAAGAATTAAGAAGAGAAAATGAACACCCTTTTCGATAAAATATGGGACGCGCACGTAGTGCAAAAGGTCGAGGATGGCCCCACACAGCTATATATCGACCGCCTCTACTGCCACGAGGTAACCTCGCCGCAGGCATTCGACGAGCTACGCGCGCGCGGCATCGGCTGTCTGCGTCCGAGCCGAATATTTTGTATGCCCGACCACAATATTCCCACACAGAATCAGGACAAACCCATCGAAGAACCCGTATCGCGCAAACAGGTCGAGACGCTCGTGCGCAACGCAGGCGAGTTTGGCCTTGAGATTTTCGGGATGATGCACCCCAAGAACGGCATCATACACGTCGTGGGCCCCGAGCAAGGCCTTACGCTACCCGGAGCAACCATCGTATGCGGCGACTCGCACACATCCACCCACGGTGCAATGGGGGCAGTAGCCTTCGGAATAGGCACAAGTGAGGTGGGAATGGTAATGGCCTCGCAGTGCATCCTGCAACAGAAGCCCCGCACAATGCGCATAAGCGTCGAGGGCACATTGGGCCGTGGCGTTACAGCTAAAGACGTTGCGTTGTACATAATGACACAGATGACCACAAGCGGCGCCACAGGTTATTTTGTCGAGTATGCAGGCAGCGCCATACGTTCAATGAGTATGGAGAGCCGTCTGACGCTGTGCAACCTATCAATTGAGATGGGCGCACGCGGAGGAATGGTCGCCCCCGACGACATTACATTCGACTATCTGAGAGGGCGCGAATATGCCCCCAAGGGCGAAGCGTGGGATAAAGCAGTAGCCTACTGGCGCACACTCAGAAGCGACGCCGACGCACAATTCGACAAAGAATACACCTTCCGTGCCGAGGATATTGAACCGCGCATCACATACGGCACCAACCCGGGAATGGGAATGGGAGTGAGCGAGAGAATCCCCACGGCCGAGAGTATCGACGAGGCGGGACGAGCCTCGTTCCTAAAGTCGCTCCGTTATATGGGATTCAGCGAGGGCGAGAAACTCACGGGACACACAATAGACTATGTCTTTGTAGGCTCGTGCACAAACGGCCGAATAGAAGATTTTCGAGCCTTTGCACAGATTGTAAAGGGACGCCAAAAAGCCCCCGGAGTAACCGCGTGGATTGTACCCGGCTCGTGGAGCGTGCAACGACAGATAGTAGCCGAGGGGATAGACAAGATTCTCGAGGCAGCCGGGTTCGAGATTAGACAGCCCGGATGCTCGGCCTGCCTAGCAATGAACGAAGACAAAGTACCCGAAGGAAAATATTGCGTATCGACAAGCAACCGCAATTTCGAGGGGCGTCAGGGCCCCGGCTCGCGCACCATATTAGCAAGCCCCTACACAGCAGCGGCAGCAGCAATAACAGGCTGTATCACCGACCCACGCGAGTTTCTTTAACCCCCTAACCCAATTAAGAGCAATGAAAAAAGAGAAATTCAACATAATAACCGACAGCTGCATACCCCTGCCGCTCGAAAATATCGACACCGACCAGATAATCCCCGCACGCTTTCTAAAGGCCACCACCCGCGAAGGCTTTGGCGAGAATCTGTTCCGCGACTGGCGCTTCGACAAAGAGGGCAACCGCATCGAGAGCTTTGTTATGAACAACCCCGCCTACAAAGGATGCATATTGGTTGCGGGCAAAAATTTCGGCTGCGGGAGCAGCCGCGAGCACGCAGCTTGGGCCATCGCCGACTACGGCTTCCGCGTGGTTGTATCGAGCTTTTTTGCAGACATTCACAAGAACAACGAGCTGAACAATTTTGTGCTGCCCGTTGTCGTGAGCGAGAGCTTCCTCTCGGCCCTCTTCGAGAGCATCGCAGCCGATGCCTCGACACAGGTAACCGTTGACCTCCCCGCCCAGACAATAACCAACAACGCCACAGGCGCAAGCGAGCGGTTCGAGATTAACGGCTACAAAAAACACTGCCTTATGAACGGCCTCGACGACATTGACTTTCTTCTGAGCAACAAGCACAAGATTGAAGAGTACGAAAAAACAGCGCAATAAAAGGCTGAGTAAAGAGCACAAGAGCACCAACCGGCACCCACACTTTTTAAAGAACAGTGTGGATGCCGGTTTTTTACACCTCACCTACCCACCCACAATAGCGTTATATAATATTAAATATTAACTATAATTTGATAAATCCGAAGATATTCCGTAATTTTGCCCGAAACTTTTTTGCAACAAAAAGTTTACACCCCGCACAAAATATTAAGAGCCTGTTTGAATTTATATCGCAAGCTTTTTTTTTCATAAAGACCAAGATAAAAAATCCTCTTTCGCACCCTTTGGGACACCCCCAAAAGAAAAAAGAGACAAACACCCTTTTTTTAAAAAAACTTAAAACAGCAACAGAATATGAACCTTAATATAGCCATACTTCCGGGCGATGGCATAGGCCCCGAGATTATAGAACAAGCCCTAAAAGCGACAAAAGCCGTGTGCGACAAATTCGGCCACACACTAAACTACAAGAGCGGCCTTGTGGGCGCCTGCGCGATAGACGCCACGGGCAACCCCTACCCCGACGCAACACACGAGCTGTGTATGAACAGCGACGCAGTACTCTTCGGCGCCGTGGGCGACCTTAGATTCGACAACAACCCCGCCGCCAAAGTACGCCCCGAGCAGGGCCTTCTGGCAATGCGCAAGAAGCTGGGCCTCTATGCCAATCTGCGTCCCGTAACCACATTCGAGGCACTCGCCCATCAGTCGCCCCTGCGCCCCGACATTGTCAAAGGCACCGACTTTATGTGCATCCGCGAGCTCACCGGCGGTCTCTATTTCGGACGCCCGCAAGGACGCAGCGAGGATGGAAACACCGCCTACGACACCTGCGTATATACCCGCGACGAGATTCACCGCATCGTGAAACTCGCCTACGAGTATGCAATGAAGCGCCGCAAGAAGGTAACAGTCATCGACAAAGCCAACGTTCTTGCAACGTCGCGTCTGTGGCGCGAAGTCGCCAAAGAGATTGCCGCACAATACCCCGAGGTAGAGACCGAGTTTATGTTCGTCGACAACGCCGCAATGCGCCTCATCCAATGGCCCTCATCGTTCGACGTTATGGTAACCGAAAATATGTTCGGCGACATACTCACCGACGAAGGCTCAGTCATAACAGGCTCATTGGGACTACTACCCTCGGCCTCAATAGGCGTGCACACATCACTCTTCGAGCCCATCCACGGCTCGTGGCCGCAAGCAGCCGGAAAGAACATCGCTAACCCCCTTGCCACCATCCTCTCGGCAGCAATGATGATGGAGTATGCCTTCGGGCTAATGGACGAGGGACGCCTTATACGCGAGGCCGTCGATGCCTCAATGAAGGCCAACGTTCGCACCGCCGACATTCAAGTACCCGAGGCCGAGCCCTACGGTACAAAAGAGGTAGGCGATTGGATTGCAAACTACATCAATAACAAATAAGCACAAACACCCACGGCAATGACAAGAATACTCCACGCACTACTAACCATTATATTGCTGCTGACATTAGGTTCAGAGGCAGTGTATGCCCAAAAGAGCAAAGCAAAATATACACTTGTGATTGACGCAGGGCACGGAGGCAAAGACCCCGGCGCCATAGGCAAAAAGGGCAATCGCGAAAAGACCATAAACCTAAACGTCGCAAAAGCATTCGGAAAGTTAGTAGGCGAAAAGTATCCCGAAGTAAAAATAATATACACCCGCTCGAAAGACGTATTTATACCTCTTAAACAGCGCGCCAACATTGCCAACAAGGCCAAGGCCGACCTCTTCATCTCGATACACACAAACGCATCGAAAAACCGTTCGGCCCGAGGTTGCGAGACATTCACGCTTGGAGCAGGCAGCAACGCCGAAGCACTTGCTGCTGCAAAATACGAGAACGAAGTAATTCTGCAAGAGGAGAATTTTGAGACAACATACGAAGGCTTCGACCCCCGCTCGACCGAGAGCTACATAATATTCGAACTTCTGCGCGGACACGATATGGAGAAGAGCATCTCCTGCGCCGAGCACATACAGAATCGTATGGTCAAACGCAGCAAACTATCGAACCGCGGCGTTTCATCGGCCGGATTCCTTGTACTGCACCAGACAGCAATGCCCAGCATACTCGTCGAGTTAGGCTTTATCTCGAATCCTGCCGAAGAAAAGTTCCTATCATCAGGCGAAGGACAATCACAGCTTGCAAAAGGCATATTCGAGGGCTTCAGCAACTACTACGAGGAGTACAAAAAGACCAAAATAGCCCCCACAGACGCCAACAACACGCAGCCTCAGCAACAGAAGCCCGAGCAACAACAGAAGCCCGAGCAGCAACAGAAACCCGAGCAACAACAGAAGCCCGAGCAACAGCAGAAGCCCGAGCAACAGCCCACAGCCCCTGTCGAGTCTCAAACATCGGCAGACAGCTCGGACAACAACGATACGCCCATATTTAAAGTACAAATACTCACCTCGGGCAAAAAACTAAGCAGCAACGACAGACGATTAAAAGGCGAAAAGGCAAACTACTACCACGAAAAAGGCGTTTACAAATATACCTGCGGCGAATCGACCAATTACGACGAGATTGAGAATCTTCGCCGCCGATTATCAAAAAAATTCAAAGACGCATTTATCGTAGCATTCAAAAACGGCAAACGCATAAACATTAACACCATAATAAAGAAATAACAAAAGGCCACCCTCAAACAAAGGAGCCCCATTAACATTAAAGCTACAATATGGCAAAGAAAAAACTTTTCAAACGAGAATTTTTCATAGGAGCAATAGGCATCTCGGCACTGCTGCTTGTATATTTTCTCATAAATTTCTTCAAAGGCATCGACCTTTTCAAAATGGGCTCGACCTACTACGTCCGATTCAGCGATGTAAGCCAATTAGTAGGCTCAAGCCCCGTCTATCTCAACGGCTACAAGGCCGGCAACGTGCGCAACATTCAATGCGACTTTAACCAAATGGACAATATCATAGTCGAAATTGAGGTTGACAAAAGAATAAGAATCCCAAAAGGCAGCATCGCACGTATCACAACACATATGCTCGGAGGAGCCGACCTCGGCATCACCCTCTCGCGCAGCAACGAGTTTCTTGCACCGGGCGACACGCTAACAGGCATCCTCGACAAAGGCATTGCAGGCGAAGCTGCCGACAAAATTATGCCCGCCTTTAACGCCATAATGCCTAAGGTCGACTCCATACTTACTCACCTGAATGTAATTCTGTCCGACCCCTCACTGACAGCTTCCATAGACAATGTCGAGCGCCTCACAGGCGAGCTTGGCACCACAACAGCCTCGCTCAACAGTCTGCTGGCCAACGACGTTCCGCAAATTACCGACCGGATGATAAAGCTCGAGGATGATATGCTGGCGGTGAGCTCGCAACTGAGCGAGATTGATTATAAAGAGCTTGTGACCACGCTCGACAGCACCCTCAGCAACATACAGCTGCTGACAGCCACACTCAACAGTGGCGAGGGCACTATGGGGCTGCTGCTCAAGGACAGCACCCTATACAATAATCTAAACGGCACCTGCGAGGCAGCCACAGAGCTTCTTAAGAATCTGCGCGAGAATCCCAAAAGATACGTTCATTTCTCGGTATTCGGACGAAAATAATCCCACTTACAACCGACGGGCGAGAGGCAGCAACAAAAGCCCACAGACAGGCAAAGCCACCCTTGTGCAGAAAAAGACCATCTTCGGGTAGCGACAAAATATATGCGTGTGCCGTCCATTGGGCGGCACACGCATATATTTATCATCTGACAAAGGGGATTCTTTGCAGTATATACCCATCGCGCGAGAGAATCTCCAGCATATAACATCCGGGCGGGAAGCCGCGCACCCCCACACGCGTACGATACTTTCCATCATAGAGCACAGCCCCCGCAACGTCGCGCAGCCTCAGGCGCATTCCCCACACCTCTGGCTCGGGCAACAGGAACTCCTCGCGGAAAAGTTGCTGCTCGTGTCCGCTCTCTTCCCATCGGGCCACCTCACTCTCAAGGCCATAAGCATCAACCGCCGTAAGTGCCCAATACATTGTCAACAGTTTCGAGCCCACCCACTTATACTCTGTATCACGCAGCATCGCAGCCTGAAGATTACGAGGGTCGGAAATATCCACCGGACTATCGCTCGCATACAGATTATAGTAAAGCGCAGGCATCCCATCGACAGGCTGCACACTATCCCAACTCAGATGAAGCGTATCGCCCCTGCGCACACCGCCAAAATTCCGAGGCATCCGAGGCTTACCCTTACAATGCCACAAAAGAGGCGGCACGAGCGAGGGCGTAGGATAAGTTCTCTTGTATAAATCGACAAAGCCTTTTATATTGTCGAGCAGATGACGCATACGGAACATTATCGTACCATCGGTACCCGCACTTCTCGAGGTAACCAACTGACGCGACACCTCGAGAGCCCTCCAATCGCCATACTCGGGCAGCATACGATAGGTACCTATGCCCGGAACAACGTGTCGTCCGCCGCTATTCTCTTCCCAATCGCGCACAAAGGGGTAAAAATCATTGCCCGAGAAATATATCATCGGAAAAACAGCATCCACAATACCCTCTTTGAGCCACTCCTGCGCCTCCTGATACACAGTGCGGCGAGCATTGTAGCCTCGCGACGAGTAGGCCGTAAGATTGTCATATTTTCCGAGTGGGGCACAGCTCACCCTCACCCACGGCTTAATGGACTTAACCTTATTATAGACCTCGCGCATAATGCGAGTGATATTGGCACGCCTCCAGTCAGAGAGCGAGAGCCCCTTTCCATAGCGGCGATAAAGATAGCTGTCGGGATACCTTGACGGATGGTCGGGATAACGGATGTAATCGAGGTGAATGCCGTCAAGCTCATAGTTTGTAACCATCTCGGCAACCAAGCGTGCAAGATACTGCGCCGTGGCAGGCTCGCCCGGCTCCATATACCAATTACCCTCATATACGCGACATAATTCGGGATACACCTTATTAAGCGCCCTGCTGCCGTGGCTGCGCGCGTGCTGCACCTTACCCAACGGCAACGTTACCAGCCAAGCGTGCAATTGCATCCCGCGCTTGTGGCACTCGTCAATGGCAAAGGCCAAAGGGTCGTAACCGGGACTACGCCCCGAAACACCCGTAAGCACCTTCGAGAAAGGCTCAATCTTCGAGGGGTACAACACATCGCCGCGGACACGCGTCTGCAACATTATACAATTGACATTCAGTGCCTTTAGAGAGTCGAGCAAGAGCGAGAGCTCGCGCTTCTGAACGTCAACGTCGGACGGCTTCTTTATCTGCGTGCGCGGCCAGTCGAGATTCTCTATTGTGGTAACCCACACGGCACGATACTCGTATTTAGGCAGAGCCGCCGGCTTCTGCGCCCACAGCCCCACTGCCACCGAGACAAAAAACAACAAAAATATATATCGGAATTTACTCATATTAAAAAATATCACAAAAGTACTCATTTTCGCGTTCACATAGCCTATATATTCAGAATTATTTTATAAATTTGCACATCAATTGTATCTCTCCCCAAAGAGATGCGCGGTATTTTGTGGCCGGACAGTAAAGAAAAGCCCATAATTCCGCAGGTTGAAACAGAATGACTTACAATTCAATTCATAAACTTATTGATTATGACAAAAGCAAAGAAATTTATCACTTGTGACGGAAATCAGGCAGCAGCACACATTGCCTATATGTTTTCCGAGGTAGCAGCCATCTACCCCATCACACCCTCATCGACAATGGCAGAGTACGTTGACGAGTGGGCAGCACAGGGACGTAAGAACCTTTTTGGCGAGACAGTAACGGTTCAGGAGATGCAGTCCGAGGGCGGTGCAGCAGGTGCACTCCACGGTTCATTGCAAGCCGGTGCGCTGACAACATCGTTCACCGCTTCTCAGGGTCTTCTGCTGATGATTCCCAATATGTACAAGATTGCCGGTGAGCTTCTGCCCAGCGTTCTTCACGTATCGGCTCGTTCAATCGCAGGCAGCTCACTCTGTATCTTTGGCGACCATATGGACGTAATGGCTTGCCGTCAGACAGGTTACGCAATGCTTTGCGAGGGTTCTGTACAGGAGGTTATGGACCTTGCAGCAGTTGCACACCTTTCTACAATCAAGAGCCGTATTCCTTTCCTCAATTTCTTTGACGGATTCCGCACCTCGCACGAGATTCAGAAGATTGAGGTTCTTGAGCAGGAGGATATTGCTCATCTGGTTGATTGGGATAGCATTCAGGCTTTCCGCAACCGTGCGCTCAGCCCCTCTAACCCCAACACACGTGGTACAGCCGAGAACCCCGAGACATTCTTCACACACAAAGAAGGTGTCAACGCCTACTACGACGCCGTTCCCGACATTGTAGCCGAGTATATGCGCGAGATTTCGGCTATCACAGGCCGCAACTATGCCCCCTTCACATACTACGGTGCCCAGGATGCCGACCGCGTAATCATTGTAATGGGTTCGGCTACCGAGGCAGCCAAAGAGGCTATCGACTATATGATGGCCGGTGGCGAGAAGGTTGGTTTGGTATCTGTTCACCTCTACCGTCCCTTCTCACTCAAGTATCTTGCAGCTGTAATGCCCAAGAGCGTTAAGCGCGTTGCCGTACTCGACCGCACAAAGGAGCCCGGAAGCAACGGCGAGCCTTTGTATCTTGACGTAGTCGAGGCTTTTGCAACAGACGAGGTGCTCAAGACCATCAACCCCGTGATTGTAGGCGGTCGTTTCGGAATTGGTTCAAACGACACAACCCCCGCGGTTATTATGTCAGTTTACGAGAACCTTGCCCTTCCCACTCCCAAGAACCACTTTACAGTAGGTATTGTTGACGACGTTACCTTCACATCACTCCCCAAGAAAGAGGAGATTGCCGTTGTTGACGGAATGTTCGAGGCTAAATTCTACGGCCTCGGTGCCGACGGTACAGTAGGTGCCAACAAAAACTCAATCAAGATTATCGGCGAGAACACCGACAAGCACTGTCAGGCATACTTCTCGTACGATTCTAAAAAGTCGGGTGGTTTCACCTGCTCGCACCTTCGTTTCGGCGACAAGCCCATCCGCAGCACCTATCTTGTAAATACTCCCAACTTTGTAGCTTGCCACGTTCAGGCTTATCTGCGTATGTACGACGTAACACGCGGCTTGCAGAATGGCGGTACATTCCTCTTGAACACAGTATGGGACGGCGAGGAGCTGGTAAACAACCTCCCCAACAAGGTTAAGAGATATTTTGCTCAGAACAACATTACGGTTTATTATATCAACGCCACAAAGATTGCACGCGAGATTGGTCTTGGCAACCGCACGAACACAATCCTTCAGAGTGCATTCTTCCGCATCACCGGCGTAATTCCCGTTGACCTTGCCATTGAGCAGATGAAGAAATTCATCGTTAAATCTTACGGCAAGAAGGGTCAGGACATTGTCGATAAGAACAATGCAGCCGTTGACCGTGGTGGCGAGTACAAGCAGCTCACAATCGACGCCTCTTGGGCCAACCTTCCCGACGATGCACCCATCGTACGCGACGAGCCCGAGTTCATTACAAACTTTGTTCGCCCCATCAACGCACAGGACGGCGCACTTCTGCCCGTATCGGCATTTACCCCCATTATGGACGGTACTTGGCCTTGCGGAACATCGGCATACGAGAAGCGCGGTGTAAGCGCATTCGTTCCCAAATGGAATGCCGAGAATTGTATCCAGTGTAACCGCTGTTCATACGTTTGTCCTCACGCTTGTATCCGTCCCTTCGTAATGGACGAGCAAGAGGCAGCCGGCCTCGACGCAGCCAAGATTGAGATGAAGGCTCCCGCCGCTCTCAAGGGTATGCAGTTCCGCATACAGGTTGGTGTTATGGACTGTCTGGGTTGCGGTAACTGTGTTGACGTATGTCCCGGCAATCCCAAGCTCGGTGGCAAGGCTCTTGAGATGGTTCCCTTCGAGAACGAGCAGGTCGAGGCAGCTAATTGGGATTACTGCGTTAAGAACGTCAAGACAAAGCAGCGCCTTGTTGACATCAAGAGCAACCCCAAGAACTCACAGTTTGCCACTCCTCTGTTTGAATTCTCGGGCGCTTGTTCGGGTTGCGGCGAGACACCTTACGTTAAGCTCGTCAGCCAGCTCTTCGGCGACCACCAGATTGTAGCCAACGCAACCGGTTGTTCATCAATCTACTCGGCTTCTGTTCCCTCGACACCTTATACAAAGGACGAGAACGGCAACGGTCCCGCTTGGGCAAATTCACTCTTCGAGGACTTCTGCGAGTTTGGTCTCGGTATGAAACTTGCCGACAACAAGATGCGCGAGCGTTTGGCACGCCTTTTCACAGAGGTTCAGAGCTGCGACTGCTGCACCGACGAGCTTAAGACCCTTGCACAGCAGTGGCTCGAGAACAGCAACAGCTCTGACGTAACAAAGGAGATTGCTCCCGCCATCATCGCCGCCTGCGAGGCCTGCGACTGCGACAAGTGCAAAGAGATACTCAAGATTAAGCAATACATCGTTAAACGTTCACAGTGGATTATCGGTGGCGACGGTGCTTCATACGACATCGGTTACGGCGGTCTCGACCACGTAATTGCATCGGGTCAGGATATTAACCTCCTTGTACTCGACACCGAGGTTTACTCGAACACCGGTGGTCAGGCATCAAAGGCCACACCTCTTGGTGCAATAGCAAAATTTGCCGCATCGGGTAAGCGCATCCGCAAAAAAGACCTCGGTCTTATCGCAACAACCTATGGTTACGTATATGTTGCACAGATTGCAATGGGCGCAAGCTACGACCAATGTTTGAAGGCTATCCGCGAGGCTGAGGCTTATCCCGGTCCCTCACTCGTAATTGCCTACGCTCCCTGTATCAACCACGGTATCCGCAAGGGTATGGGCAAGGCTCAGGCCGAGCAGGCAGCAGCCGTTGAATGTGGTTACTGGCATCTGTGGCGTTACAACCCCGCACTCGAGGACGAGGGCAAGAACCCCTTCACACTCGACAGCAAAGAGCCTCAGTGGGATAAGTTCCAAGAGTTCTTGCAAGGCGAGGTACGTTACGCATCACTTGCAAAGCAGTTCCCCGCCGAGGCACAAGAGCTCTTCGACGCAGCCGAGGGTATGGCAAAGAAGCGCTACGCAAGCTACGTTCGTATGTCTAAGATGAATTGGGGCGAGTAATAATCGCATCCAACCGACATAATCAGGCGGGCTCCACTCTCTGTGGAGCCCGTTTTTTTTAATTGTAAATACCTGTGCACAAGTATCATAAAAAAGGAGGATTATTATTAACAAAAGAAAAAGACCTCCGACAGAGCAGAGAGAGAAAAATTTATAAAGAGCGAAAAAAGCAAACAAGCGCAAGAGAGAGAGACTAAACTGCTTGAAAATCAACAATTATCGGACAGAGAATGAATTCCGAAACGCAGCCTTAAAAGAGCCACACAAAAATAATCTAAAAAAAAACAACGCCTAACTATTGCATAGAATTTTAAAACGTCTTACATTTGCAGCGTACTACTTTACTAATACACCACAACAAAGTACATAAACTAAAAAACCAATATTATGATTGAGATTAAGAATTTATCGTTCGGTTACAAGAAGAGCGCCCCTGTCTATGAAAATTTCTCGTTAAACATTGGCGCAGGCGAGGTATTCGGGCTATTGGGAAAGAACGGTACAGGAAAGACCACACTGCTCTATCTGCTCACCGGCCTTCTGCACCCACGGAGCGGAAAAGTGCTGTTCGACGGGACAGACGTTCACGAGCGTCGCCCCACCACGCTCAGCGAGATGTTCATCGTCCCCGAGGAGTTCGACCTACCCAACATAAGCCTCAAAGAGTATGTAAAAATCACCGCCCCCTTCTACCCAAAATTCAGCCACGAGCAGCTGAAAAGCTGCTTAGAGGTTTTTGAAATGCCCGCCGAGATAAAATTCGGCGAGCTATCAATGGGACAAAAGAAAAAAGCCTTCATCTGCTTTGCTCTTGCCACAAACACCCGCCTGCTTGTGATGGACGAGCCCAGCAACGGCCTCGACATTCCCTCGAAAAGTCAATTCCGCAAGGCAATAGCAATGGGAATGAGCGACGAAAAGTCGGTGATAATCTCCACCCATCAGGTGCGCGACATTGACAGCCTGCTCGACCACGTGATAATCATCGACGACAAGCGTGTACTTCTTGACGCATCCACCACCGAAATAAGCCGACGACTATATTTTGGCGAGGGCGATGCAAAAGAGAACGAAGAGATAATCTACTCTCAGCCCAGCATCAGCGGCAACAGCCTGCTGTGCACCAATAGAGCAGGCGAGGAGAGCAACCTTAACGTCGAGCTACTGTTTAACGCCACGCTTGCCGAAAGAGAGAAGATAGCAGCAATATTCAACCGATAAAAAAGAGGCAAAAATGAACAGCAACCTTGAAAAATTCAGCCTTGTGCGTGTCGGGCAACTGCTCCGCCACTACCTTGTGATAGAGCGCAGCAGCTACATAATATACACGCTCATAAGCATCGTAGCACTGCAAATACCCTACCTTATTGCCGCATACGAGTATTACTCAAGCATAAGCGCACACGAATATAACGCATCCGAAGTTGCAATAGGCCTCTGGGGGACATTTACAACCATAATGCTACTATTTGCAGCCGCATCAATGCTTATGGGCAGCACCGAGAGCAAAGAGTGCCGCAACAACCACATAATGCTCCCAGCCCGGACAGGCGAGAAATTCGTCGCACAGTTCATCATCTGCACCGTTGGAGCCTGCACGGTACTGCTCGTCGCACATCTGCTGGGAATACTCAGCTACTGCACACTACTAAAAACGATGAACGCCCCGTCCGAGTGCTACGCCCTCGCAACCACCTTCTTCGAGCATTGCACAACAATAATAGTTCACAGACAAGCCCCCGAGCACATTATGCTAAAAGGCATTCTGCTGATGCTCTACACCATCTGCCTTCTGGGCGCAACATATTGGCGCAAGCACAAATTTATGAGAAACATAAGCATAATGTTCCTCTCGGCCCCGTTACCGTATATATTAACCGATAATATATGCAAATTTGTCGATGACGACAAAGGCTACATTATCACAGCAATAATAGTTTACACACTCTCGGCCCTGTTCGTATGGCTCGCGTGGCGCAAATACCGCCGCATACAGATAATTGAGCGTCCCGCAAAGCTATGGAAATGCATAGTCCCACTATTGGCCGTATATGTTATTATCTTTATCCCCTTGCAAAATAGAAGCACCATAATAATAGACGAGCAGAGAGTGGAGCGAATCACCGGGACCGATTTTCCGCACTACACACATATTAAGGAGACCTATTATTACAATGGAGGCCTGTTGGGCGACTTTTCCACAAGTTCTATTTACCGCTTCGACGAGCAGCCTGCCGAGGACTTTTACCACCGGCTCGACAGCCTTGCACAGATTAAAGGCCTATCGGGGTGGTTGAAATACCCCGGCGACCCACAATCGGGAACAAATACCGCATACTCCTTCAGCAGTTCTTGGGGCAACGGCAGCCCCGCCCCCGAGGGCGAGGACCCCGATGCCGACCGCTTCATACACGTTATAATAACAAAAGGCGAAAAAGATTTCGAAATAACCTACGGAGCACACTAAAAGACAACCACACTATGAACAAGATTGACACATTCAGCATAAAGCGCCTGTGGATGCTCATAAGATACGAAGCAGCAGTAGAACGCCCACGAATAACAGCACTGCTTCGAACCTTTACAATTGTGATGGCCATACCATTTGCCTACGGACTAATAAAAGGCGTCCCGTACAGCGAATATTGCAACTACTGCTTAGAATTTTTCAGCAGCACACAGAGCACAATGTTAGTCGTCTGTGCAGCCACAATATTCAATATTATGGAGCGAGGCCACGCAATCTACTTTATGCTACCCGCATCAAGCAGCGAGAAGCTGACGGCGCAGGTACTGCTATACAGCGTTGGCACGGCACTGCTTTTCCTCACCGCTTACATAATAATAGAGTGTCTGCACTACCCCACCGTGCTACTTCTCGACAAGCCCGAGGAATTCCGACAGAGCATCGCACCCCTCTTTTTCGACATTGTAAGATTCAAGGAAGGATGGCCCGTTACAGCCATCATCGTACTTTCGGGGCTCACAATATACAACCTTTATGTAAACATCCGCTGCCGCGGTTACAATTGGGCAATAGGCTCCATCGTGATGATAATACTTGTAGCAATTATTATTGCGCTTGCAATAGTAATTAGCAGCAATACAGATTATCTGAGCATTATAATATCCGACAGCGTATTTATGGCAGTAACAAGCGTAATATTGTCCGTGCTCAATTATTATGTGTGGCGCAACAGCCTGAAGAATTTCAAAAAGTTGGCAATAATATAACAAAAAAAATACGCTAACTTTGCAAATAGTAAGAATATGAAATTTAAAGAGACAAAATCAATATACCAACAGATAGCCGACCGACTGTGCGACGAGATTCTGCAAGGCACCTTTGGCGAGGAGGAGCGCATCCCCTCGGTGCGGGAATATGCTGCCACCGTCGAGGTGAACGCAAACACCGTTGTACGCTCCTACGACCAGCTGCAAGGGCAGCAGATTATCTACAATAAACGTGGAATAGGCTATTTTGTTGCCATAGGCGCCGTAGAGCGCATAAAAGAGCTGCGACGGGCAACATTCCTAAGCGAGGAGCTTCCCGAGTTCTTCGGCAGCCTCAGCACGCTTGGAATCTCAATTGCCGAGGTCGAGAGGCTCTACAATGATTGGAAAAAACGGGAATAAAGCCCCTTTAGCATCAAAGACAATCTTCCCCGAGAATTTTTAATGTTTCTCGGGGAAGATTTATTATTAAAATACGTCGGTGAGCTATAAAAAGCCACTCAGTCCCTCTGCGCCCTTAACGGATACAAAAGCCCGCTCTTGTGCGATAGTCGAGCCTTAGCCGAACCGAAATTAAGCGCAAGGTCGAGCAGGATGGGCAGATGATTCTCGTCGTTCGTTACGTGGAAATTCACAATCTCGCGTTCCTTTCCGTCCTTCTCTTCGACAAGCGACACAATAAGGCAGTCGTAGTCGTGTCCGTCATCCGATTTTGTACGTTTGCGGCCGCGGAAAATAAGATGCTGCGGCTCGATGCGCTTGCCCGTGGCAACGGGAAAAGTAAGGCGTTGCCCCTTCTTCAGCGAGCCAAAATCGAGCGTGCGGGCGTATGCCAAAAGGCTCATCATATCATACACCGGTTTATCGACATACTCCTCCTTGTATTTAGGTTCCTCTTGATTGCGACGGAAATATTGCGAAACTTTAACCTTGCCATCGTCGCAGTAGCTGTACCATACCTGATTCAGATAGTAGTGTTTACCCTCGGCCGAGGCCTTACGGTAGTACAAGGGACGATAGTCGCTTGTAAAGACCGTGGTCAGCGTGTCGCGCATACGAAAGAATGCGTCGGCCGTGCTGTTCGTGCTGCTCAGAAGCGACATATACTGCGCAGGCCGGCCGTTGAATATAGTGTCGCGTATTATGAGCGAGGCGCCACCGGCCTTTACCCAAATAAATTTCCAATTAAAATAAAAATTACATTTCAGCGTCTCACCCGAACGGAAAGCAGGCGTCTGCTTAATATTCTGCGCCAAGGCGGGCAACATCAAGAGCAGAGCCGCTGCAATGAGGGTTATTTTCGTCGACAACTTTTTCATAATCTTAAGTCTTACTTAAACTTACGCTCGGCGTTGCGGTTGCGCTTCGCACGTTCACGGTCGGGCTTTTGCTTTGTTATCTCCTCGGGTTTCTGCTCGTTTAAGGGTGCTTTTATGTTCCAATCATCTTGGTCGTACTCGAACATTGCCTTAAGGTCGAGAGAGTGTGGATAGTAATACACCGCCTCGGGCTGCACTCGGGCTGCGCAATTACCTGTATCCCACAGGCCGTTGCCATTATCGTCCATTATAAGGCGCATATAATATTTTCCGGGACGCACAAAATAGAATGTACAACGCCCCTGCTCGGTTATCCGCGAGGCTACCGGCTTATCGTCCCCGTTAAGCAGCTGGACTATTGCTCCGTCGCCCACACCGCCGACAGCAACATTTAGCACCGCATAGCTGTCAAGCGAGCGGAAGGCTATCCTCTCCTCAAGAGCATTGGATGCTGCACCATAAAGACCCACAAAGGCCGCCGAGTCAAACTGCACCTTATATTTTTCATCGGGACGCCACTCGGCATAAATGTGGTACCTGCGATGCTGCTTGTCGCTTGCACGCAACAAGAAGGGAATCTCGACATACGTCGAGTCGTCAATAGCCCTTGATACGTGTATAGCAGCTGTATCGACACTATGCAGTGGCTCGTCGAACGATAGTGTATAGGGCACGTCAATATCCATCGACGATGAGTTATGCGACTTTATCTTTAATTTTGGCGTTGGAGGCACATAAACGGGGGGATTATTCTCGTCGTAGTCGCTGCGGCGACGGGCACTCTTTAGGAAAGCTTTCTCGGCCTTTTCGTAGGCCTCTTGCTGCTCTTTCAGCAGACGCGCGCGTGATTTTCGGGGCGACAGATAGAGCGTGTCGGTGCGGGGGCACAATATCCCCAAGCTGTCGGGCACGTTGTAGGTTACCTCGAGCGTGAGTGAATCGCGGTGATATATTGTGCTATCCTTTATCCAATAGAGTATGGTGTCGTTCTTTTCCGATGGCTCGACGATAAAGGCATCGTCCGAGTTAAAGTCGAGGCCGCGCACCGTGGGCAGCGTGTCGTTGCCCTCGGCAAAATAGAGGGCGAAACGGTTGTGCTCGGGGCGCTGGCTCTTTTGCAGATACTGCGAGTGGAAAGGCTCGGTAAAGGCAAGCAGCACAAGGTCGTCGGGACGGAAGCGCGTGTAATGCACGAATCTCACCGTGTCTATGGTGAGTGAATCGTGCCACAGCGTATCGGCGCGCACGGCCTGCGTGGCGTACGGCTCGACGGTGCTGCCAAGAAATGCCACCTTCTCGCTCTTTTGGTCGTACATATAATTCTGATTGGCATCGGCAAGGGCATATACATTATAGCGGCCCGGGGCAATGCCTCGCACAGCAAAGCGTCCGCGGCTGTCGGTGCGCGAAACACGCTCGAATGGGCGCTTATAAAAGGCCGAATCGTCGCCCACACTGTGCAGTCCCACAAGGATACCCTTTATAGGCTCAAGATTATCGGCGCTGAGCACTGTACCCGATACGGCAAGAGTATCCAGATTATCGCCCGTGGAAAAGACAAACGCAAAATTCTCGAGCGGATTGCCCTCGTTGTTATCCACCACGGCGTCGTTAAAATCAATTGAATAGGTTGTCGCGGGACGCAGCGTGTCGAACAGTTCCACCGTGATGCGGCGCGCATTCGACTTAATCTCGGGCATCTCAATCTGCGGGGGAGATATTACTACCTTCTCAAAGGCATTCTCGAGTTTGATATTTTCGTTAAACTCAAGGGTTATCTTTTGTGTGGAGCTGCCCAGACCGCCCATCGTCGGAGTACTCGCCACCAAGAAAGGCGGTTCCTCGTCGTAAGGGCCGCCATCGGGCGTTCCCATACTTGCGCAGGCTGCCATTAGCACTGCTGCGAGGGCTGTCAGACAGTATTTATATGCTTTTGTCATAGATTGTTCATCGACATTAGTTCATCAATATATTGACGATTGTTGCTCAAACGGGGCACCTTGTGCTGTCCGCCCAATTTACCTTTGCTCTTGAGCCAATCGCTGAATACCCCCTTGCGCGCCTCGACAATCTGAAGCCTTTGCAGGGTAATATCCTTGTAGCGCTTGGCCTCGTAGTCCGAGTTTATCTGCTGGAGAGTCCTATCGAGCACCTCGGCAAATTGTTCAATTGAGCAGGGAGGCTGCGAAAATTCTATCAACCATTGGTGGCTGCAACGCGCGTCGGCATCCATAAAGATGGGGGCTGCGGTATATTCGGCCACCTGCGCGCCTGTCGCAAGGCAGGCTGCTTTTAGTCCCTGCTCGGCATTGTCAACAATCAGTTCCTCACCAAACGCATTTATAAAGTGTTTTGTTCGGCCGGTTATTATAAATTTATAGGGCTCCTTACTTGTGAAGCGTACCGTATCGCCAATAAGATAGCGCCACAATCCGCACGAGCTGCTTATGAGCATTGCATAATTTTTGCCCGTCTGAACCTCCCACAATGGGAGCACAGTGGGGTTGGGACTGTCAAACTCGTCCATCGGGATAAACTCGTAAAAGACGTCATAATCTATCATCAGCAGCATCGAGGCGTCGGACGGGTCGTCCTGAATGCCGAAGAAGCCCTCGCTGGCATTATACGTCTCCATATAGTGCATATCGGGCTTGCGGATAAGCTGCTTATACTGTTCGCGATAAGGAGTAAAGGCCACCCCACCGTGGAAAAAGACCTCGATATTAGGCCAAATTTCGTCGATACTCTTCTTGCCTGTAATGTCGAGCAGATGTTTCAGCACGGCCATCATCCACGAGGGTACACCCGAGAGATTGGTAACATTTACATTCTGCGTGGCACGGGCAATCTTGTCCATTTTCTGTTCAAAGTCGCTCAGCAGGGCTATTGACTTTTCGGGCACACGCAGAAAATTCACAAGCGGATTGACATTCTCGATGAGAATGGCACTGAGGTCGCCCACAAGGCTGTTCGAGAGATTGTAGTTGCTTGCGTGGCTTCCACCCAAGATAAGTCCCTTACCCGAGAAGAAGCGGCTCTGCCGATTATTGCGCAGATACAGCGAGACAACGTCGAATCCACCCTTATAGTGTACATTCTGCAATCCGCGCGGCGTAACGGGAATAAACTTACTCTTATCGTTTGTTGTTCCCGAAGATTTTGCATACCACCGGCAAGCACCCTTCCACAGAATATCGCGCTCGCCGTGTCGCATACGGTCGATGTACCCTTTGAGCGTCTCATAATCCTGTACGCCCACATTCTTGGCAAAGTCACTATAACCCCTCACCTTCTCATATTGATGCTTGACGCCCCACTCGGTCGATGCAGCAGTATCGACCAAACAACGCAACACACTCGTCTGAATAGCCTCGGTGTTATTTGCATATTGCGATATTTTATCTGCCCTGCGGCAAATGAATGGCCTTAGCAGTTTAGTCTCGTTCATCTGTGCTAATATAAAAATTCAAGAAGATACACCCGACGCAAAAACCTCGGGGTGTATCTTACGACTTATAATCTGAGTTTTATTTTTTATAATTATCAAGTCCCGTGTTCAGGAATTTAAGATACTCATCAACGCTCTTTTTGTGTCCGTACGAGCTGTTCAGAGGATTACCCTCATTATCGACGGGCACGTAGAAGGGCTGTGCATTTGCGCCGAATTTTACACGTTGCAGATAGCTCCATTTATCGCCTATCGTGCGCAGTTTCTTCTGTTGTCCCTGCTCCTCGACAGTTATTACCTCGGGCAGCGGTGTCTTATCATCGACGTACAGCGAGATGAGCACATATTTCTGTTGCAGAATATCAATCACACGATTGTCTGTCCACACGGCAGCCTCCATCTCGCGGCAGTTTACGCAACCGTGTCCCGTAAAGTCGAGCAACACAGGCTTACCCTGCTCGCGGGCAATGCGCATACCCTCTTCGTAGTCGTAGCTTGCGGGGTGAATAACATCCTTGTTAAGGCTGAAATCCTGTGTCCACATAGGGGGAGCAAAGGCGCTGATAGCCTTGCAGGGTGCTCCCCAAAGGCCGGGCACCATATACACGGCAAAAGCAAGCGAGAAGAGAGCTATAAAGAAGCGGGGAACCGAGGTCTTTTTCTCGCCCTCATCGTCGTGCGGAAAGCGAATGATATTCAGCAGATAAAGTCCCAAGCAAGCAAAAAGCACAATCCAAATGGCAAGGAACACCTCACGGTCGAGCAGTCTCCAGCCGTATGCAAGGTCGGCCACCGAGAAGAATTTCAGAGCAAAGGCAAGCTCGACGAATCCGAGCACCACCTTTACCGTGTTCATCCAACCACCCGAGCGGGGAGCCTGTTTAAGCAGCGTGGGGAAAAGAGCAAACAGCGTAAAAGGCAATGCAAGCGCAAGCGCAAAGCCGAACATTCCGACAGCGGGGCCGAAAAGCTCGCCCTTTGTACTCATCTCGACAAGCAGGAATCCGATGATGGGACCCGTACACGAGAATGAGACAAGCGCCAACGTAAAGGCCATAAGGAAGATGCTCAGCAAACCTGTCGTGTTGCTCGCCTTCTCATCGACCTTATTCACCCACGACGAGGGCAATGTAAGCTCGAATCCGCCCAAGAACGACGCTCCGAAAAGCACCAGCAGCAGACAGAAGAATATGTTAAACACTGCATTTGTCGAGAGGGCGTTAAGGGCGCTTGCGCCGAAGCACAACGTTACGATAAGTCCCAATGCCAAATAAATTACGATGATAGAGACACCGTATGTGATGGCCTCGGTAAGCGACTGTTTGCGGCTCTTTGTGCGCTTCAGAAAAAAGCTCACTGTCATAGGGATAATGGGCCACACGCAAGGGGTGAGCAGCGCCACAAGGCCGCCGCCGAATCCCAAAAGGAAAATCATCAGCAGCGAGCGGTCGGTTGTCTCCTCGTATGCCTTGAGCTTATCGACAACAGGTGTCCACAGTTGCTTCACATAGTCGTCGCCCAATGCAGCGGGTGAGGCGGGGGCAGCCTCGACGGGAGCCTCAGCCACAGCCTCGGAGGGCTTCTGCTCGGGTTTTTCTGCGGGCTTTTCAGCAGGCTTTTCCGTCTTTTTTGTATCAACCTTTACGGGTGCAGCAGCCTTAATATCGGCCGTTCCCTTTATTGTAAAGTCGTAGTTTGTGGGAGGCAGACAATTCTCGTCGTTGCAGGCTCCATACTGAAGATAACCCTCGATTTTATACTCCGAGGCTGTGATTTTTATCTTCTGCGTAAAAGTGGCCGAAAGTTCGAAATACTTTACCTTCATATCGAACATTGGGTCGAATTTCTCAATCTCGCCTGCCCCGGGTTGCAGAGGGCCTACAAGTTCGGCACCCTCAATTTTGTCAATATTCAGAGTGGCAGACGTCGGGCCGCCGTCGGGCAGATTAGTGGAGTACAGATGCCACCCATCGTCGATGGCAGCGTTAAAGGTAAGCACCGCCTCGGCACCATCCACTTTGATTGCGTGCTTCAAGCTGATAGGGTCTTGAAACTGAGCAAACATTTGTGCTGCGATAAACAGCATCAGCATTGTCATTAACTTTTTCATATTCTGTTGTTTTTATTATAATTCCATTGGATTTTTACGTATTCTCCACTCGGCCGGATACATATTATTGGCTCTGTTACCCACATTTTTGGCAAAGCCTAAGGGGGTGTCGTTGTAGGTGAGCAGTAGCAGGCCCATAGGTGCCTCGGGCAGCGTCAACGTCTCGCGGTGCAGATAGGCAAGCGCCTGCTCGCGTGTCAGTGCCACACAGTTGAAGGCGTCCCGGGCAAGCGCCGTGCTCATTGCAAGCGCGTGATGCGGCACGGGCTTGTTGTTCTTTATCTGTGCAAGCGGTAGCGCTGCGTGCAGCACCCGCAGACGCGATTGCAGCGCAACGACGTCGGCCGTGTGTCGCTTGGGCACGGCAACCACACTGTCGCCCTGTACTATAAAATCGAATAGCGCGGCATCCTCGACCCACCCCTCGACAAGCGCGCGGCTCTTTGCCGGGGCAAGCTGCACCTTTGTGGCTCGCGGCTGCGCGGCAGCCTCATCGCCCTCTTTGCGCAGAAGGCTCATAAAAAAGCCCTCGCCCCGCGTGAACCCGGGAATAAAGCGATAGACGGGGTACTCCGTATCGGTAAGACTTCCCGTAACGCCCCACTCGGGCAACGTCTCTATGGGCAGAGGCTCGGCACCAAGCTCGCTCGCAATCCAAGCGACGCAATCCTCATCCTCTTCGCGGTTAAAAGTGCAGGTGCTATACACCAACAGTCCGCCGGGACGAAGCGTCTCCCAAACATCGCGCAGAATCTCGCGCTGACGCTCGGCACACTGCATCACAGAAGCCACGCTCCACTGCTCGACGGCAAAAGAATCCTTACGGAACATTCCCTCGCCCGAACAGGGTGCATCCACCACAATTACATCAAAAAAATTGCGCAGGGACGAAAAGTCGGCCGGCATATTGCGCGTTACCACCGCCGAGGGGTTGCCCCATTTTATAACATTCTCGGCAAGCACCTGCGCACGCAGCGGCATCGGCTCATTCGACACCAGAAGGCTGCCCTCGGGCAGCAGCGACAGCAGATGCGTGGTCTTTCCACCGGGAGCAGCACAAAGGTCGAGCACGCGCACGGGCTTATCGACATACTGTCGGATGGCCCTTTCGAGGAACATCGACGAGGCCTCCTGCACGTAGTAACAGCCCGAGTGAAAAAGCGGGTCGGCGGTAAATGTCGGACGCACACTCAAATAGCAAGCATCGGCAGCCCACGGAACGGGATTCCCCGCAAGAGGCGCCCCGCTCTTAGCCCTGTTGTAACGTATGCTGACAACGGGGTCGGCCCCGAGAGCCGATTCAAAAGCCTCGAACCTCTCCTTGCCGAAGAGAGCCTTTGTGCGCATTATAAAATCTGCATTCAATTCCATTCCCGCATACTTTACTTGTCGAAAAACCGACAGGACATAATTCAGCGCGAAGATACAAAAAATCCCTCGGAGAATATAATATATTCTCATTTTATTAACGTCAAGAACAGCACAAACAATAGAATAAAATATTTTTTAACAATTAAGAGCAAATTATTAGAGAAAGAGATAGCCTTTTTATTGAATCTTGCGTAAAAAATCGCTACTTTTGTGCTCTTCACAAAAAAACATCATAAAAATGAAACAATACCTATCGCTCCTGAAAAGAATCCTCGACGAGGGCACACGAAAAGACGACCGCACAGGCACCGGCACCATCAGCGTGTTCGGCCATCAGATGCGCTTCAACCTCGAAGATGGCTTCCCCTGCCTCACCACCAAGAAGCTACACCTAAAATCCATAATTCACGAGCTTCTGTGGTTTCTCAACGGCGACACCAACGTAAAATATCTGCAAGAAAATGGTGTCAGAATATGGAACGAATGGGCCGACGAGAATGGCGACCTCGGACACATATACGGCTACCAGTGGCGCTCGTGGCCCGACTACAACGGCGGACACATCGACCAAATAAGCGAAGTCATCGAGACAATAAAGAACAACCCCGACAGTCGCCGCATCATCGTCAACGCTTGGAACGTGGCCGACATTCAGAATATGAACCTACCCCCCTGCCACGCAATGTTTCAATTTTACGTTGCCGACGGCAAGCTGAGCCTTCAGCTCTATCAGCGCAGTGCCGACTGCTTTTTGGGCGTCCCCTTTAACATAGCCTCGTACGCACTGCTGCTGCAAATGGTGGCACAGGTAACAGGACTCAAGGCCGGAGAATTTATTCACACGCTGGGCGATGCACATCTGTATGTCAACCACATCGAGCAGGCAAAATTACAACTCACACGCGAGCCTTACGCCCTTCCACAGATGAAGATTAACCCCGAGGTAAAAGATATTTTCTCGTTCAAATTCGAGGACTTCAGCCTCGAAAATTACACGGCCCACCCGCACATAAAGGGCATAGTTGCCGTATAATCAGACACCACTATGAAAATAGCAATGATAGCCGCTGTTGCCCGCAATATGGCAATAGGCAACAAAAACAGACTCATCTATTGGCTGCCCAACGACCTTAAGCGCTTCAAAGAGCTCACCACGGGCAACACAATAATAATGGGCAGCAACACATTCCGCTCGCTGCCCAAAGGAGCACTGCCCAACCGCCGCAACATTGTCCTCTCGCGTAAAGGCGGCACATTCCCCGGCGCCGAACAATTCGCCTCGCTCGACGAGGCGCTGCGCAGCTGCCCCACAGACGCCACTATCTATATAATAGGCGGCGAACAGCTATACCGGCACGCCCTCGCAGTGGCCGACACACTCCATCTGACCGAGGTTGACGACACCCCAAAAGAGGCCGACGCATTCTTCCCCGCGCTCGGCAGCGAGTGGAAGCTAACAGCGCAAGAAAAACACGATAAAGACGAAAAGCACGAGTACAATTACTCCTTTGCAACATATACAAAAGAATTATAAACATAAAAATGGGCGGTCTTTTAACCGCTCATTTTTGTGTTTCAGCCGTAAGGGCCCGTATATAGCCGCAGCCGACAAGAACACACAAATAAGCCGCCATTAAAATCGACAATCGGCAAACTTTTTGCTTAGCCCGTAATTCTTACCGTCGAGCCGCTACAATCGACAATCAACTAAGAAATGGCTCAGTAGAAATTTACTGTGAACAAGAATAAATTTGTTATTTCTCACTTTCAAGAACAGCAGCATATAATACGTGCAAAAGGTTATTTTTAATTAAATATTGCACCATAAAAAAGAAATTCAATGTAGGTTCGATTGTTTTAAGGAAAAAGTGCGAGGTATGTTTAACCGCTACTTAGACGCTTGTTTACAAGCGACTAAGTGAGGGCGGTCCGCAGCACCCTTAAAACAATCGTAA
>JAZSIU010000035.1:0-6057 GCA_045533955.1 Bacteroidaceae bacterium
CCGCACCACCGTCTGCTGATAAAGCTCGGCAGCCTGCGCCTCGTTGCCCGTAAGAACCATTGCATACCTCTTCAACACCCTCTGTCCCTTACTAAATTTCCTTAAAAACTCCTCGTCATTCATAGTCGTTAATATTTTTGACATTACATTAACAGACGAGCGGAAATATTGACTAAAGAAGAAAGTATATTTAACATATATTAACTTTATCTATAAGAATATTTATTTGCTTATAGTATGCTACGTTGCAGGGTAATTTATAAATTACCCCTAAAACAATTAAATAATGGGACGCAACATCATTTTATTACAGGACGTATGGTAAATCCATAGCACCGGCTATACCAAGTGTCATCACCTATGTCGCCATCCTCAAAACTTAAACTAGAAGCCTCAATATTAGCTCCTCTATCCATCGTTCCGGCCCAATAATCCCCACGCGACCCACGTCCCTTACAAATCGAGCCACTAAAATAGCCTGCTGCCGGAAGAAAAATATGGGCACCATTGATACCATCTACCCTATATCCATAATGCCCGTTCTCAGATGTCCAAGTCCAAACACATTGGTTTCTCAGTTCTTCCACCTCTCCTTCAGTGGGTAAACGCCAGTCGCCACCCCAGTTAGCACGAGCAGCATCATACATATTGTATCCGTTGATGTGGTGTGTAAAATCTTTACCTTCTGTCTTACTATTGGTACTTGTATATTCTGCCTTAGTACGAATCTCGCCCCAAGCAAAATAACTTCCATAATCACTAGGCGAATTTGCACCCACATTACAAGTAGCCCACTTTACTGAGAGGCCAAGATCGACCCATTCGTGCCCATTTACCACTCCGCTTGTAGATGGCAAATCCACATCTTTTAGTGTCTGTTCGGACTTTAAATTACCCCAATAAAAACAAGCTACTGCTATTAAACAGCAAAAACAAAGACCAAGCACTATTTTTGAATACTTTGGAGCTGAAGCAGCCGGGTTCGCAATAGCCTTCTCACACTTATCAATCTTATGCCCTTCTCCCGTTATATCATAGTTTATTTTAGTATCCTCACCACCAGAGACAACATTATCCCCATTCAACAGAGTGCGAAAATCTGCAACCGACTGCACACGCTCATCGCAATCGAGGCGCATCGCTTCATTTATAGCACAACGCATACTATCAGACATCGTAGGAAAAGTATACTTTTTTATTTCAGCAGGACTATTCCCCGACAAGAGAGCATAATATATTGCCCCAATAGCAAATATATCAGTTGCCGGACTGAGAGAATCTAATGCATAGTTAATCTGTTCTGGTGGAGCATAACCAACCGTGAAAGGCAACACCGTAGAGGTCGAAGGTAATACACTATTGCCATTTTCATCTATTAAATGACGGCTAGTACCAAAATCAATCAGATGGCAATGTCCTCTACTGTCAACCATAATATTACCCGGCTTCAAGTCCAGATGAATAAGACCACGCGAGTGAACATACTCAAGAGCGTCAAGAACATCGTTCATCAAACAGCGAACCTCGTACTCGCTAAGTGGATTTCCATCTGCACGGCGCCTGCTCGAAAACTCCTTAAGACTCTCACCATCGATATATTTCATTACGTAGTAAGCAGTGCAATTTTCTTCAAAAACATCTATCACAGAAACAACATACGGATGTTCAAGCTCAGCAATACGTCTAGCCTCTTCAACAAACTTACGACGAAAATAAGAAACTTTTTCATCACCTCCAGTTACAGTAACAACATTTGTTGTTGCATCACGCGAGCAGTAATCACTCATATAAAATTCCTTTATAGCAACTTTACGTCCAAGTCCTATTTGCGTACCAAGATACGTAATTCCAAATCCACCATTCCCAAGTTTCTTTTCGATGATATATTTACCACCCTGCAGCATAGTGTTCAATTGCAAATCCATATTATTCATTTTTGTATAATTAACAATAAGCACACTTAAATGCAAATGTAATAAAAAATGGGTAAATATTAAGTTTCTATAAAAAAACAAGTAGCACATAAAAATGGCCAAAGCTATAACGAGGGGGATTAACGGCAGCGCGCAAAAAAAAGAGCCTTAATCTTTTTAGATTAAAGCTCTTCTCTAAAAAAGAGGCGAAGGACGCTTCTCTCCCCGCGGCTTAATGCAGCTGCATCGGCCCAAGCTGAACGAGTGGGATTAACGGCAGCGCGCAAAAAAAAGAGCCTTAATCTTTTTAGACTAAAGCTCTTCTCTAAAAAAAGTGGCGAAGGACGCTACTCTCCCCGCGGCTTAATGCAGCAGCATCGGCCCAAGCTGAACAAGGGGATTAACGGCAGCGCGCAAAAAAAAGAGCCTTAATCGGCTCAACGTAAAATTCTGAGGGATTTTTAAATTAAGCATATAATTTTGCTAATCTAAAAAGGAAAAAATCTTTATCCTTCACCCCTCTGAATTGTGCTCTAAATGCTTTAATTTTAGAATTGAAAGATTCCGAAGCCGCATTCGTAGAACGTTTGTCGAAAAAGTTGAGTATCTTTTCATAGTGTAGATGTATGGTTCTCACAACCTTTGCAAATGCTGTAAACCCACTTCTCTCAACCCTTTCGTACCATCTTGCCAGCATTGTGTATGCAATTCCTTTGGATTTAGCACAGTGATACACCTGTCCTAACCCCATTGTTAGATAATATGCTTTTTTTATCTGTGGATATTCTCGGAAAAGTATTTTAGCCCTTTCTTTCTGTTCGTTGCTCCAAAGACTTTCTTTCTTATAAAGCAGGTAGATGCTTCTTACCAAGAGTTGTGCCCTTGTATCTCCATTTTCAAAGACAAGTGGTTGATAATTCCTCTGTTGTGCTTTTGCTTTCAGTATTTCCCTGTTCTCATCGTCCAAAGCCTCCCATCTTGCCTTTATTCTCATATCCTGTAAAGCCTCAAAGGCTAGTTGCTGAACGTGAAAACGGTCTATCACCTGTTTAGCAGCAGGGAAACACGTTGTAGCAATTTTTGCCATATTAGATGCCATATCAAGCGTTATTTCCCTTACTTGGAACCTTCGCCTACGAGGCATCTGCAACAGAACCCTGCAAACGTCCTCGGTGCGTGTACCCTTGATAATCGCTATTATAGAGCCTTTGCGGCCCCGTTTTTCTTTGTTTATAAGCACGGTATATAGCTCTCCGCGTGAGAGGCACACCTCGTCCAAGCCTACGTATGCACCGACGTTCTTTTCAAACAATATCCACTCGGTGGCGTGTGGCAGCTGTTCCCAATCATAGAATCCACTTAAATGATTGCGATACTGACGTTCAAATTTCTCGCCATCAACGCCATAGAGCGTACATATTGTTTTGCAACTTATCGGAAGATTATCTACATATTTCTTTTAAAAAAGACGCGAATTCGCGTGTCATAGAGGTACCGGAAGCCACCAAATGCCAATTACGGGATATATACCTACCCTCGGGTTTTACAATCCATCGCCTACGACGAACGTTTAGAAATAACTGTTTGCCACGAATGGGGAAGTCCTGAATAATCGTCGCTTCGAAGAACCCTTTACTTTCGGTATCTTTGCCGCAGTACTCGGCGGGTACTATATTCTTTTCTTCAAGGTAGATTACTATTTGAGTGGAATCCTCAACAACGTTTACAACGTCAAAATAATCAAGTGTGCCTGCGGGTAGCAGAAGGGAGTAGCCGTCTTTTTGCATTGTCTTTGAATTTTATTGACAGCAAATATAGACATTTATTTTTTACCCCTCAACTTTTTACGATGAGCCGAAATTTGCTTTTATTCCGATGCTGTTTATATGGATGCTCAGCGCGTGTGCACCCGCAAATAAAGAGGCTTATCTTGCCGATTATAAAGAGTTTATAAATAATCTTGCCGATGAGAGGAAAGAGTATGGCGACGTGCAGTGGAAAAAGGCAAAGGCACAATTTGAGCTTTACTCCAATAAGTGGTACGACAAGTTCGAAGAGGAACTGACCATAAAAGAGCGTCTGCTGCTTGCCGGATACGAGACAAAATTTGCCTACTACTATGCTGCCTACGAGGCTAATGAAGCTATTGACGATGCGCTGCAGTCGCTGCGCGTAGCCGACAGAAAGAGTCTGCGTGCAACAATTCAAAAGTATGTCGAGGAGGATTTAGACGACGACCTCAAGGATTTATATGACGAGGCCAAAGAGATTGGCGGCGAGACGCTTGAACTTGTTGAGGAGGTATTCGATGAACTTGATATTAAATACTAAAAAGAAGAATGCTGCGGATTCCCTCTCGGGCCGCGACAGGCTGTGGACACTGCCTTATGTGCTTGTGTGTCTTGCGTCGTTTCTTACCTCATTCTCATTTTTTCTGCTTGTACCGACGCTTCCTTTTTATCTTGTAAAGGTGCTTGGAGTGGGGCAGGAGATGGTGGGGGCGTTGCTCTCGTGTTATGTGGTGGCGGTGCTGTGCGTAAGGCCTT
Organism: Bacteroidaceae bacterium; assembly: GCA_045533955.1. Classification (GTDB taxonomy): domain Bacteria; phylum Bacteroidota; class Bacteroidia; order Bacteroidales; family Bacteroidaceae; genus HGM04593. Next base: position 4,460 of record JAZSIU010000035.1, read on the forward strand.
TCGCCGGGTGTGTGGCCGATATTTTCCCGCGTAAAAGGGTTTATGAAATTTCGTATCTGTTGTTTGCTGTGGCCTTTATCGGTTATCTGGGCTTTGCTTCGTCGGTACTTGCGTTTGTTGTGCTGAGGGTTTTTCACGGCTTTGCCTTCGGAGCGCTTACAACCACGGCAAATACTCTGGTGATTGATATTATGCCGTCGTCGCGCCGGGGCGAGGGGCTGGGATACTATGGTGTTATGAATAATCTGGCAATGGCTTTCGGGCCGATGACCGGGCTTTTCATTATCTCATCGGATAATTTTACTCTGCTCTTTGCGGTGGCTCTTGCAACGGTGCTGTTGGGGCTTATTCTTGCAATGGCAGTGCGTACACCCGAGAAAATGTCTAAGGAGAGGGAAAAAACGACGAGGGTTATCTCGCTCGACCGCTTTTTCCTTCTCTCGGGTCTTCCGGCCTGTGTGGCAATGATGCTCATCGCTGTCCCTTATGGAATTACCACAAGTTATATGGCGGTCTATGCCGAGGAGGTGGGGCTGACGGTTAATTCGGGGCTTTTTTTCACTGTTATGGCCTTTGGGTTGATTGTCTCGCGTCTGCACTCGGGTAAAATGGTCGATAGGGGTTATATTACGCAGACTATCAGCGTGGGAATGTTTATCGCGCTCTTTGGTGTTGTGGGCGAGACGCTGCTCGATGCCGTGGCCGTGCGCAGTGTCGCTGCTGCCAATGTTCTCTATTTTGTATCGGCGCTGTTTATGGGCTATGGTTACGGTACCATCTTCCCGGCTTTTAACACTCTGTTTGTGAATCTTGCTCCAAACTCGAGAAGGGCAACGGCTAATGCTACCTATCTTACGGGCTGGGACGTGGGGATAGGTTTTGGAATGCTTATGGGTGGCGCTCTTTCGGCCGGAGGATTTAAAATTTGTTTCGCCGTTGGGCTGTCGATGTTGTTTGTTGCGCTGCTGTTTTTTATCTTTTGTGTAACAAGGCATTTTAATGTTCATCGTGTGCGATAAAAATGTGATTTTTGCATAAAATTTATATATTCAATCGTTTTTATGCGCTTTTGTTAAAATTTTTATATTAAAGTTTTGTGGTTACGAAAGTTATGAATATATTTGCAATGCACGTGGGCTATGGGAATAGCGTGGCGTGTGAAAATATCAGTTATGATAGTATATAGTTTTTTCTTAGTTGTTTAGTAAATTGGGGACTGTTGCATTGTGAAATGCGACAGTCTTTTTTTGTATATATATGCCTTGTGGCAGGCGAGTGCAGTATTCGTCGTGAAATATTGGCAGGGTGGACAAAAAGTAGGATAAATATTTTGTCGGATATAAAATTTATGGTAATTTTAGAAATTGTTTGATAATCAATAAGAATATTTTGCTATGCAACATTTGTCAGAGGGGACTCTTCTTCAGAACGGAAAATATAAGATAGAGAAAAATTTGGGGACAGGGAGGCTTCGGAATAACCTACCTTGCGCTTCAGGTGGGCCTCGAGAGGGAGGTTGTTGTCAAAGAGTTTTTTATGGGCGAATTGTGCGAGCGCAGCCGCGACACTCTTGACGTTACGCTGGGCACAAGCGGCAG
>JAZSIU010000028.1:0-46293 GCA_045533955.1 Bacteroidaceae bacterium
GATTGTTTTAAGGGTGCTGCGGACCGCCCTCACTTAGTCGCTTGTAAACAAGCGTCTAAGTAGCGGTTAAACATACCTCGCACTTTTTCCTTAAAACAATCGTACCTACATTGAATTTCTTTTTTATGGTGCAATAAATTAAAAATTACCTTTTGCACGTATTATATGCTGCTGTTCTTGAAAATTAGAAATAGATTATTGATTCTTGTCCACAGTAAATTTCTACTCCGCCCTAAATACGTAGAGCCATTATTTCGGCTCTATTATTAAATAATGTCCGCGCTCGCGACAAAAAAACGACAGCTTGGCCCCGAAAAAAAAGAAAAAGTTTGTCAAAAAAACAGCTCGAGCGATATAATGAACAGCAAAATTATATATCTTCGCACCGTAAAACAACAAAAAGAAAAATTATGAAGAAAATCAGAGCAGCCATAGTGGGCTATGGCAATATCGGAAAATATACCCTACAAGCGCTCGAAGCAGCGCCCGACTTTGAGGTTGCAGGAGTGGTGCGCCGCTCGGGAGCCGACAACAAACCAAAAGAGCTCGACGGCTACAATGTGGTCAAGGACATACGCGAGCTTGGCGACGTTGACGTTGCCATCCTCTCGACCCCCACACGCAGTGTTGAAAAATATGCCAAAGATATTCTCGCACTCGGGATAAACACCGTCGACAGCTTCGATATTCACTCGAAGATTGTCGAGCTGCGCCGCTCGCTCGACGAGAGTGCAAAGGCCGGCAATGCAGTCTCCATAATCTCGGCCGGATGGGACCCGGGTAGCGACTCTGTTGTGCGCACACTGTTGCAGGCCATTGCCCCCAAAGGTATCACGTACACCAATTTCGGCCCGGGAATGAGTATGGGACACACGGTGGCCGTCAAGGCTATCGAGGGCGTGCAGGCGGCCCTCTCGATGACAATCCCCGTAGGCACAGGCATTCATCGTCGTATGGTGTATGTCGAGATTGAGGATGGGTATGACTTTTCTCAGGTGGCCGCAGCCATTAAAGCCGACCCCTATTTTGTGAATGACGAGACGCACGTTGTTCAGGTTCCCTGCGTCGATGAACTTCTTGATATGGGACACGGTGTGCATCTTACCCGCAAAGGCGTCTCGGGCACTACACAGAATCAGCTGTTCGAGTTTAGTATGCGCATAAATAACCCTGCCCTCACCTCGCAGGTTCTTGTGTGTGCGGCGCGCGCCACAATGCGCCAACAGCCCGGATGCTACACTATGATTGAGGTTCCCGTGCTCGACCTTCTCTATGGCGACCGCGAGGAGCTCATTGCGCATCTTGTGTGATGCTTTCTCGTAGACGACAACATAAAAGAAGAATCACAGCCTGCGGGCTGTGATTCTTCTTTTTTTTGTCGTCGATTGCTTATCGTTGTGCCTTGAGCGTAACAACGGCGCTCAGTCTGTCGCCGCCCATCGGCGGGGTATCTTTTGCGAGGGTGATGCTTATCTCCGTTACAGCCTTAAAAGCGTCGAAAATCCTCTCCATTATCCGTCGGCAGACATCTTCGAGCAGGTTGGAGGCTATCTTCATCTCGCGGCAGATTATTTCGTAAACGTCGGCGTAGCTTACAGTCGATTCGATGCTGTCGCTAAAGGCGCAGCTGTGGTCGTCGAGCTTTAGTGTAACGTCTATCGTGAACCACGCACCCACCGCGCGCTCCTGCTCCATTACTCCGTGGTGCGCGTATAGGTGTATGCCGCGCAGTTCTATTGTATAGTCTGTTATCTGCATATTCTTTAAAAGAGTGAGGAGGGTAGGCCTCTTGTTGCTGCCGACCCTCCTCGGTTGATAGGAAATAATTTTAGTATCTAATTAAGAAATTATTTTAATCCTAAACAAATATGTCTTGTGTGTGCTCCTTATCCGCATTTCGAGTATCCGCATCCGGGGCAGTGCAGACAGCCCTCCTCGAAGATGAGTGTACTCTTGCAGTTGGGACACTTCTCGCCCGATGCTGCGCCGTCCTTGATGTATTTCTTCAGGGCGCGCTCGACACCGTTTTTCCACGTGTTGATGTTGTCCGAGCCCAACTGCAACGATGAGATGAGCTTTATTACCTGCTCGATGGGCATCTTGTAACGCAGCACTCCCGAGATTAGCTTGGCGTAGTTCCAGAATTCGGGGTTGAATCGCTCGGACAGTCCCTCGATTGTGGTCTTATAACCTATTTTGTTCTCGAATTGGAAGTCGTAGCGCTTGCTGCCGTCTTCGTTGGTGTGCTTGATGATGTGTCCGCGCACTACGCTCTTGGGCAAGGGGATGCCATCCTCGTCGTCCTGTTGTCCGGTGAAAATCTCGTAGGGCTCGCCATTGAGCAGACCGATGAATGCCACCCACTTTTCTTTGTTATTTTGGAAGCGTACAACGTCGGCCTCGAGCACTGTGGGGCGTGTCTCGGTGATTACGGGCTTCATCTCCTCGGGCTCTTTCTTGTCCTTTTTGCTGTCGGCCGCTACAAGTACGCCTGCGCGCGAACCGTCGCGATAGACTGTGCAGCCCTTGCAGCCGCTCTTCCAAGCTGTGATGTAAAGCTCGTTTACCAGCTTTTCATCGACATTGTTTGGAAGGTTGATTGTTACGCTTATCGAGTGGTCGACCCACTTTTGTATGCGGCCCTGCATCTCGACCTTTGACACCCAATCAATGTCGTTTGATGTTGCTTTTGCATAAGGCGAGCGTGCGACGAGGGCGTCAATCTCGACCTGTGAGTAGCGCTTTGTGGTGTCGATGTTGTTCTTCTTCATCCACTCGATGAATTTGTGGTGATATACAACATACTCCTCGAATGTGTCGCCATTCTCGTCGGTAAAGTCAACGTGTACCTCGGGGTCGTTGGGGTTCACCTTGCGGCGGCGCTTGTAGACGGGCATAAATACGGGCTCTATTCCCGAGGTTGTCTGTGTCATTATGCTGACGGTGCCGGTGGGGGCTATTGTCAGACAGGCAATGTTGCGTCGGCCGTACTGTTTCATATCCTCGTAGAGCTGAGGGTCGGCCTCGCGCAGACGGTTGATGAAGGGGTTGTTCTCTTCGCGCTTGTAGTCGAAAATCTCGAATGCGCCGCGCTCTTTTGCCATATTTACCGATGAACGATAGGCCGAGAGGGCTATTGTCTTGTGAACCTCTACCGAAAAGTCGATGGCCTCGTTGCTGCCGTAGCGCAGGCCCATTGCTGCCAGCATATCTCCCTCGGCTGTTATTCCAACGCCTGTGCGGCGGCCCATTGTGCTCTTGCGCATAATCTTCTCCCAAAGGTGGCGCTCGGCTGCTTTTACCTCTTCAATCTCGGGGTCGCTCTCGACCTTTGCGAGTATGGCGTTAATCTTTTCTATCTCAAGGTCGATGATGTCGTCCATTATGCGCTGCGCCTTTTGTACGTGCTCTCTTAGAAGCTCGTAGTCGAAGCTGGCCTCGGCGGTGAAGGGGTTCTTTACATACGAGTATAGGTTTACTGCGAGCAGACGGCACGAGTCGTAGGGGCAGAGGGGAATCTCGCCGCAGGGGTTGGTCGATACGGTCTTAAAGCCGAGGTCGGCGTAGCAGTCGGGGATTGATTCGCGCTGTATTGTGTCCCAGAAGAGCACTCCGGGCTCGGCCGACTTCCACGCATTGTGGATAATCTTCTTCCACAGCTCGCCGGCATTTATATTCTTTGTTGCGATGGGCTCGGCCGAGTCGATGGGGTATTTCTGTGTGTAGTCGGTGCCGTCTGTTACGGCCTGCATAAACTCGTCGTCAATCTTTACCGATACGTTGGCGCCGGTTACCTTACCCTCGGTCATCTTTGCGTCGATAAACGACTCCGAGTCGGGGTGCTTGATTGATACGCTCAGCATAAGCGCTCCGCGACGGCCGTCCTGCGCAACCTCGCGTGTCGAGTTAGAGTAGCGCTCCATAAAGGGGACAAGGCCTGTGGAGGTCAGGGCCGAGTTTTTTACGGGCGAGCCTTTGGGGCGGATGTGCGAGAGGTCGTGTCCTACACCGCCACGACGCTTCATCAGCTGCACCTGCTCTTCATCAATTCTTATGATGCCGCCATACGAGTCGGCCTTTCCGTCGATACCTATTACAAAGCAATTCGATAGCGATGCAACCTGAAAATCGTTGCCGATGCCTGTCATCGGACTGCCCTGAGGAACGATGTATTTAAAATGGTCGAGAAGATCGAAAATCTCTTGCGCTGACATTGGATTCTGATATTTTGCCTCGACGCGTGCAATCTCATTTGCGATGCGCCAGTGCATATCCTGAGGTGAGCGCTCATATATCGCGCCGAAAGAATCCTTAACTGCGTACTTGTTTACCCATACTCTCGCGGCAAGCTCGTCGCCGCCAAAATATTCGAGAGAGGCTTTAAATGCTTCTTCGTAGGTGTAGGTTTTTGTTTCCACTTTGTTTTTTTGATAATTAAAGGTTAGGTGTGCGATTTTTAAAAGTTGACTAACGAATACATTTACAAAGATAGAAAAGTTTTTTATATTGGCAAAATAATTTTACTTTAAGTTATCCACAGGCAATAAAGTTTTCCTATTTTATTTTTAAGTGGTTGATAATCAGTATTTATATCTTTTGCTTTTGAAAAAAAGTTTTCCAAAAGGAAAATTTATGTTGTCTTTTGTTGTTTTTAATGTGCACTTGGCTATGCTGTTTTTATTTGCTCCGGATTATGTATTTTATCAATTTACTGATAATATTTGTTGTATGCTGCGTATTGCCGAGGGTTAATGTTGGTGCACAAAAAAATCCACAGCCAATCGGCTGTGGATTTTCAAAAAAATAAATCTGTTTGTTATGCGCTCTGAAGCGAGAGTTCAATTTTGTTGAGCTCGCTGCGGAATTGTTTGTCTGTCTCGGCAAGGTTTGTGATGGTCTTGCAGGCGTGCAGCACGGTTGCGTGGTCGCGCTTGCCAATGTAAAGTCCTATCTTTGATGTTGACATATCAAGATATTTCTTGGCAAGGTACATTGCCACCTGACGAACCTGTACAACCTCGCGCTTGCGTGAACGTGTGTTGATGCTTTCGACCTCGACGCCGTAAAAATCGGATACCTTTTTTAGAATGTCGTCTATTGTGATGGGGCGCTTTTCAAAATCGGAAAAATCGCCTACGATTCTGCGGGCAAGGTTCAGGTCAACATCTGTGTTGTTTATGGTCGAGTGGGCCATCAGTGAAACTACTATGCCTTCGAGGTCGCGTACGCTTGCATCGACGTGCTGGGCAATGTAGTCGATTACATCCTCGGGAAATTTCAATCCGTCCTTGTGGGTCTTGCTGCGAAGAATACTCTTGCGCAGTTCAAGGTCGGGTCGCTCAATCTCGGCTGTAAGTCCCCATTTGAAGCGGGTGATGAGGCGCTCTTCCATTCCTTTGAGCTGCATAGGCGAGCGGTCGGATGTCATAATCAACTGCTTGCCGTTGAGGTGCAGGTGGTTGAATATGTGGAAGAATGCATTCTGTGTCTTTTGCAGGCCGGCAATCTCTTGAATGTCGTCAATTATAAGTACGTCGATACTCTGGTAGAAACGCATAAAGTCGTTGAAGCTCTTCTGGAGTATCGAGTCGGTATATTGTACCTGAAAAAGATGAGCCGAAATGTAGAGCACGCGCAACTCGGGGTGCAGCTCTTTTATCTTGCAACCGATGGCATTAACAAGGTGGGTCTTTCCGACGCCCGATGCTCCGTGAATGAACAGCGGGTTAAAGACGCGTCCGGGCTTATTGGCAACGCTCTCGGCTACCGAGCGCGGAAGCCTGTTGCTGGCGCCCTCGACATAATTGTCGAACGTGTAGCGGTTTATGAGCATCGAGTCCCACTCTTCGGTGGCTGTGTCGGCATTGCTGTTGCCTCGCTCGGTCTCAATCTCAACGCTAAGGTCGTTCTCTTTGTCGGTGAGCACACTGTACATAAGCTGTGTGCCTTCGCCCATTACCTTATTAAGTGTATAGCCGAGTAAATCGACATAATTTCCCTCGAGGAATTCGTACACAAAATTGCTCTTGACCTGAATTGTCAAGGTGCTGTCCTCGTACTTTAGGGGTTTGATGTCGGCAAACCAAGTAGTGAAGACTGCCTCGGGAACATTGTCGCGAATTATGTCGAGACACATTCCCCATTTTGTTATAAGATGAGAATTCATCGATTTTTGTATTTATTCGTTAGTCTGTGATTTTTGATGTCAGCCGACAAGCTCGGCCTTAAATCGGTTGCAAATATCTGAAAAGAAAAATTAAAATGCAAACGAAAAAATAATTGCAAAATTTTGGCATTTTTAACGGGCTAAAAACCAGTGTGTTATAAAACCTGCTTTTGCAAAAGTTGTGATATTGATAATTTTTCAAAAATCATTGATAACTAACGTGTTAACCTGTTGATAACTTTTTTGAAACATCTTCTTTTAATCCTTGTTTCTGCTTTCTGACGCCTTTTGAGGGGGCTTGGACAATCTATCCCTTTTGCTTCTTTGTTATTTAGACACATTCTATATAAGCCTTTCGGCTTTTTATTTCGAAATATTTTTTTAGGGCTTTTAGGGGCTCTTAATCTTTTTGCACAAACGGTGTGCAAACGAGTAAAAAAGTATCCGAACGAGTGATTGCATCAAGTAAAGAATGATAGCCCTTCTGAGTGTATCGCCATTATCAAAAATAATCATACATATTGTTTAATCCAAAATCTTATAATATTTTTGTATCATAGTCGCCCGATGGTAGTTGGGCGAATAATATTGTTTTTTACGGTTTCTGCTGCGCATACGGCAGAAAATCTTCGAACGATAGTTCAAAGATACAAGTAGTAAGTAAGATGGACAAAAGAATAGAAAAACTATTTAGTGAGGCGCGTCTGCGCCTAACGTCGATAAGCGCTCTTGAGCGCGAGAGTAGCAACGATGCTCGTGATGCCTTCGAGAGCGACCTCGGGCGGGCACTGTTCAGTTCGGCGGCGCGTCGTCTGCACGATAAGACACAGGTGATTCCTCTGACGTCGGACGATAATGTTCACTCGCGTCTTACGCACTCTATGGAGGTGATGAACATAGGTGCGTCGTTGGCCAAGGATATTTGTCTTAACAAAGAGTTTCGTGCAAGATATTCGATAGAGAATGTTTATGACGTTTACGAGCCGATGCGCGCCATCTTGCAGACGGTGTGCCTTGTGCACGATATTGGCAACCCGCCCTTTGGACACTTTGGCGAGCTTGCCATAAGCGACTATTTCAAGAAATTCTTCGAGGCCGACCCTGCGGTTCTTGGCGGATACGACGCTTGGCGCTGCGATTTTACGCAGTACGACGGCAACGCACAAGGCTTCAGGGTAATCTCGAAACTGCAATTCATTGACGACCTCTTCGGGCTGAATTTTACGCAAAGCTGCCTTGCCTCGTACCTTAAATATCCCAATACAGGCGAGGCCGACAAGCATCACCCCTGTATCTCGATGCATAAGCACGGCGTCTTTTGTGCCGATAAGGCTTATCTTGACAAGGTGATGAGCTCCTTTGCGCGGGTCGGTGAGAGGGGTTATCGTCGCCATCCGTTTGTTTTTCTGGTCGAGGCGGCCGATTCAATCTGCTATCTGTCGATGGATATGGAGGATGCTTATAATAAGCGTTGGTTCGCCCTGCCTACTCTCTATGGTGAGTGGAAACGCTACTCGCCACAGCCTACCCCTGAGGCCGAGGAGCTTTTCGCCCTGCTCGATAAAGGGTGCGGAGTGGGCTCGGCGGGCCGCAAAGGGTTTATACGCTTCAGAGTGAGTGTGATAAAATATCTGGTCTCGCTTGCCGTACGCAACTATCTTGCCAATTTCGAGCAGATTCTCTCGGGCGAGTATAATAAGGAACTTATTTTCGATGACGAGGGCAGGGTGGCCCCCTTCTTACAGAAATTCTGCATCCGACACATTTATCGTCAGAAGGAGATTCAGTCGGTCGAGCTTACAGGTTGGTCGGTGATAAACGGCCTGCTCGATATATACACAAAATTACTTCTTAGCGACGAGCCTGCCTATATTCGCCACGGCGAGGCTATGATTTCTCTCTCGGTGCTGCGCGCCAACAAAATGGACTACCTTGTGCACGACGGTCGCATAGAGTGGAGCCCCGAGCAGCGCTGTTATCTGTCGCTTCCCGCCCGCGAGAGAATCGAAGATATTGACGAACTGTGCGACAGCCTGCCCATAAGCGAGCTTCCCAACTACTACCGCTTGCGCATAATAGTCGATTTTATATCGAGTATGACCGATAAATTTGCCGTGAACCATTATCAGAAACTCAGTGGACAGCGTATTTGAGAAATTCGACACCGATATAAAAAGTGTAGCCGACGAGGCTTTCTTGCGCTACATAATAGACGAGATTTTAAATCCCGCAGCCCTTGCCGTGCTCGATGATATTATGTCGCGTACAAATGTTTATGTCTTTAGCGGCGTAACGCGCGACTATTTTCTGGAGCGTCGTGCCGCCGTGCGCGATATTGACCTTGTGGTGGCCGACGAGATTGATTGGCGAGCCATCTATCGCAAATATCGTGGTGAGATGAGTGTCGCGATAAATTCCTATGGCGGCTTTAAGGTTGCAATCGGCAATTTGCGTGCCGACGTCTGGACGATGCATCGCACGTGGGGGCTTGTGCGCAAGGGGGTGGGAGCCACTCCCCGCAACCTCATCCGCACGGCCTTTTTCAATTTCTCGGCCGTGGCCTATCTGCTCAATCGTCGCCGATTCTACGTTCACCGGGCCTTTGCGCACTTTTTGCGCAGCCGCGAGATAGACGTATTATATAAGGAGAATCCCAACGCGGCTCTGTGCATCGTCAATGCGCTCTATTACAGCCGCCTGCTACGAATGCCCCTCTCGCGCGAGCTCCGAGAGTGGATTGTGCGACACTATAATATCTTCGACGATTATGATGCTGTGCAAATATCGCATTGGGGCAGTGTCAAATATAGTCGGCAGGAGATTCATCTGTTCGTCTCGCAGTGTCAGCAGCCGTAGCGCTCTAATTTTTGTATCCACCCTCTTAAAAGCATCTAAAAAAGGCACAGTAAAAATAAAAAAGACAACCGTTGTTGTCTTTTTTATTTTTATGCTTATATTTACGGCTTGTAACATCTTTTGAGACAAAACTATAAATTTTATAATATGAGAAAAAGTATCAACGCTCTTCTTGGAGCACTTGCATTGTTGCTGATAGCCGCCTGCGGCCCGGCACAGAAAAAAGGATTCGATGGCAGCGAAGCCTTTGTAAAAGACTTTGAGCTACGCAGCGCTCAATTTGCCGGCACCGATTATCTAAAGGTGCTCGATGGGCAGTTGTCGGTGCAGCAGCGTCAGGCGTTGCAGTTTCTGTATGCTTATATGCCACTGCCCGACGTTGTCGATTATTCGGGCGATTATCATCTGATGAACGTCGATTATGCCCTCAAGGCGCGCGCCGAGATGCCGTGGGGCGCCGTTGTCCCCGACCGTGAGTTTCTGCATTTTGTACTCCCCGTGCGCGTGAACAACGAGAATATGGACGAGAGTCGCAAGGTCTTTTACGAGGAGCTTAAAGAGCGCGTGCGCAACCTCTCGATGTACGACGCCGTGCTCGAGGTGAACCATTGGTGCCACGAGAAGGTAACATACACCCCCTCGGACAGCCGCACAAGCTCGCCTTTGGCTACCGTGCGCACCGCCTATGGCCGGTGCGGCGAGGAATCGACCTTTGCCGTGGCAGCGCTGCGCTCGGTGGGAATCCCCGCACGTCAGGTATATACTCCCCGTTGGGCACACACCGACGACAATCACGCGTGGGTCGAGGCGTGGGTCGATGGAAAATGGTATTTCTTGGGCGCCTGCGAGCCCGAGCCCGTGCTTAATCTCGGCTGGTTCAACGCCCCCGCCTCGCGAGGAATGCTTATGCACACAAATGCCTTTGGCAATTACAACGGCCCCGAAGAGGTTGTCGGCCGCACAGCCTGCTTCACCGAGATTAACGTAACATCTAACTATGCCCCCGTGGCAACAACAACCGTGCAGGTGGTCGATGAGAATGGAGCACCCGTAAAGGCCACCGTCGAGTTTAAGATATACAATTATGCCGAATTCTATACAGCCGCCACAAAAGAGTGCGACGCCGAGGGTCGTGCATCGCTCACAACAGGCCACGGTGATATGATTGCTTGGGCCTCGAAGGATGGCAAATTCGGCTATGCAAAATTCTCGGCCGGAAAGGACAACAACGTAAAAGTTGTGCTCGATAAAGAGGAGGGCTACAAAGCCTCGTTGCAGATGGATATTGTCCCCCCCGCCGAGCGTAATACGGTGCCCACGCTCACCCTCGAGCAGATAGCCCGTAACACCGAGCGTTTTGTCTATGAGGACTCTATTCGCAACGCTTACGTTGCCACTTTCCCCACCGACGACGAAGCCTCGAAGCTTGCTGCCGAGATTGACGCAGGAGGCGAGTATATTGTTCCCATAATCGACGAATCGCGCGGCAACTACGCCACAATCACCACATTCCTGCGCAGCGTCGATAAGCAGCAGATTGACCGTGCTCTGGGGCTTCTGTGTGCAATATCGCAGAAAGACCGCCGCGACGTCTCGCTCGAGGTACTCAACGACCACTTTAAGAATACCCCCAAGAGCGAGAAGAAACTCATTGGCGAGGAGCATCGTCTGTACGAGCAGTATGTTCTGAACCCCCGCGTAAGCAATGAAATGATTACCCCCTATAAGGGATATTTCTCGGGAGTTATTCCCGCCGACGAGGCTGCGGCCTATCGTGCCAACCCCCGAGAGTGGGTCGAGTGGTGCCGCAAGAACATAAAAGTTGACGACGTGTGGAACCCTCTGCAATTGTGTATGTCGCCCAAAGGCGTATGGGAGTATCGCACCGCCGACCCACACTCGCGCGATATATTCTTTGTATCGGCTGCACGCAGTATGGGCATCACGGCCCGCATCGACGAGGTAACGGGTAAGACACAATATTTTGCCGATGGAAAATGGTGCGACGTTGACTTTGCACCTGCTGCCGACGCAGTGGCGTCGGCCCGGGGAGTGCTCAGGGCCGACTACACCCCCACCGCCTTCCTCGATAATCCCCGTTACTACTCGCACTTCTCAATCTCGAAGATTGTCGATGGGCAGCTGGTGCTTCAGAATTACCCCGAGAATGGAACGTGGGCCTCTATCCTGCGCGACGGTGCCACCGTCGATGCGGGCAGCTACCTTATAATGACCGGCACGCGTATGGCCAACGGCGGTGTCCTTGCCAACCTCGAGTTTGTGAATGTGCCCGCCGGCGGAACAGCAAAAATGAAGATGGCGATGCGCGAGAGCAAGGACGAGCTTCAGGTAATTGGCAATTTCAACAGCGAGAATATCTATTATGACATTGCGTCGCAGCAGAGCCGCTCGATACTCTCATCGACGGGCCGCGGATACTATATAATAGCGCTCATCGACCCCAACAGCGAGCCCACCAACCACTTCTTGCGCGACGTAATGCCTTACAAAGAGCAGTTCGAGCAGTGGGGACAGAAGATGGTGCTTCTGTTCAAGGATGCCTCGGCTGCCTCGCGCTTCAAGGGTGAGGATTTTCCCAATCTGCCCTCGAGTGTTGTGTGGGGAACAGATATTGACGATAAAATAAGTGGGGAGATTATCACGAATATGAAGCTCAAGAGCCCCAATCGCCCCGTGATTCTTGTGGCCGATACATTCAACCGCATTGTCTTTATGTCGCAGGGCTACTCGATTGGTCTGGGCGAGCAGCTTGTAAAGGTTATCAACCAGCTGACAAAGAAATAAGGCTGTTGTTCACAGAAAGAATAATCGGAGCCGCACGAAAAAGTGTGGCTCCGATTATTCTTTCTGTCAATTTACACTCTTTTATACGAGCTTCTGCTCATACTCGTCGATGCTCTCGAAGATTGCCAACGACTCTACTCTGATGCCTTTCCCGCGCAGATAGCCGCCACCCGGCTGGAAGGCTTTCTCGATGATAAAGCCCATTCCAACAAGCTGTGCCTTGGCCTGTTCGATAAGGTATATTATGCCTGCTGCGGCGTTGCCGTTGGCCAGAAAATCGTCGATGAAGAGTACGCGGTCGCCCTTGCACAGATAGTCGCGGCTCAGCGATACGATGGCGGGCTCGCTCTTTGTGTAGGAAAAGACTTCGGCGGTGAGGGCGTTACTCATTGTCTCGGGCTCTTTTTTCTTGGCGTATATCATCGGCACCCCCAGCAGGTGAGCTACCATAAGAGCGGGGGCAATGCCGCCTGCCTCTATTGTTACTACCTTGTCTATTGGTGTTCCTTTGAAGCGGCTCACAAACTCGCGCGCAGCGTCCATTATAAAGTTGGTGTCTATCCTGTGGTTCAGGAATCCATCGACTTTTAAAAGGCCGCCTTCGAGGCTGCGTCCCTCGCGCAATATTCTCTCTTTTATTGTCTCCATAGGAATGTGATTTTAGGGATTAAACAACTGCTTACGGGCTCTTTGGTAGATTGCTCTGTTATAGAACCGTCCTTATATGCTTTCTACAATTCTGCGTACCTCTTGTTCGTCGGTCTCTTTGCGTGCAAATTCGTCGCTGTCGGGGTTGCCCATACTGACGCCGCTATGGCGGAAGCGCATCCCGCTGCCGATGCTTTTGCGGGCCGAGGCGTGTATCTCCTGCGCGCCGCAGGCATCTAATATCGCGGCGGCATTTTGGGCGTTTACTCCGCATCCGGGCATAATTCTGAGACGCTCGCCTGCTGCCTCGACTAGTTCTCTGAGAAGGGTGGTGCCTGCAAGGGCGGTTGCCGCCTGTCCCGAGGTTAGTATTCTGTTGCATCCGAGGGCTATAATATCTTCGAGTGCCTGCTTGGGGTTGCGGCACATATCAAAGGCGCGGTGGAAGGTTACGTTCATCCCGTCTGCGGCCTCGACCAAGCGGCGGCACAGGGTTGTGTCAATGTCGCCGTCGGCTGTCAGTGCGCCTATTACAACGCCGTCGGCGCCGCATTCGCGCGCGGTGATAATATCCTGTACCATAGTCTCTGCCTCGCTCTCGTCGTAGAGAAAATCGCCTCCGCGGGGGCGGATGAGTACGTGCATCTTCAGCCCTTCGACTTTGCGCACCTCGCGCATAAGGCCTGCCGAGGGGGTTACTCCGCCAATCTCAAGGGCGGCGCACAGCTCGACGCGTGCGGCGCCTCCGTCGCGTGCGGCAATGGCGCTCTGTACACTGCCTGCGCATACTTCGAGTATTCTTTTCATCTTCTTTTTTTACGTTTTTTTATGAGTTTTTCGGGCTGCCGAAACTAGTCTTAGCAATAACGAATTAACTTGTTTAATAAAATTCAAAACAGATTCTAAGCGCCCTTTTAAAAAGAATTTGCATATTGCCCTCTTTTATCCTATTGTGGCAATAGAACAGGGTGGCAATATGCAGTTTCTTTGGTTATTCTTACTTTGTGATAAGCTCGATAATGTAGTCGGCACCCTCGGGAACCTCGCCTACCATCAGCTTGACGCCCTCTTTTGTCTTTTTGAACTTTACGGGCTGTTTGTCGGCGTATGTGAAGACCTTCTTTATCTTGCAGGTGAGGGGCAGGGTGAGCTCGCTCTCTTTAAGGTTGAATATGTGAACGAACAGACGGTTGCCTTTGCGTGTGGTTACTCCCCACTCCTGTGCGGGGATATCGCCGGCTGTTGTGCCATAGACTGTCTCGCCGTTGGCGCTCATCCACTCTCCCATCTCTTTTAGACGCTCCACGGCAGCTGCGGGCAGCTGTCCGTTGGGCTGCGGGCCTACGTTGAGCAGTAGGTTGGCGCCCTTGCCGGCTGTGCTCACAAGGTATTGTATTAGTGTCTCGGTGCTCTTGTAATTTTGGTCAACGAGCTTGTAGCCCCACATTCCGTTCATTGTCTGACAGGTCTCAAGAGGCAGGCGGCTAATCTCTTGGCCCGAGAGGCCTGCGCTGTTCTCGCCGGGAATGTCGCGCTCGAAAATCTGAATGTCCTCGCCGGGGTTGGGCTCGTCGTGGTGGTTGTTACCGATGAGGCAGGCGGGTTGCAGGCGGTGTATCATTGCATATTGCTCCTCGAGCTGCCAATTGAAGGGTATTGTGTCTTGGTCGCGGTCCCACTTTCCATCGAACCAAATGGCGCCGATGGGGCCGTAGTTTGTCAGCAGCTCGGTGAGCTGTTTGTTCATAAAGTCGTAATATTGCGGCCAATTTTCATTTTCTTTTATGCGGCCGATGACTTCGCGGCCGGTGCGTCCCAATGGGTAGTCGTCGCGTGCCCAATCAATGTGCGAGTAGTATAGGTGTAGCTTAATGCCCTGACGTTGACACTCCTCGGCAAGTTCCTTGAGGACGTCGCGCTTGAAGGGGGTGGCATCTACTATATTATAGTCGCTCTGCTGGGTGTCCCACATTGAGAAGCTGTCGTGGTGGCGTGTGGTGAAGCAGATGTATTTTGCTCCCGAGGCCTTTATCGCCGACACCCACTCTTTGGCATTGAAGCGGTGGGGGTAGAAAGCGTCGGCTGCCTTGGCATACTCGTGCTTGTCGATGGGGAAATTTTGCAGGTACCATTCGCCCTGTGCGAACATACTGTATATTCCCCAATGGATGAATATACCGAAGCGATTCTCTTGAAACTCCTTACGTGCCTGAAGATTCTCGGGCGTGGGCACATACTCCTGCGCCTGTGCCGCTGAACTGCCGCCGAGCATCAGCAGTGCCAATGCGGCTGCTTTTAGATGATTTTTTAAGCTGTTCATAGTGTGCGTGTAAATATGTTAGAAATTATATTTCAGCATTGCGCAGATGCGGTGGTCGGTTACCGAACGCTCTTTCTCGACGCTGCCGTCGGCGTTCATTGTGCCGTAGCCGGCTGTCGTGGGCTCGTACTCGATGCCTATCTGCATTGCATTGTGGGTGTATAGCACGCTGGGCGATACGCGCCAGAAACTGTCGAGGTTCTTGTATCCGCGAACGTACATCATTTTGGGGCTTGCAAAATCATCCTCGCAGCCCAGATTCTTGCCGTAGCCGCCGAAGAGGCACCACGTGAGCGTGCCCTTTTCGAGCTTCTGCTTGTAGGTAACGTCTATCCAGCCTGTAACGCTTGCAAGAGCACCGTACTTGGCCTCGCCGTTGCTTTTGAGCTCGGTTACTCCGAATCCGCTGAGCATATTCAGGTGCGAGGCATTCTGTGCGTATGTTACACGGCCCTTTATTCCCCAATTGCCGCTCTTGTACGATGCAAAAAGTGTGGGGGTGAAGCTGGTGAACAGCTTGTCCGATAGTACATTGTTGCCCTGTGCGTCGGTATATTCGGTGCGGGGCTTGAGGGTGAGAATGTCGACGCCGGCGCCCATCATAAAGCCGCCGTTGTTGTATCGCGCCTGAAAATAGAGCTCGGGGACAACAGCCTTGCGGGCATACTCGAATGAGGTTGTCGAGGCTTCGAGGTTGTTGGCGTTGGGGCCGTACGATAGATATTGCAGCTGATAGAGGGCTGTTGCCGTCAGTGTGAACCTACCTGCCTTGTAGTCGTAGCGCAGCTGAGGCGTGCGGCTGAAGGGGGTAAAGGGTGCCCCTGTTGCAAGGCTGAATACGTCGGGCATCATATCACCCATCATCGGGTGCCACGCTTGTCCGGCCAAAAGTGAGTGTTTTTCCCAATCCATTTTTGCGTATGCCTGACGTATGCGCAGCACTGTGTTGCTTGTACCGAATCCGGCAAAGTCGGCCTCAATCTTTGCCGATGTCTTTGCACCTAAAAACTCGGGGCCTGTTACGTTCAGTCCCAAGCGGGTGGTGATGCTCAGAAGGTGAATGTCCATCCTTTGGTTGAGGTCGTCGCCGTAGGCGTTGAGTGCCTCGTCTTTGGGAATCATATTGAATTGGTCGCTGTTGCTGCTAAGATTCTCGCGCGTGTCAAAATCGAGGTAGTTGCGTATAAAACCGTAGAGTTTCACCGTGGGCTTGTTCTCTTGTGCGTTTGCGGCGAGGGTGGCTGCCACCATTGCTGCAATAAGGAATAATTTTTTCATATAAATGTTATTTTTATGTGTTCTTCTGATAAAAGCAGAGGGTGAGCCCGAATGTACGGACACACCCTCATCGTTATTCTGTCTGTTAACCGAAAAATCCTGTACGGCCGATAAATACCATCAGTGTGTAGCCTATTGCAAGTGCAATAACGCCTATTATCACGCCGACGGTGCACATCTGCGACGATTTTATAAGCCCGGTCGAGTAGGCGATGGCATTGGGCGGTGTGCTGATGGGCAGTGCCATAGCAAATGAGGCCGAAAGGGCAATGCCGATGAGCAGCGTTCCGATGCCGCCATATTCATCGAGCGAAGAGCCCATTCCCTTACCTACGGCCGCAAGGATGGGCACCATAAGCGCCGCTGCCGCCGAATTCGAGATAAATGTCGAGAGTAACCAGCAGATAATTCCGCTGCCTACCATAACAAGCAGCACGGGCCACTCGTTAAAGGGGATAGCCTCGACAAGGGTCTTTGCAAGGCCTGTCTTGTCCATTCCGACGCCCAGCGCAAAGCCTCCGGCGACCATCCACAGCACGGCCCAATCAATCTCCTTAAGGTCTTTCGACTTTATTATTCGTGTGAGGCTGAATACTCCCACGGGGATAAGCGCCACTACATACGAGTTTATTCCAATCTTCTTCTCGAACATCCACAGCAGGATTGTTATGACTAATGTCGCGTAGATGACGTTTGTGCGCCATCCTTTCTTGGCACCGCCGATGATTTTCAGCTGCACGCTGTCGGCCTTGAAGGGGTATATTTTCATTAGCAGGAACCACGAGATGAAAAGGATAAGCAGCATAAGCGGGGTCATTACCATCATCCATTGGTCGAATCCGATGCCTAAATTAAGCCCCTCGCTGTTGTTCAAATATCCGAGTGTAATGCCGTTGGGTGGTGTACCGATGGGGGTACCTATTCCGCCAATGTTGGCGCCGATGGGAATTGCAAGCGCAAGAGCGATACGTCCGCGCTCATCGGCTGGAAGGGATTTTAGCACGGGGGTAAGGAATGTGAGCATCATTGCGGCTGTCGCCGTGTTGCTGACGAACATCGAAAAAACGGCCGTAACCAATAAAAAACCAAGCAGCACCACGCCGGGACGCGTACCAAATGGACGCAGCATTGCGCGGGCAAGGGTAATGTCAACGCCGCTCTTCGAGGCTACCAGCGCCAAAATAAATCCGCCCAAGAAGAGCATCACCGTCTGGTCGGCAAAGGTGGCCATAATAGTCTTGTAGCTTATGAGGTCTTCCTTGGGGACGTCGCTGATGAGGAATGTGATTCCGCTGTTCGACACTGTCAGCAGCATAATCACTATAATCAGCAGCGAGGTTGTCCACGCGGGCACAGCTTCAAGAATCCACATTGTCGCGGCAAAAACAAAGATGGCGATAATGCGCTGTTGCAGCACAGTGAGCCCCTCGATACCGAACGCCTCAACGGGTAAAAACCATATTACAGTGGTGAGGATGGCAATTGCCAGCAATTTTACAATGCGGGCATTTTTCTTTAATAATCTCTTTACTTTTGTAACAATACTGTCGTTTGTTGGTTCCATATATTTTGTGTCATTTTTACAAAATAAAATATCTCAGGCCTATGGCTGCCCATTGCCGTAAACGGCAGCCGCGTCCAAAAACAATCGGTTGTGTTTAAAAACGAAGCTATCGGGCCATATTAAGGAAAATTGCACGAATTTAACCTATTATGTCGAGATTATCAAAAAAAGAGTGAATTATTATTCTTTTTGCCCTAAAATAATCCTTCCGGGGCTATAAAGAACAGAAAAAAGTTACCAAGAAAGGTACACTGAAATCTACGATGAAACCGTGGAAAATTGAAAGAATGGCATACTCGCGTCCCGAGTAGCGAATAATTACCGGGAGCGTCGTGTCCATAGTGGTTGCGCCACCCGAGGCAATGGGTGCAAGCGGCCCGAAAAAGCGTGCAAGCAACGGCGCGCACAAGAGGGTTATAATCTCGCGCGAGATATTCGAGAGCAGGGCAATGGTACCAAGCTCGACGCCTTTATATTCGGTGATAAAAATACTCGACAAAGAGTAGTAGGCAAAGCCCGAGCCCACGGCCATACACTCTGTCAGGCTGCGCTGCGAGAGTACAAGAGCGGCGAGGGCTGCTCCGCCGAGCGTACCCAATATCGTAAAGAGCGGCAGCAGTGTCAGACGCACGTTTAGCGAGCGGAAATTGCGCACCGTGTGAGGGTCGTTGCCTATGCCCACTCCCACGCAGAACATAAGCGCGCACAGAGCATAGAAGCTGACGCCGCCCTCGAACCACTCGGCGGGGAGAATGTCGAACACCCCGCACAGAGTGCCAAAAATAAAAAATCCGACTATTATGATGCTGCTTTTCATCTGCTTAATCCTCCCGCCTCTTTGCAATGTACCGCCACAGAATCCACACGGCAACGCAACTGCCGCATAGGCATAAGACGGCTATAAAGAGCGCCTCTGCTCCAAGCGTTGCCAAGCTGTTCACTACCTGCTTGTTGTGTCCCACCTCGACGCCCAACACAAAGAGCAGCAACCATATAAGCGCGGTTGTCGCTCCCGATATTATGCCGCGAATATCCCTTTTGCGTATAAAATATCCGCACATTATGCCAATGCTCATAATAAGAATTACTGTAAACATCTGTGTGCTTTCTCTTTTTTCTTGCTTTGATAACAATTGCAGGCGAACCATTGTTTGTTCCGTGAACCTGTCTCCCATTAAACAAATTTTGGCGAGCTGTTGAGCTCGCCAAAATTTGTGTTGTCCTACCTGGATTCGAACCAAGACAAACAGAACCAAAACCTGTTGTGCTACCATTACACCATAGGACAATCCTTAAATTTTGCCTCTTGCTGGGAGGCTGTCTTGTGAAAGACGGTGCAAAAGTATGCTTTTTTTCTGAAAAACACAAATTATAAGGGTGCTTTTTGTCGGGGATGGATAAAGTTTTTTATTGTGCAGTAAGAAACTGTTTAAATTTTCAAAAAAAAGGTGGCTCGGAAACTTTTATCCCTTGAAGCTGTTCACGCACTCTGTTATGTATTTAATATCGTCGGGGGCGAGCAGTGGGTGGCAGGGAAGGCTCAGCTCCTCTTGTGCCAGCCTCTGTGCGGTGGGAAGATGCTGCGCAGCATACTCCTTGTAGCACTCCTGACGGTGTAGGGGGATGGGGTAGTGTATCTGTGTCTCGATGCCTCGGGCGGCAAGATGCTCTTTCAGTGCGTCGCGGCGGGGGCTCATAAGCGCAAAAATGTGAAAGACGTGCTGCGTGTAGTCGTCGATGCGGGGTGCAGCCACAAGCGGGTTGTTTATGCTCTCGATAAGGGAGCGTGCCACGCTGCGGCGCGCTTCATTCTCTTTGTCGAGGGTGCGCAACTTAATGCGCAGCGTCGCTGCCTGAATTTCGTCCAAGCGGCTGTTCACCCCTATGCGGTTGTGAATGTATTTTGTGTTGCTGCCGTAGTTGTGTATTGCTTTTATTGCCGAGGCGAGTGTGTCGTCGTTGGTGGTTATTGCGCCTGCGTCGCCCAATGCTCCTAAATTCTTCCCGGGGTAGAAGCTGTGCGCTGCGGCGTCGCCCAACGAACCTGTGCGTCGGCCGCCGTAAAGTGAACCGTGGGCCTGAGCGTTATCCTCGATAATTATGATGCCTCGTTGGCGACACTCGCGGGCAAGATTGTCGCTGAATGAATTTTGTCCGTATAGATGCACTAAAAGAACGGCCTTTGTCTGCTCGTCGATGGCTGCGAGCATCTCTTTCTCGCCTGCGACGTAGCTTGTGGCCGAGGGCTCGACAAAATGGACGCGCAGATTGTTGTTGCTTATGGCAAGCGCCGAGGCTATAAAGGTGTTTGCGGGTACAAGCACTTTATCGCCGTCGCTCAGCCGGCCCAGCTGCTTGTAGGCACTGAAGATGAGCCACAGGGCATCGTAGCCGTTGCCGCATCCTATGCAGTGGCGTGTGCCGATGTATTGTGCATACTCCTGCTCGAAGGCTGCACATTCGCGCCCCAGAATGTACCACCCCTCTTTTTGTATTCGGTCGATGGCCTCGCCTATTGCGGCGCTGTATTGTGCATTTATCTCTTTGAGTGGCAGATAGGGAATCATTCTTCTTTGTATTTTATAAATTCCTGAAAGTCGCGTATGTAGTCGGTGGGACGATAGGGGATTGAGGCCAGCACAAGCGCCACTGCGCCCGATGAAAAGTTGCGCAACTCCTCCCACACTCCGGCGGGCAGAAGCAGCGCCTTCGAGGGGTTGTTCAGTGTGAAACTCTTTTCGCTTTTTCCGTCGTTGACATATACCTCGAAGCTGCCCGATGCGGCCACGATGAGCTCGCGCAGGGTCTTGTGGCTGTGTCCGCCGCGCGACACTCCGGCGGGAATATCGTATATGAAGAATACTCTTTTTGTATCGAAGCGTTCAATCTTCCCATTCTCGACAACGGTGAGGTTGCCGGTTGCTCCGTGGTGTCTGCCAAGCTCCACTATGCGGCAGTCGTCAATGGTTGTCTTTTTCATATCTCTCCACGGTTTTTTAGGTAGATGAATAGCTCTTTTTTGCGTATGTAGTCGCGCGCCGAGTAGGGGGTGGATGCAACGACAAGAGCTGTTGAGTTTGTTGCGAAATTACGCAGCTGTCGCCACACTCCCGCAGGCACGTATAGTGCCTTGTCGCAATGTTCGAGGCGGAACGTCTGCTCCTCTTTCCCGTCGCTGACCTCTACCTCGAAACTGCCCGAGAGGGCTATGATAAGCTCTTCGCTTTTGTAGTAGGCGTGTCCGCCGCGATGCTCGCCGCCGGGAACGTCGTATATCCAATAGGTGCGTGCAATTTCAAAGGGTAGCGGGCCTCCCTCTTCGACCACTGAGAGGTTGCCGCGTTTGTCGCGTATCTTGCCCAGCGATACTATATGTGCTTTTTTATTCTTCCCTTTTGCCATTGTTGCTATCTTTTTATCTCTATTGTGTAGGCGTCGTACATTGTGGCGCGGCCGCCCAAGCGCTCTTTGTAGGCTATCAGGCCGTCGTTCAGATAGTGGCCGCCCTCTTCGGTGGATATTCCAAAGTCGAAGTAGCGGACGGTGGGCCCGAGGTGCTCGAAAATATGTTCGTAAAGATAGTCGAGTGCTCCTGTGCGGCGCCCCTCGTCGGTGGTTCCTGCATATTGCATATGTGCCACTCTGTCGGTGATGTACAGCAGTGTGCCGCCCAAAAGGTTGCCGCCACTGTCGCTTATGCAGTAGAGGCGTATGTTCTGCGGGAAGCGGCTGTGCAGAAGCTCAATCTCTTGCAGGGTATGTACGGGTGCAACGCCGTATTTATCGTGCAGTCTGTTGCCGAGTATCTGCCAAAAGGGGGCATAGTCGTGTGCCTCGCATATATGCAGACGGCTTTTTGCGGCTGCGGTGAGCTTGCGGCGTCCTCGCGGTGGAATGCGCGAGTCAAGCTCTATGGTCGAGGATATTTTGCGCTCGATGAGTTGTGCCCCGCAGCGGAAAAGGGCGTAGAGTTCCTCTTCGCAGGGGTAGCGGTGGTAGATGTGCGGCACGGGACGGTAGAGCAGCGTGGTGGCGGCGGTCTCTGCTGCGATATAATGGAGCAGTGCCTCGAATATTTGCAGCACGCGCCGGGCTGTGGCACTGTTGCTCAGAATAAGTCCGCCGTATGTAAGGCCGCCGTGCGAGGCTATCGTCTCCTCTTTTATGTTGGCGGGCAGCAGGGCGATGAGCTCGGCATTGCAGTAGAAGAGCAGCGAGTGGTCGTCGAACCGCCGGCTGTGATAATCCATATAAGTGCGTCGGTGCAGGAATGTTCCGTTGCGGCTCTGCGCAACGAATGTGTCCCATAATTCCTGCTTATCGGGGGTGTAACGGACAATATGCAGATTTTCTTTCTCCATACTGCAAACTTACAAAATATTCTTGAATATTTGTGAGGTGGTTCTATAAATTACTTTTAAGCCTCGAAATATTGTTGTTGCGCTTCTTTTTTTATAGGTGGATGTTGCAACGGTCGGCGTTAAGGGTTATTTGGCTGATAATTTCTTCCGTTGCGAGCCCTTTTGCCCGTGCGACGGCGGCGTAAATATCTTCGAGGGGTAGGGGGCTCTCGTCGCTCTCGATGAAGATTCTGTCCGTGGGCGTCGCCTCGAGAGCCGCTGTGCTAAAGTGCGCCCCGAGCGACAGGTACAGTCCGGATGCGGTCAGTTGCCGGGATTGTGCTGCCCCTCCGCGGAAGCCGTGCACTATCCACGCCTGCGTGTGAGTCGTCTCTTTTGCTATTTTCAGCAGCAGGTGGTGGCATTTTACAATGTGCAGTATAAGGGGCTTGCGTAGCGCCTCTGATATTTTTATATGCTCGAGCAGGATTTTTATTTGTGTCTCTATGGGGACGGGTGATTTTAGTGTGTCCAGCCCGCACTCGCCTATTGCAACGACTGTGGGCCGCGAGGCGGCCTCGGCTACTTTTTGCAGCTGCTCGTGTCCGTCGCCGATAATCCTCCACGGGTGTACTCCCACCGAGCATAGTTGCGATGGCAGTGCCTCGCAACCGCTGTTTGTTATGCGCTTGTGTGCGTCTGCTTTTACTGTGTGCGTGTGAATATCTATCAGCTGCATACTATTTTAAGGGACAGGGTCGTAGCCCGAGCCGCCCCACGGGTGGCAGCGTAGCAGACGACGCACGGCAAGATAGAGCCCTTTTATGGGGCCGTGCTTTGTTATTGCCTCAAGGGCATATTGCGAACAGGTGGGGGTGAAACGACACGAGGGGGGTGTCATTGGCGAGATGCAACGCTGGTAGAAGCGTATGGGTAGTGTGAGTAGTGTGATGATTATTCCTCGCATCGCTTCTGCTCTTTTTCTATTATGGCCGACAGCAGTTTCTGCATTCTGCGTTGCAGATAATTGGTGCTGCTGTGTTTGTTGTCGATGTATAGTATGGCTATGGCCATCTGCTTGCCGCTCTTTTGAAGCTCGTCGATGAGGGGTTGTTTGTTCAGACGATAGGCCTCGCGTATGCGGCGCTTCATAAGGTTGCGGTCAACTGCGTGGCGGAAGCGTTTCTTGGCCACGCTCACCAATATTGCGGCGGTGGGGGCGTCGGCTTGTGGGGCGAGCGATAAAAAGACGGCGCGCAAAGGGAAGGCTGTCGCCGAGGAGCCGTTGGCATATACGCTCTCTACGATGCTTTTGCTTTTTAGGTGCTCTTTCTTGGGGAATCCGAATTTTTTCTTTTCCATAAGTCTTTGCGCTGCGTGTGCGGGGGGTATTTTTCTTATGCCTTGTCGGTTGCGGTGGAGGAAGGCTTTTTAAAGGGTTCCATTGAATTAAACGGGCGGCTTTTAAAAGCCGCCCGTTTAATCTTTTCTATTTTGCTTAAGCATTATGCTTTGTGAGAAACTCGTCAAGGGCAGCAGGCATAGAGGGTGCTGTTGCCGTGGGAGCTTCAAGGTCGAGCCTAAGGCCTGCCTCGCGTATTGTGTCGGCTGTTGCCTTTCCGAAGCAGGCGATTATTCTCTCGCCCTGATTATAGTCGGGGGCGTTCTTCTTGAGTGAGGTGATTCCGTGCGGACTGAAGAAGATTATCATATCGTGCGAGTCGATATATGAGCTCTCAATCTCGGTGCTTACCGTGCGGTACATCTCGGCTTCGGAGTGTGCTATTCCGTGAGCATCGAATATGCTGCAAAGCTCGCTGTTGTTAATGTTAGACATAGGCGTAAAATAACGCTCGTTCTTGTGCTTTACAAAAAGAGGCTCAAGGTCTTTAATATGACCGTTGCCAAAGTGTACCTTGCGCTTGCGATACTGTACATATTTTTGAATGTATAGCGAAATAGTCTCCGACAGACAGAAATATTTCATATCATCGGGGATTGTTACGCGCAACTCTTTGCACAGTGTGAAGAAATGGTCTATGGCGTGGCGCGACAGGAATACAATGGCGGTGTGTCCGGGAATAGAGACCTTCTGCTGTCTGAATTCCTTTGCGGTGAGTCCCTCGACCCTGATGAACGAACGAAAGTCTATGGTAACATTGTGCTTGGTGGCAATGTCGAAATAGGGAGACTTGTCGGTCGCCGGCCTAGGTTGAGATACTAAAATCTTGCTTACTTTCACTGTCCTAAAATTTTATTATTAAAAAAAGGTTAGTTTGGTGTATTGCACGCCACATTAAGCCCAATGGCAGCAATTCAATTGCGCAAAGGTACAAAAAAATATCAAGAAAATAACTCTTTTCGTTGAAAATGATGTTAAAACAGCGAATAAATAGCATAATAAGGCACATTATGCTTACAAATAGCAGATAAACAGTGAAGATTATGCTGCTTATGGGTGGAGCAAGAATAATTGTGGCGACGAGTGGGAGCAGTGCAAAAGGGAGTAACTGTAATGTAAAGAAATATGATTCTCGCCACTCGCGCGCTTGTGTCGCCGAGAAGAGAATGTTGTTGACAATGTCATATACGACGCGCTTCACTGCAAGCATCGCAAGTATCATTGCGGCATATATTGTGAATGGGATGTAGGAGGCGCCAAAAGTGTGCAGCTGCCCTATCTGTTGCAGATAACCGAATATTATTATTGTCGAATATATAATGAGCAGAATATAGAGGATTGTGCTGCCTGTGCGGCTCATTGCGGTGCGGCTGTTGTAGGCGACGGCCTGTCCTTTGTAGTAGAACATTTTTTTTATGCGTTCGACGATGGCGGCACCATCGCGCAGCAGCACGTAGGCTCCACCCAAAAGGCCGGCTATAAAGAGCGACAGTATAAAATTGTCGCATCCTATGGAGTAGGGGATGGGTGTTCCGCTCATTTTCTAAATTGCTGCGTATTTTCTGATGCTCGGGTCCCAGACGGGTGTCTTAAGTATCTGCTCGAGGGCCTCTTCGGGGGTTGTTGCGACGCTCCATATATGGGCGTGAATCTCGCCCATAAAGTGCTCGTCTATTGCGCGTTGCAGTTGTGCTATCAGCGCATCGTAGTATCCGTTTATGTTCAGTATGACGATGGGGTTCAGATAGAGGCCCAGCTGTTTCCACGTGATAATCTCGCACAGCTCCTCCATTGTGCCGCAGCCTCCGGGAAGGGCAATGACGGCGTCCGAGAGGGCGGCCATCGTCTGCTTGCGTGTGTGCATATCCTCGGTTATTCTGAGCTCGGTGAGCCCTGTGTGATGCCACCCCTGCTCGACCATAAACTGCGGAATTACGCCGATGGCTTTTCCGCCGGCATCGAGTGTGCCATCCTCGACGGCGCGCATAAGCCCTATGCTGCCGCCGCCCGTAACGAGGCTTATCCCCTCACGCGCCAACAGCGCGCCCAGCTTGTGGGCGGCGCTGTTGTAACACTCATCGACGCGGTTGCTCGATGCGCAATATACGCAAATGGTTTTTACGTCGGCCATTTTTTAGTAACGGTAAATGTCCGACTTATAGGGGCCTTTTACATCCACCCCGATGTAGGCGGCCTGCTTCTCTGTGAGGGTGGTGAGCTTGGCGTTGAGGCGTCCCAAATGCAGACGGGCAACCTCCTCGTCAAGATGCTTGGGCAGGCAATAGACGCCTGTCTCGTAGCTCTTTGTGAAGAGCTCAATCTGTGCGAGTGTTTGGTTGGTGAACGAGTTACTCATCACGAATGAGGGGTGTCCGGTTGCGCAACCCAAATTCACAAGGCGACCGTCGGCAAGCAGTATAATGCTGTGGCCGTCGGGGAAGAAATATCTATCGACCTGTGGCTTGATGTTCAGACAGCGTATGCCGGGGAAGTTTTTGAGTGCCTCGACCTGTATCTCATTGTCGAAATGTCCGATATTGCATACGATTGCTTGGTCGGGCATCTGCTCCATATGGTCGATGCGCACAATGTCGATGTTTCCCGTGCAGGTAACAAAGATATTGCCGTATTTGCAGGCCTCGTCCATTGTAACCACTTCGAATCCTTCCATTGCTGCCTGAAGTGCGCAGATGGGGTCAATCTCGGTTACAAGCACGCGGGCGCCGTAGGAACGCATACTGTGTGCGCAGCCCTTGCCGACGTCGCCGTAGCCGCAGATGACGGCAACTTTTCCTGCAATCATTACGTCGGTGGCGCGCTTTATTCCGTCGGCCAGCGACTCGCGGCAGCCGTAGAGGTTGTCGAATTTGCTCTTTGTTACCGAGTCGTTGACGTTGAATGCGGGGAACAGAAGCTCCTTGTTTTCCATCATCTGATAGAGGCGGTGTACGCCGGTTGTTGTCTCTTCCGACACTCCCTTAATCTTTGCGGCCACTCTGTGCCAATGCCCGGGGTCGGCCTTTAGAACTTCGGCCAAGAGTTTCTTCAGTTCGCGCTCGTCCTCGGGGTCGCTCTCGTTGTAGTTGAGCACCTCGGGGTTGCTCTCGGCTGCGTAGCCCAGATGTATCATAAGTGTGGCGTCGCCGCCGTCGTCAACGATTGTGTCGGGGCCCTCGCCGCCCTCGAATGTGAGTGCTTGAAGGGTGCACCACCAATAGTCGGCCAGATTCTCGCCTTTCCACGCAAATACGGGGATGCCGGCCGCTGCAATGGCGGCTGCTGCGTGGTCTTGTGTCGAGTAGATGTTGCACGACACCCAGCGAATCTCGGCGCCAAGCTCGACGAGTGTCTCTATGAGTACTGCTGTCTGTATGGTCATATGCAGTGAGCCCATTATGCGGGCGCCTTTCAGGGGCTTTTGGTTGCCGTATTTCTCGCGCAGTGCCATAAGGCCGGGCATTTCGTGCTGCGCCATTTCAATCTCCTTGCGGCCAAAATCGGCCAAATTTATGTCGGCAATTTTATATGCCTCTTTAGTGAAAAGTTCTCTTGTCATTATCTTAAATAAATATTAAAATTCTATAAATATTTGTTTTTTTTCTTTTTCGGCTGCGAAGATACAAAAATTCCGCGCAGTAGGCAACTCTCGGCTACTGTTTGAGTATCTTATAGGCGTTTGCGGCGTTGCTGCTGCCGATGGTTACAATATATACGCCCGAGGCACTGCCGTTCATAGGAACGGCTGCTACATTGCCGTATGCTGTTGTGCCTGCGATGGTGGCTCCCGAGGCGCTCGAGACGCGGATTGTGCTGCCATCCTCGACGCCGCTGCATATTATGCATTGTGCCGATGCGTCGTACCACACTTTTATGCTCTCTTCACGGGTGTCGCCTATGGATGTTTGTTCGTCCTCTTTGCTGATAATTTGCAGCGTGTAGCTCTCGTACAGAGGCAGGCTCTGAGGCTCTAATCTATCGCCCGATACGACGATGTATTTTACATTGCCATCTTTGACGGCCGATTGTGTCCATTGGAGCGAGAATTTATCGCCCATTTTTGTGATGTTATAGGTGTTCCAATCGCTGTAATATTGGTTGGTACCAAATACTCCATTCTCGTTCAGATAGCGTCCGTCGGCGTTGCTCACTATCTTGTAGCAATTTTTGCCGTTTTTGTCGATTGTTATCTTCCACTCGTGTGCGGCTGTGGGCTTCTTTACGGTCTTGAAGGTGGGTGTTCCGCCGCTGCCTTTTACGTTGGTGTTTGTGAGATATTTGTTTCCGCTCTTCAGATAATATATCTTGCCGCTCTCTATTGAGGGTTTTTGAACCTCGCCGCCCAATGGGATAATGTCGAAAATGTATTTGTCGGGCATTGCTTCGGTCGATGAGTTTTTAGATATTTTGCCCGAGCTCACCGACCAGAAATTATCGCCTGCGCTGCCTGCATTCTGTATGGCGAATTTTCCATTGGCAAGCAGTGTGATGTTGTAGGAGTGCCATACGGCCTCGTAGGGGTTGGTCTCGTCGCTTACGGTGAACATTCCCTTTTCGTTCAGATAGCGGTCGTCCTCGAGGTTCACAATCTTGTAGCGGTTGGTGCTTGCGTCGAGGGTGATTTTCCACTCTTGGCGTTGCGGGCGTATGGTGTCTTTTCCGCTTACGAATTGCGGTGTACTGCCCGATACGCGGGGATTTCTGTTTGTGAGGTAACGTCCGTTGTACATTATATAATATGTGCCGTTGTCAATTACCTGTGCGGGGAAAATGTCGAGGCGATAGTCGTAGCCCTCTCTGTACTCGGCCACAAGCTCGCCCAATTTCTCTTTTATGAACGGCTCGACGTGCACCGTGCCCACCACGGGCGATGCGCTCTTGAGTGTGCCGCTAAAGTCGCGCGAGCGGATGGCTGCCTGTGCCTCGGTGTATTCTTTGTAGTTAAGATAGCTCTCGACAAAGGCCTCGGGGCTCTTTTGGGCAAGAGCGGCGTTCATTGCCACGATGCTTGCTCCGCGCTGTCCCAGCAGCTTCATCGACATTATCCACGGGGTAATCTCCTCGACAAGCGCGCGTGCCTCGCTGCTGCCCAGCATAATATCGGCCGAGCTTATCAGCTTGTCGAATTGTGCGCCGACGGCCTCGTAGGCTCCCTCGCGGTCGCCTGCCGATATTTTTTGTGTAAAGAGTTTCTTGGCCTCGACAAACTCGGGCGACTCGTCGGTGCGGCGCAGTCCGTGTACGTTCGAGCCGAGGTCGACATTGTTCTGACAGAAGAAGCGGAAGGCCTCGCTGTTCTGCGGCATAAGGTATTTTATGGCCTCCTCCCACGACTCGTCGGGGTTGTACTCGCTCATATTCCAATTGTACTCGCCGATGCTGAAGAGTGATAGTTTCGAGGCCTCGGCATACTCCATTGGGTTGGATGTGAATCCCGAGAGCATATTGGCAATGTCAAGGTCGTTGCCCCACGTGGGGCCCATCAGCAGGTGGTTGATGCAGTAGTCGGTTACGGGGTAGTTGAGCCATATAAAGGCCTTGCGGCTTATCTGATTGTTAATCCACTGCATATCGGCCTTGTTTATCATATCGACTACGCTGTTGCCCGTCCACATTATGCGTACCTCTTTGTTCATTGTGCTGCCCAATGTGTTCAGATAGTTGCCGCTCGACCATCCTTTGTTGTATTGTGTGGGGCAGATGATGCAGGGGTTTACGTCGTCGTAGGCTGCACCGAGCTGCTCGGTGATGTAGTTCATAAGCTCGGCTTGTTTGTCGCCGCGGGTGCCTTCGCCGCCCCATACGTCGTCGAAAAAGACGGCGAATGTGCGCACGCCAAGCTCGTACATTGCTTTTAGTTTGTTGACAATGTTGCGGCGGTCGGTGTCGTTCCACTGAATGTCGTTGCCCGGGTGTATGGCCCATACAAAATCTACCTTATTGGCTTTGGCGGCGTTGACGTATTGTGTGATTTTCTTGCCTTGTGCGGCGGGATATTTCTCGCGCCATTTGTCCTTGTGATAGACGTCGTCTTTGGGGCCGTATATGTAGATGTTCATCTTCTGGCGGCCGAACATTTCGAAGAGGCTCATACGGTTGGCCTCGCTGTATGGGTTGCCGTAGTAACCCTCGACAAGGCCGCGGTGGGGTACGTCGGGGTAGTCGCTGATGATTACCTGCATTACTTGCGGCTGTGAGGCTATCTGAATGTAGCTCTGCACGCCGTAGAATGTTCCTGCGCCGTCGTTGCCGGCGATAATTACTTTGTCGCTCTGCACGCTCAGGTAGTAGCCCTCACTCTTTTGGGGGATGCGGCTCTCGTACTCGGCAACCGAGGCGTCGCCCCTCTCGCCTATGATTAGCTTGATGCCTGCTGTGTCTATTGTGAAATTCTCTTTCAAAAGGCGGATGGCGTCGCTGTCGGCCTCGCCCTCGCCCACAATGGTGTATGACGCACTATTGTCGAACGCTTTTTCTTTGCTCCACTTTATATTCTGTGGGATGGGCGATATTCTCACGCTCTGTGCAACGGTGGTGAGTGTGGATGCGAGCATACACGCTGCCGTTGCGATAAATGAAAGGATTAGATGGCTCTTTTTCATATTGTTATAGTTCTTATTATATCTTCTTGGGTTGTGGGCGGGTGGTTTTATGTTCCCCAATTTTCGCGGTCGAGGTTTCGGTAGCCTATTGCCTCGGCAATGTGGTGGCTGAGGATATTTTCGCAGCTCTCAAGGTCGGCTATCGTTCGGGCGACCTTTAGGATGCGGTCGTAGGCGCGGGCCGATAGGTTGAAGCGTTCCATTGCCATCTTGAGCATCGCAAGGCTTTGCGTGTCTATTGCGGCGTATTTTTTTATGAGCTTGGGGGGCATCTGTGCGTTGCAGTGTATGCCGGGCTCGTCGGCGTAGCGCCTCTCTTGTATCTTGCGTGCGGCAATGACGCGCTCGCGTATGGCTGCGCTGGGCTCGCCCTCGCGTGCGTCGGATATTTTCTCGAATGGCACGGGGACAATCTCAATTTGTAGGTCGATGCGGTCGAGCAGGGGGCCGCTTATCTTGTTCAGATAGCGCTGTACCTGTCCGGGGTTGCACACGCAGGGCTTTGTGGGGTGATTGTAGTATCCGCAGGGGCAGGGGTTCATTGATGCCACGAACATTACTCCGGCGGGATATTCTACTTTGTAGTTGGCGCGTGCGACGCATATTTTGCGGTCTTCGAGCGGTTGGCGCATCACTTCGAGTACGTCGCGCGAAAATTCGGGCAGCTCGTCGAGGAACAGCACGCCGTTGTGGGCCAATGATATTTCGCCGGGGCGGGGGTTGGCTCCGCCGCCGCA
Source organism: Bacteroidaceae bacterium (assembly GCA_045533955.1). Classification (GTDB taxonomy): domain Bacteria; phylum Bacteroidota; class Bacteroidia; order Bacteroidales; family Bacteroidaceae; genus HGM04593. The sequence continues at coordinate 30,716 of JAZSIU010000028.1, forward strand.
CAGTGCCACTGACGATACTGTGTGGTGGGGGCTGCGGAAGGGGCGTTGTGTGATGAGGGCTGTGCCGTCGGGCAGATGGCCGCTCACCGAGTGTATCTTTGTTGTCTCGAGGCTCTCTTGAAGTGTCAGCGGGGGGAGTATGCTGGGCAGACGCTTGGCCATCATTGATTTTCCGCTGCCGGGAGGGCCCACCATAAGCAGATTGTGTCCGCCGGCTGCGGCAACCTCGAATGCGCGCTTCACACTCTCTTGTCCGCGCACCTCGCTGAAGTCGAAAGGATAGGTGCTCTGCTGCGAGTAAAACTCCCGCTCGATGTCAATGTCGCAGGGGCTCAGAGCTTCGTCCTTCCCGTTGAGAAATTCTACTACCTGTGTTAGGTTGCGGGCGCTATATACTGTCAGATTGTTTACGACGGCGGCCTCGGCGGCGTTACCCTCGGGCAGGATAATGCCTTTGTAACCAAGCTCCTGCGCCTTTAGCGCTATCGGTAGCACGCCTTTTATGGGCACAAGTGAGCCGTCGAGCCCAAGCTCGCCCATAATCATATATGAGCCCAGCCTTTGGGCGCTTATGGCACCGTCGGCTGCAAGAATGCCGATGGCTATCGGAAGGTCGTAGGCCGAGCCCTCTTTGCGTATGTCGGCGGGTGCCATATTGACTATTATCTGTTTGCTGGGGAATTTCATTCCATTGTGCTGGAGCGCCGATTGTATGCGATGATAGCTCTCCTTTACCGCGCTGTCGGGTAGTCCCACAAGGAAAAATTGTATTCCTCGCAGGGCGTTTACCTCGATGGTTACGGGGGTGGCGCTTATGCCTTGTATGGCGGCTGCATATACTTTTACCAGCATAGTCTGTTGCTATTTTATTATTTTCGATGCAGGCGAGATTTTGTCTATATTCTTGAATCCGCCTCGTATGGCGTCGTTCTTGCCTTTGTTGGGGGCTGACTTTGCTTTTATGGTTTTCTCGCGTTCTGTGCGACGCTTCTCTTTTCTCTTTTCGTCTTTTGTGTGCTTGTCTATCAGTGAGTCGATGGTTGCGCTCAGTTGCTCGTCGGCTTTTAGGTCATAGTCGCTCACGCGCAGATAGGGGTTTAACAGTAGACTGAAGGGGAGTTTATCGATGGTAAACTCTGTTGCGAGGCTGTTGTCCCACAATTGTGCGTCGCAGACGTTGGCGCCTTGAATTGTGTCGTGCTCGAGGCTGCCTCGCCACGCGAGTGTGTCGTGGTCGAGCGAGATATTGAGCAGGGCAAATTTGCTGCTGTCATTCCGGGCGGCCATCTTGCCGAGCTGCTTTAGATGCGCAAGGCTGGTGCTGTCCCACGATGCCCAGAAGGTTACGATGGTGTATTTGCCAAGAAAGCTCGAACGGGTTATATTGCTACCGTCGGCTGTTGTGAAACTGAACTCGGGAAAGGCTTTGTGGACAATGTTTTTCTTCTTTTCCGATACTTTCTGCTTTACGCTCCAAAGATAGTCGTTGTCTTGCAGCGTTCCGCCCAATTTTTCTATGCGCGAGTATATGAAATTTTTCTGTGCGTCGGGCACCTCTATAAAGTGCTGTTGCAGTAGATGTATGTTAATCTCGCTCATCGGGTGGGTGGTGATGAATTTGTCTATTATGGCCTCGCGTTGCGACCTCTCTTTGGCACGGGCTATCTCTTGTGCAATGCTGTCGTAGAGTGCTTGAATGTCGCCGCCTTTTATTACGGGCTCGCCGGCCTCGCTCATCAGGAGGGTGGCCTCGACGTTGGGCTGAGCATAGAGGGGGAGCATTCTTCCCTCGGGCAGTATTATGGTCAGGGGGATGAGTGTGTCGGTCTTTACCGTGTAGTCGAAGCTTCCATCTTTGTCGGTTACTATTGTGTCGAGGGTATTGTGTCGATAGTCGAGCCCAAAGATAAGGAGCGTGTCGCCTCCGTTGCCATATTCTCCTTTAAGGGTATATGAGGGCCTTTTATCCCCGCAGGATGCAAGGATAAGCAGTAGGACTAAAAGTTGTGCGGCTCTCTTCATTGTTTTTTGGGGCTTATTGTTTGTTGGCACGTTTGCGCTCGAGCTCGTCGAGGATAATCTTGCGCATACGCATTGATTTTGGGGTAACTTCGATATATTCGTCCTCTTTTATGTACTCGAGGGCCTCCTCGAGCGAGAATATTATGGGGGGGACGATGCGAGCCTTGTCGTCCGAGCCGCTTGCGCGCATATTGGTTAGTTTTTTGCTCTTTGTTACGTTTATAACAAGGTCGTTCTCGTGAATGTGCTCGCCTACTACCTGTCCGGCATATACCTCTTCTTGCGGGCTTATGAAGAAGCGTCCGCGGTCTTGCAGCTTGTCTATTGCGTAGGCAAAGGCGGTGCCGCTCTCCATTGCTACCATCGAGCCGTTTGTGCGACGCTCAATGTCGCCTTTGTAGGGCTGATACTCTTTGAAGCGGTGGGCCATAATGGCCTCGCCGGCCGATGCGGTGAGTACGTTGGTGCGCAGTCCGATGATGCCGCGCGAGGGGATGTTAAACTCGATGTTTACGCGGTCGGCCTGTGCTTCCATCGAGAGCATTTCGCCTTTGCGACGTGTAACCATATCAATTATTTTGCTCGAGTAGTCGCCGGGGACGTTTATCGTGAGTTCTTCAATGGGCTCGTGGCGCACGCCGTCAATCTCTTTGTATATTACCTGAGGCTGTCCCACCTGAAGCTCGTAGCCCTCGCGGCGCATCGTCTCTATGAGCACCGACAGATGAAGCACTCCGCGGCCATAGACGGTCCACGCATCCTCCTCGGGCGACTTACTCACGCGTAGCGCGAGGTTCTTGTCGAGCTCTTTGTCCAGACGGTCTTGTATGTGGCGCGAGGTAACGTATTTTCCCTCTTTACCGAAGAAGGGCGAGTCGTTGATGGTGAAGAGCATACTCATCGTGGGCTCGTCGATGGCTATTGTGGGCAGAGGCTCGGGATTCTCAAGATCGCATATTGTGTCGCCAATCTCGAATGCCTCGAGGCCTACAATGGCGCAAATGTCGCCCGAACTTACTGCGTCGATGCGCTTACGGCCCAGCCCCTCGAAAGTGTGCAATTCCTTGATTTTTACTTTTGAACAGTTGCCGTTGCGTCCGTAGAGGGTTACGCCAGCCCCCTCGGTGAGGGTGCCGCGGTGCACACGCCCGATGGCTATACGACCCGTGTAGGGCGAGTAGTCGAGCGAGGTGATTAGCATCTGCGGGGTGCCCTCGAGCTTCTCGGGGGCGGGAATGTGCTCTAAGATGGCGTCCAAGAGCGGGGTAATATCCTCGGTCTGATTGCGCCAATCGGTGCTCATCCAATTGTTCTTTGCCGAGCCGAAAATTACGGGAAAATCGAGTTGCTCTTCGTTGGCGTCGAGCGAGAACATAAGATCGAACACCATTTCGTGTACTTCGTCGGGACGACAGTTGGGCTTATCTACCTTGTTTACAACAACAATGGGCTTTAGACCTATTTGCAGTGCCTTCTGAAGCACAAAGCGTGTCTGAGGCATAGGGCCCTCAAAAGCGTCAACCAGCAGCAGACAGCCGTCGGCCATATTAAGCACGCGCTCTACCTCGCCGCCAAAGTCGCTGTGTCCCGGGGTGTCGATTATGTTTATCTTGGTGCCCTTATATTGGATGGATACATTCTTAGAGAGAATGGTTATTCCACGCTCGCGCTCAAGGTCGTTGTTGTCGAGTGTAAGTGCATCGTTGTTCTGCTCCTTTAAAAGGTTGCCTGCAAGCATCATCTTATCGACAAGGGTGGTTTTTCCGTGATCGACGTGTGCAATAATCGCAATGTTTCTTATATTCTGCATATTGTTGTTGTAACTTAATTTGTTCTTATCTTACTAAAAAAGCCCCTGTTGATTGTGTGTAAATCTGTGGTCGTCAGGGGGCTGTGGCCTCCGTCGCCTTTAGCGACGGCAAAGTTAACGAAAATAATTGATATTTTGGATATTCGACGGCTACTATTAAGCCTTTCGGCTCCTATTTGTTGCCGTCGGGCTTGAAAATTAAAGTTTGTGCCCCGTTCGATGCTTTATTACAGTGTGGCGAGGAGGCTTTAAAAAACTATACTATAAAAAAAGGAGTAAAAGCCTTGTTAATCCAAAAAATAGCACTATCTTTGCAGCCGCTAAAGCAAAATATTTAATAACTTAAAACACAAATCTATGTATTTGGATTCAGCTAAAAAGCAAGAAATCTTTGGTACATACGGAACGTCTAACACTGATACTGGTTCGGCCGAGAGCCAGATTGCTTTGTTCTCATACCGTATCGCCCATTTGACGGAACACCTCAAGGCTAACCGTAAAGATTATAGCACACAAAGAGCCTTGACAACACTCGTAGGTAAGCGTCGTGCGCTTCTTAACTATCTTAAGGAACGCGATATTAACCGCTACCGTGCTATCGTGGCCAAGCTTGGTCTTCGTCGATAAGCAAGTGCTTGTAAAAGACAAAGAGCAACCGAAAGGTTGCTCTTTTTTTTGTGTTTTTTTGCTCAGTAGAAATTTACTATGAACAAGAATCAATAATCTATTTCTAATTTTCAAGAACAGCCACATATAATACGCACAAAAGGTAACTTTTTAAATATTGCACCATAAAAAAGAAATTCAATGTAGGATCGATTGTTTTAAGGAAAAAGTGCGAGGTATGTTTAACCGCTACTTAGACGCTTGTTTACAAGCAACTAAGTGAGGGCGGTCCGCAGCACCCTTAAAACAATCGTAAACCGCAATGACAAGCAGGCCTCCGACCGAGTGAGAGCACTGTTGCCTCACGAGCAAAGGAGGCCCCGCGACAATTTCTTTAGGTGCAGGTTTTTTGCTTACTTTTTTTCGGAAAAAAAGTAAGACCCAAAGTATAAAATGAAAGAAAGAATAGCCGCACAAGTATTCCGTGAAGGTGATAAATAGAGTAATCTCGACCACACCTTTTTGCTACTGAGCCGTTTTTTTGTGCATTCGGCAAAATAGTTAATGCTTATTGTCGGCAGGGAGCGGACGTTTTTTATTGGTCGCACTGCTCAAGCAGGGTAATCATCTTTTGCTTGATGCAGTGGGCGCATTCGGGGGTGTTTAACCATTTTATAACATCCTCGGTGCTGCCCGAGTATATTAAAAGGCTTATTTTGTACCCACTGCCTAAGCGTGCGTTAAGTTCGACGTATTTTTTGCCGCTACACTCGGGGAAACTGAATGTGCATATTCCTAACCACCATTGGGTGAGGTCGAGGTTACGGCTTTCGTCATCGAACGTTGCAATTATCTTTCTTTGTTCGGCGGTGTCCGATTGTAGCTTGTCGGCAATTTCTTTACAGGCTCCGGTTATCTTCTCCTGCATTGCATTTATTGTCTTGTCGTCTCCTTGTCGGTACATCTGTCTGTTTTTCTTATCGTTTGAGGGTTTTTGTCATCTGTGTGGTCTCTTTCTCTTGCTTCTTGTGCTATTGGCTTCATAGGGCTTAATTAGCAAGAAACTGTTTAAATTTGCTTTTAGGCATAAATTTAAACAGTTTCAATATATGGCTCCTATGGAGTTTTTACTTTATCTCCCACGTTTCGTTGGTCTCGAGAAGCTGGGCAAAAGTGTGATAGGGTTTCTTGGCCTTAATCTCCTCGACCTGCTCGTGGACGCTGTCGTTGTATGTGGGTGCCTCGACGTCGCGTATTACGCCCAGAGCAACGGGAAAATCGGGGCCTTCCATAAGCGCGAGTTTCAGATGCAGGGTGGGGTCGGCGCAGTGTGCGTCGTGAATGAGAATCTCATTCTCGCCAGCCTCGCTCACCTTCACTACTTTTAGGCCGAACCCCTCTTGTGCAAGGCCATACTCATTATTCTCGCCGAATATCATTGGCTTGCCGTGCTCGAGGTAGATGGCGTTCTTGGCGCGTCCCTCTTTAGTATATACGCTCTCGTGTGTGCCGTTGTTGAAGATTACGCAATTCTGCAAAACCTCGGTAACCGATGCGCCCTTGTGTCGGGCGGCGGCTTTCAGACACTCCACGGCAGCCGACATATCGGTGGCGACGCAGCGGGCAAAGAAATTGCCGCGTGCACCGAAGCACAGTTCGGCGGGACGGAAGGGCTCCTCGACCGTACCGTAGGGCGACGACTTGCTTACAAAGCCGCGCTTCGAGGTGGGCGAGTATTGTCCCTTTGTGAGGCCGTAGATGCGGTTGTTGAGCAGAATCATATTAAGGTCGATGTTACGACGCACTGCGTGGATAAAGTGGTTACCGCCTATGGCAAGGCCGTCGCCGTCGCCCGATACCTGCCATACGGTAAGGTTGGGATTGGCAATCTTTGCGCCTGTGGCAATGGCTGCTGCGCGTCCGTGTATCGTGTGGAATCCGTATGTGTTCATATAGTAGGGCAGACGCGACGAGCATCCGATGCCCGATATTACTGCAATGTCGTGCGGGGCAACGCCCAGCTCGCTCATAGCCTTGTGCAGCGCTCCCAGAAAAGCGTGGTCGCCGCAACCGGGACACCAACGGGGTTGTCCGAATTTGTAGTCTTGTGCTTTATATTCGCTCATAACTGTAATTTTTTGTTGGTTAAACGGTTGGGGTTATTCCTCGATTATTTTGGTGAATGCCTCGACCAGCGATGCTACGTTAAAGGGCTGTCCCTTTACTTCGTTGTATTGCAGAATCTCGATGCCGCTTGTCTTCATACGCAGATAGCCTGCAAGCTGTCCCATATTCTGCTCGGCAACGACAACTTTTTTGTAGCGTGCGAGTGTCTCGCGGGTGCCGCGGGGCAGGGGGTTAACGACGTTCAGATGGGCTTGTGCCACCTTTTTGCCCTCGGCGCGCATCTGGAGCATTGCCTCGTGCAGATGGCCGTATGTTCCGCCGAAGCCGACAATCAAGAGGTCGGCATCCTCGTCGCCCTCGACCTTTAGCGGGGGCAGTGTGTCGGCTATGCGCTCAATCTTTTGTGCACGTTGCTCGACCATCAGCTGGTGATTCTCGGGGTCGTTGCTGATGGCGCCCGTGGCGCTGCTCTTCTCGAGGCCGCCTATGCGGTGCATAAAGCCGGGGGTGCCGGGTACTGCCCAATAGCGCACGAGTGTCTCGGGATTGCGCTTGTAGGGGCTCCATCCCTCGCTCATCTCGGGTGTTACGTATGGGGGCACGATGGCGGGATATTCGTCTATGTTGGGCAGCTTCCACGCTGCCGAGCCGTTGGCGATGAATGCGTCGGTGAGCAGAAAGACGGGGGTCATATGCTCGACGGCTATCTTTGCGGCAAGGAATGCCGAGTCGAAACAGTCGGTGGGCGATGTTGCGGCAATCACGGGAATGGGACTCTCGCCGTTACGTCCGTAGAGTGCTTGCAAAAGGTCGGTCTGTTCCGATTTTGTGGGTAAGCCGGTCGAGGGGCCTCCACGCTGTACGTCTATTATCACAAGAGGAAGCTCGGTAATCATTGCAAGGTTGATGGCCTCGCTCTTGAGGCATATTCCCGGGCCCGAGGTTGAGGTGCAGGCGAGTGCTCCGGCGTATGCCGCTCCAACGGCCGATGCGCATCCCGCAATCTCGTCCTCGGCCTGCATTGTTACAACGCCCATTGACTTATGCTTGGCAAGCTCGTGCAGGACGTCGGTTGCGGGGGTAATGGGATACGAGCCGAGGAACAGTCGCATCCCGGCCTTTTCGGCGGCGGCCATAAGTCCGTAGGCTGTGGCCTTGTTACCGTTAATGTCCATATATTTACCCTTTGCCTTGCTCTTGCTCTCTATTGTGTAGGTGTGCGAGGCCGATGCGTGGGTGTTGTGTCCCATATCATAGCCGGCGCGAAGCACCTTTATGTTGGCCTCGGCAATTTCGGGCTTTTTGGCGAATTTTGCACGCAGCATTCCCTCGGCCAGCGAGAGGTCGCGGTCGAAGAGCCAGCATACAAGGCCCAACGCAAGCATATTCTTGCAGCGTACGATGCTCTTGTTGTCCATTCCGCTCTCCTTGAGTGTCTCTTGACACATTGAGGTGATGGGGCAGGGAATTACGTCGCACGTTATTCCAAGCTCGGCGATGGGGTCGTCGGTGCTGAATTGTGCCTTTTCAAGGTCTTTTGCGGTGAACGAGTCGCTGTCTATTATTATTGCGGCTGTGGGCTTGCAGTATTTATATTGCGTCTTTAGTGCTGCGGGGTTCATTGCGATTAGTACGTCGCATTTGTCGCCGGGCGTAAACACTTTATCGGCGCCTACGTGTACCTGAAAACCCGATACTCCTGTGAGCACTCCTTGCGGGGCGCGAATATCGGCGGGATAGTCGGGGAATGTGCAAATATCGTTTCCCACTGTTGCCGAAATAGTCGAGAAAATGTTACCGACAAGCTGCATTCCGTCGCCCGAGTCGCCCGAGAAGCGTACGATTACTTGATCGGTGTTTTTCGAATTTTTTAATTCTGCCATATTGTGGTCTAATAAGTGTTTGTAATATGGCGTCAAATTTCGCAAACATTTACGAAAAGAAAAAGTATTTTAACGATAACTTTTGCCTCGGTAACAAAAAAATCCGATGGTTTTTATTGCCATCGGATTTTTCTGCGATTATTTGTGTCGTTTTTACATCATTCCATCGCCCTCGAAGCCTTCGTCGCCCATATTCATTTGCTGGGTGTCGCTCTGTTTGCGTGTGGGACGCTTGGCTTTCATATTGCCGAAACTGTATGTGAGGGTCAAGCTGAAGCGACGTCCGCCGTGGCTGTTCTTGGCGTCGCGTCTGAAATTGCTGTCGCCCGTTACTGTGTGCCAGCCGCGGCTGTCGAGAAGGTCGCGCACGTTGAGGCTGAGGCTCCAATGTTGGTTGAAACTTTTGCGGGCGCCGAGGTCGAGCGAGTAGTTGGGCTCGCGGTGTCCCTGTGCCACGATGCGCTTGGCATTGTAGCGCCCCGTTGCCTGCATTGTTACGGCCCACGGCAGTATGACGCTTGCCGTCATACGGGCGTTCCACGAGAAATTCTCGTCGGCTTCGCCTGTGATTGTCTGCTCATTTATTGTGTATTTGAATCCGTCGAGCTTGTAGTAGAATAGGTTGAGTGTGGTTGTAAGGTCGAGAATCTTGAAGAGACGGTTCTTACCGATAATCTCAAGACCGGCCGATTGCTGGCTTGCCACATTCTCGAATGTGGTGTATATTACGTTGCCTTGATTGTAGCTTATGCGCTCAATTACGTCGTCGGTGGTGCGATAGTAGCCCGAGACCGAGAGTGTGTGGTTGTCCCAATTTTTTATGTAGTTGAGCTCGTAGGCGTTAGAGTATTCGGGGGTAAGGTCGGGGTTACCGAACGAGATGTTCGTCGAGTCGCTTATGTTGCTGAAACTGTTCAGCTGGCCTCCCCACGGACGGCGCAAACGGCGTGTGTAGTTTACTTGAATCTCGTTGCCTGCGGGCAGTGAGTAGCTGAGGAAGAGGCTGGGGAAGAGGCTGAAGAAGTCTTTGTCGGTGTAGGCGGGCAAGGGGCCGTTGTGCTCTTGCTCCCAATTGAGCGAGCGGGTCTTTACGCGCCAATATTCGGCGCGAAGGCCTGCCTGATAGCCGAATTTTCCGATGCGTCCCGAGTAGGTGCCGTACAGGGCGTGTGTGTCCTGATTGTAGATGAAGCGGTTGAAGAGGTTCTTGTCCTCTTGTGTGTGTGCCTCGTCGTTGTATGTGATTGTGGGATTCTCGTCGCGCGAGAAATTGGCGTGATAGCCTGCCTCGATGCGGGTATTCTCGCTTATCTTGTTCTCGTAGTCGAGTTTTATCTCGGTGTTGGTGCTCTCGCTCTTGACGTGCTGATATTGGTAGCTGTTGGCGATATTGGGGTTTCCGGCCCACTCGGTCGATTGACGATAGACGGCCTCGCGCTTCATTTTCCATATATTGTGGCTGGCCGAGAGGTCGATAAAGTGTCCGTCTTTGAATGTGTGGCGGTAGCCTCCCTCGAAATTCAGCATCGAGGGCTTGTTGGTCTGGTCGGTGGTGCGCAGGCGTGTCTCGCTTATTTCCATTGTCGAGAGTTTTCCGCCTTGTGTGTGTACGCTTGTGCCAAACTCGCCTTTTGTGCGCATTGCCATAAGGTTGGTGTATAGCTCGTCCTTCTCGGTGAAGCGCCACGTAAGGCCTGCGCGCGCAAAGAGATTCTGAGGCTCGCGGCTGTTCTCGGTGTGTTGCTTCTGGAAGGCGTCGCGCGCGAAATACTCGGTGAACGAGTCGCCCTCGCCATCGTGGTTCATATTGCGGTAGTTGAGGCCGACGTATGCGTCGAGCTTGCCGCTGCTGTAATTGACGTTGCCGCCTGCGTTGTATCCGCCTTGCGAGTCGCCACCGGCCTGCACGCTGCCGTAGTATCCGGCCTTGCGGTCGCGTTTGAGGACAATGTTGATTATTCCGGCTGTGCCCTCGGGCGAGTGCTTGGCCGAGGGGTTTGTTATTACCTCAATCTTCTCGATGCTTCCGGCGGGCATTTGCTGGAGAATGTCGCCCTGATTGTCGGCTGTCAGTCCCGAGGCTTTTCCGTTTATCCACACTGTTACGCTCTCGCTGCCGCGGAGCGATACGGTGCCTTCATTGCTCACCTCGACCGAGGGAATATCCTCAAGGACATCTGTTGCACTGCCGCCCGTTGCTGCAATATTCTGGTCGATGGTAAAGACGCGCTTGTCAATGTCGAATTTCATCTGACTGCGCTGCTCGGTAACAACTACCTCTTTCAGTAGCTTGTTGTCGGGCTTTAGGCGTATGGTGCCTATATTGATGCGTCCGCCCTTTGGCATTTGTATGCTGCGTTCGTCGTCAAGATAGCCGACGAACGATATTTTTACAATGTAGTCGCCGGCCTTTACTTGTGCGATTGTAAAATTGCCCTTTTCGTCGGTGCTGCATCCGTTTATGGGGGTGCTGCTGCCTTTGGGCAAGAGGGCTACGGTTACAAACTCGAGTGGCTCTTTACTCTTCGAGTCTATGAGCTGTCCTTTGATGGTGCCGTCGGCTGTCTGTGCGGGCAGCAGCAGCGGCATTAGCAGGGTGAGAAGGAAAAGTAACGCTTTTTTCATTGTCTCTTATTGTTGTCTTATTTTTGTTATTTTTTATTTAATCATTATAATTTGACTTTTTCATCCTGCAAAGGTTTAGTCGCGTACATCATTTTTTTTTATGTTTCTTAGAGCCCTCCTCTGCTTTTAAAATTATTGTGGCGCGAAAGAAAAAGAGCAATGGCCGATGCGGCCGACTGTTGCAAATGTTTTTTCGGGAAAATTTGTCAAATTTCTAAATTTTCGGCTGCGAATTTACATCTTTTTCCTTTGTGGCTCAATTATCTTCGCTAATAAATTGCATATTTTTTTACTTTTTGTTATCTTCGCGCCGAGTTTTTTGGGAAATAAATAATTATTTAAAATATAGAGATTATGATAAATGCACAGGACATTAAAATCGGTACCGCTATCCGTATGGATGGCAAGTTGTATTTCTGCATCGACTTCTTGCACGTAAAGCCCGGTAAGGGTAATACTTTTATGCGCACAAAGCTCAAAGACGTTGTTGACGGCTATGTGCTCGAGCGTCGTTTCAATATTGGTGAGAAACTCGAGGATGTTCGCGTAGAGCGTCGTCCCTATCAGTATCTTTATCAGGAGGGTAGCGACTATGTATTTATGAATCAGGAGACATACGAGCAGATTAACATCGCGGGTGCTCAGATTAACGGTGTCGATTATATGAAAGAGGGTATGGTGCTCGAGGTTGTTACAGACGCTTCGACCGAGACTGTCCTCTTTGCCGATATGCCCGTAAAGGTTGTTCTCGCAATCCAATACACCGAGCCCGGTCTTAAAGGCGACACAGCCACAAATACCACAAAGCCCGCTACACTCGAGACAGGTGCCGAGATTCGCGTTCCCCTGTTTATCAACGAGGGCGAGCTTGTCGAGGTTGACACACGCGACGGTTCATACGTTGGCCGCGTAAAGGCATAATTTTTTGAATTATCGGCAGGCATTTTTTGTGGGGGGGACGGACTTCTGCTCAAAAAGCCTGCCTTAAAAATGTAAAAATCTTGTTATACTCTATAATTATTCCGGTATATAACAGACCCGGAGAGATTCAAGAACTCTTAGAGAGTCTGTCGGCTCAGACGGTAAAGCCTTTTGAGTTGCTTATTATAGAGGATGGCTCAAAAGAACGGTGCGATCATCTGCTTGACCGCTACCGTTCTTCTTTTACTATCCACTACTATTATAAGCCTAATTCGGGACGCAGCGACACGCGCAACTATGGAATGGAGCGTGCCACGGGCGATTATCTGCTCTTCTTCGACTCGGACGTAATTCTGCCGCCTTTCTATTTCGAGAGGCTGCAAGCAGCAATGGAGGCCGAGTATTGCGACTGCTTCGGCGGTCCCGATGCTGCCGACGCCTCATTCTCGGACATACAAAAGGCGGTTAACCACTCGATGACAGGCTTTTGGACTACGGGAGGTATCCGCGGCGGAAAGGTGGTGGCCGAGAAATTCTGCCCCCGTACATTCAATATGGGCCTCTCGCGCGCGGTCTACGAGCGTGTAGGAGGCTTTGAGGATATGATGGGCGAGGATATTGACCTTAGTATCCGCATACGCGAGGCAGGCTTTAAGACCCGCCTCATACGCGAGGCATTCGTCTATCACAAGCGCAGGGTCGATATTACCCGCTTCTTCAAGCAGGTGAATAATTTCGGGCAGGCGAGAATATGGTTGCACATAAAGCATCCGGGCTCGCTGAAGATTGTGCACACACTGCCGGCGCTTATGCTCATTGCGGGTGCCGTGCTTCTTGCGGCCTCAATCTTTTACCCGTGGCTTCTGATGCTTCCCGCAGCCTATCTGTTGCTAATCTTCTGCGATTCGCTCGTCAAGAACAAAAGCCTTAAGGTTGCCGCCTACTCGGTGGTAACGGCAATAGTGCAGATAAGCGGTTACGGAACGGGCTTTTTAAAGGCCTTCTGGTACAAACTGATACTGAAGCAGCCTCTTGAAACAAAGAAGAACCTTACAAAGTTATATAACAGAGGTTAATGGCAAAAGAGAAGCATAGAGCAAGCATAAAAGAGTGGCCCGAGGATGAGCGTCCGCGCGAGAAAGCCTTTCGCCACGGTATCTCCTCGCTCAGCAAGGCCGAGCTTTTGGCGATACTCATAGGTTCGGGAACGGTCGATGAGTCGGCCGTCGAGCTTATGAAGCGTGTGCTTGTCTCGTGCGGCAACAATATTGGTCGTCTGGCGCGTCTTTCGGTCGATGATTTGTGTCTCTTCAAGGGAATAGGCCCGGCAAAGGCAATTACCATTGTTGCAGCCTGCGAATTGTGGAAAAGGCGTCAGGATGATGAGCGCGACAGAATGAAGCGCATCTACTCGTCGCGTAATTTATACGAATATTTCTATCCGCTCTTGTGCGACAAGCCCATAGAGGAGTGTTACGTGCTTTTGCTCAATCAGATGAATTGTATCATCGGGCACGTGCGCATAGGGAGCGGCGGCCTCACCTCGACACTTGTCGATATACGCCTTGTGCTGCGCTCGGCACTCCTGAAGCGTGCAACGGGCATTGTACTGTGCCACAATCACCCCTCGGGCAGCCTGCACCCGAGCCTCGACGACGACCGTCTGACAACGGCGCTCTCAAAGGCTTGTGATTTAATGAACATACGCCTGCTCGACCACATAATATTAACCGACGGAGCTTATTACAGCTATGCAGACGAGAAACGTCTGTAACGAAGGTACCTTTTATATATAGTAGCACCACTTTAAAATATTACACAATGGATAAATTTCAGTTGGAACAGAGAATAGTTGAGATGATAAAAACGGTATACGACCCCGAGATTCCCGTAAATATCTACGACCTTGGGCTGATATATCGCATCGAGGTAAAGGACGATGGTTCCGTTGAGATTGATATGACACTGACGGCCCCCAACTGTCCCGCCGCCGATTTTATGATGGAGGATGTAAGGCAAAAGGTCGAGGGCATCGAGGGCATCGGCGAGGTTACGCTTAATCTGGTCTTTGAGCCCGAGTGGAGTCAGGACTTAATGACCGAGGAGGCAAAATTGGAGCTCGGCTTTTTGTAAAAGCCTTACTTTGTCGTCGGCACATAAACAGCATAAAAGAGCATAGTATGAAAAAGGTCTATTTTCTGTCCGATGCACATTTGGGCGCGTGGGCTCTTGAGCATCGTCGTACGCAAGAGCGTCGCTTGGTCTCGTTTCTCGACAAGATAGGGGACGATGCGGCCGCAATATATATGCTGGGCGATATGTTCGACTTTTGGTACGAGCATAAATATGTCGTTCCCAAAGGCTACACACGTTTCTTGGGTAAAATATCCTCGCTCACCGACCGCGGCGTCGAGGTGCACTTCTTCACCGGTAACCACGACCAATGGTGCCTCGATTATTTCGAGAAGGAGTGTGGGATGATTGTGCACCGCGAGCCCTTCCTAACCGAGATTATGGGCAAGGAGTTTTTTCTTGCTCACGGCGATGAATTCTCCTCGGAGCGGGGCTACCACATCCTGCGGTGGGTGTTCCGCAATAATCTGCTGCGCCGTATGTTCTCGGCGCTGCATCCGCGGTGGAGCCTGTGGCTGGGTAACAGCTGGGCCCGATACAGTATGCAGCAACACAAAATTAAAGGCGACACGCCTTTTATGGGCGAGGAGAAGGAGGCGTGCGTGCAGTATGCCAAGCGCTATCTTCAGCAGCACGACACGGTCGATTGTTTCATCTTCGGCCACCGCCACTGCGACGAGGATTTAATGATAGGCGAAAAGTCGCGTTGCATAATCTTGGGCGATTGGATATATACCTTTGCCTACGTTGTCTATGATGGAAAAACAATCTCGCACGAGCGTTACGTCGAGGGCGACGAGACGCAAATTATCTCCCGCAGCGAGTAAAAATTACAACAAAGAACCCTTTTATTTCCATCATCGTTTGTCTGCCCGGTAGATTGTCGTTGGGTGGTATTGAGCAAAAGGCATCCTTTCTTTCGATGCTGTACGTTTGCTTGGTTTATAGAAAATGTTTGTGTAATAAACTCTTTATAGGCAATATAATTAAATAAGGTTGAAAGCAATTTTTGCTTTCAACCTTATTTAATATGTGGGGAGAGAGGGCTGTTTTTAAAGTCCCTTTACAATCTCGTATGTGTCGCTGGCAATCATAAGCTCCTCGTCGGCTCTATTGAGAAGTTTGTTCATAAAAAATAATGCAATAATACTTTTTTATAAAAAAAATATTACTTTTGCTTTCAGCTACTTATGAAAAATTACGGTAGCCTGCATCGGTGGGCTGCAGAGTATTAAGAAAAAATATACACAAATGCAACTGAAAGAAAATACCCTATTGAAGAATGGCGATTATCGCATCGTTGGCACGCTGGGACAGGGAGGCTTCGGAATAACCTACCTTGCGCTTCAGGTGGGCCTCGAGAGGGAGGTTGTTGTCAAAGAGTTTTTTATGGGCGAATTGTGCGAGCGCAGCCGCGACACTCTTGACGTTACGCTGGGCACAAGCGGCAG
>JAZSIU010000021.1:0-2690 GCA_045533955.1 Bacteroidaceae bacterium
CGATATTTACGCTCTTGGTGCCACGCTCTACAAGCTGGTAACGGGTGCGACGCCCCCGCAGGCAATGGATATTTTGGATGAGGGGCTGCCCGCGCTGCCGCAGAATATCTCGCCCCGCGTGAGAAACGCTGTGGCACAGGCAATGCAACCGCGCAAGAGCGACCGCCCCGCCACGGCCGAGGAGTTTATTGCCTCGCTCGGCGCCTCGGGCGTGGCCGCCGATAGTGAGGAGACGATGGTTAATGCGTTGCACGAGGAGACGTTTATTGACGTCTCTGATATAAAAGTTGTATCCGAGCCGGCGAAAAAAACTCCCGAGCAGCCCGCCGAGCCTAAAAAATCACCTGCCGCACCTGAAAATAAGCCCCAAGAAACACCCGCCGAGCAACCTAAAAAGGCTGAAAAGCCGAAAGAAAATCCCGTCGCGCCCGCCGAAAAGCCCGAACCACAAAAGAGTAACCCGTGGAAATGGATTGCAGCCGCAGTGGCAGTAGTTGTAATTGCCGTGGGTATTTTATTCTCTAATGAGATTATTATTGCATTTAAGTATGATAATGCTTGGTATTTCTCCGAGGGCCTTGCAAAGGTTGAATTAAACGGTAAATATGGCTTTATTGACAAGAGTGGCAATGAGATTACTCCATTAAAGTATGATGATGCTCATAGTTTCTCCGAGGGGCTTGCCCGTGTTAAATTAAATGGTAAACGGCGTCTTATTGACAAAAGTGGCAATGTTGTTATTCCATTAAAATATGATGATGCTTGGTATTTCTCCGAGGGCCTTGCAATGGTTAAATTAAACGGTAAATATGGCTATATTGACAAGAGTGGCAACGAGGTTATTCCATTAAAGTATGATTCTGCTGTTCCTTTCTCCGTGGGTTGTGCTTGGGTTAAATTAAACGGCGAGTATTTTGCTATCGACAAAAAAGGTAACAGGGTGAATTTGTAAAATCCTCTCCCGCCCCCCAAAAAAACTCAATAAGAGAATTTTTATTTTGGGGCCGCATCTAACTTTTAATAATACGGAAATAAAATTCAAGCGGCTTTTCTGAAAATAGGAAAAAAATAAGTAAGTTTGCGACGGAATAAAAGCCCCCTGCTCTTGATTGGCGCAGAGGGCTTACATTAACTTATAAAAGAGATTTTTATGGCACGACCATTAGCCGAACGCTTGCGCCCCAACGATTTTGACGGCTTTGTGGGGCAACAGCATCTTGTGGGCGAGGGGGCTGTCCTGCGCCGAATGATTGAGGGGGGCAGAATACTTTCGTTTATCCTGTGGGGCCCTCCCGGCACGGGAAAAACCACCATTGCCAAAATTATAGCCAATAGATTGAACCGCCCTTTTTACACGCTTAACGCTGTGTCGTCGGGCGTAAAGGAGGTGCGCGAGGTGATTGAAAAGGCAAAATCATCGCCGCTATTTTCGGGTGGCGGCGCGATACTTTTCATCGACGAGATTCATCGTTTCAATAAGTCGCAGCAAGATTCGCTGTTGAGCGCGGTGGAGACGGGCGTTGTTACGCTCATTGGGGCAACAACCGAGAATCCTTCGTTCGAGGTTATACGGCCGCTTCTCTCGCGCTGCCAGCTTTATGTGCTGAAGTCTTTGGAAAAGGACGACCTTCTGTCGCTGTTGCACTACGCTGTGCAGAGGGACGAGCTTTTGCAGAAGCGTAGCGTGCAGCTTGTCGAGACCGATGCGATGCTGCGTTACAGCGGCGGCGATGCTCGCAAACTGCTCAACATTCTGGAGCTTGTGGTGGAGGCCGACCCCGAGACGCCTGTTGTGGTTACCGACGAGAAGGTGGTGGAGCGTCTGCAACAGAATCCTGCGGCTTACGACAAGGGGGGCGAGATGCACTACGACATAATTTCGGCCTTTATAAAGTCTATTCGCGGAAGCGACCCCGACGCGGCGCTTTATTGGCTGGCGCGAATGATTGAGGGGGGCGAGGACCCTGCGTTCATTGCCCGACGCCTTGTAATTTCGGCGTCCGAGGATGTGGGGCTTGCCAATCCTAATGCTCTGTTGTTGGCTAATGCTGCGTTTGACGCTGTGATGAAAATAGGTTGGCCCGAGGGGCGAATCCCCCTTGCCGAGGCTACCGTTTATCTTGCTACCTCGCCCAAGAGTAACTCGGCATATATGGGCATAAACAGTGCCATAGAGACGGTGCGCGCAACGGGTAATCTGCCCGTGCCGCTGCATCTGCGCAATGCTCCTACGAAATTGATGAAGGAGCTGGGCTACGCTGACGGATATAAATATGCGCACGACTATCGGGGGAATTTTGTACGTCAGCAGTTTCTGCCCGATGAGGGACGTGATTTTAGCTTCTGGGTGCCGCAGGATAATGCCTCGGAGGCGAAAATAAAAAAGTGGATGCACGAGTGCTGGGGCGACGAGCGTAAATTCTCGGCCGATTAAGGGGTGCTTTGGGCGCGCCCCCGGATTACTCTTTTTATGACTTTCTTTTGTTGTATGTGAAAATAATAACTCTTTCCCGTATATGTGTCGCGGGTGTCTGTAACAAAAAGGGGCTGACCCAAAAGTATTTTTTACTTTGCGAGAATTGAATATTTGAAAACTATCTCCGATAGGTATCCGAATAAATCAACCTCAAATTTGTAAATTTTCGACTTTTGGGTCAGCCTCAGTTAAAAATAACCGCAAACAAAGCACA
>JAZSIU010000086.1:0-4649 GCA_045533955.1 Bacteroidaceae bacterium
TGCGGACCGCCCTCACTTAGTCGCTTGTAAACAAGCGTCTAAGTAGCGGTTAAACATACCTCGCACTTTTTCCTTAAAACAATCGTACCTACATTGAATTTCTTTTTTATGGTGCAATAAATTAAAAGTTACCTTTTGTACGTATTATACGCAGCTGTTCTTGATGGTGAAAAATAGATTATTGATTCTTACCCACAGTAAATTTCTACTGAGCTTTTTTATGCGGTCGGCAGATGAATAAACAACCGAGACTTACTTTTTTCTTATCAGCAATTGAGCGATAAGGAAAAAAGTAAGTCTCTTAATTTTAGAAGCCTAAATAGGCTCGCAAGAATATGGTTATTGTCTAAATAAAATTAAACCGTTTTTTAGTCGTTGTTCATTTCAACTATATCAACCTCACACTCTTGCGACTCGCCCAAGAGGTGCTTGCTGAAAAAGTCGGCCATCTTCCAGAAGAAAAATTCGTCCATTGAGCCGAAGCCGTGGCGCTGTCCGGGAAGATAGAGCATCTCGAAGCGTTTCTTGGCGTTGATAAGGGCGTTGACTACGCGTGTGGTATTGGCCGGGTGTACGTTGTTGTCCATATCTCCGGTTACCAGCAACAGATGGCCCTTGAGGCGCTCGGCGAGTGCTTGGTTGGTGCTTATGTTATAGGCAAATGTTGTGTCGTTCTCGGCAATATTGTCTTTTTCTTTGATGTTCTCTTTTATTCCGTGGTGTTTCTCGCTCCACCAATTGTTGTAGATGCGATTGTCGTGGTTGCCGGCGCAAGATACGGCTACTTTAAAAAAGTCGTTGTAGGTGAGAATGGCCGCCGTTGACATAAATCCGCCGCCCGAGTGGCCGTGTATGCCTACTTTGTCGCCGTCGATGAAGCTGTGGCGGGCAATGAGTTGCTGGGCTGCTACTTTTTTGTCGGCGAGGCCATAGTCGCGCAGATTACCGTATCCGAAATTGTGATACCATTTGCTGCGGTTGGGGTGGCCGCCGCGATTACCTACGGTTATTACTATAAAGCCCATCTGTGCGAGGCGGTCGATGCGGTTCATTCCGCTTGACCAACTTTCGTTGACAGCCTCGGTCTGCGGGCCGGGATAGACGTACTCGATTAGCGGGTAGCACTTTGTGGAGTCGAAGTCAAAGGGTTTGTACATTACTCCGTAAAGGTCGGTGATGCCGTCGGCGGCTTTTACGGTAAAGCGCTCGGGGTATTTGTAGCCTGCCGCAAAGAGTTCTCTAAGGTCGGCTGTGGCAAGATGAAGGCTCTTTTTGCCGCGCTTACTATAAACGTGGTTGACGGGGGCTGTATCGACGCGCGATGCAGTTACGACGAATGCCTCGCCATTCTCGGCTGCCGAGAGACTGCTGATGTTGGTGTCTCCCTCGTCAATCTGCTTGAGGTTGCTGCCGTCGAAATTGACGCTGAATAGGTGCTGGTAGTAGGGGTTCTCGCTCTTGTTGTGGCCGCAAGCGGTAAAGTAGATTTTTTTCTCTTTCTCGTTGACGGCAACGACCTCTTCGACGTGGTAGGCGCCATTGGTGATTGCATTCTTCAGTGTGCCGTCGGCGTTGTACATATAGAGCATTGCCCAGCCGGTGCGCTCGGACCATTGGATAAATTCCCGTCCGTTGTTGATGAGCTTGATGGGACGGCTCTCGATGCTGGTGTTCATCTGCTCGCGTACGACGGTGGTGGCGCTGTCGCCATCGACCGATACGTAGCACACTTCTATTTTCTTAAGGTCGCGGCTGCGGCGCTCGAAATAGAAGCCTTTTTCGTCGCCCAGCCACAGGCTTTTGTATGTGGGGGCGTGGCGCTCGGCCGCTGTCAGGGGCTTGCGGTAGATTGATACATATTGGTGTTTGAATTTCGCAATGTCAATCATTTTGCTTGTCTTGTCCTGAAAATTGAAAAGCTCCATTGTTATTATGGGAGAGTCTTCGCCGGGCATCTGGTAGCGGTAGGTCTCGAGCTTGGGGCGGGGGCTGCTGAGCGAGTTTATCACCCACATTTTCGATAGTATGGAGTCGGCGCGATGGGTCAGGACAAAGTGGCGCGAGTCGGGGCTCCACAGTGCGCTAATGCGGTGGCGCTTGGTGCTGTCGGGCTGCTCGTCGAGTGAGTGGTAGGCGTAGCAGCGGTTGGGACGGCCGTTGAATGTGAGCTGATGCTCGACGACGGTGCTGTCTTTGTCCCATAGACGTAGTTTATCGACGTCCTCGCGCGACATATACCAGATGTTGTAGTTCTTTTCGTAGATGGCATATTGGCCGTCGGGCGAGAAATTGGCCCATCCGGGGTATTGGGGGTAGAGGTCGTCAATCTCGTCTTTTGTGCGCTCTGTGAGTTGCCCTGTCTCAATGTCGTACTCGAGGTAAAAGGTCTTGTTCTCTTTCTTTCCTTTGTTGGCTTTTATCTTGGCACTGTCGGTGCGCTCGTGGCGGGGGAGCTCACGGGGGACTTCGAGTTTGGAGTGTATGTCAATGCGCAGGTAGCGGTCGTCGCGTATGTTGCTGATTGATACGGGAAGGTGTTGTGCGTCGTAGGGGTCTTGCGTGCGCAGGGTTATCTCTTTGGCCATCCACTCCATATCCCAGAGCTCTTTTTGTGTGCCTTTTACTGCATCGACAAGGTAGAAGTGCTTGGAGTTTGTGTCGCTCCAAGAGTAAATGAAACGACGACCGTCGGCGAACCACATTGGCTGCACGCGTGTTTGTTTAACCATTCGGCTTATCTTGTTGGGCGAGAAGCGCTCGGCAAGGGCGTAATTGGGGCGCACTCTGTTGTCGTCTTTCTGTGCTTTTGCCGATGAGGCTGCAAACAGCAGGGGGAGTGCGGCTAATAAAAGTATTCTCTTCATAGTGTGTGGTTGTGTTGTTTATTCCTGAGATTTTTTTTTGCGTTTTTTTGTGTCTATCTTGGCAATTCCTCCTGTCGAGGTCTCTTTGTAGAGGCTGGGAAGGTCGTGTCCCGTCTCGCGCATTACCTCGACTATGCGGTCGTAGTCAATTTTGTGCTTGCCGTCGGATAGTGCCGAATATGTGCATGCGTCGAGTGCACGTGACGCAGCAATGGCGTTACGCTCAATGCAAGGCACCTGTACAAGACCGCAAAGCGGGTCGCAGGTGAGGCCAAGGTGGTGCTCAAGACCCATTTCGGCAGCATATTCTATCTGGTTGATTGTGCCGCCGAACAACTGGCATGCCGCTGCCGCCGCCATTGCACATGCAACACCAATCTCGCCCTGGCAACCTACATCGGCACCCGATATTGAAGCATGCTCCTTTGCCACGTTGCCGAAGAGGCCTGCGGTGGCAAGCGCTCGCAGAATGCGCATGTCGGAACAGTCGTGCGATGTGTGCAGGTGGTAAAGCACAGCGGGCAACACACCGCTCGAACCGCAGGTAGGTGTTGTTACAATAGTGCTTCCGCTGGCATTTTCCTCGCTGGTGGCAAGGGCGTATGCATATACTCTCGCCTTGCTGCTCACTGCCGCGTTATATGATTGTGACTTGTTAAGGTAAACGTTGGCCTTGCGTTGCAGTCCCAGTCCGCCGGGCAATACACCCTCGTTCTCGAGTCCGCGCTTTATTGTGCTCTTCATTGTTTCCCATGCCTCGGAAAGATAATCCCATATTTCGGGCCCTTCGCACTTCTCCACATACTCCCAAAAGGTACAGCCGGTCTCGTCGCACCAGTCCATTATTTCATGTATGGTTGTGAGGGGGTAGATGTCCTCCTCGTTCTTGGTTGTCTCCTCGTTGGCAAGTTCGCCGCCGCCAATGCTGTATATTGTCCATTTGTCAATTACCTTACCGTCTTTAATGCCTTCGAACAGCATACCGTTGGGGTGAAAGGGAAGGAATGTCTCGGGTTTCCATATCAGTTCCACCTTGGCAAGCGGTTCAAGCACGGTTATTATAGCCTTGTCGGTCATGTGTCCCTCGCCTGTTGCAGCAAGGCTGCCGTAAAGTGTTACTCTGTATGTGTCAACGTTTGGGCAACGCTCGGCGAATATCTTTGCTGCGCGGTTGGGACCCATTGTGTGGCTGCTCGACGGACCAAGGCCGATTCTGAATAGCGAACGTAGTGATTTCATCTGTATATGGTTCTTTTGGTGTTCTTTCTGTTATGGTTTTGGAAATACATGTTGTTTTCCAAATGCGAAAATAGTGCTTAAAAGTGAATTTATCTAATCTTTGCCATAGTTTGTTTGCTAATACTTCTTATAGTGTGTGAAATTTTATAAGCAGGTACGAGATGCTGTTAAAAGTTATATCCTTCTCATTTGAATACTTGTTGAGTTCATTATAAAACGTTAAAGCAAACTTTATTATACTTGCTTTTAGCGGTATTTTTCAAATAATGGTTCCAGTAAGTCTGGAATGTCAAATTCGTGAACCTTGATTTTTTCAAGACTTGATTTTCCCTCTTTTGTGAGTGACAAGTATATTTTCCGCTTATCCTGTTTGCCTAATCGACGTTCAATGAGTCTTTGTTTTTCCAATGATCCAATCACCTTTGAGGTGTGCGATGGAAGCAAGCCTGTCCTGTTGGAAATGTCTGATGCGGTAACATCTTCATTGCCTACGGCGCAAAGTATCATGGCTTCGTTTAAATTGACTCCATGTATCTCTGTCAATTC
>JAZSIU010000095.1:0-9508 GCA_045533955.1 Bacteroidaceae bacterium
AATATCTTTTAGCTGCTCTTTCAATTCTTGAAAAGCATAGATAGAGAAGCAGGAAGCTGCGATAGAGAGTTTACTGCCCTCGCGCAACTCTACAACTAAATCTTCTTTTAGTGTTTTGTGTATATTGTCGATTATCTCCATTCCCCAACCATTGTGCCTAATGCTCTTTTGGTTACGGACTTCTAATAACCTGACTATTATGTTTTAATTAAATGTGCCTATCGGACACAAAAAAAAGCGTGAGAGTCCATACCTGTTACTCGTCCCGCTATCTGAGGCCTTCGCATTGCCTTTCTCTGTTGAACGAGCAACGCAGAAGCCTCACGCTGTATGTATATAACAAACCTATACACCAATAGTTGTCAATGATGTATGGACATCAACAACCATAGTGTAAACGGTATGCATAAACACACCACAAGGCATCTACCGCTGCTACATTCTTGACAGAGATTAGAAGTTGCGAAGTTCCAGACAGCCAAGAAAGAGCGTTAGTAAACGCTTTTCAATAAAATTTGCACCCTCCCACATAACCCATATCGGGCTTCTGCAAGCGACATGCATTTGCAAAAATATGAAAAAAAACGTGTTAGTGCAATAGTTAAGGGGGAATTTTTAGCAAGTAGATATAAAATGTTACTTTTAACCAAAAGCAGTGAATCAATGGTGTAGTGCTGTTTCTTTATTTTTGTCGCCGGCCTCGTCGAGCAGTTGTTTGATGCTTTTCCTCAGTGTGGGGTGAACAAGTTCCGGGGTAATGTAGGCCAGCGGTTGCAGCACAAAGAGGCGTTTGTGCAGCAGTGGGTGGGGGATTGTGAGGCGAGGGCTCTCTATTATCCGGCTGCCATAGAAGAGTATGTCAATGTCAATGGGGCGGTCGTTGTACTGCCCGTCGATGCTCTTTTTTGTGCGTCCCAGCTGTCGCTCAATCTGTTGTGTGGCTTGTAGAAGTTCTTCGGGGTCGAGGGTGCAGTCGAACGAGACGACGGTGTTAAGGAACGTCTCGCTCGAGGAAAAGCCCCACGGCTCTGTCTCTATTATGGGGGCTACGGCTGTGGCTGTACCTAATAGGTGCGATAGTTTTTCTATCGCACCTATTATATTTTGCATCTTGTTGCCTTGGTTGCTCCCGAGGCTCAGATATATTGTCTCGCTTTTGTTCATCAATCTATAATGAGCATTGCGTCGCCATAAAGGCCGAAACGGTAGTCCTCTTTCAGGGCTACGTTGTAGGCGTTCATAACATACTCGTAGCCGCCGAATGCTGCTGTCAGCATAAGCATTGTGCTGTAAGGCATATAGAAATTGGCTATCATACTGTTGGCTACCTGAAATTGATAGTCGGGGAAGATGAATTTGCTTGTCCAGCCGTCGTACTCCTTGAGCATTCCGTTGGTGAGGGTGGCCGTCTCGAGCACACGTTGTACCGATGTTCCGACGGCGCAGATGCGGCGACCCTCGTTCTTGGCGCGGTTGATAATGTTAACGGCCTCGGTATCGACGCTTATAAGGTCGGAGTCCATCTTGTGCTTTGTGAGGTCTTCGACGTCAATCTCGCGGAAGCATCCGAGCCCTGTGTGCATTGTTACGTAGGCTGTGTCGATGCCTTTAATTTCCATTCTCTTCATTAGTTCGCGGGTAAAGTGCAGACCTGCGAATGAGGCGGTTACCGAGCCTTCTTTCTTGGCAAAATAGGTCTGGAAATTCTCGAGGTCTTCGGGCTCTTCCTTGCGCAGACGCTTAAAATCGTCGGGCAGAGGGGCGACGCCCAGCGCGTAGAGTGCTTTCTTGAACTCGTCGTGCGGGCCGTCGTATAGGAAGCGCAGTGTGCGTCCGCGCGAGGTTGTGTTGTCGATTACCTCGGCTACCATTGAGTTGTCCTCGCCGAAATAGAGCTTGTTGCCGATGCGGATTTTGCGCGCAGGATCGACAAGCACGTCCCATAGGCGGAACTCTTCGTTGAGCTCGCGCAGCAGGAATACCTCAATCTGTGCATTTGTCTTTTCCTTGTTGCCATAGAGACGGGCGGGAAAAACTTTACTGTCGTTTAGCACAAAAACGTCCTTTTCATCGAAGTATTCTATTACCTCTTTGAAGATGCGATGCTCAATCTCGCCGGTCTTGCGGTGCAGTACCATAAGGCGTGCTTCGTCGCGGCAGGCGGCCGGATAAAGAGCTATACGGTCGTCGGGCAGACGATACTTGAATTGTGATAGTTTCATTTGATGAAAGTTTGTATAAAACGTCGAATCCATCATAGTTGTATGTTGTTTTTTGTGGCTTCTTCGAGCCAAGTTTGAAAATCTTCGGGGTTGATGCACTCTTCGATACGCACGTCGCCTATGCGGGTGCGCTGGAGGCGGGTGAGGTGGGCGCCGCTGCCGAGGGCCTCGCCGAGGTCGCGCGCCAATGAGCGTATGTATGTGCCTTTGCCGCACACTACACGTATCGTTATTTTGGGTAGTTCGAAGGCTACAAGCTCAATCTCGTCTATCTGTATTTTCTTGGGGGCAAGCTCCATATTGCTGCCGTCGCGCGCCAGCTTATAGGCTCGGCGACCATCTACTTTGCAGGCCGAGAATAGTGGCGGACGTTGCTCGATGCTGCCGATGAAGCGGGGCAATGTCTCTTTTATGAGCTCGGGGGTTATGTGTTCGTAGGGGTAGGTGGCGTCTATGGGGTGCTCAAGGTCGAACGAGGGGGTGGTGGCGCCCAACATAAGGTCGGCCACGTACTCTTTTGTGTGGCTCTGAAGCTCCTCGATACGCTTTGTGGCCTTGCCTGTGCATAGCAACAGCACACCTGTGGCCAATGGGTCGAGTGTACCTGCGTGCCCCACCTTGAAACGTTTCACCTTGTGGTGGCGCGAAAGATGGTAGCGCACCTTACTTACAATCTGAAACGATGTCCAGCCGTAGGGCTTGTAAAGGGGCAGTATTTCTCCGGCTAAAAAGTCCATTATGCGATAGTGAGATTATGTCCTGTGGCAAGCATAATGAGTATGATTGCACCTACTATTATTCTGTACCATCCAAAAGCCTTGAATCCATATTTTGTTACAAAGCTGATGAAGAATTTTATTGCCAGCATTGCTACAATGAATGCAACTACGTTGCCCACGATGAGCGTGCCTAAATTCTCTTTGAGAATCTGCATACCGTTGGGCTCAAGGAATATTTTGAGCATCTTGAAACAGGTTGCCGCAAACATTGTGGGCACTGCAAGGAAGAACGAAAATTCGGCTGCGGCCTTACGGGTGAGCTTCTGCGCCATACCTCCGACGATTGTGGCCATTGAGCGCGATACTCCGGGAATCATCGAGATGCATTGGAACATACCTATCCAGAAAGCACGCTTCTCGGTGAGCTCGGTTTTTTCGCTTCCCTTGTTGAAAATCTTGTCGCAGAAGAGCATAAAGATACCACCCAAGATAAGTGTTACTGCAACGACGGTAACGCTCTCGAGCATTGCGTCAATCATATCGCTGAACAGCAGTCCTAACACTGCAGCGGGTATAAATGCTACAAATAGTTTCCAATAAAAGTCGTATTTGTGCAGGAATCTACCTATGGGCGATGCTCCCTCGGGGGCGGGGGTGCGGTTCAGTTGGAAGAAGCGCTTCCAATAGAGTACAACCACCGATAGGATGGCTCCAAACTGAATTATAAAGGTAAAGGCCTTAACAAACTCGGTGCTTTCGACGCCCAACAGATTCTGTGTGATAATCATATGTCCGGTCGAGGATACGGGAAGAAACTCGGTCAGTCCCTCGACTATGGCAATGATAATTGTTTCTAATGTGCTCATATTGTGCTTTTTGTGTTATTATTCGGCTTTTTTGTCTCTGTGCATAATCGCGTAAATAATAAGGATGAATCCGGCAAAGCTCACCGCAGGGGCAAGCACTATGCGTCGGAAACTGAAAATGTCGGGCTCAAAATGTGTCTCGGTCGAGCCGGGGCCTGTCATCAACAAAAAGCCGACGATGATTATTGCTACGCTGATAAGCAACAGAGTGTAGTTGCTTTTCTTAAATGCAAATTTTTCTTTGTTCATAAGTAATGTAAAATATTTAACTTTTTTTTGCTTTTCAAATAAAGTATAGGTCGCCGGCGCGCATACGCAGGAAACGGTTCACCGAGAGGAATGCGCACAGCACTGTTATTGTTATTCCGAAGAGTATTATTGCTCCTGCCACAATGGCCAGCCACTCTTTGGGAAGTACGGTCATTACCCCGGGCTCGCGCTGAGCGATAAAATAGAGTGCGCCGCCCAAAATCATATTTGCCAATATCCCCGAGAAGAGGCCTATCCACATATTATGTACAAGGAAGGGGCGACGGATGAATCCCCACGTTGCACCAACCAATTTCATTGTGTGCAGCAGGAATCTTTTGGAGTAGATTGTCAGACGCACCATATTGCCAATGAGCGACCAAGCTATTATGGTCAAGAGTACGAACAGCACAAGCAGCGCTGCGCCTATTTTGTGTATGTTGCTGTTTATGGCCTCGATGAGCTCTTTGTGGTAGATGACCTCTTTTACTCCTTTGTCGCTGCGGAGCTCCTTCTCTATTGATGCGAGGCTCTCGTTGTTGGCAAATTCGGGCTTCATAGAGAGCTCGATAGAGGCCTCGTAGGGGTTGTAGCCAAGAAACTCGACGGGGTCGGTGCCAAGCTCCTTACGCTGCTCTTCGAGCACCTGCTCTTTTGATATATATACGCTATTTTTTACGTAGCTGCGACGGCTCAGCCTCTTATGGTAGTCGGCTATTTGTTGGTTGCTCATACTGTTGTCGAGCACCACCGATACGGTGAGCTCCTCGCGCACTTGTGTCGAGAGTGTCTGTGCTGCAACCAGCAGCAGACCCATCGTACCCAAAAGCACTAACACAAGCGTGGTGCTTACATAAACACTGAGTGTCTGTATTTTAAATCTCTTTTTGCTCATTTTCTTTTTCGGAATACGTATATTATTGAACTTGAAGCGCTTGTCTTGTCGAATGAGGCTATCCAGCCTAAAAAACCGTTCCAGATGCCGCGCAGTGTGGCGCATCGTGCGCCTTTGTATCGCTCGCTGAGCATTGATATGTAGAACCCGTCAAAAGGCATTGCTTCTTGACGCTCCAATATGAATTTGTGCCTGCGTCCAAACTCCATTATTGTAGATGGGGTAAAGTGCCACAGGTGGCGCGGAGTGTCGTAGGCGGCCCAATTCTCGCGGTAGGCCTCGGCGTCGTACGACGAGCAGTTGGGGACGGCAATAATCAGAATGCCGCTCTCGTCGAGTATGCGGTAGAGGGTGTCCCAAAAATTGTGTATGTCCTGAATGTGTTCCATCACGTGCCACATTGTAATAACGTCGAATGTGGCGTCTTTTATTGTGCTCAGATACTCCTCGGGCTCGATGTTTATGCCAAGATTCTGCTTGGCCGACTGACGTGCCTGAGGGCTTTTATCTATTGCGGTTACATTCCAATCGGCCTGTTGCATTGCGTGGGCAAAATAGCCTATGCCTGCGCCGTAGTCGAGTATTTTCCCCTCGCGCAACATTGTGAGCCTTTTTACAAGGCTTACTTTTCGGCGCAGCATTATGCGGCGCACAATGTGGTAGAGTTTGTTTATTATGCCTCTGTTTGTGTTGCTGTGCGAGACGTAAGAGGGGGTGTCGTAGTAGCGTCCAATCTCTTTTTCGTCGGGCACGTCCTGTGTAAAGACAAATGAGCAGTCTCTGCATTTGTATATATCGAAAAACTCGCCCGTGGCAAAGTGGTCTTTGCACGAGAAGCGCTTCTCGATATTGTTGCTGTTGCACAATGGGCAAACTTTGTATCCTATTTTGTGCATAGGGTAAATAGGGATTGTCTGTTACTTAATAAGGTGTAATTATCCGAAAATGCGTACAAAAATACTGCATTTGAATTTAAAAACTCGTTTTTTTGCGAAATAATTATCTGTGTGTATGCTTTTTTGTAAATTTTAACTTTTTATAGTCCTTTCTTTTGAGTATTTTATGAGATGCACTCGAGAGCCTTCTGCGCTCGCTGTGTAAAATATTAAAGTAAACTTCATATTTTCCGCTCGCTTGTTCTTAATATTTGCGCTAACGCGCGAATATACACTGCGCTCGCTGTGTAAAATATTGAAGTAAACTTTATATTTTCCGCTCGCTTGTTCTTAATATTTGCGCTAACGCGCGAATATACACTGCGCTCGCTGTGTAAAATATTGAAGTAAACTTCATATTTTCCGCTCGCTTGTTTGTATATTTGTTAACAAGTCTAAAAAAAGAAGGGTGATTCTGTGCTATTTGTTGACAACGGAGCACACGCAGCATTATATTCGTAACAATAAATTTTGATATATACGATAGAGGGAAGAAAAAAGAATTATTTGACTTTTTTGAAAAATACGCTCAGGCCGGAATAAAAATAAACGTAGGCCCTCATTTTGAAGAACTTTACGAATAACGAACATTATGAAACGACTATTTTTTACCCTTATTCTGTTGGTTACTACGATACTGACAGCCACGGCGCAGTATTTTCCCGTTGACACGGCACGGCTAAATAACGCCTACAAAGTATTATTGCAAAATCCACAATCAAGCAAGAGCCAATCGGATTTTTTCAGAGCATTTCCCGATAATTGGGACGATTTTAACTCTACATATAAATACAGCGACAAGGATGGATACAACTTATCAATGTATAGTCGAGCGTCTGAGCACATAAAGGCTCTCGCGGTATGTTATGCAATAAACGACACTCTATACTGCAACAAGTTAATAGCATTATCAGTTGGAGCCACGCTCGATGCCGACGCACCAAACCACCTGCAAGAATTGCTACACTATGTAATGCAACAAAGAAATAATGTATTTATGTATTGTTTATCAGAAATAGAAAAAGGTCATCAGATGCAATTTTGGCAATTCTATTGGTCGAATATAGTAGACGGGCAAAGCCAAGAAAAAGAGTTTGAAGCGCTTTATAATATCAATAAAGAAACATACCCTTGCTTAATGGAAACAATGGCCATTGCATTTAAATACTTTAATAACAAAGTGCTTTTTATGGGAGATTTCAAAAATATGATGACAATCAAATAACAAAAATGGCGATACAATAAAACAGCCGGAGTGAAAAAAATTATTACACAATGTAATTAAAGCTGCAAATAATGGAGAACTTTATATGCTTAAATAACTCTATAATAACAATATTGACAACGTTGTTATTCATCGGTTGTAAACCTGCTGAACCTATGCTTGAAATTAAACTTGAGGAGCAGGCTATTGGAGAAGCATTTTCTTTTGCCGATTATTGCGAAGAAGAGTATGACAGTATGTATTTAATACACCCTTATGATGACGAAGATGTTATTTGGTCGCTACCATATAAAATGTCGCAAAAACTAAGAGAGGAAATAAGTTACACACTTAACGATACGTTTGTCAGAATTATTTTCATAGACAACGACACGGTAAAAGCATATACAGAAATAGGAAATTGGAGTGCATATTTTTCTGCACCTGAAATCGTTGACTATGGCCCATTATTTCCCTTTGAACAAAAATTCATTTTAGACAAAGATAGATATGTTCATATATACGAAGAATAGTCTTTTATCGCCTTTTACAGTCCAATTTGTATATCTCGAACACATTGCATTAAATATTAAGATTGATTATCAACGTATTAAAAGATAAATAAAATTCTTCGGCCAAGAGGGAATTAAGAATTTAAAAAATTACGGATTTTCGATAAGGAAGCAAGAGGAATAATCTTGCTTCCTATTTTTTGTGTCCGCCCGGAAAGAAAAAAACTCCGCGAGGCTATCGGGCACAGCCATTGATACGTTTACACAATACAAACTTTATCTTTTGTTAATAAACCTAAAAAAAGAAGGGTAATTCTGTGCTAATTATTGACAATATAGTATGTACTGTACTATTTTGGCAGTATAGAAAGAGAGTAATATAATAAAACAGTCCTCATTTTGAAGAACTTTATAAATAACTAATATTATGAAACGACTATTTTTAGCCCTAATGCTGTTGGTTACTACGATACTGACAGCCACGGCGCAGTATTTCCCCGTTGACACGGCACGGCTAAATAACGCATACAGAGCAATCGTCAAAGGGGTTAATACCATTGAGAAGCAACAAGAATTCCTTGAGGCCTTTCCAACAACCTATATGGAATTCTATTACACGTATCAATATTTTGAGGACGATAATTATAATCTTTCAATGGCACAGATGTTATATAGCCATTTAAATATCCTAAGCGATAGTTTGTACCTTGTAAACGATTCTCTCTATTGCAGTAAATTAGTAAATCTAACAATTGGAATACGCGACACAGATGGAGGAACTGAGCACCTTCAAGAAATCACACACAAAGCAATGCTAAAGTATGAAAAGTGTATGATACGTGCTATACAGCGCCTATTTAAGGCCTACCAGCTTCAATTTTGGTCATTTTTCTGGTCAAGTGTCGCTTACAGTGAGGGGTGGACAAATCATTTTCTTGAACTTTATGGCCGATATTTCGAGGAATACCCCGACTTTGTACGCACGATGGCTATTGCCTTCGAGTATTACAATGGAGGTATTTGTTATTTAGATGAGTTTCCACATTTGCAGGAGAAAAAACTTAAGAAAGATGGCTATAAATACAAGTTTGACGGTTATCGTTATTACAAAATAGATTAAAATTTGTGATAAATTCACAACAACGTAATTGCTGCGTGGGTTTACTTTTGTCGAAAAAAACAATGGAACCAAAAAGATTAAGTATTTTCGACCTTGCAACAATGTTTGAGGGAGACCCTGTGGCTAAGTATCCAAAATCGCGTGTATTAGTTTCGACTAATAGAATATGTTATGGCAATAAATCTACTCTCAGCAAATTTGTAGCTACTGCTTATGATAGTTACGGCAGAGCCGTAGATTCAATGAAAGGATATTTTCTCGAACCACTTACTGATTGTGATTCAGCAACGATAGAAAATTCCAAGAAAGCCATATTAGGCGGAAATTACCAAATAACCCCTAAGCAAAATAATAAACAGCGCTATTTATGGTATTTGAATGGCGTAAAGGGTAGAAAAGGAATTGCAATTCATAAAGGGAATCACGGCACCGATTCAAAAGGCTGTTTATTACCGGGTGTTTATTATTCATACGATAAAACAAATAATGAGTATCATGTTTGGAAATCTGAAGAAAAATTGACAGAATTATTCAATTTTTTTGAGAAATATGGCGAAGGTGGAATAGAAATAAATATAACTCCACTATAAAAAAGAAGAGGCTGTTTTATTCCGGGCGATACAATAGAACTTAGCGCAGACGGGGAAAATTATGAGATATACGATAGAGGAAAGAAAAAAGAATTATTTGACTTTTTCGAGAAATATGGAGAAGGCGGAATAAAAATAAACGTAGGCCCTCATTTTGAAGAACTTTATAAATAACTAATATTATGAAACGACTATT
>JAZSIU010000072.1:0-54771 GCA_045533955.1 Bacteroidaceae bacterium
GACCCAAAAGTATTTTTTACTTTGCGAGAATTGAATATTTGAAAACTATCTCCGATAGGTATCCGAATAAATCAACCTCAAATTTGTAAATTTTCGACTTTTGGGTCAGCCTCAGTTAAAAATAACCGCAAACAAAGCACAAAACAATGCTCCTCTTTTTTGTAATAAAGAGGAGCTCCCCGAAAGGGTGAGGAGTTAAAAATAACCGCAAACAACGCTTTTTTTTGATGCGCAATCGAACTCCTCAGACGCTGCGCGCCAGCTCCTCTTTGTCGAAAGAGGAGCGGTAATAACGCTCCTTGTAATTTAAGCAAGCACAAAGAAACAACGCTCCTCTTTTTTGTAATAAAGAGGAGCTCCCGAGAGGGTGAGGAGTTAAAACAACCGCAAACAACGCTTTTTTTTGATGCGGCCTCGAACTCCTCAGACGCTACGCGCCGGCTCCTCTTTGTCGAAAGAGGAGCGACAATAATGCTTCTCGTAATTTAAGCAAACATAAAACAACGCTCCTCTTTTTTTGTAATAAAGAGGAACTCCCCAACGGGGTGAGGAGTTAAAAATAACAACTTACTTTGTTTACCGGACTCATCTGCCGATTCTTGCTTTTTTTTGACACGCTCCCTCCTCCTTACGGGTACTCCCTCTAAAACTTCAGAGAGCGAGTTTTAGTTACAAGAATTATGTGAGCTAAAAAACTGCTTTGTATAAGGCACATTAGAAAAAGTTAAAAAACATCTCTTTATATTACTCTTTCCCTTTCAGAAGCTCTTGCAGCTTGAACATCTCGTCGCGGTATTGCGCTGCCTCGATAAACTCCATCTTCGAGGCAGCCTCTTCCATAAGGCGGCGGGTGCGCGCAATGCTCTTTTCGAGCTGCTCGCGGTTCATATATTGCACAATGGGGTCGCAGGCAATGGCGGTCGGGGCGTCGCTGTTGCTGTACAGTGGACGTGTCGCCGGTTGTTGCTTCTCCTGAGCAAGGGCGTTGCTGATGTTTTTCTTTATCTGTGTGGGTGTTATTCCGTGTGCTTTATTGTAGGCCATCTGTTTTTCGCGGCGACGGTTGGTCTCGTCCATTGTTCGTTTCATACTGCCTGTTATTTTGTCGGCGTAGAAGATGACAAGGCCGTTGACGTTGCGCGCGGCGCGTCCCGCGGTCTGTGTCAGTGAGCGGTCGCTGCGCAGGAAGCCCTCTTTGTCGGCGTCGAGTATGGCTACAAGGGATACCTCGGGTAGGTCGAGGCCCTCGCGCAGAAGATTGACGCCTATTAGCACGTCGTAGAGCCCCTCGCGCAGGTCGGTCATTATCTGTATGCGTTCGAGGGTGTCAACGTCGCTGTGTATGTAGTTGCATCGTATGCCGTTCTTTTGCAGATACTCGGTGAGCTCCTCGGCCATACGCTTGGTGAGGGTGGTTACAAGCACGCGCTCGTCGCGCTCGCACCGCTGCTGTATCTCCTCCATAAGGTCGTCAACCTGATTGCCCGAGGGACGAACCTCTATTATTGGGTCGAGGAGGCCTGTGGGACGGATAACCTGTTCGACGATAATGCCCTCGCTCTCGTGCAACTCGTAGTCGTTGGGGGTGGCGCTGACGTATATCACCTGATGGGTTAGCTCTTGAAACTCCTCGAATTTGAGCGGACGATTGTCGAAGGCTGCGGGCAGGCGGAAGCCAAACTCGACAAGATTGCTCTTGCGGGCACGGTCGCCGCCGTACATTGCGTGTATCTGAGGCACGCTCACGTGGCTCTCGTCGATGATGAGCAGAAAGTCGTCGGGGAAAAAGTCGAGCAGGCAGTAGGGGCGTGTGCCCGCTTCGCGTCCGTCGAAGTAACGTGAGTAATTCTCGATGCCCGAGCAGTGGCCAAGCTCGCGCAGCATCTCGGTGTCGTACGTTACACGCTCGTGCAGACGCTTGGCTTCGAAGGGCTTGCCAATCTCTTTGAAATAATCGACACGCTCGGCAAGGTCTTTCTCAATTTGGGCAATGGCGCGCATTGTGCTCTCTTTTGTAGTCATAAAAAGGTTGGCGGGGTATATTTTATACTCGCTAAGCTCGACGATGCGTGCGCCTGTGTCGGGGTCAATCTCCTCGATGCACTCAATCTCGTCGTCCCAAAAGGTGATGCGCAGCACGTGGTCGCTGTAAGCGAGGCTGACATCGACTGTGTCGCCCTTTACGCGGAAATTGCCGCGCCCCAGCTCAAGGTCGTTACGTACGTAGAGGCTGCTCACAAGATTGCGCAGCAGTACATTGCGGTCGAGCAACATTCCGCACTTAATCTCAATTACATTCTTGTAAAAATCGGATGGGTTGCCCATTCCATAAATGCACGATACAGAGGATATTACAACAACGTCCTTGCGCCCCGACAGCAGTGCCGACGTTGCCGAGAGGCGCAGCTTGTCAATCTCGTCGTTTATGGCAAGGTCTTTCTCTATGTAAGTGTCGGTCGAGGGGATATAAGCCTCGGGCTGATAGTAGTCGTAGTAGGATACGTAGTACTCGACGGCGTTGTTGGGGAAGAAGCCTTTAAACTCGTTATACAACTGGGCGGCAAGCGTCTTATTGTGGCTCAGAATGAGGGTGGGGCGGTTAATCTCCTTGATGACGTTTGCCATTGTAAAGGTCTTTCCCGAGCCCGTTACGCCCAGCAGTGTCTGTGCACGGGTGCCGTTTTTAACTCCCTCCACAAGCTGTGCAATGGCCTCGGGCTGGTCGCCCATTGGCTTATAGTCTGATATTAGCTCGAATTTCATACTTTTTTGTGCATTTTGGAAAATCTTGCTAATATAGTATGTTTTTCTTGTTTGTGAAACAGTGTGCAAATAAAAATTGCAAAAGCTACCCTTTGCTGATGACCTCGGCGGGATTCTCTTTGAGTGCTTTCCAAGAGCTTGCCGCCACGATAGTGAATGTGAGCAGTGCCACCATAATAAACGTGGCGATGAAAATCGACGCTGTGATGCTTTCACTCGTCGAGCCGTCGGCAACTATTATGGCTATTGCAATGGGCAAGGCCAGAATGTAGCCGATGGTCAGAATTTTGAAATATCGCTGTGTGAGCTGTCGCAGAATATTCCCGCGTGTGGCACCGTTGACGCGGCGGATGGCAATCTCTTTGCGTCGGTGCTGCGTCTCGAAAAAGACCATCCCGAATACTCCCAACAAGGCAATCGCAACAGCCACCAATGCACATATCGCATAAGAGTAGGCCGAAACGATTATCCCCTCGTGCGCTGTTCGGAAAATGTCGTCGAAACTTTCTATTCGTGCTCTTTTTTGCTTGGGGTCGAAATCTTGTCGCAGTTTTTCGATGTGCGGTGCAACGTCCGAGAGGGTGTAACCGTCGGCGAGCCTGAAATATACGCCCGACAGATTATCGGCCTTTCTATAATGCAAAATAGGGGGTTCGGTGATATGTGATAAGGGGTGGTTGACAAAGTCGCGGCACACGCCTATGACCTCGCTGTATGTGCTGTTGTTATGCGAGAGGCGGTCGCCTATTTGTATGCCGAATTTTTCCTTTACGCTTTGGGATATAATGATTTTGTCGCCATCCTCGCTCCCGTTAAAGGCGCGCCCCTCAATAATCTCAATCCCCATAAATTGTGTGTAATTATGTGCCACCGATTGGTAGTTGAGGGTTATTCTCTTGTCGAGGTTCATTGAGTGAATTTCAGTGGGGTAGTAGTCTATCAGCGGTCGGCCCCAATTAAAGGTTACATCGGCCACGGCATCGCACTTTTTAAGCGCTGCGACATACTCGTCCATTTGGTGCGTGTATATGCTGAAACTGTACATATAAAAATCCTTGTCGAATCCCAAGGCTCGGCCCTTTAACAAGATAAAATGGCTGTATTGTGCAAGGGCAAGGATGATGAAGATGAAAGAGACAACATACTGCAATCCCAAAAGTGTGTTGCGGATGATGCGTCCCGAGGTTCCCGCTGCGAAGCTCCCCTTGAGCACGAATGCCGGCGGGAAAGAGGTAACGTACCACGCGGGGTAGGCGGCTGTAGCTATGGCTACACCTATTGATATTGTCGCAAGCACGGTGTATGTGTGTATCTTGTCGGCCGTGGTGAGGCTGTTGCCGAGTGTTTCTTGCGGCAGTGTCTGTATCAGCAGCAGCGACAATGCAAGCGCCACCGAGACAAGCAGCACGCTCTCCAAAATCAGCTCGATGGCAATTGACGAGCGTCGGGCGCCCATCACCTTGCAGATGTTTATGTTGCGTATGCGGCGCGGAATAAGTGCGACGAAAAAGTTGAAATAGTTGATAAAGGCTATTGACAAAAGGGTTATTGCAATGGCCCAAAAAGACCAAAAATAGCCGCTCTGCGCCGGCATTGTGAAGCCTGCATAAGCGTCGAGGTCGTGCGTCTCTTTGGTGTGGTCGAGGCGAACGAGGCGCAGATGCTCGTGTATGTTTGCGCTGCACACCTTTTTATAGTCGTCGCCATCCATATTTGCTATTATGGCGGCTGCACCCGCAAGAAAAAGGCGGTGGTCGTCGGCGTTGTGCAGTTTAATGTATAGGTTGCCGTTGCTCTCGCTTCGGGAGGCAATATTGGCAATCTGCGGGCCGCAAATAAGTCTATTGACGTAAAAGTCGCTGTTGTCGGGAAAATCCTCGAATATGGCCTCTACTGTGCAGTTTTTACCGCGTATTATGGCATCGTCGCCCGGCTCGATATTCATCTTTTTGGCGTAGCTTCGGGCTATTGCAATTCCGTTGCCGTTTATTATTTTATCGTGGCTGCCTGCTACGAAATTTACACTCAGAGTGCTCAGATTCTCCTCTGTTGCGGTAATTGCGAAGAGACCGCCCGATGCCTCCTCGTTGCCCGGAAACTCGATGGGGGTGAATGCGCCGCGTCGGTCGAAAATTAAACTGCTCTCGACGTGGGGCGAGCCTGCCTTCAGCCTCTCTTGCAGCTCCTTTTTTAGAAAGGCTGTCCACGTGTCGCTCCCTATTCGGCTATCGACGCGGTAGATGCGTTCATAATCTTTTATCCCTCGGTTCCAATGTGAATAAAAGTAGTATTGCGACAATATAAAATAGGTTATTGTGAGGGCAATGGCGAGCCCTGAGACGTTGAGTGCGGCCGAGAGCCTCTGTTGACGAATTGAGGAGAGTATGTTCTTCAGCATAATTCTTTTCTTACTTTTTCTTAGTATAAAGGTAGCGCGAAATGTAAACTCGCTGCAAGTAAAATAATGAAAAACGTGCTTTTTTGGCCAAAAGTGTGCAATTTTTGCACACTTTTTAAAATTCTTCTCTCGAGGCAAATTCTCTCTTGTAACGGTAAAAAGTTAATTATTGCTTTATTATTTGCTTGTTTTTCTTTACCTTCGCGCAAATGCGCGAGTACGATGGCGCACGCTAACTGAAAATTGGTTTAATTAAAAATATTAGAATTATGAGAAAAACTCTTTTTGGCAGCCGCGGGTGGCTGCTCTCCCTTGCGTTGATGCTTCTTGGGGCGCTGCCCGCATCTGCGCAGAATATGCCGCTTATGGGCTGGAGCTCGTGGAATACCTACGGGTTCAATATTAACGATTCGGTAATTAAGGTGCAGGCCGATGCAATGGTTAATTTGGGCTTTTTTGCGAAAGGTTATAATCACATTAACATCGACGATGGCTTTTTTGGTGGCAGGAACAATGATGGAAAATTGAAAATTCATCCTACGCGCTTCCCTAATGGATTACGTCCGCTTGTCGATTATATTCACTCTCTGGGCCTCAAGGCGGGTATTTACAGCGACGCCGGTGCAAATACCTGTGCCTCGTTCTGGGGCACCCCGAAAGATACAATAGGTATCGGAGTGGGGCTTTACGGCCACGATGCGCAGGATATGGCGCTTTATTTTAATGAGCTTGATTTTGACTTTATAAAGGTGGATTATTGCGGTGCCGATGCCGGAAACAATGCCGATAAGCTCGACCTTGACGTCGAGCAACGTTACAAGGAGATTTATGAGGCGTTTAAGAACACGGGTCGCACCGATATTACGTGGAACATCTGCCGTTGGGCTTTCCCCGGTACGTGGGCTTGTGAAATTGCCGATTCTTGGCGCACAACTGAGGATATTTATCTTGGTTGGGAGTCGGTGAAGAGTATTATCAATCAGAGCCTTTATCTATCGGCTTACACAAGCTATGGACACTATAATGATATGGATATGCTTGAGGTGGGTCGCGGACTTACCGAAGAGGAGGATAAGACACACTTTGGTATGTGGTGCATAATGAGTTCGCCTTTGCTCATTGGTTGCGACCTTAATGATATTAAGGGCAATGCTCTTGAGCTGATGCAGAATGAGGAACTTATTGCGCTGAACCAGAATAAGCTGGGACTTCAGGCTTATGTTGTCAAAAAAGAGGCCGGTTATTATGTGCTTGTAAAGGACGTCGAGACGCTCTATGGCAAGAAACGTGCCCTTGCTTTCTATAATCCTTCTAATGCAAAAGTATCGGCGAGTGTAGATTTTGCGCTGCTCGACCTTGCAGGCAAGGTAAAGGTGCGCGACCTTTTCGAGCGTGAGGATATTGGCACGCTTACAGGAGAGATTACGGCCGAGGTACCTGCTCACGGCACACGCATCTATCTGCTTGAGGCCGAGAAACGTCTCGAGCGCACTCTCTACGAGGCCGAGACTGCGTGGCTGTCGCGCTATCAGGAGATTAAGGATAATGAGAGTGAACTGACTGCAATTTATAGCACCGATGCTGCCTGCTCGGGTGGCGCAAAGGTTGGTTGGCTGGGTAACACAGCCGATAATGACCTTCAGTGGCGCAATGTGTTCAGCAACGAAGGGGGCGAGTATGTTATGAACCTTTCGTTTATCACAGGCGACGACCGCTCGTTTAAAATCAGTGTCAACGGTGGGGAGCCCATCGAGACCACTGTAAACTCGGGTGGTTGGAGCACTGTCGGAGACAAGAGCTACAATATCACTCTGAATAAGGGTAATAATATCATCCGCCTTTACACCGAGAGCGGCTGGATGCCCGATATTGACTGTATGAGGCTTGAGGCCGTGGAGGCTCCCAAGATACCCGACGGTAATGATTATCCCATAAATTTCGGTGAGAATCAGAATTATAC
Organism: Bacteroidaceae bacterium; assembly: GCA_045533955.1. GTDB lineage: Bacteria > Bacteroidota > Bacteroidia > Bacteroidales > Bacteroidaceae > HGM04593. The sequence goes on from JAZSIU010000072.1 coordinate 7,122, forward strand.
TCACTCGTCGCGCAGGCTTAATTCTGTGTCGCTATCGGGCTCAAAGGATGGTAATCAGACAATTGCACTGCCCACTCCTTTAAAGGTCTATTCGCGTGTCGAGGCTCCCACATTCAGTGCGCGTGCAGGCGAGTGGCTCACCGCAAGATTCGGCTTCTCGGGCGATTGGATGCACGGCTTTGTGTATATCGACCTCGGGCAGGATGGCAACTTTGATGCGACTCTGGGCGAGGATGGCTCAATTCCCGAGGGTAGCGATATTATGGCATTCTCGTATGCCGAGCCCGAGCTTAATTCGGGCGTGGGCTACAATAGCTTGGGGCAGAGGGTCGAGAATGCTAATGTACTCAACCCACCCACTTTTAAATTACCCGCCGACCTTAAGAACGGATTCTATCGTATGCGCTATAAGGTCGATTGGGCCTCTATCGACCCTGCCGGACGCCCCGAGGATGGCAACGGCATTATCAAGAACGGTGGTGCTATATGCGACGTTCGTCTGAACATACACGCTGCCAATTGCACGGTAAATGCCGAGGCACTAAATGGCGCAATTCTTGCTGCCGATGGTTCGGCACTCAGTGGCTACGAGCATAAATTCGGCGAGCCTTTAAAGGTTAAGATTGTGCCCGAGGCAGGTTATATGCTCAATGTGCTGCGTGTGCGCCACGGCCACAATCTCGACGGCGACTCGCTTGTTCACGGCGTTGCACAGTATAGCGACGAGATTATCCCCGGATATATGATAAGCGGCACCGACTATGAGATTCCGTCCGAGTATGTTGACGGCGACGTTAAGATTGTGTGTGAGTTTGCCCGCGCCGGCGCTCTGCCCGAGGGGCTCTATTCTCTCTCGTTCGATAAAGATGCCGAGACGTCGGCTCCTTACGAGGGCAAGATAACAATTGCCGCGGGGACAAAGAAACGCATCGTATCGGTCGAAGGTAGCAAAATTTACTATCCTCTGATAGCCTCTCATAATACTTTTGCCGACTCCCGTACATTCAATATCACCGTCGAGGACAATCGCGAAGCACTCGACTATTATCTGTATATCGACCTTAACAATGATGGAAAATTCGCTGCAATGATTGACGATAATGGCCGTCCGCTGCTCTCGAGCGAGCTTGTGGCCTTTACACAATACAACGGCAAGGATAGCAACGGCAACGCTGCTGCGACAAGCAAAAAACTATCGTTCCAGCTTCCCGAGGTGCTTCCCGACGGCGTATATCGTCTGCGTCTGAAGGCCGATGAAAATAATATCGCCCCCGAGGGTGGTGCCGATATTAAGGCTGCCGATGGTGTGGTTGTAGATGTTCTTCTCAATATTGTCAGCGGCGAAAAATCGTTGCGCCTCTTCTCGACCAACGGTAATATTTACTCAACAAAAAATGCCGCTCTGCCCACAAAGGTTACCCCTCTGGCACGATACAATATTGTGGGGACACCTGTGCAGAATGGCTATCAACCCGTGAATGTCAGTGTGAAGCACGGACACAATCTGAGCGGCCCGCAATATGTGAACGGCAATATTCAGTGGAGCGAGTATAAGCCATCGTCGCACCGCTTTGTGCTTGCGCCCGACAGTGTGAACGGCGACGTGGAAATTTACATCGACTACGAGCGCACCGCCTCGGCCGACTACTATCTTGTCTTCAGCGACGAGTTCAACGCACCCGACGGCACCGAGCCTGTGGCCTCGAAATGGATGCGCTGTCAGCGTCAGGGGGCAACGTGGAACCGTTGGCTCAGCGACCATAAGGATGTTGTCTATCAAGAGGATGGCGACCTTGTTACACGCGCAATTCCCAACCCCGACACCTCGGTAGACAATGTCCCGATGATTACCGGCGGAATAAAGAGCCACAATCGCTTCGGCTTTACATACGGATACATTGAGGCACGTATCTTCTCGAATCCGTGGACGGGTAATTTCCCCGCCTTCTGGATGATGCCCGAGAATCAGAGTGCAGGATGGCCCGACTGTGGCGAGATTGATATTTGGGAGACTATTGATGCGCAGAATCGCTCTTGGCACACCGTACACTCTAATTGGACTTACGACCTCGGATATAAGAATAACCCGCAGTCGAGCTTTAATGTGGCAGTTGACCTTAGTTGCTACCATACATACGGCCTCAAGTGGGACGAGACGTCGCTCGTGTGGTACGTCGATGGAAAAGAGGTTGCCCGATACGAAAAATCGGCTGATGCTTCTGCACTCTCGCAGGGACAGTGGCCCTTTGACAAACATTTCCACATTATCCTCAATCAGAGTGTGGGCAACGGTTCGTGGGCCGCAAATGCCGACGTTTCGCACACATACGAGACGCGCTTCGATTGGGTACGTGTGTATCAGAAGAGGGGGATGAAGAATACCCTCGGAACGGTAGATGTCGAGGAGGTGTCAGTGAATAAAGGTGCCGATGTTGATGTAGTCGAGGGTGGCGTGCGTGTCTCGGCCGAGCGTCCCTCGCAGGTAAGCATTGCCGAGCTCTCGGGACGCGTGCTCTTTGACGGCGTTGTGGATGGAACAAAGGTCTTTAGCCTCGACTGCGGCTTTTACATTGTAAACGGTGTAAAGGTTTTTGTAAAGTAAATTGTTTTTCTATACTCGCTATTGTGCAGGCTCTCCGTCGGAGGGGCTGCACGATTTTTTTATCGTTTACAAGGGGGCTTGCCGAGTGTGGTGCCTCGGGAGTGTATGGCGCTTAAAAAAAATGTTATTTTTTTTGTGGCTTATATGATGAAAATATATATTTGTAATCGGTTATTCGGCTTTTTTACTAAAAGATGACAAATTATGAAAAAACTATTTATCTGTGTAATTATTATTGCGTGCACTCTGTCGGCTTGTAGAAGTAAGAAATCTTTTAATGCCGAGGATTTTACGCTCAGCACGGTAACGTCGCAGTTAGACACTCGTCCCAATATTACATACGAGGCGTCGGGCGATGGGGCGCTGAAGAAATTTATAATGGCCAACCTTGAATATTCGCATCGGCTTATAGGCGACAATCTTAATGGTACGGCGTTACTGGATGTTGTTATTGGTGGCGATGGCAGGGTGGCGGATGTTAAGATTATTGAGGCCTCGGGTAATGAAAAATATGACGAGGAGCTGTTGCGCATCGTAAGTGTGCTGCCACGATGGATTATGGGGCGCCCGGCCGATAAGTATTTGCACCACCGTTACAAGCTGAAGGTTACTTATAAGGTCGATGGAGAGGATGATGCTGTCGAGGCTGCTTTTCAGGGTAAGATTAAGTTTAAGAAATAGGATACCGGGCCTTTGAGAATGGGTAAATAACAATCCGCTAATCATATTGATTGGCGGATTGTTATTATCTGTTGTCGGGTGTGTGTATTTATTTTTTACTCGAGTTTTTGTTGATGTTCTCGAGGAAAAGTTGCTCGAGCAGTTTTTTGTCAATGCTCTCTTGTGCATCGTCTCCAAGCTCTTCGTAGAGTGCTTTCAGATAGTCGCTGCCTTTTAGCTCAAGGACTATGTAGTTGGTGTATTGTCCATTAGCATCCTTGTTCCAACGGTCGCAGATGATGGTGGCACCCGAGATAGTCTTTTCGACTGTAATTTTGCTCTTTTCGCTCATAAAGGATTTTGAGAGGACATTCTCGGCCTCGCTCAGTGCCGAGTTGTAATCTTCGGTTGTGGTCTCGACGTTCTTTGTAAGCATTGCTGCAAGCTCGGCCGAGGCGGCTGCAAGGGCTTTTTTGCGTGCTGTCGTCTCATTGTCCGATGCGCCCGAGGCCCACGCGCGCAGTGCGTTGTCGCTGTCGGCATATTCGCTACAAGGCATCACAAAGGTCTTTATTGGGCTTTTCTCTTTTGTCGAGCAACTGCCCAATGCTATCAGTGCTACTGCGCACAGCATAAATAGAACGTATTTTTTCATAGTTCTTAAGGTTTATGGGTTACATATTCATTTTTTTCATTTTGTTGGGCAGATTGCGCTTTACGCGTTTCATAACCTCGCCAATGCACATTGATATTGTCTCCTCGGCGCTCTTGTCGGTGGGGACGAGCACTTTTACGCGATTCTCGCTGTAGTCGAGCAGCAGTTGTTGGTTGCTGTTGTTGTATATTTTTATGACAATTGTGCAGTAGCAGGCGTTGAGGTCGTATTTCCCCTTTACTGTCTCGCCAAGCTCCATTGTTGTCGATAGGTCGATGAAGCACTCGGCGGCGTCGGGGTCTTCGGTGAGGGTAAAGTGGTTGTTGGCCAATATTTTGCCTGCGTGGCGCTCGATGCCTTCAAGGTCGTTCTGCTCGTTCAGATAAAGGAAAGCGGTGGTTGCGCTGCGTGCAAGTGTAACGGTTACTTTGGCTTGTGGCCACGTCTGATTCTGTAACAGTTGTTTGTAGCTTTGGGGGAGTGCCTCGGTAAAGCTCTCGTCGATGGTGATGCGTACCTCTTGTATGGGCTCTTTCGAGGTGATATTGGTGATGTAAAATTCGGCGGTTCCGTTGTAGTCGGTCTCGATGGATGGGGTAATCTCGCCGCTACCTTTGACGAATTGTGCGTTGAGCTTTACATTGGGTACGACAACGCCGCTACGCGACAGACAGCCGGCAATGGGTAGCTTGATGGCTTTGAACGACTCGCCTTCGACATTTACGGTGTTTGTGGTTATTGCCATCCCGCTGAATACGTTTATGTAGGCGTTATAAAGTTCGGTGGGAATGTCGATGGTGCGGCCGCCTTGTGTGGCGCTCAGATTCATAAAGAGCCACGGCTCGACTGCTTCGAGCCCTTTGCCGTAGAGCAGAAGGGCCTGCGAGAGGTTCATTGCTTCTTCGGCGGCGCGCCCTTTCTTCAGATGGTCGAGGCCTTTTGCTATGGCTTCGTCGCGGCGTGCGTCGGAGTTTTTCTTGTATTGCTTTTTGTCGAGGGTGTAATAGACGTAGTATTTGTCGTTGCTTTGGTAGCTGTCTTTTAGCTCGGCACCTTCTATCCACGCAGCCATTTTGTTGAGAATCTTATCCTCGAACAATTGACGCGATTTTCCATCGACGTCTATCGTGTGCATAAAGGATTCGTTCTCGACTTTTGTGGCTATTTGAGAGGCAATGTCGGCAAGGGCATTCTGCGATGCTACCTGCATATAGTCGTCGTTGGATAGATTGGCTACGCCTATGCCTATGTACTCTTTGTCGGAGGTGGGGCGCTCGCTTACCCATTTGGGGGCTTGCGCTGTGGCATTCATTATGCCTGTTATAACAAGCATAAGAAGAAGAATCCTCTTTTTCATAGTGGTGGGTTTTATAGGTCGGTACTAGTGATTGTTATCATTATGTTGTTGCCGGCTGTTTTTATTTCTGTATCTACGCCGGCTTCGTATAGTGCGTCGCTCAGTGCTTCGGCGAATTTGTTTGTGTTCATCTTTTTGCCTTTTTTATCGACGCGGGGCATTAGTACGTCGTCGAAAATGGCCGACTCATCGACCACGCCTTGCAGGTGATACTCGCCATTGTAGGCGTTCTCTTCGAGCCACTCTGAGATGAATGCCGAGAGGCGTTTGCCGTTCTTGAGGCGGTCGCGCATTGTAATTCCTGTTGCGTCGAGAACAGAGAATTCTATGACTACGCTTGCGGGCTGCATAAAGTTTTTCTCTATCTGCTTTAAAAAGTCGGGCAGATAGGCTTTTACTGCGAGTGCGCACAGATAGCTTATGTCGGCGTTTTTATTGGGCTTTGTCCAGCTGTTCTGCGAGCCCCAATTGTTGTCGGTGGCTGTCTCGTAGGCTTTTAGTACGAGGGCGATGCTGGTGCCTTCGGCGGTGGTGTTTTTCTTAATATCTACTACGACATATACGTCGGCGTCGGTGCTGCGCAGCAACTCTTTGTCGTTGGAGCTTGCGGCATCGGTCTCAAACTCGGCGCGACGCTTGCTGCTCTTGGGGGCCGAGAGGATGTTCTCGGTCTCGATATTGAGCTCTTGGAAGCCTTTCTCTACCTCGTTGACGGCTGCGCGCAGGTCGAAATTGCTGTTGAGGATTGCTTGGTAGCTCTCTTCGTCTTGCGCAAATGGTACTACTATTATCTTGGGCGATGCTTGCAGGGTGGGGGCGAGGCGTGTGCTCTGCGGGATGCTTGCGGGCTTTTTGTTGCCTCCTGTGTTCCTTTTTACATCGTTGATGAGCTGTTTCAGGCGTATGGTTATTTTATAGTTTCTTTGGTATTTGCCTCCTACTTTGCTTGCGTCGCCCGCTGCTTCGCACTCGATGAGGTAGCCTGTGTATCTTGCTTGGCTGTTGAAGAATGAGTTTGTGTATCCGGGCTTATTCTCGGTAACCAGCGGGGCGTCGTCGTTGACGCCGCTTACTCCTGTGAAGAGTAGGGTGTGGAAGAGGGATTTTATGGCGTTTGTTTCGGCGTCGGATTTCTTCTCGCCGAATCCCACTGAGGTGAATGTTCCCCGACCGTCGCTTTCCGATTCAAAGGATACTATTTCGAGGTATTCTTGTGAGTGGGCGGTGAGCAGGAACAGGAATAGTGCGAGGCTGCTTAATACTCTTTTCATATTATGGTCTGTTTAATGGGTGGTTCTGTCTTTTTTTATTCGGATAAAGGTTGGTTCTATGGAAATATTCATTGAACCAATCTGTTGGGGATTAGAAATATGAGATTTCGTAGCGTCCCACTGACCTTACCTTGATTGGAGCTGTGTTGGGGTCGCTCTCTTTGTTGTTCTTGTAGTCGTTCATTTTTTTGTACATTTGTGAACGGGTCTTTTGCTTGGTTTGTCCCGAGATTACTTCGAGCTGCGAGTAGTTGTTTCCTACTTTTACAATTTTGGCGTAGCCTATGCTGTTGTATTCAATGTCGTCGAATACCTCTGTGGGTACGAATATCTCGAATACGAGGCCTTCGGTAACCAGAGATTTATCTATTCGTGTGTAGAAATGTGTGATTTTCTCTTTTTTCTCGGTGAGGTTGGTGTCCTCGACGTAGCTCTCGACGGGGAAATTCTCTACCACGATGAGCCTTGCGGCGCCTTTTGTCTTTTTGAATGTGTCGCTCTTGGCTGTGTTAATAGAGTATTCTTTGCCTTTGGTGTATTTGCCGTCTTTGTAAAAATCGGTGTAGCTGTCTTCGTAGTTTATGGGGATTGTGGCTATTATCTCCTTGGATTTTAGGTCGTTGAGGGTGAGGGTGCCGGTTATCTTGCAGGTGTATTTTTTGCTTTGTGTGCTTTTTGTCTTTTCATCTACTATTTGTACGTCGCAAGATGTTACGTTGCCCGTTACGATGTATTGGAATTGTTCGTTTGTCTCGAGTGATAATACGTCGCTCTTCTGTTGTTGCTCGAGTACCATATTTATGGTGTTCTGGTCGACAAGCTCGCAGCGGCCTGAATTTTGCATTCCGCTTATTACGCTGGCTTGTATCTGGCTGACGTCGGCTTCGGAGATTCCTTTCTCGGCTGTAAATTCGGCAACGTATATTTTGGGGATTATGTTCAGGCGTTCTTCTTCTTGTGCTGTTGCTGATATTGCGGTGAACATAAGTGCTATTGTGAGAATTTTCTTATACATAATGTTTGTGGTGTTTATTGGTTAGTATTTTTTTGAATATTTGGGGCGTGTGCCTTGTGTTTTGAGTTGTGCTTATAGCTTGGCTTTGGCTGCAGCGTGGCCCATATTGGCGGCTTTCTTGAAATTCTGTCGTGCCATCATTGCGTTCTTGCCGATGCCTCCGCAACCGCTCTCGTATATTACGCCCAGCATATAGTAGGCTTCTGCGCTGCCCGAGGCTTTGAATTTTTTTACTGCTTCGAGGCCGTTGCCTTCTTCGTAGGCTTTCATTCCTGCGTCGTAGAGGGCGTCTTTCTTGGGGGCGGGGGCAGGCGCAGGGGCTGTCTCGGTTTTTTGCTGTGTGGCTGCGGGTTTTTGTTGTGTGGCGGGAGCGGGTGCTGCTGCGGGTGTCTCTTGCGGTGCAGCTGCCTCGCTTTGGGTGGGGGCTGCTTGCTCGGTGGGGGCTGCGGGCTGGCTGTTGCCACCGCCGAATATTATGTATGCAAGCAGGACTATGGCTACCACGGAACCTAAGATGAACCATTTTTTTGAACCGCCCGAGCTGTTGCCGCTGTTGTGGGGCTGTAGATTGGGTTGTTGGTCGCTGAGTGCACCGATGCTTTTGCTCGCTTGTTCGATGGGGCGACGATTTTGGGTTGCCGTGGCTGCTGTTGCTGCGGCTGCAGCTGCAATAACCTCGGGTTGTTGGGCTTTTGTCTCGCTCTTGTACATTGAGTCAATCTCCTCTTCGATGCTCTTCTTCTTGTCCTCGACGTCGAGCTCTTGGGCTTTGCGATTCATCATCTGACGGCCTGCTGTGCCTATCTTGCCGTTTGTGGTGAGCATAAGCTCTTGGTAGGCCATACGATACTCGTTGATGGCTTTTTTCTCGCACTCGACGCAGCGGTTCTTGCCTTTTACTTTGCAGTCGAAGCAGATGCTTTTGCCGCATTTGGGGCAGCGGGCGTGCTTGCCGTCGAAGGGGTTGCCGCATACTTCGCAGAATTCGGCCTCGCTCTTGCCGCCCATCACAATTGTGGTGTTGTTGTTGACGGTGGAGTTGTCGATGCTGCTGGAGTTGTTCTGTACGTTCGAGGTTACGGTTGAGGTGTTGGTGGAGCTGTCTATATTGTTGCTCGTTACGCTGTTGCTGGTGTTGTTTGTGGTGGTCTTGTTTATGCTGCCCATCACATTGTTGCGCGATATGTCTTCGTCGCTTGTGTCGCCTTTGGTGGCTATTGCGCCTTCGCTTTTCTGTGAGTTGTCGGTCGAGGGTTCTTGGAGGCGTGCTCCGCAATTGTCGCAAAATGTTTCGTTGCCTTCTAATGGTGCGTTGCACTCGGGGCAGTATCTTTTTTCGCTCATAGTGTTTGTTTTTTTATTTGTTATTTTTCTGTTTTTTTAATTGTTTCTTCAGTTTACGGGGCAAACGGCGGATGGTTTTTACGGTCGATGGCTTTGCCGGTGTGTCGCTGAAGATTGATATTGGGGCCGATGGGAGCGGGGTGGGTACGGGCAGTTGTGTTCCGTCGGCAAGGGTTATTGATTGGACGCATATATAGTTGCCCTGCTCCTCGATGCTTCCCTTGATGGTGGCTTCGTGGTTGTCGAGTGGCTCAAAGAAGGGGTCGTCCTGCGGGGGGATATTCTCGCGGTAGAGGGTGTATCTCTTTCCATCGGCGGTGTGCAGATGGGCTACTGCTCCTTGTGATTTTGAGCCTGTATCTTGTCGGCTGATTGCTATTTTGCCTTTTGTCTCGCTCATTGTTATACGGTTTTTATGTATGTAACGTATTTTTTTATAGGTTGGCTCCGCACTCTTCGCAGAATCGGTCGCCGGGCTCTATTTTTGCGCCGCACTCGGGGCATACAGCCGGTGCTGCTGCCTTGGGGGCGGGTTCGGGCTGCTGCGGCTGCTGTGGTTGCGGTGCGTGCTGTGGTTGCGGTGCGTGCTGCGGTTGCGGTGCGTACTGCGGTTGTTGCGGGTGTGCGCCACTGCGTGTGGTGTAGTCGAGGGCGCGGTCGTAGGCTGTGTCCATTCGTCCCTCTTGACGGCGTATGCGCTCGTCGCGCTCTTGCAGTTGACGCTCTTTCTCGGCCAACTGCTCTTGGGCACGGCGCGATTCTTCTTGCATTCGCTGATTTTCGCGGTTGTTGCCCAGTGCCATTTCCATCATTCGTAGCATTGCTTCGCGGTTCTCGCGGTTCTCGGCGTCGCGGGCGGCTCGCTCGGCGCGGACAATCTCTTCGGCTTCGGCTTTTGCACGACGCTCGTTCTCCATATTGTATTTGCTTTGGGCGTATGCTTTTGCGCCTTCGCCGCCGGTGAGGGCCCACATTTGCTCGTCGCTTAGCTCGCGATCCCACTTCATACGCTCAATCTCTTGGGTGTGTTGCAGACGGGCTTTTTCCATTTCGGCTTCGTGCTGACGCTCGTTTTGCTTGGCTTGCTCTTGGGCGCGCTGCATTGCCATAAATTGTTGGAATTGTGCGTCGCTCTCTTCGCGCTCTAATTGGCTCTGACGCTTGGCGTCGTTAAAGTCCATATCTCGGCGGCGCTGCTCGAGGTCGAGTGAGGCGTTGGCTGCTGCCTTTTCTTTTTCGAGTTGTTTGTAGTAGCGGGCGTCGTTGTACTCGTCGCGTATCATTTCTACCTCAATCTGTTTGCGGGCGATGGTTACGGCTTTGTCGGCTTCGCCTTCGAGGCGGATGCGCTCAAACTCGATGCTGTCGCGTAGTTGCATCATTGCAAGGGCTGTGCCGCGTTTGTATTGCTCGGTCTTTAGTTTGTCGCGCAGGGCGTTCATCTCTTCGTCGCGCACAAGGCCTGTGCGGGCAATCTCGGCAAGGGCGGCATCGCGCTCGTCGTCGCTGCGGGCTTCGCGTATTATGCGCTCGTTGGCGAGTAGGTATTCGAATTTCTTTAGCTCGTCCTCGCGCAGGATGTTGTCGTGGTTTATTTTGTCGAGCTGTTGTTGTAGCTCGAGCTGTGTGCGTGCTTCGTGCAGAAGTTGGCTGTTTTGTGTGTCGGCCAGACGGTTCTTAAAGTCGTTGGTGCGACGCAGATAGTCGAGCTCTTGCTCGGATAGGTAGAGCTCGCGGCTCAGGGCGGCGAAGCGCTCAAGGTCGGCGTTCTCGGCCGATATTTCGACGATGCGCACCATTGATATTCCAAAGAATGCTTCGACGGCGGCGTTGTTGATGGAGACTTTTATTCTGTCGTGCAGCTCTTTGGGGATGCGGTTCGAGGTAATCTCTTCGTTGTACAGCTCGTCCTGCAAGATGCCGCGGATGGTGTCGCTTATCTCATCGACTATGAGGGTGGTGTTCATCATCTGTTTGTCGGTAAGGTAGTGGGTGATGAAACGCTCGTGGTCGGTGATGCTGAAATAGGCGTTTACTCCGACGCCGATGCTTAGATGGCGTGTTGCAATTGTCATCGGCTTGAATTGTTTGTAGTCGTCGAGGTTGGCTTGCTTGGCGCCTATGAGCAGGGGGAAGGCTTTGTTCAGTAGTATTACCACTGAGAAGGCTGCTCCGCGCTTGGCATTTTCGAGTATGGCGCTCTGTTGCTGGTGGTACAGGGCCTCGGCGGGGCTCTCTTGTGGCTTTTTGTCTTCTTCTTTCTTTTTGCTGCCGAAGAGGCTTGTGATGAAACGCCATCCTTTGCGCAGGATGCCTTCGTCTTTGCCCTCTTGGGCGGCTTGTACAAAGTCGTATGTTCCGCCGCTTATGCTGGCTATCGTGCGGCCGTTGGCGCGTATGTAGGCTGTGGTGCCCTCGGAGATTATCACGCCTTTTATTTTGTTGTACGACTCAAACTCGGCCTCGCTGATGACGCGGGCCACCTGTCCGGGCTGTATGTTCCAATAGATGCGCTCGGTTGCACTCTCGATGTCTTGTGGCAGATTGTGCTTTTCTCCGGCTTTACTGTCGGTGATGCGTGTGCCGCATTTTGTGCAGAATTTTGCACCGGGCTTAAGGGGTGCGTGGCATTGTGGACAACAATTTTCGGCTTCGATTTTTTTGCCGCAGTGTACGCAGAATTTTGCGCCGGGCTTGATGCTTTCGTTGCAGTGTGGACAGTTCATAGTGGTATGTTTTTGGTTTTTATTTGCTTGTGTTAATGTCGTTTATCTGACCGCCGGGGGTGGTAGATACAAGGTAGTAGAGTGGGGTGAGCGAGTCGTCCTCTTGTGCTTTGTATCGGAAATTGTATTCCTCGCTGCCGTCGCTGTAACTGATTTTGAGTATGCTCTCGGCAGGGCGCGGGCTCAGCCCGAAATTGCTGTACAGATGGGCGGCTATTGCCTCGTGCATCTGTGCTATATTGCTGTTTACGGCGCTGCGCACGCTCTGGAGTATTGAGCCGCTGCTCTGTTGTTTGCCGCTGCTTATCGGGGTGGTGGTGCAGCCTATTGCTTCGCTCTCTTTTATGTGGGGCGAGGTCTCTATGCGTTTGTGTGCGGCTGCTTTATTGCCGTTGACGCTCATAAAGAGTGTGGGGTCGCCGTATAGGTTAAACTCGACTATGGTAAGGGCGGTGAGGGGGTGTCCCGTGCGACCCTCTTTGAGCACGGCGCCGCGGGCAAGGAACATTGCTTGTCCTGCCGAGTAGCCCTCTAAGAGTGCGGCTATGAATTTGTTGGCCATAATGTCGGCGTTGCCTATGTGGGCGCTCTGCGGGGTCCAGCTTGGTTGGTCGGTGCAGCCCCACGCTACGCGCGACGAGCCGAGGAAATTCATTGTGTTGGTGTGCATCGAGGAGAGGAGCATACTGTGGTGCTTGTCGAGGTTTATGAAGCGGGCGCCGTAGCAGGCCTCACACACTACGACGTTGGGCGCTTGGGCGGTGGCCATATGTTCGGGCTGAAGCACCATTCGGGTGCGATTCTCGCCGCGGGGGGCGCCTGCGTATCCGCGTATCTGAAGTGCGTTGCCTCCGTGCAGATTGTAGTAGTAGAGCGAGGCGTCGGTGTTGAGCACCTGTGTTACGTTGCTCTCATCGACCATTGGCGAGAGGATTATGCGGTTGTAGTAGTATTGGTCGGCAAGGCGGCCGTCGTAGTTGCGCATAAGGGGGCGCAGGCTGTCGGCTACTTTTGTCGATACGTTTTTCCAATTGGGGTCGCATTGTCCGTAGGCTTCATTTAGTGGGATGCCGTCGGTGCAGTCAATATTGCGTTGCAGATAGTTTCTTAGGTCGTCGAGGGTGGCGTCGGTGCCGAAGGGCAGACGACCGACGAGGAATAGCGCGGGTTGCTTGAAAATCTGTTGATTCTCGAGCAGGCCGAGCATCTGACTGCCGTAGGGGTAGGAGTAGAGTATGTCGGTGTCGATGCTGTCGTCGTGGGCGTCGTCGGCTATATAGTGCTTGACGGCGGGCATTGGAATGACGTCGTCGCCTCCGATGATAAAGAGGTATTGCGACTCGCTCTTTTCGTGCTTGTGGACGTCCATAAGTATCTCCATATAGTCCCACAGGCTACTCTCGGAACTTAGGGATACGTGCCTTGCGGATGAGAAGAAACTGCTTTTGTGGTAGGTGTAGTTGCCTGCATCGACGAGCTTGTACAGCACTCCTGCCGGTTTTTTTATCTCGATGAATTGCTCGATGAGCTCTTTTACCTCGTCGGGGGTGCTGCGGAGCGAGCGGGCCAATAGGGTGATATTGGTAAATATCAGGCAACCGGCAAAATAATCGCTCTTATCCTCTTGAGGGGACTGTTGCTCTTGAACCTCCTGAGGGGCCTCGGGCTGCTCAATCTTTGTGCCGCATTCGCTACAAAAGCGTGCACCTTCTTCTATTTTATTTCCACATTCGGGGCAGTACATATTGTTGTGTGTTTGTGTGTTTGACGATGTTTTTTGGGGGGACGCTTATTGTTTAAGGTATTTTTCGCGTCGCTTGCTCACTCCGCTGACGTAGTTGCGTGCCTCTTCGGTGCTGAGGCGGCTGGTCAGATGGTTGTATAGTTGTGTGTAGTTGTATCTGTTTATCAGTGGGATGGCGCTGCTCAGATTGGTGTTGCCTGTGAATGCGCGGCTGACGTTGCCGGCGCCTGTGTTGTAGCTTGCAATGACGCACAAGCGGCGACAATCGGGGTCGGTAACGGCGCTGAATTGGTTCATCAGTATGCGCAGATAGGCCGTGCCAAGCTCGATGTTCTGGTGGGGGACGTAAAGATAGCTTTTTGTGGGTACCCAATCGCGCTTATAAACGTAGCGGTAGGCGTCGTAGCCGCCCGAGCGGGGCACTAATTGCATAAGGCCATAGGCGGGAACGTGGCTGGTGGCCTCGGGGTTGAAATAGGACTCTTGCTCCATTACGGCGTATATCAGTGGCTGCTCAATCTGGAATTTCTGCGAGTAGGTTGCTACGTGGTCTTTGTATAGTGCGGCGTTTTTTGAGATATTGTCGGTTACCATACTCATTTTTACTTGTACGACGGTGCGGCTTTTGTTGTCGCTGCCTTTTATGGTTACGTTGCGCTTGGGGCTCTGGCGGGCGGCGACTGTTGCTATTGCCCGGGCCGAGTAGAGCTCGCGGGCGCGCTCAATGGCCTCTTGGCGCCGGCGGGTGTTGTCGTTGCCGTTCTGCTGCATTACGCGGGCGGCCATTGTGGTGCCGCTGTTGCTTGTTTGTGCCTGTGTGGTTTGTGCTTGCGCAAGTTCTAATTCTTTACCGCGTACTTTTGGTGCAGGCGGTGCGGGACGGACGTTGCGGGGCTGTGCTTGTGCAACCTCGGCACTGTCGGGGAATGTGTATTTTGACAGGTCAACGAGCCCTTCGAGGATGGGACGCTGTGTCAGGAATTGGTTAATATCGACCTTTGACGAGTAGGGGCAGGTGGTGCCTCGACTGTCAAGCATTTTCTCGATTGTTTGCGCTATGCGGCGGTCAATCTCGGCCGAGTCGTAACGCTGAATGTCGTCGAATGCAACCTCGATGAGTATGTCGCCTGTCTCGAAATTGACTATTGAACGTGATTGGTAGTCGTCGCTGTATTCCACCCACTCGCTTTTTGTGTCGTCGATGATTGTGTCGTTGCCCCATACTCTCTTTACCTGTTTTACGTAGTCGAGGTACTCTTTGCGCATCTGTTGCTCGTAACGCTCGTACTCTTTGCGGGCCTCCTCGGCCATCTTTGCAAATGCCTCGCGCTCGCTATTGGCCTCGGCCTCGAATTTGTTGCGCAGGGTGTCGGACGTAAGTGTTTCTTGCGCCGAAAGGCCTGCTGCAAAGGCTGTCAGTATAAATGTAAGCAATATGTTCCTCATTATATTTTACATTTTACAGGATTTTATATGCCGAGCAAATTTTTAATACTCTTTTAAACTATTTTTGCAAATCTAACGATAAATTTGTATAATTAAAATGTTTTTACAAAAAAAAGTACATTGCAGGAGTGTTAAAATGTCTGTCTGCGCATTTGTGTAACTTATATTAGATATTTAGGGTTGATGGTGGAGTTGCTCTGCACGTGTGTTGAAGTGTTTTGGCGGATTCGGTATTTAGTCTTGTTTCTGTGTTCTTAATCAGTGGCTGTTGAAAGGAGGGTCGATGAGCTTTTTATGTCTGTGTGGAATTTTTAGATGTTTTTTTTGATTTTTTATTAAATAGTAGGCAATTTTTGATTGCTCCTTTGATTGAAAATTGTAATCTTTGCGCTGTTGCGCGAAGATTTTTGGCACTCGCTTTGATAAACGCTGAAATAAATTTTGCGTTTCTCGCTCGTTAGCGGGTATCTTTGCGCTGTTGCGCGAAGATTTTTGGCACTCGCTTTGATAAACGCTAAAATAAATTTTGCGTTTCTCGCTCGTTAGCGGGTATCTTTGCGCTGTTGCGCGAAGATTTTTGGCACTCGCTTTGATAAACGCTAAAATAAATTTTGCGTTTCTCGCTCGTTAACGGGTATCTTTGCGCTGTTGCGCGAAGATTTTTGGCACTCGCTTTGATAAACGCTAAAATAAATTTTGCGTTTCTCGCTCGTTTTTTGTATCTTTGCCGACAATTTTGTGTATAGTGCATTGTTCTGCTCTTGGGTGGGGCGATTTTCTGTTGCGCGGTGGGCATCCTATTTGCGGCTCGGCAGTTACGGAAAAGCATCTTTTGCACACTATGATAATGTAAGAATTATGAAAAAACTGTTTTTTATACTGCTGTCGTCATTGGTGCTGCTTGTGTCGTGCTCGCCATATAATGCGCTGCTCAAGCAGACAACAGATATTGAATATAGATACGAGGCGGCAAAAGAGTATTATATAAAAGGCGAATATTCAAAGGCTGCACCTCTGCTCGAGGGACTTATTCGCGTTTTTAAGGGTACGGCTAAGGCCGAAGAGTCTCTCTTTCTGCTTGCAATGTGCTACTACGAGTCGCACGACTATTACACTGCATCGCAATATTTCAGCACATATTACAAGAATTATCCGCGCGGCGAATATACCGAGCTTTCGCGCTTCTACTGTGGAAAATCGCTCTACAACGGAATAACCGAGCCCGAGCTCGACCAGACAGATACCTACACTGCAATAAACGAATTGCAGATGTTTATTGAGTATTTTCCCGCAAGCAAATATCGCGAGGAGGCACAAAAAATGATGTTCGAGATGCACGACCTTCTAGTTAAGAAAGAGTACCTCTCGGCAAAATTGTATTACGAGCTCGGCGACTATATGGCTTATATGGGAAACAACTATCAGGCTTGTATAGTAACGGCGCAGAATGTGCTGAAAGACTATCCTTACACCTCGTTGCGCGAGGAGTTGTCGATACTCATCCTGCGAGCAAAATATAAGATGGCCGTGCACAGCGTCGAGAGTAAAAAAATAGACCGTTACCGCGATGCGGTAGATGAGTATTACTCGTTTAAGAATGAATTTCCGACAAGCAAATATCTTCACGAGGCCGAGAAATTCTATACCGAGGCTCTGAAAGTTGTAAAGGAGTAGGAGGCCTCCCCCCCCCCTCGGGGATTGTGTCGAACCTGAACAGCAGAAAAAGAAAATTGTAATAATAACATAATAGCTTCAAGAACAATGGACTACAAAAAAACAAATGCTCCCACAAGTACGGTAACACGTAATATGGCCGATTTTGTACAAGAGACCGGTAATGTTTATGAGTCGGTGGCCATCATAGGCAAACGCTCTAATCAGATTGCTGCTGAGATGAAGGACGAGTTGCTGAAGAAACTCAACGAGTTCTCGTCAACTACCGACAATCTCGAAGAGCAATTCGAGAACCACGAGCAGATAGAAATCTCGCGTTTCTACGAGAGGTTGCCTAAGCCCACACTCATCGCGGCTCAGGAGTTTATTGAGGGAAAAGTGTATTTTCGCGACCCTTCTAAAGAGGTAAGCGACGACGAGGATTGATTCCTTTGCGTAAAAAGAGAAAAAGTATATGAAATTTCGTATATATCAGCTCTTTTATGTGGTGGCATCGGCGTTGCTTATTGCATCGCTCTGTACGCCGATAACACATATAGTGGACACTGCTTACGATGAGATTGTAATGACAAATTTTAGTCTGCAATTCTCAAACGGAACAAGCTCGTACGTGGTTTGCTCATTGGGAGTGATTCTCATTTTTGCAGTCCTTGTAAATGTGTTCGGGCTGTTTATCTCATTCTTTCAGAATTTTGAATTGCAGAAAAGGGTGGCTATTCTCTCGTCGCTCATAATGACGGGATACTATCTGCTGCTGTTGGTATTCCTATTTATAGTAATAGATAGTAACTATTTTAGCTTGTGTATAGCGCAGGTGCTGCCTCTTGTAGTTCTTATACTCAATGTGATGTCGTTCTTCTCGACCCGTCGTACCGAGGCTAAAATATTGGCCAGCGCATCTGGCTTCCGCCTAAGAGATTGATGCTTGTCGGATGTTAATACTTATATAAACTGCATCGCCTTAAAAAAGGCGATGCAGTTTTTTTGTCGCACTTAAACAAATGTTGCAGCGGGTGTGTTTTCTGATAGAAAAAAACCTTAGAAAAATGGACAGACTGAAAATTACAATTTTCGCCGACCCTGTGTGTACGTGGTGCTGGGGTACGGCTCCCGTAACTAGGGCCATTGAGCATTGCTATGGCGATAGAGTAGTTATAAACTATGTTATGGTTAAGATGGTCGATGATATTCGCACATTCAGCGAGCGGCGTTTGCAGATAGGAGGTGATGATATTGCCCTCTCGAACCGGAATATGGCGAATGCGTGGCTCGAAGCCTCGAGGGTTCACGGAATGCCCGTCGAAGCGAAAGGATTCAGACTATTTGACGAGGAGCATCGCACAACTGCGCCGCAGTGTCTGGCTTATATTGCAGCCGAGATGTTCTGCGAAAAAAGAGAGGGTGGCCCGCAGAAGGCACACCGATATTTAAGAGCTGTGCAGCAGACAACCGCTGCCGAGGCTGTGCGAACGTGTTCGTTTGCAACGCTTGCCGATATTGCGGCCACAGTGGGCATAGAGCCCGAATATATGCGCACTGCTATGGAGAGTGATGAGGCGCATCGAAGGCTGTCCCGGGGCGAGCAGCAGGCTGCACACTACGAGGTTCAGAGTACGCCTGCCTTCTTACTCGAGTATAAGGGAAAAGAACTTATTATTCAAGGTTATACAACATTCGGAACGCTTCGGGAAGCAATGGAGAAACTGACGGGCGGCAGCATAAAGCCCTTTAATGAGGGCGGGCAGAATAGTACGACAGAAAATGTGCTGCGCTATGTCTCGCGCCACGGCTCGGTATATCCCGTGGAGATTGCAACGGCCTTCGCTCTCGAGCGCCGCGGCGGACACACGGCACTGAATATCGAGTCGTACGAGCATCTGCCCGATATAATAGAGCAACTGCTCAGTGAGGAGAAAATTGCAATCACCCCCTTTGCCAACAGCTTTAAAATATACTCTGTTGCCGAGGGGCGTACCCTTACGCAGAGACGCGAGCGGGAATTTGCACGTACAATGTAGCACCCCAAATAAAACAGCCCATCTTATCTGAAAATCCCGAGAGGGGTGAGCCGAATTATATATTTTGGCCCACCCTCATCTGTTTTTCGTTTTTTTTACGTAACTTTGCGGCGAATTTACATAATTATAATATATACTATGAAGAATGTAAAATTATTTCTTATAGCGTTGATTGCTCCGCTGTTGCTATCCTGCTCGCAGCAAAAAGGCGAGACCGAGGTGATAATAGAGACAACAATGGGTACAATAGAGCTTAAATTATATAACGAAACTCCCAAGCACCGCGACAATTTTATATCGTTGGCGAGAGAGCACTATTTCGACTCGCTGCTTTTTCACCGCGTAATTCCTGATTTTATGATTCAGGGCGGCGACCCCGACTCGAAATACGCCCCCGCGCGCGTGCGTTTGGGCGAAGGTGGTCCCGATTATCGTCTCAATGCCGAGATTCGCCCCGGCCTTATACACAAGCGCGGAGCGCTTGCTGCTGCCCGTGAGGGCGACGATGTCAATCCCGCCAAAATGTCGTCGCCCAGCCAATTTTACATTGTGTGGGGAAGAGTGTACGACAGACAAGAACTTGCGGCGCTCGTACGATTGATTGAAGAGCGCACGGGACGCCCTATGAACCTTACACCCGAGCAGGCCACAGCCTATACGACAGTGGGCGGAGTGCCTTTCCTCGACGGCGAATACACGGTCTTTGGCGAGGTAACAAAGGGGCTCGAGGTTGTAGGGAAAATTCAAAATGTCTGGCGCGACCAATTCGACCGCCCGCTCACTGACGTACGCATTCTTAAAGTAACAATAAAGGAGGATTAAACTATGCTTAATATAGGAGACAAGGCGCCCGATTTTCTGGGCGTGGACGAAGAGGGGCGCGAGCTGCGTCTGAGTGATTATGCAGGAAAGAGGGTGGTTGTATATTTCTACCCAAAGGATAGCACCCCCGGATGCACCGCCGAGGCCTGCTCGCTGCGCGATGCAATGGACGAGTTTGCCTCGTCCGAGTATAGCATAATAGGCGTAAGTGCCGACAGCGAGGCATCGCACAGGCGCTTCAAAAATAAACACTCACTGAATTTTCCGCTCATTGTCGACACGGACAAAAAACTCATTGAAGCATTCGGTGTGTGGGGCGAGAAGAAAATGGCCGGTCGCACATATATGGGCATTCTGCGCACGACATTCGTTATTGCACCCGACGGCACAGTAGAGCGTGTGATAAAAAAAGTAGATACAAAGAATGCTGCCCGACAGATTCTTGACAATAAATAATTTAAACAATTTAAACGACAGACTACAATTATGTTAGACTTTTTTTCGGTAATTGCAACAGCTGCCGCTGCAAGCGACACTATTGCCACTGCTTCGCAAGGAATTGAGAGTGTAACCTCGGCATTGGCCGGCCTCTCGTACGAGGAGATTATGCATATGTTCGTAACATTCTGCATATCTTTCGGTGTGAAAATTATAAAAGTATTGCTCGTGTGGGTAATTGGACGGTGGGTAACAAGGCGTCTCATCTCTTTTGCCAAGATTCTTATGGAAAAGAGAAAGACCAATGTTACCGTGCAGTCGTTCCTCACAAGCCTCATCGACGTCGTACTGTTGATTGTGCTTATTGTTATGATTATAAGCATTTTCGGTGTCGATACATCGTCGTTCATAGCACTCTTCGCCTCGGCCGGTGTTGCAATTGGTATGGCGCTCAGCGGCACATTGCAGAATTTTGCAGGCGGCGTTATGATTCTTCTGTTCCGTCCCTATAAGGTGGGCGATTATATCGAGGCTCAAGGACAGGCAGGAACAGTTAAGGAGATTCAGATTTTTAACACAGTGCTTCAGACACCCGACAATAAGATTATTCTTGTTCCCAACGGCCCTATGTCAACCGGCATTGTGAACAACTACTCGCGCGAGGAGCTTCGCCGCGTCGATTTTTCGTTCCCCATCTCTTATGGCGACGACTACGAGAAGGCAAAGGCTGTGATTGAGGAGCTTATTGCTGCCGACAGCCGCATTCTTAAAACTCCCGAGCATTTTATCGCACTCGGCAGTTTGGGCACAAGCTCGGTGAATATCACCGTGCGCGTGTGGACTACTCAGGCCGATTATTGGGCTGTCTATTTTGAAATGAACAAAAATATCTACGAGACACTGCCTAAGCGTGGCTTGCATTTCCCCTATCAGACATTTACCGTTAATGTAAATAATAAGTAATATTTGTACCATACGGGGCTGCATAGTTTTATGCAGCCCTCATTTTTGCAGCTGTTTGTGTTCTGTAACAAACAGAAACTATGGCACGTTGAAAGTAATATTGCTCGCGGTGCAAAAAACAGTGTCGGCAGAAAATTCAAGGATTATTGTACAATGTTGAAAACGGTTTTTTGTACCTTTGAGCTTACGCTCGAAGATTTTCTGCGCCCGCTGCAAAAAATATCAAGCAAGCTTGATATTTCTCGCTCGCTTGTGCGTATCTTTGCATTCCGAAACGGGAGAGATGAGTAAAATAGCATTTTTTTGAAATAATTATAGATACAGATGAAAGCGACAAAATTTATGGATTTTCATCCCAAATTTTTTGAGGCGATGAAGCACTACTCACGCGAGAAATTCAGCGCCGATATTATGGCTGGTGTGATTGTGGGTATTGTGGCCATCCCTCTTGCCATTGCCTTTGGTATTGCCAGCGGAGTGGGCCCCACCGAGGGTCTTGTTACTGCTATTATGGCGGGATTTCTTATTTCGGTATTCGGCGGTTCTAAAGTGCAGATTGGCGGCCCCACCGGTGCGTTTATCGTAATTGTCTATGGAGTGGTGCAGCAGTATGGCCTCAGCGGCCTTGCCATTGCTACCATTATGGCGGGTATTATTCTGGTTATTATGGGAGTGTGCCGATTGGGCAGCGTAATTAAATTTATGCCTTATCCCATCATAATAGGTTTTACGGGAGGTATTGCAATTACAATTTTCTCGACACAGGTGAATGACCTTCTGGGACTTGGAATTTCGGATGTTCCGGCAAACTTTGTCGATAAGTGGGTGTACTATTTTGACAATATGGGCAGTATAGATTGGTGGAGCGCCGCAATGGGTGTGCTGAGTATCTTTGTCATTGCGCTCACTCCTAAATTTTCGAAGAAGATTCCCGGCTCGTTGTTGGCTATTATAATTATGACGGTGGCTGCGTGGCTGTTGCACGATTATGCGGGAGTTACGTCGATAAAGACCATTGGCGACCTTTATGAGCTTCCTTCGGGATTCCCCGAATTTAGATTGCCCGATATTTCTATGGAGACGGGCAGTTTCTTTGCCACTGTGCAGGCGCTTGCTCCCGTGGCCTTTACAATTGCTATGTTGGGCGCCATAGAGTCGTTGCTCTCGGCAATGGTGGCCGATGGTGTCATTGGCGACCGGCATAATTCAAATACCGAGCTCATAGGTCAGGGTATTGCAAATATCGTGGTGCCTTTCTTTGGAGGTATTCCTGCAACGGGTGCCATAGCTCGTACTATGGCCAATATAAACAATGGCGGAAAAACGCCTGTTGCAGGCGTGGTGCACACGGTTGTGTTGCTGGCCGTGCTTCTGTGTCTGGGCTCTCTTGTCGAACTTATCCCGATGCCTTGTCTTGCGGGTGTGTTGGTGATGGTGGCCTATAATATGAGTGGTTGGCGGACTATCCTCTCTATGTATCGCAGCTCGATGGCCGGTACGGGCGTGTTGTTCGTTACTCTGCTTCTGACGGTGTTCTTCGACCTTACGCTTGCCATAGAGGTTGGCCTTGTGATGGCTGTGGTGATTGTGATGAAGCGTGTAATGGAGAGTGCCAATATTTCGGTTATGCGCGACCAGCTTGACGTACACCACGATGGCGAACACGACGAGACAATCGCAATTCCCAAGCACACTGAGGTGTTCGAGATTGAGGGC
The DNA here is from genome assembly GCA_045533955.1 of Bacteroidaceae bacterium. Taxonomy (GTDB): domain Bacteria; phylum Bacteroidota; class Bacteroidia; order Bacteroidales; family Bacteroidaceae; genus HGM04593. The sequence continues at coordinate 29,573 of JAZSIU010000072.1, forward strand.
CCCTTCTTCTTTGGTGTGGCCAATAAATTCGACGAGCTTATGCGTACACGCGACGCAATGCCTATACGTGTGCTGCGTATGCGTAAGGTATCTTTCATAGACTCGACAGGATTGCATAATCTTGAGATTTTTATTGATTCGTCGCGCAAAGAGGGACGAACAATTATCCTCTCGGGTGTGCATCAGAATGTGGAAAAGACGCTGCGTAAGGCGGGGATTGTGAAATTGGTGGGCAAGGAGAATGTCTGTGCCGATATTCACATCGCTCTTGAGAGGGCGCAGGAACTTTCTGCTGCTATCGAACAGAATAAAAGATAATTTCGGAGAATAATCATAATGGAAAGAGGAGGCTTCTTGTACCTTCTCTTTCTTTTGATTTTTGTTTATGAGCTATGGTTGATGAGGCTAAAAAAACAGCTGTGGGGTGGGTTGTGTATCTTGTAGCGCTTCTTATTGTGGTAATATGGGGCTGCACGTTTGTGCAGACTAAGCTGTTGATAAATGCAGGACTGCGTCCCGATGAGATATTCTTCGTACGCTTTCTGCTTGCTTATGTGCTTATGCTCCCCTTTGCGGGGCGCAGGCTCTTTTTGGGCTCGGCGAGGGATGAGTTTCTGGCGTTGCTGCTGGGACTCTCGGGAGGCTCGCTCTATTTTGTTACCGAGAATTATGCTCTGGCATACGGCTATTGTTATAATGTGTCGCTCATTGTCTGTCTGACGCCTCTTGTAACGGCTTTCTTGGTGGGGCTTTTTTATCGCGACGAGCGTCTGAACCGCAAAGGGGTATGGGGTTCTCTTGTGGCACTTGTGGGAATGGCGCTTGTGGTGTTTAATGGAAATTTTATTCTTAAATTGTCGCCGCTGGGCGATATCTTGGCGCTTGCGGCTTGTTTGTGTTGGGCCTCTTATTCGCTCATCATAAAAAGGTTACAGCAGCGCTACTCGAATATGCTCGTAACGCGTAAGGTGTTCGGGTACGGGCTTTTGACAATCGTTCCGCTGCTTGCCGTGAAGGGGCTTACGTGGAATAGGCTTTTTGTGGCCGATGCTGTTGTGTGGGGCAATCTTCTGGCGTTGGGATGCGTGGCTTCGATGCTCTGTTTCTTGGGGTGGAATTGGTGTCTGGCGAGGATAGGAACAGTGCGCGCCACGAATTTTATCTATCTGAATCCTGTGCTTACGATGGTTACCTCGGCCGTTGTGTTGGGCGAGCGCATCACGTGGGTGGCTGTCGCGGGTGCGGCGCTCATTCTCTTGGGGCTCGTTTATATTGACAAGAACAGGGATAAAAAATAGTTGCCATCTGCTTTTTGCGGCAAATGGCAACTTTTATCCTCTTTTACGGGTGTGAGAAAAGTATCGGGGATTATTGGTGATTCTCGAGAAATTGTGTGAGTGCGGGGCGCCAATCTTCGCCGTTTTTTACTAATAGTGTGTTTATTCCCACTCTTTGGGCTGCCTCGATGTTCTTGGGGCTGTCGTCGATGAAGAGTGTCTCCCGGGGCTTCATATTGCCATCCTCGAGCATTTTGCGGTAGATTGTTTCGTCGGGCTTCGAACAGTGCATAAGGTAGCTTAGGAAGAGGCTGTCGAAAAGGTCGTCGAGGCTTTTGCCTTCGGGGGTGAACGAGCTGCTGCGTGCCCATCCTTGCAGGAATGGGTTGGTGTTACTGAGGATGCATAGGCGGTACTGCGGACGCAGTTGTTGCAGCCACTGCATATACTCGGTCTGTACTTTTACTATAAAGCCCATCCAAGCGGCGCGAGCCTCGTCGTGGCTCACTGTGCGGTGGCACAATAGCGAGAGTTCATCGACAAACTCCTTGTCGCTGATGTCGCCATTCTCGAGGGCAAAAAATGCGCCCGATTGCTGGTAGCTGTTGAGGTATTTATGCGCATCGTCGAGCCCGAGATTGGTGAATGCTTTTAGTGCTGCGGGGGTGTCAATCTCGACGAGCACGCCGCCAAAATCGAATACAATGTTTTTTATCATTTTCTCAAATGTTAATTATTGCGCTAAGATAGCTGTTTTTTGCTGTTTTTGCAACGTGTGCAGTCGTTGTAACCTGTTTTTTTGCTTTTTTGTTGTTACTCAGCGTTAAAACAGCTATCTTCGCACCTCGAATTTTTATAATCTCGTTTGTATGGAGGATTTAACAGGAAGATTGGTTATTGGTGTTTCGTCGCGCGCGCTGTTCGACCTTGAGAAGGAAAATGAGATTTTTGTGCGCGACGGAATAAAAAAATACAGACAGTATCAGGAGGAGCACGAGGACGAGCCTCTTGAGCGCGGCACGGCTTATTATCTTGTGAAAAGCCTGCTCGAACTGAATAAACAAGCCAACCGTCCCATTGTGGAGGTTGTGGTAATGTCGCGCAACAGCCCCGAGACGGGAATGCGTATGCTGAAGTCAATTGACGAGTATGGGCTGGACATTACAAGGGTAGCGCTCTCGGGCGGCGAGTCGCTGTTTAAGTATCTGAAGGCTTTTTCCATCGACCTTTTCCTATCGAAGGACGAGGCTGACGTGCAGCGCGTCATCGACTCGGGAATATGTGCTGCGGCGCAGATTTATGCTCCTCCCACCGAGTTTAACCCCGAGGACAGCCGCGTGAAGATTGCATTCGACGCCGATGCGGTAATATTCTCGGACGAGTCGGAGTGTCGCTATAAGGCCGAGGGCATTGATGCTTTCTATAAATATGAGAAGGAGCACGCCGACGAGCCGCTTAAAGAGGGGCCGTTTGCCAATCTGCTCATAAAATTATCGCAGATTCAGGAGTCGCTGCCAACGTCGATAGAGCTCTCGCCACTACGTCTGGCAATAGTTACGGCGCGCAGTCTGCCGTCGCATTTTCGTGTCATAAAGACGCTGCGCAAATGGGGTGTTTATGTCGATGAGGCCTATTTCCTCGGTGGGTTGCCCAAGGACGAGGTGCTGAGGGCTTTCGGCGCTCACATTTTCTTCGACGACCAAGATACGCATCTGTCGCTCTCGAGCAGGTATGTTCCATCGGGTAAGGTGCCTTATCATTCAAACTCGCAGATAAATGATGTGCTGAATGCCAAAAAGAGTGCCGAGTGTGGCGAGGAGACGGTCGATTTTAGGGACGGTTTATAATTTCTCGGCTCTTATGGAATATGTTCTTGTGTTTCTTGCGCTGCTTTGTGCCATTGTGGGTCTTGTGGGTGCGGTTGTGCCGGCGCTGCCGGGGCCTCCGCTCAGCTTTGTGGGGCTGTTGCTGCTTGCTTTTTGCGGTAGTGCCGACATTTCAATTACCACAATTGTTGTTACGGGTGTGGTGGCTGCCGCCGTTACGCTGCTCGATTTTGTGGCTCCCATTTGGCTTACGAATAAAAAGGGTGGCTCGAAATATAGTATGTGGGGCGCGGGAATAGGTATGTTTGTGGGGCTCTTTTTTAGTCTGCCGGGTATTATCATAGGGCCTTTTTTAGGAGCGCTCATCGGGGAGTTTCTTGCCGGAAGGTCGGCCGACAGGGCTCTTGAGATTGCTTTTATGTCGTTTATCTCGTTTATGCTTACTACGGGCATAAAATTTATTTATTCTCTGGTTCTTTTTATTATGGTTGTTTTCGAGTGGTGGAGTATCCTGTGGCAATAAACAAAATGTGCGGTTCGAGTGTTCTAAAATGTAAATTTTAGGATTATGAATAGAACTGTTTCTGTTGTCCTGTGGGTGGGCGTATCGTTGCTTGCAGGATATTTGTCGAGCCTTTTTCAGACACTCTCGAGTGCCGAGTGGTACGATGCATTGCAGCGCTCGCCTTTTACTCCGGATGATTGGGTGTTTCCCGTAGCGTGGACAATTCTTTATATTCTTATGGGTGTTGCTGCGGGGCTTTTGTGGCGGGTGCGTTCTATCTTTACTCGCCTGCTGAATGTTATTTTTGTTGTGCAGCTGGCGCTGAATTTCTTTTGGACGTTCTTTTTCTTTTATATGCAGAGCCCGCTGCTGGCTTTTGTGGATATTCTGTTTCTTGATATTGCGGTGCTTCTGTTCTTTGCGGGGGCTTTTGTGGTGTATCGTCCCTCGGCGTGGCTTTTTGTGCCTTATCTTTTGTGGTTGGTATTTGCAACCTATCTTAATTGGTATATTGTTGCCTATAATTAAAAAGCGTGTCCTTCAACGTCGAGGGACACGCTTTTTGTTATTGCGCTTCTTTTATCTCTCTTAGAAGCTCTTTTTGCTTGTCGTTGAGGGTGGGCAGGGTGAGGCTCAGTGATACGTAAAGGTCGCCTTTGGCGGCTTCGTTATTGTATTGCGGAAGGCCTTTGCCTCTGAGGCGCAGCTTGGCCGAGGGCTGTGTGCCGGGCTTTATCTGCATACGGACGCTGCCGTCGAGGGTGGGGACGGTTATTTCGCCGCCCAGCAGAAGGGTGTATAGGTCGGTCGATGCGGTGGTGTGCAGATTGTCGCCCTCGCGCCTGAAGAGAGGGTCGGCCTCGATGCGGAAGGTTATGTAAAGGTCGCCGCGAGTGCCTCCGGCGGGTGCTTCGCCGCCCTGTCCTTTGAGGCGTATCTTCTGCCCGTCGGTAACGCCGGCGGGGATTGTCAGGCGTATGCTGTTGCCGTTTATTGTTACCACGCGCTTGTGTGTTCGGCTAATCTCGTGCAGTGTCAGTTGTAGCTCGGTTTGTAGGTCGCGGCCTTTTGACGGTGCGCTGCCGCCGAAACCTCCGAAGCCTCGGCTGCCGAAAAGGCTCTCGAAAAAGTCGCTGAACTCTCCGCTGTTGCCCGCACTGCGACTAAAATCGCCGAACCCGCCAAAATCGAAGCCTCCGCCACCGTAGCCGCTGCCATATTGTCGGCGTTGTGCCTCGAATTCGTCGGCGTGTCGCCAATGCTCGCCATACTCGTCGTATTTTTTGCGTTTCTCGGGGTCGCTCAGTACCTGATTGGCCTCGTTTATCTCTTGGAAACGTTGTTTGGCCGCCGGGTCTTCGTTCTTGTCGGTGTGATATTTCTTTACCAATCGACGGAAGGCCTTACGTATCTCCTCTTGTGTGGCGTTTCTCTCGACACCTAATACTTTGTAGTAATCTATGAATGCCATAATATTGTATTTTTATCTGTAAGATAAATAACAAATAGCGTGCCAAAGTGGTTGGCTTGACTTTTTGTCATTCCGAGGTATTTAAATAAAGTGAAAATTTGGAACAATTGGCAGAAATAGATTATATTCGCGCCCAAAATGTTTTTATTGGAGAATATAACTAACGACAAAATAGAACTTTATGAAGAATCTTTTTAAACTGATGCTGTTGCCGCTCTCGCTGTTGGCTGTGGCTTGCAGCAGCGACGATGATGGCTATAATGCCGACACTGCAATCTCTTACTATAATCCCGTACCCGAGAGCTATCGAGTGGTTAAGGGTATTAAAATGAGTGCTTCGGACAGCCGTGGCGAGCATACGTGGAATTATACTTTCAACTACGATGCGCAGAGGCGTATAAAATCGCTCGATGCCGAGATTACCACTTATCAGTTGCGTAACAACAGCCGTTGGTACAAGGTGAACATAAAATCATCGACCGAGTATCAATTCCTCGACGAGAAGAATCTGGGAGTAATATATAATGCCTCGCTCGAGTATCCCGCTTATCCCGACTGGAACACTACAAAGGGCTATCGTCTGCCGGGTGAGTTTAATGCAAAGGGTGCGCTGACGCATTTTGGTACGTTCGATTGCGAATATTCTGGCAATACGCTTGCAACGGCTTATGTCGATAATGGCAGTGTGTATAAGCTGGCACACGACCGCTACGGTAACGTAACGGGATATATGTGCGAGGAGGGCGACTCGGTGTATTCTTATTTGAACATCTTCCCTTATTCGTCGATAAATAATAAGACTAATATTGATTTCTCTGGCTTTATGGGCTATTGGGTGCCCGAGCGCGAGATTTACGACAATCACGATTGGCGCTATGCCTTCTGCCATCTTGCGGCATTTGATATGTTGGGCGCACGCTCTTTGCATCTTCCCGAGGGCGAGTGGACGATGGACGCTGCCGGATGCCCCGTGGCTTGTGTGCTTCCCTCGGGTATAAAAATTGAGATTGTGTATGCCGAATAACGGCGGTCGATAGCTTTTCGGGCCGGCTAAAGGATAAAAAAACATCTCCCCTTGTGGTTGCAACCATAAGGGGAGATGTTTTTTATTTGCACATATAGTCGAGATACTCTTCTATGGCTTTTTGACACACGGGGCAAAAGTCGCGCAGCTGATTCATCATACATTGCGGGGTGGGGCGGTAGATGCCTTTCTCTAAATATCCGCCACCCTCGTAGGCGCCGAGCGTCAGGCTCTCTTGCTTTTGTGTGAGCATTGAATTGTCGAAGGGGGTGGGAACGGGAATGGAGTCGGCTATCATACTCTTCCACTTTTTGTCGAAATTGACAAAGGTGGTAAGGTTGGCCTCCCACGGCTCTTTATTCGCCGGGTAGAGGGCGCTGACGGTGTTTCCAACCTCGACATATTCGTCGCCGAGGCCCAAGAGTGAGTGGCCGAACTCGTGGACATATACCTCGCCCGTGCGGCCTGTCTTTCCGGCCGAGCCGAGGCCGTAGAAATTGTATATTCCGCCTCCGCCGTATTTATCGGTGTTTGTCAGAATGAAAATGCTCTCGTATGGGGCCGAGGCTGCAAGGTCGCGCACACGCTGAAAATCCTCGACCATCTGGTAGCGCTCGCTGCCGAAGGTAAAGAAGCGCGTGTCGAGTGTGGTGTTTACCCATTTGCCGTGCCCCGGCTCGCTTATTCCGGCCTCGGGCGAGGGGGCCCACACGGCACGTATGTTTATGCGGTGGCGGTTCTTGTCGAAGGGCGAGTAGCTGAAGAGGGCGTCGCTCCACATTCGGCACGAGGCAAGGAATTTCTCTTTCTGGTCGGCTGTGAAGCCATCGGGCAGCAGTACAATGTCGAGGCTGTGCTCGATGCTGCCTCCAATGTGAATGTCGAGGCTCTCGTAGGTCTCGGCCTGTGGGCGGATATTATAGTCGCTTACGTCTATGCTGTGCGAGTGTAGCTTCTGCATCTCTTTTGTGGCCTTGTTGCGGGCGTATATCTCGATGCGAAAATTACGCTTGGGGCGGGGGAAGATGACGGCCTCGGCAAAGGAGCGACTAACGCGGGCTGCCTCGGGGGTTGTCTGCCACTCGTTGAAGAGCGTGCAGTAGTTGTTCTTGTATATTGTCTTTCCGCTCTCCTCGTCGACGATGCGAAAGTGCTGCTCGCCATACTCAAAGGGGTTTATGAGTGCATTTCTCGAGCCGGCCCACACTCCCTCGCGCCTAACGGCGTCGAATGTGTAGCCCTCGCTCTCGCTGTTGCCCGTGTGGTGAAAATCGTAGCGCAGGGTGCTGTTGCTGAAATAATCGTCGTATCGGACATTATCCTCGATAATGCCTGCCGTTGGGGCGCTCTTGTGCAATTTATCGACGCTGCCGCACGATGTTAAAAAGGTTACTAAAAGTGCAAATAGTAATTCTCTCTTTTTCATAAATAGATGTATTTTCTGATATTTTGTGCGAAGTTAAGAAACTTTGCGTTAATTATAGCAAAAAAACTGCCTTTTAAAGTTTATACATTGCGGTTTTATTCTTAATTTTGCAAAAGTTTAGACAAATATTAAGAACCCGCGAGCAAAAAAATAAAGTTTACTTTAGATTTTTGCAGCGAGCGCAGTGTATATTCGCACTTTAGCGCAAATATAAAGAGTATTATTAACAACTTATAAAGATTATTGAAATGAAGAAATTTCTTGTTTTTGGGTTGAGCATCTGTTTTGCTTTGTCGTTCAGCTCGTGTAAAACATCTAAAGAGAGTGCTTACAAAAATGCTTATGACCAAGCTAAGCAGCAGGAGCTTGTACAGGGCGACAGTCAGGTGGCCGAGCCCATTGAGATTGCTCCCGTAACAACCTCTACCACTACAACAACCGAGACTGCTCCCGTTGATATGACTTATCGCGAGGAGAAGGTGGTGCTTGCAACAGGTGAAGAGGGTGTACTGAAGGCTTTCAGCGTTGTTTGCGGTAGCTTTGTTTCAAAGACCAACGCCGATGCTCTTAAGGCGACACTCGTGGGCGAGGGTTACAGCGCACTTGTTGTGCAGAATCCTGCAACGGGAATGTATCGCGTTGTTTGCGCTACTTACGACGACAAGCAGCGTGCAGCCGAGGCTCGCGACCAATTTAAGGCCAGCCACCCCGCAGATGCCGATTTTCAGAAATCGTGGTTGCTTTACAATAAGTAATATTGCCTCAGTATAACCAAGAGCGACGAATCATTGTGATTCGTCGCTCTTGGTTTATATAATAATCTTTATGAAATAAAATATTATAAAAAACGCTTAATTCTTTTTTAAGAATAAAAAAAGTGCTATTTTCGCCAACAGACAACCAATAAACACAAACTAACTTTTCAATACAATTAAAAGATTATGAGCAAATATCCTAAAATAGGAATCCGCCCGACAATTGACGGCCGTCAGGGCGGGGTGCGCGAGAGCCTCGAGGAGAAGACAATGAATCTGGCCAAGGCTGTGGCCGAGCTTATCTCGGCCAATGTAAAATATGCCGATGGAAAGCCCGTGGAGTGTGTCATTGCCGACGGCACAATAGGCCGTGTGGCCGAGAGTGCAGCTTGTGCTGCAAAATTCGAGCGCGAGAATGTGGGCGCCACAATCTCGGTAACATCTTGCTGGTGCTACGGTAGCGAGACAATGGATATGCACCCTCATTGGCCAAAGGCTGTGTGGGGATTCAACGGTACCGAGCGTCCCGGCGCCGTGTATCTTGCGGCGGTGCTTGCGGGACACGCTCAGAAAGGGCTGCCTGCATTCGGTATCTATGGACACGATGTGCAAGACCTTGACGATAATACAATTCCCGCCGACGTTGCCTGCAAGATTCTTCGTTGGGCGCGTGCTGCGGTAGCTGTGGCACAGATGCGCGGCGAGAGCTATCTGTCGGTGGGTAGTCAGTGTATGGGAATTGCGGGCTCTATTGTTGACCAGAATTTCTTCCAAGAGTATCTGGGAATGCGCAACGAGAGTGTCGATGAGACCGAGATTCTGTGTCGTATGGACGAGGGCATCTACGACCACGAGGAGTACGAGAAGGCTATGGCTTGGACCGAGAAATATTGCAAACCTCGCGAGGGGTGGGACAAGAATCGCCCCGAGAAGCAGAAAGACCGCGCCGGCAAGGATGCCGATTGGGAGTTTGTCGTTAAAATGACACTCATCGTGCGCGACCTTATGTTGGGTAACCCTCGTCTGCGCGAGATGGGATTCAAAGAGGAGGCCATCGGACACAATGCCATTGCCGCAGGATTCCAAGGACAGCGTCAGTGGACAGATTGGAAGCCTAACGGCGACTTTACCGAGGCGCTCTTGTGCAGCACATTCGATTGGAACGGCGTGCGCGAGGCTTACGTGCTTGCAACCGAGAATGATGCTTGCAACGGCGTTGCGATGCTCTTCGGCAAGCTGCTCACGGGCTGCGGACAGATGTTCTCGGACGTGCGTACATATTGGAGCCCCGAGGCTGTAAAGCGCGTAACGGGCAAGGAACTCACGGGTCTTGCCGCCGGAGGTATGATTCACCTCATAAACTCGGGCGCAACAACCCTCGATGCAACCGGCGCAAGCACAAATGCGGCAGGTGAGCCCTGTATGAAGCCCTGCTGGCAGATGACCGAGGCCGACGCCGAGGCCTGTCTGAACAATACAAATTGGATGCCTGCCGACCGCGACTATTTCCGCGGAGGCGGATTCTCGTCCAATTTCCTCTCGAAGGATGGAATGCCCGTAACAATGAGCCGTCTGAACCTTGTAAAAGGCCTCGGCCCCGTGCTTCAGATTGCCGAGGGCTGGACAGCCGACGTCGCCCCCGAGATTCACGAGGTACTGAATATGCGCACCGACCCCACGTGGCCCACAACGTGGTTCGTACCGCGTCTGTGCGATAAGGCACCCTTTAAGGATGTCTATTCGGTGATGAATAATTGGGGTGCCAACCACGGCGCAATAAGCTACGGACACATTGGCGCCGACCTTATAACCCTTGCCTCGATGCTGCGTATTCCCGTATGTATGCACAATGTCGAGGAGGATAAGATTTTCCGTCCCGCCGCTTGGAACGCATTCGGAATGGATAAAGAGGGAGCCGATTATCGTGCTTGTCAGAATTACGGCCCTGTATATAAATAATTGTAACAAAATAAGGTAGAGGAACTTGCGGCCCACGGCAAAATGTTGGTCGTGGGCTCCCTGCTTTTTTAAAAAAGTATTATGAGTGAAACAAAATTAACGGGTTATAAGGTTCAGCAGTATGCAGGGCCGGTGAAGAGATTCTGTCAGACGCTCGACCTTAAAGATAATCCCGAACTTATTGCCGAGTATCGTCGCCGACACAGCGAGGGCGAGGCGTGGAGCGAGATTCTTGACGGGATACGCGAGGTGGGTATTCTTGAAATGGAAATTTATATCGTCGGGACAAGACTTTTTATGATTGTCGAAACGCCGCTCGACTTTAATTGGAGCGAGGCAATGGCGCGTCTCTCGACGCTGCCGCGTCAGCAGGAGTGGGAGGATTATATGTCCGAGTTTCAGAAGGCGGCTCCCAGCGCCTCGTCCGACGAAAAATGGGTGCTTATGGAGCGTATGTTCCACCTATATAATGTAAAATGAGAATGGAGAATAACGGTAAACAAAAACTTGTCGAGAGGAAATATATTCTTCCCTTCGTGCTTATAACCTCACTGTTTGCACTGTGGGGCTTTGCAAATGATATTACCAATCCTATGGTGGCGGCCTTTCAGACGCTTATGGAACTGCCGGCATCGCAGGCTGCTTGGGTGCAGGCTGCTTTTTATGGCGGTTACGCAACGATGGCTGTGCCGGCTGCGCTGTTCATACGAAAGTATAGCTACAAGAGTGCCATCTTGCTGGGCCTTGCGTTGTATGCCGTAGGTGCCTTCTTATTTATCCCGGCTGCAAAATATCAAGAGTTTCTCTTTTTCTGTTTCTCGCTTTATATTTTGACTTTTGGCCTTGCCTTTCTTGAGACGACGGCTAACCCTATGATTATGTCGTTGGGCGCAAAGGAGACTGCCACGCGTCGTCTGAATCTGGCGCAGGCTTTTAATCCGCTGGGCTCGCTCTCGGGAATGGCGGTGGCATCGCTCATTGTGCTGCCCTCGCTTATCTCGGACAAGCGCGACGCTGCCGGAGAGGTTATCTTCCACGGACTGAGCGAGGCCGAGAAGGCTAATATCCGCTTGCACGACCTTGACGTCATACGCAATCCTTACGTAGCAATCGGCCTTTTGGTGGTGGTGGTGTTTATTGTCATTGCCTGTACTAAAATGCCAAATACAAAGGAGCGGGGCGAGAGGGGAAGCATCATAGATACCTTAGTGCGTCTGTGGGGCAATCGTCCTTATCGCGAGGGTGTTGTGGCGCAGATGTTCTACGTTGCGGCACAGATTATGGTGTGGACTTTCATTATACAATATGCCGATAATTTGGGCATCGACAAGGCTACGGCGCAGAATTATAACATTTTGGCGATGATAATGTTCTTATGCAGTCGCTTTATTACGACCTATCTTATGCGATATACCGATTCGCGTAAATTGCTAATGATATTTGGCATAGGGGCGGCGCTTGCGTCGTTGGGCACCATTCTCATTGTGGGAAAGGCGGGTCTTTACTGCTTGGTGGCGATTAGTTTCTTTATGTCGCTTATGTTCCCCACAATCTATGGTATCGCCCTTGAGAATGTCGAAAAGCGCGACACCGAGCTTGGCGCGTCGTTCCTTGTGATGGCTATTGTGGGTGGTGCGCTGATGCCGCCTATTCAGGGTGCCGTCATCGACTGTGGCGTGATTGCGGGAATGCCCGCGGTGAATGTGTCGTATGCGCTGCCGATGTTCTGTTTCGTGGTTGTCTCAATTTATGCTTACAGAAGCTATCGGATACAGAAGGGGCTTTAATGGCAGCTTGTGATATATGAAAAATCCCGCCGTCGGCGGGATTTTTTTTGTTATATTAGTGGAGTTTATGTTTTTTTTGCTGCAATAAATAAAACCTTTCGGGTTATTTGGCTAACTTTGCGCTCGTAATTACGAGCGCGAAAATAGGCTGCACTCGTTTTGAAATACTAAAGCAGGATAATTTAAGAACTAAAAGTTATAAGATATTATATGGCACGTATCTTGGCAATAGACTATGGGAAACGACGCACGGGATTGGCTGTAACGGATGAGCTCCAGCTGATTGCGGGCGGGCTCACCACGGTTGATACTAAGGTGCTTTTGGAGTATATCCTCGATTATATAAAGCGCGAACCGGTGGAGCGCATCGTGGTGGGGCTGCCCAAGCAGATGAATAACATCCCCTCGGAGAATATGGTGCGCATCGAGCCGTTTGTGAACCGTCTGCGCAAGCTCGTGGATGTTCCCGTGGAGTATTACGACGAGCGCTTTACGTCGGTGCTTGCCCACAGGGCTATGCTCGACTCGGGGATAGGGAAAATGGCACGACGCAACAAAGAACTTGTCGATGAGATTAGTGCCACCATCATCCTGCAATCGTATATGGAGAGTAAACGAATGAAAAATTCAATATTATGATACTACCTATTTATTTGTATGGACAGAGTGTCCTAAGAAAAGTAGCCGAGGATATTACACCCGATTATCCCGAGCTTGAGAAACTCGTTGCCGATATGTTCGACACGCTTGCGCAGGCCGAGGGCATCGGCCTTGCGGCACCGCAGATAGGTCTGCCTATCCGTCTCGTGATTGTCGATTTAGACCCTCTGGCCGAGGATTTTCCCGAGTTTAAGGACTTTAAAAAGGTATATATCAACGCGCATATAATTGAGACGTCCGAGGATACAGACGCAATGGAGGAGGGCTGTCTGAGTGTGCCCGGAATACACGAGAAGGTTACACGTCCCACACGCATCCGCGTGCAGTATATGGACGAGAATTTCAAGGAGTACGACGAGTGGGTCGATGGCTATCTGGCACGTGTTATGCAGCACGAATTCGACCACCTCGAGGGTAAGGTGTTTGTCGATCGTCTCTCGCCTCTGCGCCGTCAGATGAATAAGAATCGTCTGATGAATCTGCTCAAGGGTAAGGCGCATTGTACCTATAAGACCAAGAGGGCGCTTAAATGAGACTGCTAAGAGGGCTCCTCGTGGCGTGTCTGTTGGCATCGTCGCTGCTGCTGAAGGCGCAGCTGAATACCGAACAGATAATGATAATAGGGCGCAATGCGCTCTATTTCGAGGATTATGTCCTCTCGATTCAATATTTTAATAAGGTAATCTCGGCGCGTCCCTATCTGCACGAGCCTTATTTCTTCAGGGCGCTTGCAAAATATAACCTCGACGACTATAAGGGTGCCGAGGCCGACCTTTCATTGTCCATTGAGCGCAACCCATACGTATCACGCAGCTATCAGCTGCGCGGATTGTGTCGCGCAGGAATAGAGAGTTACGAGGATGCCGAGCGCGACTTTCGTATGGCCATAAAATATGACCCGCAGAATCCTGTTCTGTGGCAGAATCTTGCGGTAACGGCTATTAAACGCGAACAATGGGATGCCGCGGCAAGCATCATCGACTCGATGCTCATCTTCTCGCCCCGAAACACCGATGCCTATCTTATGCGCACGCAGGTGGCTGTCAAACAGCAGGATACGGCGATGGTGCGCCGTATGATTGCCGAGGCTCTTAAATGCGATAAATACTCGCCCGAGGTGCACTCGCTCAATGCTATGCTGCTGGCCGACGAAGAGCGCTACGAAGAGGCCGAGACAAGCATCGACCGCGCCATCGAGCTTATGCCGGGGCGCAGCAGCAGCTATCTTAATCGTGCCATCATACGCTACTATCGCAATAATCTGCGCGGGGCGATGGACGATTATGATATGGTGCTTTACATTGACCCGATGAGCTTCTATGGCTATTATAACCGTGGATTGCTGCGTATGCAGGTGGGCGACGATAACAGGGCGATAGAGGATTTTGACAAGGTGCTCGAGATTGACCCCGATAATACGATGGCGCGCTTCAATCGTGCGCTTCTAAGGAGTAACACGGGCGACTACGAGGGGGCCATCGACGACTTTACCCGCGTGCTCGAGGATTTTCCGCAGTTCGAGTATGGTTACCACTGCCGTGCCGAGGCACGTCGAAACGCAGGCGACAGGGCCGGTGCCGAGGCTGATGAAATGTGGATTATGCGCCGACGTATGGCGAGCAGCCTTGTGTCGGCCGATAATGCGCCGGGCGACTCGCTGCAAAAGGAGAGTGCCGAGAGGGTGCGCCGCCGCTCCGACCGTAATGTTAGCAACTATAATAAAATGGTTGTTGCCGATGATGAACCGGGTAGGCAATATTCGACCATTTATCGCGGAAGGGTGCAGAATCGTAACGTACACATTGAACTCTTGCCGATGTTCGCAATAACATATTACGAGCGCCATCGAGACGTAAATGCCCTTATTCGTTACTATAAACCTATTGACGATATTAACCGTGTAGGCGAAATGCCGCGTGATATTCTGCTGACTAACAACGAGAGAGCATTGAGCGAGGATGAGGTAGAAAGACATTTTGCAGGAGTTGACGAGCAGTCGAAGAATGTGGCCGATTTTCCCGACGTGATGCGCTATCGGATGGCGCGCGCGCTTGATTTTTACCTTGTGCAGGATTTTGAAGCCTCAATAGCCGACCTTAACATAGCCTTGACACTCGAGGGCGAGACGTGGTTGCTCTATTTTATCCGCGCCACGGTTCGTGCCAAGCAGATAGAATCGCAGAATATGAGCCGTGCGGCCTCGGGAACGTCGTATGCCATCGAGCAGGAGAAGGCGCTGCCCAATATTGATTATCGCCTCGCCAAAAACGACCTCGACGCAGTTATTGCCGAAATGCCTGATTTTATTTATGCCTATTATAACAGAGCAAATATATCGGTTAAGTTGAGCGATTTTAAATCGGCGGTGGTCGATTATACCGCTGCTATTGAACTGGACGATAAATTTGCCGAGGCTTATTATAACCGAGGATTAGCCAAAATTTATTTGGGGCAGATTCACGAGGGTATTGCCGACCTTGGTAAGGCCGGTGAGCTGGGAATATTTGCTGCCTACAATGTGATTAAGCGTTTCGCAGGGCAGGAGTAATTGTACTTTTGCCCCAAAAGAGTAATTTATTGCTAATGAGAGGAAAGAAAAAAGCTCTTCTTACTGTTTTTCAGTGAATAATTTATTATCTTAGCGCCGCTTAAAAAAACGAGTGGATTTTTTAGCCGTATAAAATTGTGTCGCACGGACTTTTTATGGAGAAACTACGAAAGAAACTAACATTTTCGGAAAACAAAAAAACAGCGACACGCACGGCCCGACAAAGATATATTATATTAGTAATTTAAAAAAAATTCTTATACTATGATAAAGATTGCATTGCCACAGGGTGCCGTACACGAATTTGGCGCCGAGAATTATGGAAAATCGTTTATCGAACTTGTATCGTCGATAGATGCGAAAATACTAAACACGGTAGTTGCCGCAAGAGTGGATGGCAATATCATCGACCTGCGCGACGTTCCCGCCGACGGTTGCGAGGCACAGCTTGTTTCTGTCGAGGAAAAAGATGCCCTGCACGTGCTTCGACACACGGCTACGCACATTATGGCCGAGGCTGTTAAGCATCTGTTCCCCGACGCAAAGGTAACTATCGGTCCGGCAACAGAGACGGGCTTTTTCTATGACTTTGAGTGTCCTCCCTTTACAAAAGAGAACCTCGATGCCATTGAGAAGGAGATGAAGAAAATCATAAAATCGAACCCTCGCATCGAACGTAAGGTAATCTCGCGCGAGGAGGCCATCGAACTTATGAAGCAGAAGGGCGAGCCTTACAAGCTGGAGCTAATTGACGCAATCCCCGAGGGTGAGCGCATCACAATATACACACAGGACGACTTTGTTGACCTTTGTATGGGCCCGCATCTGCTTAATACTCGACTGATTAAGGGCTTTAAACTACTCTCTACCTCAACCGCTTATTGGCGCGCCGATAAGAATAATGCCTCGCTGTCGCGTATCTATGGTACAGCTTTCTTCAGCAAAGAGGAACTTGAGGCTTATCTTGCGCACCTTGAGCACATTAAGAACATCGACCACAACAAGATTGGTCGCGAGATGGAACTCTTTACCACGGTGGATGTAATTGGTCAGGGACTGCCGCTGCTTATGCCAAAGGGTGCAAAAATAGTGCAGACACTGCAACGCTGGATTGAAGACCTCGAGGATAACGAATGGGGATACATTCGCACAAAAACCCCACTGATGGCCAAGAGCGACCTTTACAAAATATCGGGACACTGGGACCACTATAAGGATGGAATGTTTGTGCTTGGCGACGAAGAGAATGACAAAGAGGTGTTTGCCCTGCGTCCTATGACCTGCCCCTTCCAATATTACGTCTATAAGGCCACACACCACTCGTACCGCGATCTTCCGCTGCGTTACAGCGAGACATCGACACTGTTCCGCAACGAGGATTCAGGCGAGATGCACGGTCTGACACGCGTGCGTCAGTTTACAATCAGCGAAGGACACCTCATTGTGCGTCCCGACCAAATGGTCGAGGAGTTTAAAAACTGCCTTGCTCTTGCAAAGCACGTGATGGAGACATTGGGTCTTCAGAATGACGTTACATACGTCCTTGCAAAGTGGGACCCCGAGAACCGTAAAAAATATATCGGCGAGCCCGAGGTGTGGGAAGAGACACAAGAGCACATACGCCAAATGCTCAACGAACTTCAGATACCCTTTGTCGAGGAGACGGGTGGTGCAGCCTTCTACGGCCCCAAAGTAGATATTAACGCCAAGAATGTATATGGCAAAGAGGATACAATGATAACCGTGCAGTGGGACGCTCTTTTGGCAGCGCAATTCGATATGTACTACGTCGACCAAAATGGCGAGAAGGTGCGCCCCTACATTATCCACCGCACAAGTATGGGCTGCTACGAGCGTACACTCGCTTGGCTTATAGAGAAATATGAGGGTAAATTCCCCACGTGGCTCTGCCCCGAGCAGGTGCGCATTCTGCCCATCTCAGAGAAGTACGGCGACTATGCTTACGAGGTAGCCTCCGAGCTCAAACGCAACGGAGTGCTTGTGCACGTCGATAATCGTTCCGAGAAGATAGGCTACAAGATACGCGACGCTCGTAACAACCGCGTCCCCTATATGCTTGTTCTGGGACAACAAGAGGAGGAGACACGCACCGTGGCAGTGCGCAGCCGATTTGCAGGCGACGAGGGTGTTAAGCCCATTGCCGAGTTTGTGGCCCAAATTTGCGAGGAGATTCGTACAAAGCAAATTCGCAAAGTCGAGACTGCCGAGTAATAAATGCTTGATAAGCAGACACAAAAGACGAGTTATGGAGAAAAACGACTTTTTTCTCCATAATTTGTTGAAAAAATATGTGCAACGCGAAAAAAAACGTCGAAGCGCTTCTCTATTTGAAGAATAAATGCTAAATTTGCGCCGCATTAAGCTAAAAATTTAATAAAAATTCATAGTTGGGTAGGTTCGCAGCCTGATAAAGAGGCGAATTTAAACAACAAAAAACAAAAAAGAACCTTATCAATATTCTTGAATGAAGAACGACAATCTGAAGAATCAGTACCGTGTGAACGAGCAAATTCGTGTAAATGAGGTACGTATCGTAGGCGATGACATTGAGGCAATGGTGCTCCCTACATCAAAGGCTCTGCGTATGGCAGAGGAGAGGGGGGTTGACCTCGTTGAAATTTCGCCCACAGCCGTTCCACCGGTGTGCCGCCTTATCGAATATTCAAAATTCCTGTATCAGCTTAAAAAGCGTCAGAAAGAGCAGAAAGCCAAGCAGGTAAAGATTGATGTCAAGGAGATACGCTTCGGCCCTCAGACCGACGACCACGACTACAACTTTAAGTTGAAGCACGCAATCGGCTTTTTGCAGGATGGCGATAAGGTAAAGGCTTACGTATTCTTTAAAGGCCGTTCGATTCTTTTCAAAGAGCAGGGCGAGATTCTGCTTCTGCGCTTCGCAAAAGACCTTGAAGAGTATGGAAAATTGGAGATGATGCCTCTGCTCGAGGGTAAGCGTATGACCATTATGATGGCACCTAAAAAGGCCGCTCCCGTAAAGAAGGAAAAGCCCGCGCAGCCCAAGCCCGAGGCTCCAAAAGAGAATAACGAGAAAAGCGAGTAACGTTGTATAGTACGTTGCCGTAATAATACTAATCAAAATAATTTTTAAACAATGCCAAAAGTAAAGACTAACTCCGGTGCCAAAAAAAGATTCGCTCTTACCGGAACGGGTAAAATCAAGAGAAAGCACGCTTATCACAGTCACATCCTGACTAAGAAGACAAAGAAGCAGAAGAGAAACCTTGTACATTTTACAACCCTCGCACCTGCTAATGTAAAGAGTGTTAAGGAACTGTTGTCACTGCGTTAAGTAAAAAGATTATTAACCGAATGTTTTTAGCAGGGCGTTTGTGAAAAAGCCCGAAAGTCCGCTTCCCGGCGGCGCTAACATTCAAAAGGAATTAAAACTATGCCAAGATCAGTAAATCACGTTGCTTCAAGAGCAAGAAGAAAGAAAATTTTAGGTTTGACAAGAGGTTACTTCGGTGCCCGTAAGAATGTGTGGACTGTTGCCAAGAATACTTGGGAGAAGGGTCTGACATACGCTTTCCGCGACCGTCGTAACAAGAAACGCGAGTTCCGCGCACTCTGGATTCAGCGTATCAACGCTGCTGCGCGTCTCGAGGGTATGTCATACTCGCAGCTTATGGGTGCTCTGCACAAGGCCGGTATCGAGATTAACCGTAAGGTTCTTGCCGACCTCGCAATGAACAATCCCGCTGCGTTCAAGGCTATTGTGGATAAGGTAAAGTAATCCATTGATAGTTGGTTGAATAACAGGCTGCACAATTTTTGTGCGGCCTGCTTCTTTATACATCTATGGTGTGTGTAGATTTTGGGACTATCGGCCGAGGATAAGGGGCTAATGGTTTCCTCTTTGTGCAGGTAAAATGTAACGAGTATGAAAGAGATAAAAAATAATTAAAAAATTGGGGGTAAAATTTGCTTTTGTAATTAAAGCACCATATATTTGTGTATGGTTTTGCTGCATCGATTGACTGGGAAACTCATCAATTAAATCTGAAAACCGAGATGCCTTCGTATTGTTCAATGGCGGGCCACGCCTTAGGGTAGCTTTAGAGAGCCGGTGGATTACAAAGAACAGGAGCGCTCAAATCTTATATTCTCGGAGTTTCATCGTTCTCTTCGTGCAGCAAAACTTTTTTTGTGTTTGTTGGCTCGGCGGTATCTTCCGCGGGGCTTTTTTTGTGTTTGTATGCGTGTGGATTTTCGGTGTATGGTGGCAGATAAAACCTCCTCCCTGATACATTGTGGTGTAGCAGGGAGGAGTCTTTATTGGTTTCTCGGGGGATTATTTTACTCTGAGCTTGCCGTCTTTTAGTACAACGGTGTAGCTGCGGCCTTTCTTTGTGCCGAAATCAATGGTGCTCTCGCCGTAGCGCAGGCTGCATTTTCCGCCGTTCTTCGATTTTATGGTGGCTTGTGTCAGCTTGCCTTCGTTCCACGTAATGTCAACGTCGAAGCCGCCTTTGGCGCAGATGCCGCTGATGCTACCCTCGCTCCAAGCGTCGGGGAGGGCGGGAAGCAGGTGAATGAAGCCCATATGGCTCTGCATAAGCATCTCGGTGATGCCTGATGTGCCGCCGAAATTACCATCAATCTGGAAGGGGGCGTGTGTGTCCCACAGATTGTCGAGGGTGCCGTTCTTCAGTAGGTTGCCGAAGAGGGTGTAGGCGTGGTTACCATCGTGCAGGCGGGCCCATTGGTTCAGCTTCCATCCCATACTCCAGCCGGTGGCGCCGTCGCCGCGGTGAACAAGCACTACTTTTGATGCTTCGGCAAGGGTGGGAGTGGTTACGGGCGAGATTGTGTGGCCGGGGTGCAGACCGAAGAGGTGGTTCACGTGGCGGTGCTGGTCTTTGGGGTCGTCAATGTCCTTGCTCCACTCCATAAGCTGGCCGTAACGTCCTATTTGGTAGGGGGCGAGTTTGTCGAGCACTTGTGTCCACTCTTTGCGCAGCTTGCTATCGACGCCCAGCTCTTTGCTGGCGTCAATGGCGTTGAGCAGAATCTCGCGTACTACGCCGTGTACAAAGGTGGCTCCTTGGTCGATGGGGCCGTGTTCGGGCGAGGTTGAGGGGGCGGCGGTGTATGTGCCGTCCTCTTTCTTCCACAGATAATCGACGGCGAAGATGGCGCTGCTCTTTATAATGTCGTAACCTATCTCTTTAAGGAATTTCTTGTCGCGTGTGTAGTCGTAGTAGTCCCACACGTGTGTGGCCAGCCACGGGCCTGCCATAGGGTTGAAATTCCACGACATATCTTGGCTGATGAGGGGGGCGGTGAACCCGAATATGTTGCCCGAGATGCTGGCTGTCCAGCCGCGTGCGCCGAAATAGGATTTTGCGGTTACGGCGCCGGGCTTCATAAGGGTGCGGATAAAGTCGATGAGTGGTAGGACGCACTCGTCGAGGTTGGTGGCGCAGGCTGGCCAATAGTTCATTTGTAGGTTGATGTTGTTGTGGTAATCGACGCGCCACGGGCCATCGACGTTGTTGTGCCACATTCCTTGAAGGTTGGCGGGGAGGTTGCCGGGGCGCGAGCTTGCTATAAGCAGGTAGCGGCCGAATTGGAAATAGAGCTCTTCGAGGCCGTAGTCGGGCTTGCCGGTGCGGTAGCTCTTGAGGCGTGCGGGGGTGGGCAGCGATGCAACGCCGGGATACTCGAGGGTGGTGGGGGCGTTGGGGTTGAGGTCGAGGCTCACACGGCCGAAGAGCGAGGAGTAGTCGGCATAGTGCTCGGCAAATAGGGTGTCGTAGCCTTTGGCAAGGGCGCCTTGCATCCACGCTTCGGTGGTTGCGTCGGGGTTAACGCCTACGTAGGCTTTGGGGTCGGTAAAGTCGGGGTCGAAATTGATTTTGTAGTCGGTGTCGGCGGTTATGTAGAAGCATACTTCGTCGGCGCCTGTAATGTGTATTTGGCCATCTTTTACGGTCTGTTTACCGCCTTTGGCTACGGCCTGAATGCGCATTGTGTATTGCATTTTGTTGTTGTCGAGGGTACCTCGGAACAGAATGCCGCAGTTGCCATCGCTCGTCAGGGTGCCTTCGGATACGGGGTTTTGTGCGTAGCTTAGGATGAGGTTCTGTTGGCCGGGCTTGTCGGCGGTGTATTTTATGGCGATTATATTTGCGGGGTACGATGCGAAATATTTACGCTCGAATTTTACCCCCTTGCGCTCGTATTGTACAACGGCAAGGGCCGAGTCGAGCGAGAGAATGCGCTTGTAGTCGCCGAGGCCGATGGGGTTGTGCCCTGTCTCGATGTATATTTCGCCCATTGTGGTGAAGTTTCCGAAGCGGAAAGGCTTCTCGCCGTAATATTCGTAGGCTACAGGGCTGTTGAAATTCTCGCGTGTGAGCTTGGCGGCTTTTGCTTCGTCGCCATCTTTAAAGGCTTGACGTATGTCGTCGAGCAGGTGCGCCGACTCTTTGTTGACGTTCCAATAGTATTCGGTGCCCTTCTCGGTGTTGGGGCCGCCGCGCCACAGGGTCTTTTCGTTGAGCGTGATGCGCTCGGCCTCGATGGAGCCGAGGATGTTTCCGCCGATGCTGCCGTTGCCGATGGGCAGGGATTTTGACTCCCACTCTTGGTCGGGGTTCTGAGCACCCTCGCCTGCCCACTCGGGCTTGCCTTTGCCCTTCCACAGGTCGGGGCGTCCGCCGTACCATACTTGTCGTCCATTAAGGGTTGTGGGCTTGTCGAACCACACTGAGAGACCTTGTGTGTAGTTTGTTTGTGCCTCGGCAGTGAGTGCCAATAGCACTGCCACTGCAATTGTCTTGATTCTTTTCATTTTTGTAATTTGTTATTTGTTGTTTTTTGTTCCGAATTTTGGGTCAATCTTCAGCAGCGCCGATACTGCGAATGTGGCAAGGCAGCATATCATAACCCAGATGAAAAAGTATTTGTAGCCTATTGCCTCTTGTATGTAGCCCGAAATCATTCCCGGGAGCATCATTCCAAGCGCCATAAAGGCTGTGGAGATTGCGTAGTGGGCGGTTGCATATTCGCCGCGCGAAAAATATATAAGGTATAGCATATAGGCTGTAAAGCCGAATCCGTAGCCCAGCTGCTCGATGAATATGCAGCTGTTTATTGCAAACAGACTGTCGGGCTGGGCGTAGCTCAGATAGACATAGACAAGGTCGGGCAGGGAGATTGCAAGAACCATAGGCCACAGCCAATATTTGAGGCCTTGTCTCGAGATACATATTCCGCCGACTATTCCACCTATTATAAGACCTATTACGCCTATCGTGCCGTATGTGAAACCTATCTGCTCGGTTGACATCCCGAGGCCTCCTACTGCTTTTGCGTCCAGCAGAAAGGGGTTAATCATTTTTACCAATTGTGCCTCGGGTAGGCGGAAAAGGAGCATAAAGAGCAGTGCGCACACTATTCCGGGTTTTTGAAAATAGCTTAGGATGATTTTCCCGAAATTGCCGAACGCCTCGCCCGTGCTGCGAATGTTGCGCGGAATATCTTTCGTTGGCGAGGGCAGGAATTTTGTGTGGTAGAATCCCAACAGAATGATTATGGCTGCAAGCGCGCCGAATGTGATGCTCCACGCAAGGGAAATGTTGCCTGTCTGCTCCTCGAGACGTCCTGCAAGGATTATTAGCACTCCCTGCCCGAAGATTGTGGCTATGCGGTAGAAGATGCTGCGTATTCCGCTGAAGAAGGATTGCTGTTGCTCGTCGAGGCTCAGCATATAAAAGCCGTCGGCGGCAATGTCGTGCGTGGCCGAGCTGAACGCAATAAGCCAAAATAGGCACAGGGTCCACTGAAAGAAGTTGCTCACGGGGATAAGAAAGGCTATTGACCCCAGAGCAGCACCCATAAGAAACTGAGTGGCAACAATCCAGCGGCGACGGGTCGAGAGCATATCAACCAGCGGGCTCCAAAAGGGCTTTATCACCCACGGCAGATAGAGCCAGCTTGTGTATAGCGCAATTGATGTGTTGTCAATATCGAGGCGCTTGTACATAATCACCGATATTACTGTAACTGCAAAGTAGGGCAGTCCCTCTGTGAAATACAGTGTCGGTATCCACAAAAAAGGTCTGTTGCTTTTATGTTTGCTCATTTTGCATCGTTGTTTTGTTGTGTGTGTAAATTTCGTTAATTTCTGTTTAATATGCAAATTTAAGCGCTTAAATAGCATATAATAATGAGTAAACCCGTATAGTTGCGTGAGAAAAAGGTTAAATACTCCTGCGGTTGATAAAAAAGATGGAAAATAAGTTAAGATGTAAGAAAAATTGTGTATTTTTGACGAAATTGTATATAAACGTATGAGGGCGATTTTTTTCGGATGATTTTAGAGGCAGTATATGTTTATATCGCCAATTATTATGGGACAGAGTAGGATGTTTCTCTTTTCTGAAGGTTGTGTGGCAGGCTATGCGACTGCAAAAAAAGAGATAACCATTCTTTGGAAGCATAAAATGGCAAAACATACAGCCTGATAAAGAACTGTTTTTTTAGAAATACTAACAATTTCTAAGCCGTTTCTGAAATTTTTACGGGAATATAATTGCACAACATACAGCCTAACAACCTTAAAATTTATAACTTATGAAACTAAAAACAGTTGGTATTTCACTGTTGGCGGCCTCTCTTTTGGGATTGCCGCTTTGCGGCTTTGCTCCAAAGGCAATGGCCGAGACTAATGTGATGCAACAGGATGGTGGAGTAGTCAAGGGTGTGGTTAAAGACGCCAGTGGCGAGCCGGTATTCGGCGCTATTGTGTTTGTCGTAGGTACTACAAACTCGACACAGGTCGATTTTGACGGAAACTACAAACTCGACCTTGTAAAAAAAGGTTCCACAATCTGCGCGCAGATGATGGGTTACCAAAAGCAAGAGCTTGTGTGGAATGGTGGCCCGCTTAACTTTACACTTAATGAAGAGACCGAGATGCTCGAGGAGTTTGTGGTAACTGCTATGGGTATTATGCGTAAAGAAAAGTCTCTTACATACGCCACACAACAGATTAAGGCGGCCGACCTTCTTCAGGTACAGGACGTGAACCTCGTAAACTCACTCGAGGGTAAAATTTCGGGTATCACAATTACTCCGAGTGCCGGTGGTGCCGGTGGTGCCTCAAAAATCACACTGCGCGGTAATAAATCAATTATGGGTGAGAATGCCCCCCTTATCGTTGTCGATGGAGTGCCTATGACAAACAGCATACGCGGACAGGTGGGCGACGCTGCCGACCTTACATACGCAGGTACAACCGAGGGTAGCGACCCTATGTCAATGATTAACCCCGACGATATTGAGTCGATGAACATTCTTAAAGGTGCCAACGCCGCTGCTCTTTACGGTTCGCGTGCAGCCAACGGTGTTGTGATGATTACCACAAAGAAGGGTAAGCAGGGTAAGATGGAGGTTACATTCAACTCGAATACCACATTCGATACTCCTCTTCTTACTCCCGCGCTTCAGAACGCATACGGTAGCTACCGTGTCGACCCGTTCGGTAACAAGTCTATCGACTATAACAGCTGGGGTGCTCGTCTCAGTGGCGATGGCAAGCACGTATATAGCACAGCAGCCGACCGTCTCTACTACCCCGAGGGTACAATGCACGATGCCTATCTGCGTAACTACGCAAAGGACGATATTGCCGAGTTCTACGAGCTTGGTGTAAACACCAATAACTCTATTTCGGTGTCGGGAGGTACAGAGAAGATTCAGACTTACGTCTCTTACTCAAACTCTCACTCGGTTGGTATGATTGAGTCGAACCGTTACAATCGTAACACATTCGCACTGCGTCAGAACTACAAATTGTGGGATCGTATTCAGTTGGGCGTTAACGTAAGCTACAACCAGGCAAAGACATAGAACCGTGTCGGTGGTTGTATATTAGTTTACCCAAGTTATCACCTCTATACTACTCCCCGCG
>JAZSIU010000060.1:0-2094 GCA_045533955.1 Bacteroidaceae bacterium
GCGGCTTCGGAATCTTTCAATTCTAAAATTAAAGCATTTAGAGCACAATTCAGAGGGGTGAAGGATAAAGATTTTTTCCTTTTTAGATTAGCAAAATTATATGCTTAATTTAAAAATCCCTCAGAATTTTACGTTGAGCCACAATCTCGCGGTTGCTCTTTGTGCCCAAAGTTACGTGGCTGGTGGCCTCGTCGCGCTCGCAAAATTGCTTGAAGAAAAACTCTTTAACACACACTTTTCGCCCCAAGAGCACCTGTGTGGCAAGGTAGGTTATTCCGAATCCTCCCTGCCCCAGCACTTTCTCTATCTTATATTTTCCACCCTGAAGAAGCGTCCCCTCTGACAAATGTTGCATACTCCTTTTTGTTTATTTATTCTCCTTTAACAGCGAAAGCACACTGCATCCGCTTTGAATTGCGTACAAATTAAACAAAAAAACGGCAGAAAGTCAAACAGTTACAAAAGAGAATGTATAAAATAGTAGGGTTAATTGACGAAATATCGGATAAAAGCAGTAGGGGCATAAAATTTTCACTTCCTAAGCTCGACGCGGAAAGTGGTACCCTTACCCTGCTCGGACGACTTTACAAAGATACGCCCGCGGTGATACTGCTCCATAATACGCTTGGCAAGCGAGAGGCCCAATCCCCAGCCGCGCTTTTTTGTCGTGTATCCCGGCTCGAACACAGTCTTAAAACACGATTTTGCAATACCCTTGCCCGTGTCGGCCACCTCAATATAGGCACAATTATCATCCTGCGTAACAGTGAAAGTTATTGTCCCCACGCCGTCCATAGCATCAATGGCATTCTTGCACAGATTCTCGAACACCCACTCGATGAGCGGCGCATTCATACGCACAAGCAGCGGACGCTTGGGGAAATTGCATACAAACTGCACCTTATTCGACGTGCGACGACGGAAATAATCGACCACACGGTCGAGCAGGTCGAGCAGTTCCTCGGACGTAGGCTCGGGCTTCGAACCAATCTTCGAGAACCTCTCGGCCACCGTCTGCAAGCGGCTCACATCCTTGCCCATCTCGCGCAGAAGCTCGTCGTCAGGGTATTTATCGCGCAAAACCTCGCTCCACGCCATAAGCGACGATATTGGCGTTCCCAACTGATGCGCCGTCTCCTTCGAGAGGCCCACCCACACCTTATTTTGCTCGGCACGCTTCGAGCTGACAATGGCCACAAGGCAGATGAGAAAGAAGAGAAGCACCACAAGCAGCTGCACATAAGGATAGTAAGAGAGACGTTGCAGCAACAGAGAATCATCGTAACACACCTCGAAATAATCCTCGCCCTCCATATCAATGCGTATAATATGGTCGCCGGCACGCATCTCGGCCACCATCTGCAAAAGCACAGTAAGCGAATCCTCGCCCTCGGGAATCTCAATATTACGATGATTATTTATCGCCCCCTTACTATCGAGCACCACCACCGGGATAATATCATTGCCACTGAGCACGGCAAGCACAAGATTAAGGTCGGTATTCTCATCGGCACTATTGAGCGAGCGCATAGCCTCGGCCCACACCTGCATTTTATTAAGCTCCTCCTTTTTAAGGTCGGACGTAAGCGCGTGCGACACATACAGCGACGCAACAGCAATAACCGCAGCAACCGCAATAAGCAGATATTTTACATTATTGAAATTCTTGAACCACTGCATAAAAATTCATCCTTTTCTTGTTAGGAAACGTAAAAAGAGGAAGAATATTATAAACAGCAGTCAAAATATTGTACAAGGCAGATACAGTAAATTTACAGCAACGGGAAAAAAGAGCCTTAATCTTTTTAGATTAAAGCTCTTCTCTAAAAAAAGTGGCGATGACCTACTCTCCCGTGGCTTAACGGCAGCAGCAACAGTTCAGTGAGAATTTACTGTGAACAGGAATCAATAAGCTATATCTCAATTTCAAGAACAGCCGAATATAATTAAGTGCAAAAGGTAACTTTTAATTTATTGCACCATAAAAAAGAAATTCAATGTAGGTACGATTGTTTTAAGGAAAAAGTGCGAGGTATGTTTAACCGCTACTTAGACGCTTGTTTACAAGCGACTAAGTGAGGGCGGTCCGCAGCA
>JAZSIU010000012.1:0-17576 GCA_045533955.1 Bacteroidaceae bacterium
AGCACCGTTACTGACAGAAAAATAAAGAAAACACAATACAAATTAAACGAAAGACCAAGAGAAAAACTGAAATTTTCAACACCAAAGGAGTGCTTTTACAAATTTATTTCGTAATGTTGCACTTGCTGGTTGACTCTGCGACGAGCACATAATTAAATATAAACAGCACATTAAATTTTGTCGAATCGAAAAAAAACAGTACATTTGCAAAAAATAAGCGAATTTGGCTACTAAACTAAAAGAGATAGCGACCGCCCTTGAAAAGTTCGCGCCTCTGCCGTTGCAAGATGGATACGATAATGCCGGACTGCAAATTGGATTAACAGATGCGGAAATTACAGGGGTTTTATTGTGTCTGGACGTAACAGAAAAGGTTATAGACGAGGCTGTTGCGTTGGGATACAATCTTATCATATCACATCATCCGCTACTTTTCCGCCCCCTAAAAAGAATCACAGGCGCCAACAGTGTCGAGCGCTGCGTAATAAAAGCACTAGGCAACGGCATTGCCATATACTCGGCACACACCAACCTCGACAATGCCTTTGGTGGCGTCAACCACCATATAGCCTCGAAATTAGGGCTCAAGAATGTGCGCACCCTTGTTCCAAAAGAAAATTCACTGCTTAAATTGGTAACATACGTCCCCGTGGCACAGGCCGAAGGGGTGCGCAAGGCACTCTTCGAGGCGGGCTGCGGAGCAATAGGCAACTACGACGCCTGCAGCTACAATGTCGAGGGACAAGGTACATTCAGGGCAGGCGAGGGGTGCACCCCCTTCTGCGGAAAAATCGGCGAGCTTCACACCGAGTGCGAGGTACGCATCGAAACAATCCTACCGGCATACATAAAAAGCAGGGTAGTGCGCTCACTGCTCGACGCCCACCCCTACGAAGAACCCGCCTACGACATTTACCCACTGTTAAACGATTGGAACAGAGCCGGGTCGGGAGTAATAGGCGAGCTTGATGCCGAGTGCGACGAGCAAGAATTTCTTTTAAAAATTAAAGAGACCTTCTCGGCAGGATGCGTCAAACACACACCATTAAGAGGACGAAAAATAAAAAAAGTGGCCCTTTGCGGCGGCGCAGGAGCATCATTTGCCGGCGCAGCCCTTGCAGCCGGCGCCGACCTTTACCTGACAGGCGAAGCACGCTACCACGAGCTCTTCGACAACACCGACAAAATGCTATACGCAATAATAGGGCACTACGAGAGCGAGCAATACACCACCGAAATTCTGCATAAAATAGTAAAACAGAATTTCCCCCGACTGCCCATAAGCACAACAACCGTGTGCACAAACCCCATAAAATGCTTATAAATATTAACCCTAAATAAAGAAACAATGGCAAAGAAAGACCCTTCTGAATTTACAGTAGAGGAGAAACTGAAAAGTCTGTATCAGCTACAAACAATCCTCACCGAGATTGACAAGATAAAAATTCTCCGTGGCGAGCTTCCCCTCGAAGTAAAAGACCTTGAGGACGAGATAATTGGTCTCGGTACACGTATCGAGAACATTACCAACGACATAAAGAGCATACGCGAGAACATCCTCAGCTACAAAGAGGAGATGGAGCAGGCACAGCGCAGCATCGAAAAATACACCGAAGACCAGAATAACGTGCGCAACAACCGCGAATTCGACCTTCTGAACAAAGAGATTGAGTACAACAAACTCGTAATTGAGCACGACGAGAAAAAAATCAACGACTCGCGTCGCGATGAGCGTCAAAAGAACGACGAGCTCGAGCGCGCAAAGACACAGCTCGACGAGCGTAAGAAAGACCTTGAGCTGAAACGCTCCGAACTCGACGAGATTGTAGCCGAGACAAAAGCCGAGGAGGAGAAACTGCGCGAGCAGGCACGCAACCTCGAGCTCAACATCGAGTCGCGTCTGCTGACCTCATTCAAGCGCATCCGCAAAAACTCGCGCAACGGCCTCGGAATTGTATATGTCGAGCGCGACGCCTGCGCCGGTTGCTTCAGCAAAATACCCCCACAGCGTCAGATGGACATTCGTATGCGCAAAAAAATCATCGTATGCGAGAACTGCGGACGCATTATGATTGACCCCGAGCTTGCAGGAATCAAGCAAGAGCAGCCCGAGGCACCTGCACCCAAGCGTCGCAGTATGCGTCGCAAGAGCGCCGAATAAAAAATCGTAAAGAGGATAATAAGTATTAACAGCCTATAAAAAGTTAGCGACTATTCTTGTACAGAATAGTCGCTAACTTTTTAAATCGTCTATGAATGAATCACTTAGCCAACAGACTGTCAATTGTGGCAACAAGCTGCTTAAACTCGGGCTCGACGTAACGACGAGTGAGCATTACAATGCGTCCGTCGCGGTCGATGAGTACATTACGCGTAATTCCCGACTTACGCACAGCATAGCTGGCAAAAACATCACCCTTATCGTCGAGAAGCATAGGATAGGTTGTTCCTATCTTCGCCGTGTATCCCTCGACAACCTCTTTAGTCTCCTCGCGATCGACACCTGCGAGAATAAAGTCGGGGTTATCTTTGTGGCGCTGCCAAATTTCACTCTCAATATGCGGCATCTCCTCGCGGCATATTCCGCACCAGCTTGCAGTAAACTGCAACATTACAACCTTACCGCGCATCTGCGAGAGGGTAAACTGCGTGCCATCGGTGTAATTTAGGGTAAAATCGGGGGCAATATCACCCACTTTAACAAGGTAATCGTGCTCATAAACAATGACAGAATCGGGCTTCTGAGTCGTCTGAGAAGCTTCTTGCGCCTCATTTGCAGGCTTATTTGTGCCTACGCAGGCTACTGCGAGCACAACCATAAGAATTAAAGATATTCGTTTCATTTTTAAAGTTTTTGATTATACGTTTTAAGGTTAAGAATCTTGTAAAAGTATAGAAAAAAAATGAATATTCTGAGGAAATAAAGAAAAAATTATAGCATCTTTGTACAGTGGCTTCTGACTTTTGCAGTAAGAAGCATTTTAGCAGCATAAATAGTATTTTTGATTAAATGTTACCGATATTTTTTGCCCCATTACAAGGTTACACCGACGACGTCTATCGTCGCACGCACCACAAACTCGTGGGCGCCGTTAGGAGTTACTACACACCTTTTGTGCGCGTCGAGACCGGGAGCATACGCTCGAAGGATTTACGCGACATTGCCCCCGAGAATAACAAAGGCGTTCCGGTGGTTCCACAGATAATATTCGGCAATCGCAAAGAGTTTGAATATCTTGCAAATAGGGTAGAGGCGTTGGGTTACAACGAGATAGACCTTAATATGGGATGCCCCTTTCCTCTTCAGGTGCGACACGGACGAGGCTCGGGCCTGCTGTCGGACACAGCAACTATTGCCGATATTATAGAGGGGATTAAGGCGCGTGGAAATATTAGGTTCTCGGTAAAAATGCGCTTGGGCCGGGAAGACGGCGACGAGTATAAAAAAGCAATTGAGCTGTTGAATAGCGTTAATTTACAACATATTACATTGCATCCGCGAACAGGCGCGCAACAATATAAAGGCTGCATCGACGGTGAGCGATTCAACGAGGCTTGTAGAATATCAGAGAATCCCATTATTTACAACGGCGATATTCTGACACTCGATGATATTAAACGAATCGAGGATAATTATCCGCAAATAAAGGGAATAATGATTGGTCGAGGGCTGTTGGGTACTCCGTCGCTCGCACAGGAATATAACAGCAACGAAACGTGGAGCAACAACCGACGCATTGGACTTATGATTAAAATGCACGATGAACTTATGGCCGAGTATGCAAAAATCCTTAAGGGCGACACACAGATGCTGAATAAGATGCGCACCTTTTGGGAATATTGCGAGCCACTATTGGGACGCAAGCCTTATAAAAAGATTATGAAAAGCGGCAATTTAAAAAATTATCTTATTGCTGTCAATGACCTTAAATTGTTGTAAATAAAGATTATACAAATCTTTCGCTACATATTTAATATTCTATCTAATGTTGAAATTATCAAGAAAAAATAACTATTAAGAAGATTGATAAGCAGCATTAAGTATTTTTTTTAGAAAATTTATAATTCTCGATAGAATATAAAATACTACAATGCAGTAACTTTTTTTGTTTGCAAAATTTAAATTGTTATTGCTATGTGGCTGCGAGCCTTTTACCGTTTTTCTTATAGATACTCTTTATTGACAGGCATAAATTTATTTTTATTGACAGAAGTTATTTAAAAGGTAAATTTAATGCTTTACAAATATTGGTCGACTTGCTGAATTCTATTAAAACATAAGACAAGCCCCGAGGAGCTTAAAATTCTGATTTTCAACCCCAACGAGCAGAAAGTGTAATTTTCTAAAATTCTATTAAAACATAAGACAAGCCTCGAGGAACTTAAAATTATGATTTTTCAACCGACGGAGCAGAGAGTGATAATTTTTTAAAATCCTATTAAACATAATATTCATTATCATTCAAAAGTGTCTTTATAAAAGGGTGCGCTGGATAGCGATATTTTACAATAATCACAAGAAATAATAATAATCCGAACAAAATTTACATATAATCAAAATTTAATATTACATATTATCATTATTAAAGAATAATTTTAATAAATTTGCAAAACAGAATTTTCTATTTGCATTGCTCAAATGAAAATTCAATAAAAAATAAGGAATTAAAAAAATCAAAAAGATATGCCTAACTTATCGGAACGCGCAATACTGATGCCATCGTCGCCAATTAGAAAATTGGCCCCCTTTGCCAACGAGGCAAAAGCCCGCGGTATTCACGTGTATCATTTGAACATCGGACAGCCCGACCTCGAGTCTCCGGCTGTTGCTCTTGACGCTATCAGAAATATAGACCGTAAAATTTTGGAATATTCGCCAAGCGATGGCTTTCTCTCGCTCAGGGAGAAACTTGTGGGATATTACGACCAATATCAAATTAAGCTGAAAGCCGACGATATTATTGTAACAACGGGCGGCTCCGAGGCTGTGCTCTTTGCATTTATGTCGTGCCTTAATCCCGGCGACGAGATTATTGTCCCCGAACCTGCATACGCCAATTATATGGCCTTTGCTATCTCTGCCGGCGCCGTCATACGCCCCATACGTTCAACTATCGAGGAGTCCTTTGCACTGCCTCCAATGGAGCGATTCGAGGAGCTGATAAACGAGCGCACACGCGGTATTCTCATCTGTAACCCCAATAATCCAACCGGTTATTTATACACTCGCAAGGAGATGAACCGCATACGCGACCTTGTAAAAAAACACGACCTATTCTTGTTCTCGGACGAGGTTTATCGAGAGTTTATCTACACGGGCTCGCCTTATATCTCGGCCTGCCATCTTGAGGGAATTGAGGATAATGTTGTGCTAATTGATTCTGTTTCAAAGAGATATTCGGAGTGTGGAATAAGAATCGGTGCGCTTATCACAAAGAATAAGACGCTGAGAAATGCGGTGATGAAATTTTGTCAGGCGCGTCTGAGCCCACCGCTCTTGGGACAGATTGCCGCCGAGGCGTCGCTCGATGCACCACGCTCCTATGCGATAAACACTTACGAAAAGTATATCGAGCGTCGTAACTGCCTCATAGACGAGCTTAACAAGCTGCCGGGGGTGTACTCCCCTATTCCTATGGGTGCTTTCTACACGGTTGCGCGTCTACCTATTGACGATAGTGATAAGTTCTGCGAGTGGTGCTTGTCGGAGTTTAACTACGAGGGCGAGACTATTATGATGGCGCCTGCGTCGGGTTTTTATTCCGAGGAGGGTTACGGAAAGAATGAGGTGCGTATTGCATACGCTCTTGATAAGGCCGACCTTAAACGTGCTGTTTTTATCCTTGGTAAGGCGCTTGAGAAGTATCCCGGACGTGTAGACTGATGGTATTTTTTGGGCATACGATTAGCACTTGTCATAATTGTAAGTATTTTTCGGAAGTTAGCAAGAAAAAACTACCCCGTCTTATAGAGGCGGGGTAGTTTTTTTGTCTCTATTATCAAAGGATTATTTAATCCTGAGGCAAGAGTTTCTCAATCTCGGCGAGTTTGTCGTCCATATTCAGGCTATAATAGCACTGTGAAAGACCATTCAACCAGAGGTTTTGCTTGTTGGGAGCAATCTCGCGCAGCTTCTCGTAAAGGGGAAGGGCCTCGCGATAGTATGAGTCGAGTATCTCTTTGTCTTTCTTCATCTTGGCCTTGTCCTTGATATTTGTCGATGCCTCGTTGTTGTTGTACTTTTGTGCCAACTGAAGGTAGCAAAGACCAAGATTACCGAGTGCGCTCTCGTAGTTGGGGTCGGCTGCAATGGCCTTTTTGTACCACTCGATGGCCTCTTCCTGCTTCTCGTTCTGCTGCAAAATGTAACCCTTAACGTAGGTAAAGAGGGCGTTCGAGGGCTCGCGTGCAATCATCTCATCGGCAAATTTCATAAGCTCGTCCTGCTGACCTTTACTGTCGTAGTATTGGATGAGCGACTGGTAGAAATATACATTCTCGGGGTATTTTGCTGCACACTCTTTGAGGGTGCCGAGCCAAGCGATTGTGTCGCCGAGGCTTACTTGTGCCTGTGCCTTAAACTCGTAGGCCGACTCGGCGTTTGCTGAGTCTTGTACGGCAATGTCGATGTGCTTGAGTACAAGCTCGTAGTTCTCGAGGCGCATTCCGCAAAGTGATGCGTAGTAGGCGGCCATTTTGTTAATCTCGGCAAGGTCGGGGTTGTCGTTGAGGGCAAACTCGACGAGGCGGGGCATCTGGGCCGAGGTGATAAATGTGTCGAACATTTTGAACGACAGATTAAAATCCTCTTCATTGTAGAAATGTGCACCGCCGTTGAACAGCTGGTTACGGTTCTCGAAGAGAATCTTCTTTATCTGCTCGCTGTACTGAGGCTTTACTTTGCCTTTTGCATCGGGCTGATTATCGAGCTTATCGCACAGTGTCAGATGCTCGAATATGTCGTAGCAATAGCGGTAGAGTTTGTTTGCATCGTGGCTCTTACCCTCGGAACGCTTCAGATTCTCTTGGTTGACGATGGCGAGTTTGGCATTTGCAAGCACGTACCACAAATAGGGCTCGTTGGCTACAAGGGATTTATGGTCGCCCTCGAGTGCGGGTTTAAGCGCGTTGATTGCTGCTGCGGGGTCGTTGAGGATGCTTCTCTCGGCATCGGAAATAAGACCCATAAGTGCTTTCTTCTGTCTTTTTTGATTCTTAAGTTCTTCCTTTGACAGGCCCTGACCAAATGAAATTGCGGCTGCGAGCATCAAAGTTACTGATAACAATAATTTCTTCATCATAATTCTAAAAGTTTTAAATTATTAGTCAATCGTTTGTTTGTTTATTCGTTGGTGTTATTCTCGTTGTCTGCTGCAACAGGTGTGGCATCGTCAGAGGGAACGACTTCGACTGTTTCTGTGGGTAACGTCTCTTCTTCGTGGGTTACTTTGCATACCGAACCTATGCAGTCGTTCTTCTTGGTGAGGTTTATTACGCGTACACCTTGTGTGGCTCGACCTTGTACGGGGATTGACTCGACTGCCGTGCGAATTGTTATTCCCGATTTATTTATTATCATTAGGTCGTTGTCGTTGCTTGCGTCTAACATTGCTACCAGAAGGCCGGTCTTTTCGGTTACTTGAAGGGTTTTTACTCCCTTGCATCCGCGGCCTACTGTGGGATAGTCGCTGCTGAGCGAGCGTTTACCGTAGCCCTGCTCGGATAGTACAAGCAGTGTGTGGTCGTCGGCTCCCTCGGGCAATACTACCATTCCTACAATCTCGTCGTTCTCGTCGAGTGTCATTCCCTTGACGCCGGTTGCTGTGCGACCCATCGGACGTACTGTCTGCTCGCTGAAGCGCACTGCTCGACCGTTGCGGTTGGCAAGGATTATGTCGCTGTTGCCGTCGGTCAACGCTACCGAAATTACGCGGTCGTCGTCGCGTATGCTGATGGCGATTATTCCGTTGGCGCGGGGACGTGAATATTGCTCGAGGCTGGTCTTTTTTATTACTCCTTGCTTGGTGCAGAATATCAGATTGTGGTTCTCTATGAAATTCTTGTCGGCGAGTGTCTTTACGCGCACAAATGCGTTTACGGCATCGTCTGCCTCTATGTTCAGGAGGTTCTGTATGGCACGGCCTTTTGAGTTTTTGTTACCCTCGGGTATCTCATATACTTTGAGCCAATAGCACTTTCCTCGCTGGGTGAAGAAGAGCATTGTGTTGTGCATTGTGGCTGTGTAGATGTACTCGATAAAGTCGCTGTCGCGTGTGTCGCTGCCCTTTGAGCCTACGCCGCCGCGCAATTGGCTGCGGTATTCGGTAAGGGGTGTGCGCTTTATATAGCCCATATGCGAGATTGTGATTACCATCTCGTCGTCGGCATAAAAGTCCTCGGGATTGAAGCCCTCGGATGCGCTGTAATCGATGCGACACTTGCGCTCGTCGCCAAATTTCTCTTTAACCTCTTTAAGTTCGTCTTTCATCACCTGTTTGCACAACTCGTCGTTCGAGAGTATCTCGTTGTAGTAGGCTATCTTCTTCTGAAGTTCGTCAAACTCGGCGTGTAGTTTATCTTGGTTGATGCCTGTGAGCTGCCCCAAACGCATCTCGACAATGGCATTTGCCTGAATCTCACTAAGTGCAAAGCGCTCGATAAGTGCATTCTTTGCCTCGGAGGGAGATTTTGAGGCCTTTATAAGGCGAACAACCTCGTCGATATTGTCCGATGCTATTATGAGACCTTCGATAATGTGTGCACGCTCTTGTGCCTTGCGCAGGTCGTACTGTGTGCGGCGTATTACAACCTCGTGGCGATGCTCGACAAAGTTGGCAATGCAATCCTTGAGCGATAGCAGACAGGGGCGTTTGTTAACAATAGCTATACAGTTAACGCTGAACGATGTCTGAAGGGCGCTCATCTTGTAGAGCTTATTGAGAATGACGTTTGCATTTGCATCGCGCTTTACGTCAATGACAATGCGCATACCCGATTGATCCGACTCGTCATTGATATTCGATATTCCCTCAATCTTCTTTTCGTTCGACATTGAGGCAATGTCCTTGATAAGCTCTTCCTTATTTACATTGTAAGGGATGGCGGTAACTATTATCTTTTCGTGCGCAGCAGCCTCTTCAATCTCGGCAACGGCGCGCATAATTACTCGTCCGCGACCTGTCTCGTATGCCTCGCGTACACCGGATAGACCAAAAATATCGCATCTTGTGGGAAAATCGGGTGCCTTGACATACTGCATAAGACCGTCTGTGTCAATCTCGGGATTGTCGATGTAAGCGATACTTGCGTCGAGCACCTCGCCAAGATTATGTGGGGGAATATTTGTGGCCATTCCAACTGCAATACCCGATGAACCATTTACCAATAGGTTGGGAATGCGTGTGGGCAGCACTGTGGGCTCTAAAAACTCGTCGTTATAGTTGGGGACAAAATCTACTGTCTCTTTCTCCAAGTCCTCGGCCATCTCCTCACCAATCTTCTTCAAACGCGCCTCGGTGTAACGCATCGCAGCAGGAGAATCACCGTCGATAGAACCAAAGTTTCCCTGTCCGTCTATCAATGGATAACGCATAACCCAATCTTGAGCCATACGTGTGAGTGCACCATAAACCGATGAATCGCCGTGAGGGTGATATTTACCAAGCACATCACCCACCGTACGGGCCGATTTTTTGTGGGGCTTATCCGATGTATTTCCAAGCTCCCTCATTCCGTACAAAATACGACGCTGTACAGGCTTTAATCCGTCGCGAACATCGGGCAAAGCACGCTGCACAATAACCGACATTGAGTAGTTGATGTAGGCAGTGCTCATCTCGTCCTCAACATTGACTTTTATAATTCTGTCGTTGTCAATCATTTAACTTTATTACTTTTTTGTTATTAAATTACAATGTGTTTTTCTTCCTAAAACATTGTAAAATTACATAAAAATGGCGATTCTGACAAACTTTTTAAGATTTATTACCATTAAACTTTTTAAAAATCGTCTTATTACCCCATAAAACGCCCTCTGCCGGTCGATAGGCTTAAAACTGCTCAAATTGCGTTCTAAAAGGGGGCTATTTTTTTAAGAATCTCGAAATAAAATTAAAACAGATTCTAAATAATTTACCGCAGAATTGCAATAATAAACTTTTATTGCCTCCCGATTGATGCTTGTTCAAAATAAAAGTCCTATCTTCGCACACAGGAATAAAAAACGAATATAATAGCAAAATAAGCAATTTACAAAATTAAATTATACTATGCGAGTAGATATTATTACCACCTTTCCCGAGATGATGGAGAGCTTTTTCAACACCTCAATTTTAGGACGTTCGCAACGACACGGATACACCGAAATTCATTTACATAATTTACGAGATTATACAAATGACAAACACCGCCGCACCGACGATTATCCTTTTGGAGGCTGTGCAGGTCTTGTTATGAAAATTGAGCCTATTGACAACTGTATATCGGCTCTTAAGGCCGAAAGAGACTACGACGAGGTCATTTATACCTCGCCCGACGGCGAAGTTTTCAACCAACCGATGGCCAACAGCCTCTCGATGGCGCAAAATCTAATATTTTTGTGCGGACATTACAAAGGAATCGACCACAGAATACGCGAACATTTGATTACTAAAGAGATAAGCATAGGAGATTATGTATTAACGGGTGGCGAATTGGCTGTATCGGTAATATGCGACGCCATCATTCGCCTTATTCCGGGCGTAATTTCCGACGAAACATCGGCTCTCTCCGACTCTTTTCAGGATAATTTGCTGGCTGCGCCCGTTTACACTCGTCCGGCCGAGTATAAAGGATGGAAAGTCCCCGAAATTCTGCTCTCGGGACACGAGGCCAAGATACGTCAATGGGAGTTTGAGCAATCAATGGAGCGTACCAAGCTTCTGCGTCCTGATTTATTAAAGTAAAGAAAATATTTTACACCACACATTTGTAAACAGCAAACAAAAGAGCCGTAATTTACAAATGCAACAAAAAAAAGGTTTACTCCAATATACAAAGAGTAAACCTTTTTATTATACAACAACACTCTAAGAGCGCGCCTTATACTTCGAGCGCACCTATAAGCTCGTAAACAGAGTTCATTTTGTGTCGTACAAGATAATCCTCGATATAATCGACAATCTCGCCCGTAACGGCAGGGTTCATAAAATTGGCTGTTCCCACCTCTATTGCCGTCGCACCGGCCAACAAAAACTCAATGGCGTCCTTTCCCGTGGTTATTCCGCCGATACCAACAACGGGAATCTTCACAGCCTTTGCCACCTGCCACACCATCCTAAGAGCAATGGGTTTTACAGCCGGGCCACTCATTCCACCGGTGATTGTCGATAGTAGCGGGCGGCGCTTTTCGGCGTCTATGGCCATTCCAAGAAGCGTATTTATGAGCGATACGCTGTCGGCGCCTGCCGCCTCTACCGCGCGAGCAATCTCTGTTACATCTGTAACATTGGGCGAGAGTTTTACGATAAGCGTCTTTGGATAGGCCTTGCGAACGGCAGCAACAACCTCGGCAGCCGACTGTGCCTGCACACCGAAGGCCATTCCTCCCTGCTTTACATTGGGACAAGAAATATTCAACTCGATGCCGGGAATCTTCTCAAGCTCTGCAACCTTTTCGGCACAGGCCACATAATCCTCGATGCAGGCTCCCGACACGTTCACTAGCACATTTGTATCGTAATCTTTGAGCAGAGGATAGATATTTTTTGCAAAATAATCGACACCTTTATTCTGGAGACCTACTGCATTGAGCATTCCGAGCGGAGTTTCGGCACTGCGGGGATAAGGGTTACCCTCGCGAGCGTTGAGGGTTGTACCTTTTACTATGAATCCACCTAATTTATTAAGATTGACAAAGTCGGCAAATTCAAGGCCGTAGCCGAATGTTCCCGATGCTGTCATCACAGGGTTTTTTAATTTCAACCCACCTATTTTTACATCCGTCTTTACCATTTTAATTCATCTATTGAAAATACAGGACCATCAGTACAAACACACTTATGACCGCTTGTTGTGTCCTCGACACAGCACAAGCAGGCGCCGAGGCCGCAGGCCATCTTATTTTCGAGCGAGGCTTCGCAGGCTATTCCCTTCTGACGGGCATATTTTGCAACAGCCATCATCATTGGCTTGGGGCCGCAGGTGCAGATGTAATCGAATTTTTCCTCGAGCACGGTGTGATTGGTTACAAAGCCTTTCTGACCAAGCGTTCCATCCTCGGTTGTATATTCGACGCGACCAAGAGCCTCGAATTCGGCACAACGATAGAGGTCTTTGGCCGAACGCGCTCCGATGAGTATCACAAAGTCGTTTCCCAGACGTTTAAGCTCCTGAGCAAGACCATAGAGCGGTGCCGAACCTACGCCTCCACCAACGAGCAGCAGACGGGTCGCCTTGTCAGTGGGGAGCGTAAAACCGTTACCCAAAGGTAGCAAGACATTGACCTTATCGCCCTCTTTTAGCGATGCGAGCCAGCGTGTACCGTCGCCCACAACCTGCACCAAAAAACCAATCTCATTGCTTGCTGCGTCGAAACTGTGAATAGAAATGGGGCGACGCAGCATCACCGTAGGCGTCTCATCTACACGAAGCTCTGCAAACTGTCCGGGACGACAATCAGGCAGAGGCTTGCTATCGGTCATAATCAACAGTACGCACGAAGCGTTGAGCCTCTGCATCTCCTTTATTGTCAAATCGACAAGAATCTTTTTCATAGAATAGGGGGTATTTTCAAAATTTATAGGCGCTAATATAACACAAATTTAGCAAGCGTCGATAATTTTGTTGTTTTTTTTGCTTTTACAGATATTATAAAGCCTGAAAAAAGATGCGACACAGCTTGGGAGCGGCGCTCTTTACACTGTGTCGCAAACTTATGCTTTATATAAATAAGGTAAAATACGGGGGATATGAGCGATAAAAAATACAACGCATCTATTTTTCGGGGAAGAGAATCTCAAAGGTTCCGTCGCTGTAAAACACCCTTATCTCTTTTATGCGGCGCCCCTGCTCGGGAGCGCGCTGCACAACTGTACGACGCTGCTGAGGCGCACTTTTAGGCGTTATTTTAGGCTGACGCTGCTGCTCGTCGTGCCTAAGCGTGATATTATCTACTGCCATCACAGGCCTCGGCTGACGCTCCTCGCGCTTAACAACAGGCTGCACCGATGGTTGCCGCAGAGGCTCGGGCTGCATTAAGGACTGCATCTGCTCGTCATACTCCTTAAAGAGCTGTGCCTCCTCGGCAAATACGGCCTCTTGAACCGATTCTGCTGCAACCGACTGCTGCGAGGCCTGTAATTGCGGTTCTTTTCCAACGCCCAGCATCAACCATTGTAAATCGACCTCGGGAAAAACCGATGCAACTTTTTGTAGTACCTCGAGGCTGGGTTTATTTCTACCACTCAATATATGCGACACCGATGCTCGCGGTATTCCGGTCTTATCGGCAAATTGCGAAGATGTAAGACCATAGCTGTTAATTAAAAATTCTATACGTTCGCGCTCATTCATTTTTTATACGATTCTTTACCTTTTACAAATGTACAAACAAACTCGAGCACAAATGTAGCAATAATTATTCACACAAACAACTATCTTGACAATTTTAATAATAAGGCACAAACATTTCAAACGCAACACTATTTACAAACATAAATTCAACATTCTAACTCAAGTAACAACCATAAGCGCGTGAAACACTGTATGCATCTATCCTGCGGAGTACAAAAACAAAGCATTATAATTTTATTTAACAAAACAGCATAATATATTGATACACAACCACTCTTTTACAAATATACGGTAAAAAAGAGCCATTTGCATAAACAATCCCAATATTTTACGCTACACATTAAAGGATAAATTTAATTTATCAACCCTTAATTATTGATATTAAGCAAATTACGCACAATACATATCTATTGTATACTTTTTGCATATAGCAAATAAAGAACAGACTTGCTTATTTACATATTTTAATATTTACAAAATCAAATGGATAAAATTTACAATTATCACACTAATACAATATACAATATTACACTACCCCACCATAATTAAACAACGTGAAAAGCACATACAACCGTAATCTTTCCAATGCTAACAAATAAGCAATTTACAAATGTATTACAAATGTAAATCTGCATATTTTACACTATTTACTAAAATTGGAATAGAAATAAGTAAAAAAAAGAGGGCCAAGCGCCCCGAGAATCGAATAAAATAGAAATTTTGAGCAAACTATTGCAATTAATATAAATTTTAGAATCTCAGAGGCCTAATTTCATAACAATAAACTAAGGCTCAACGTGTTAGATTAGAAATAAACACTACAATTTTGTTGCAAAATAGAAATGCGGGCATAAAAAAAGGCGGATGCCTCGAATTTTACCCCGAAGCACCCGCTTTTTTGTTGTGCAGCTATAAAAATTTAGAATTTTTATCCCCTATCCGATAGTTTTTGTTAAAGCGCCAAAATCAGTGCATAATCTTGTAAAGCAGCTCGCGCATAATTTCGCCATCGGGAACAGTGGCGCCCTCGGCACCTTTCGACTGCGCATCGGCCAAACGAATAAGATGCAGAATCTCCATCACGTGAAGCGCTCTATAATGTTGCATCGCCTTTATGTAGTCGCCTACCCCCCAGCGCACTCCAAGAAATTCGCTCACTCCACGCTCGCTCTTATCGGGAGCATAATAGGCCATCATTAAATTCGAGAAGAAACTGAACAGCAATGCAAGCGTCATCTGAATGGGATTCTTTTTGGGGTTCTGTGCAAAATAGTTTATTATACGATTGGCTTTATAAATGTCTTTGTTGATAATTGCATTCTGAAGCTCGAAATTGTTAAATTCCTTGCTGATGCCGATATTCTCTTCGACAAGTTCGGGGGTAATGTGCTTTTGGACACTGTTCATTACAATTGAGAGTTTGTCAATTTCGCCGGCCATACGACTGAGCTCGACGCCCACCGACTCGGCAAGCATCATAGTTGCTTTTGCGTCTATTGTGAGGCCTTTTTCGCGCACGTAACCATTGATAAAGGCAGGCAATCTGTCCTCGCGCAGCTTCTTCGACTCAAGGACAACGGCTGTTCTTTCGAGCTCAGTTGCAATTTTTTTACGCTTGTCCAACGAGCCGTTTTTGTGTGCAAATACCAATATTGTCGATGGTTGCGGCATTCGCAGATAGTTTATCAGGGCGTCCATATTCTTTATCGCTTGTGCCTCTTTGACTATTACAACCTGATGCTCGGCCATCATTGGATAGCGACGTGCCGCTGATATAATGGTCTCAATATCGGTGTCTATGCCATAGAATACTGTCAGATTAAATTCTTGCTCAATTTCGGTAAGTACTTTATTTGCAATATAATCGGTGATAGAATCGGTGTAATAACTCTCTTCACCCATAAGGTAATAGACAGGGTGATAAACTCCTGATTTTAACTCGGAGAGTATTGATTCGTATGTATGTTTTGCCATCTTATAAACTTTTTTTTCGTATCTTTGAGCTAAAGCTCGAAAATTTTTATGCGCTCGCTGCAAAATGTCAAAGTAAACTTTGCCTATTTCGCTCGTTTGTTAGTATCTTTGAGCTAAAGCTCGAAAATTTTTATGCGCTCGCTGCAAAATGTCAAAGTAAACTTTGCCTATTTCGCTCGTTTGTTAGTATCTTTGAGCTAAAGCTCGAAGATTTTATGCGCTCGCTGCAAAATGTCAAAGTAAACTTTGCCTATTTAGCTCGTTTGTTAGTATCTTTGTCGTAAACCACGAATATGGTCTGCATCTTTTTACGCATCGCAAAGATAGTGTAAAAATAGTGCATTTTAGCATTCGATGCAAAGATAGTGCAAAGGAGTTTTAATTTATTTAACTGCGCTCGTTAGCATTCACTTAATTGTTAACAATTTACACGCTTTATGCAAGAATTGAATCTGCCACAATATGATACGAAGATTCTTGAGAGGGATGGAAAATTAACCATCTTCGACGAGCTTCGACACCTTTACGTTGCGCTGACGCCCGAGGAGTGGGTGCGGCAGCATTTTGTTCACTATCTTACGGGGCACTGCGGCTACCCTGCCTCACTTATGGCCAACGAGGCAAGCATCACGCTGAATAATATGCGCCGTCGATGCGACACTGTGGTTTACGACCGCAGGCTGCGCCCACGGATGATTATCGAATATAAGGCTCCTACGGTGAAATTAGATGCAAAGGTCTTTGCGCAAATATCGCGCTATAATCTTGTACTA
This sequence comes from Bacteroidaceae bacterium, assembly GCA_045533955.1. GTDB lineage: Bacteria > Bacteroidota > Bacteroidia > Bacteroidales > Bacteroidaceae > HGM04593. Next base: position 16,299 of record JAZSIU010000012.1, read on the forward strand.
AAGGTCGATTATCTTATTGTAAGTAACGGGCTTAAGCATTACTGTTGCCGTATGAATTATGCTGACAACAGCTACGAATTTCTAACCGGAATACCACAATATAATTCTATTTAAGTGTAAAAAAAGTGTCGAGACCAACGGCCTCGACACTTTTTTATAACATTCGGCTACACAAGCATTTATCCGCGCCAATTGTGTTTTTCTTGCATCAAAGGAAAGGCTTTGCGCATCTTTGCCACCATCTCGGGGTCAACCTCGCCCGAAGCACTACCCTGACTTTTCGAGCGGCACCCGCCGAGTTTCTGACCATAGGGGCTCAGAACAACGCTGTGCCCTACATAATTGCCATACTCATCTACCCCTACACGATTGGAGGCTGCCACATAACACTGATTTTCAATGGCTCGGGCGCGTACTAAGGTGTCCCACGCTAGGATGCGGCTCTCGGGAAAATTGGCCGAGACAAGCAGCAGGTCGTAGCCTTGGTCGTTGTGCAGAAACAGGGGAAAGCGTATGTCGTAGCATATTGCGGGACGTATGCGCAGGCCGCGCCACTCCCATATTGTGCGCTCGCTGCCGGGCGTATATACGAGATTCTCGCCGCTGTACTCGAATAGGTGTACTTTGTCGTAGTGGCCGAGCACACCATCAGGGGTTACAAAATACATTCTGTTGTAATACTTTCCGTCCGAGACTGTCATTACTGTGGCGGCTATGGCTGCATTGTATTTTTGTGCCCACTCTATCATACGCTGCACAGTCGGGCCGTTTACCTCTTCGGCTACTCCTTGTGGTTGCATACAAAAGCCTGTTGAGCACATTTCGGGAAAAAGGTATATGTCCGATTTTGGGGCTTTTTCGAGCAGCTCGCTCATATGTCTGAGGTTGGCGGGAATGTTCTTCCAAACAATATCTTGCTGAATGACAGTTACTTTCATTTTATTGTTTTTTATCTGTTTTTTTCACTCTGAGGGCGGCAGTTTTTAAAGTCCGCCCGACTTTTTGGCAGCGAGCATTCGCTTACGCGCATCCCGACGCAGCCGCGGGAGTTTCTTTTAAAAAGTCCGCCCGACTTTTTGGCAGCGGGGATTCGCTTACGCGCATCCCGACGCTGCCGCGGGAGTTTCTTTTAAAAAGTCCACCCGACTTTTTGGCAGCGGGGATTCGCTTACGCGCATCCCGACGCTGCCGCGGGAGTTTCTTTTAAAAAGTCCGCCCGACTTTTTAGTAGCGGGGATTCGCTTACGCGCATCCCGACGCTGCCGCGGGAGTTTCTTT
>JAZSIU010000011.1:0-102820 GCA_045533955.1 Bacteroidaceae bacterium
GGTGCTGCGGAATTATAATCGACAATGCTTGCAGCAATAGTCGCGCGAAAGTGCAGGCGCAGCTTGCAGCGCGCGGGATGCGAATGGCAAGCATTGTCAACGCCCTGCGGTTAAACATACCTCGCACTTTTTCCTTAAAACAATCGAACCTACATTGAATTTCTTTTTTATGGTGTAATATTTAATTTAAATTACCTTTTGCACGTATTATATGCTGCTGTTCTTGAAAATTAGAAATAGATTATTGATTCTTGTTCACAGTAAATTTCTACTGAGCCTTTTTTATTTTAATTGTTACGGACTTTTTATAATATAGCAATAGGCTGCATCCACCGATGCAGCCTATTGGCGATTTTGTAGATTGTTTGTATTGCTTTATTAGAGGCGGAAGTCAACACCGATTGATGCGTTGTGTGTCTTGCGCTCGTAGCGTGTCATTGAAACTTTGTTGTTGTCGGGAGCGTAGTTGGCATAGCAGTAACCAAAGTTGATGTCAACCTTCTCGCTGATGCTGTACTTACCACCAACACCTGTCATAAATGAGTCGTTGATGAAGCCGAGGTCGCTTGTGTAGTTGTCGTTGATACCAAAGTTGCTGTACTGTATACCGGCCGATACAAGGAACTTGTCTGTTACCTTAAACTCGGCACCGCAAAGGTACTCGATGGTGTTACGGCTCAGCTTTTTCATATTGTCGCCGCCCATAAGAGACTCAATCTTGGCGTCCTTGTCGAAGTAGTAATTCCAACCGGCCATTACCTGAAGGCGGGGGATAATCTGCCAAGAACCTGCGAGTGTGAGGATTGCGGGGGCGTCGGCGCGCAGTGTGTTGCCATCGGCAAAGCCACCGAGGTAACCACGGAGACCGGCACCTGCTGCACTCTCAATCATTGATGACATTCCGGGAACGAGTTCGTCGAGTGCTGCGTTTGCCTTGATATCTGCAATATTGGGGTTATCGTTGCTGTTCTCGATGCTTGTAATTGCGCGGAACTCATACTTTGCAGCAAAGTTAAAATTACCAATTTTATAGTCGAGGCCAAAGATGGGAGCAAAAGCGATACCGCTCTGGTCCATATCAAGGTTAACTGTCATTACATCGAGGTTACCCTTACCCACAGCGCTAAGGTCGGCTATCGCCTTGATAGTGCCCTGATAGTTGTTGCTAACATAGTTACCACGAACACCTGCGTAGGCCGAGAGGTTGTCGTTTATTTTGTAAGCTGCACCAAGCTGAAGAGCAAACAGATACTGTGTTGACTCGAACTGTGAAGCACCTGTGATTTTCATAGGAATGGGAGACATTGAACCAAGGTTTGCACCAAGACCACCAATGAGGTTGTCGAAGAGGGGCAGACCGCCGTCGAACTCGGCTTTACCGCCACCGCCGGGCATTCCGAAGAATCCGCTGAATGTCCAGTCGCCTGTCTTATATGCTGCAAAAAGTGTGGGCATACAGGGTACATATACCTTACCGTCGTATTTCTTGTTGTTGTTTGCGAGGTCGATGGCGTCGCGCTGCTGCCATATCATCTGCCAGTTGGCCGAGAATGACCAGCCTTCGTTGAAGAACGCTGTTCCTGCGGGGTTGAAATAGATGGCGTCGGTCGAGAGTGATGCAAAGCGGGCAGGGTTGCGTACGAATGATGCGCTCTGGTTGGTGTTTGTGAGCAGACCACCTGCAAATGATACTACTGCGAGTGATGCCAATGCAATACTTGTGAATAATCTTTTCATAATAAAAGTTTTAAGTTGTACTTATTATTTCGTGTTTTTTTGCTTAAAAGCTGTCTGTTTTTGAAAAACTGCACAAAAGTACGTTATTTGTGCAAATAGCGTGCGCACTTTTATCTTTTTAACATAAAAAATGTATAAAATGAAAAGACTTTGTATAAAATTTACAATAATTTTGTCGCTATTGATGTTTTTTTATCTCTTTTCGGAAGCGGCGGTAGTAGAGGACGGCGGCTGTGGTGAGCCCCACGGGAAGGCCCATTGCAACGCCTATTGCTCCCATCTGCATTGTAAAGCCCAATAGGTAGCTGATGGGCAGGGCAAGGCATACGTACGAGATAAAGGCGTATGTGCCCAATGGCTTTGTTACCTCGATGCCGCGTAGGGCGTTGGCGTAGTTTGTCTGTATGCCGTCGCTTATCTGGTAAGCGAGCATCGGTACAAGAAGAGCGGTGAACATTGTCTGTATCACGCTGTCGTCGGTAAAGAGGGCGGCAAATTCGTTTCTCAGTGTGGCGATTAGCAGCGATAGTATCACTGCCGAGGCGAGTATTATGTGCAGGCTGGCGTTGGCTGTGAGGTGTACTTTGTCCCATTGTCCGCGTCCGCGATAGTGGCTCATTCTTATGCAGGCGGCGGCGCCTATGCCATAGTATATGAGAAAGCAGAGTGAGCCGGTGGTGCACATTATCTGAAAGGCGGCAAGCTCGGTGGCACCCAACCATCCCATAAGTAGTGAGGCCAGGGAGAATGAGGCTGTCTCCATTCCCATCTGAAGGGCAAGCGGGGTGCCTACGACGAATAGGGCGACTATGTCGCTCCACGTGCTATTGTGGCGGTGGAATCCTGTGCCGTATATGCTGAATTTCTTTTGTTTTTTAATGAGTATGTACATCATTATAACTATCAGTATGCGCGATATTAGGGTGGCGATACCTGCGCCTGTAAGGCCTAATTGGGGCATTCCGCACTTTCCGTAGATGAGCATATAGTTGAGTATTATGTTCACCACGTTCCCTATTATAATTACCCACATTGCGGTTTTTGTGGATGCCACCGAGTCGGTAAACTGTTTGAAGCAGTTGAACAGCACTACAAAGGGAATTGCAAGCAGATAGGTTAGGAAATAGGGGCGCATTAGTGGGAGCAGCTCGGTGGGCTGTCCTAAATTGTGCAGATTAAAGTAGAGTATTGTGTATATTATGGTTACGATTGCACCGCACAGCAGATTGGCTACTATGCTGTCTTTGAACGAGGCGCCTACGTTGTCTTTTTCGCCTCGGCCGTAGAAAGCGCCGATGATGGGGGTTGCTCCGTAGCTGAAGCCTATGAGTGCTACTATACCTAAATTAAATATATTGGTTACAAAACCTGCCGAGGAGAGGGCGGCGGCGCTATAATGGCCTACCATTATGGTGTCGATGAAGCCGAGGATGACGTTGCCGAGCTGTCCCAGCACGATGGGGGCGCCCAAACGCAGTATGGAGCTGTAATATGGTTTGTATCTCATATATTATATAAGGTATATAGTTTGTTCTTATTGCTTGCGTGTAGGGAGGTTCACTTGAAAAGAGGGTGTGCCTTATAGTGGCACACCCTCTTTTATATGGGCAATCTGTTATTTAACAGGGGATTGCGTCTATCCTACGTTGGTGGCGGCCTCCTTCAAATTCGGTGCCGAGGAATGTCTCGACGCACTCTTTGGCCGTGGCTTCTTCGATGAAGCGGCCGGGCATTACAAGTATGTTGGCGTCGTTGTGCTGACGGGCAAGGGCTGCAATCTGGGGCATCCAACAGAGGGCGCCGCGCACTCCTCTGTGGTGGTTCACTGACATATTTATTCCGTTGCCTGTTCCGCAGATGGCGATGCCTGCGTTGCACTCGCCGCTTTCGACGGCCGAGGCAAGGGCGTGCCCGAATTGTGGATAGTCGCAACTCTCGGTGCTGTTGGTTCCGTAGTCCTTAAACTCGTAGCCCATTTGTGTGAGCCACTCTTTGACGCGCTCTTTCAGGGGGTAGCCTGCGTGGTCGCTTGCAAGTCCTATTGTTTTCATCCGAGCATCTCTTTTACTTGGTTATATACGTTCTGTGCTGTGAAGCCTAACTTCTCGTCGAGTACTTTGTAGGGGGCCGAGAATCCGAATGAGTCGAGGCCATATACTTTGCCGTTGAGCCCTACAAGGCCTTCGAGGTTTACGGGAAGGCCGGCTGTGAGGCCGAATATCTTGGCGCCTGCGGGCAGGATGCTTTGCTGATACTCTTTGCTTTGGTTGCGGAAAAGTCCTTCGGAGGGTACCGAGACGATGCGGGTCTTTATGCCGTCGGCTTTAAGGAGTTTGGCGCCTTCGACAAGGGTGGAGACCTCGCTGCCTGAGGCTAGCAGTATTACGTCGTAGTCCTCGTCGGAGCCGGCGATAATGTAGGCTCCTTTGCTTGCTTGGCTGTAGTCGGTGCCTGCGGGAAGGTTGGTTACATTCTGACGCGAGAAGATGAGGCCTGTGGGGGTGTTGTCGTTATCCATAGCCAAACGCCAAGCCTCGGTGGCTTCGTTGACGTCGGCAGGACGCAGCACGAGCATCGAGTTTTTGCCGCTGTGGTTCTTTACTTTTTCCATCAGACGTACTTGTGCCTCTTGCTCGACGGGCTCGTGGGTGGGGCCGTCCTCGCCTACGCGGAAGGCATCGTGCGACCAGATGAATTTTACGGGGAGCTCCATTAGGGCGGCCATACGGATGGCGGGCTTCATATAGTCGCTGAATACGAAGAATGTGCCGCAGGCTGCAATAACGCCGCCGTGAAGTGCCATTCCTATGCACAGACAGGCCATTGTGAGCTCGGATACTCCGGCGTGCAGGAAGGCGCCGCTAAAGTCGCCGGGAACAAAGGCGTGGGTCTTTTTGAGGAAGCCGTCGGTCTTGTCGCTGTTGCACAAGTCGGCCGATGCGCATATCATATTGCCGTAGTTCTCGGCCAATATTCCGAGGATGTGTGCCGAGGCGTTGCGGGTGGGGGAGTCGGCCTTTTGCTCTATCGAGGACCAATCAATCTGTGGCTGTTTGCCTGCGAACCACTCGGCCAGCTTGATGGCAAGGTCGGGGTTCTGTGCTGCCCACGCTGCTTTGCGTGTACGACGCTCGGCTACTATGGTGCGGAGCTCGTTGAGACGGTTGTTGTACATCTCTTTTACCTCGGGGAAGAATACGAAGGGATTCTCGATGTCGCCGCCGAGGTGCTTGATTGTGTTTATGTAGGCGTCGCCACCAAGAGGGGCGCCGTGTGTGCCGCAGTCAAACTCGTAGCTGCTGCCGTCGGCGCGGCGCGCTCCCTTGCCCATCACGGTGTTGCCGATGATGAGGGTGGGGCGCTCTTGTTCGGCCTTGGCCTCGATGAGGGCGGCACGAATAGCGTCGCAGTCGTTGCCGTCTATTGTGATTACTTTCCAGCCCCAAGCCTCGTATTTCTTGGCTGTGTCCTCGAACATTACTTGGTCGCAACGTGTCGAGAGCTGTATCTGATTGGCGTCGTAGAACATTATGAGGTTGTTGAGCTTCAGATAGCCTGCCATACGGCCTGCACCCTGAGAAATCTCTTCTTGTACACCACCGTCCGAGATAAAGGCGTAGATGGTCTGTCCCATAACCTCGCTGCCTAAACGTGCTTCAAGGAATTTGGCGGCGATGGCGGCACCTACGGCGTAGGTGTGTCCCTGACCAAGAGGGCCTGAGGTGTTCTCGATGCCGCGAGCAAAATTCACCTCGGGGTGGCCGGGGGTGTTGCTCTTCCATTGACGCAGCTGCTTGAGGTCGTCCATTGTGTATTTATCGGAGAGAGCAAGGACGGCGTAAAGCATTGGAGACATATGACCGGGGTCGAGGAAGAAACGGTCGCGACCCTCCCAAAGGGGATTCTCGGGGTCGTAAACCAAAAACTCGGAATATAGTACATTGATAAAGTCTGCACCGCCCATTGCGCCACCGGGGTGTCCCGACTTTGCTTTTTCTACCATTGCAGCAGTGAGAATACGGATATTGTCTGCTGCCTTGTTCATCAGTTGTTTGCTGTTCATACTTTCTTTATGAGGTTAGTTGAAAACAGTTCTTTTATTATACTTTTGCAAAAGTACGATATTTTGTTGGATTGAGGAAAATATTTGAGCATTGATTTTGTCTGTTGTGTGAGTTTAAATGAAATTTTATGTTGTAACAGATGTTAAAATAATGTATATTGGTTAAATTTATATTATCTTCGCTTCGACTTTTTTTTATTTTTGTTGCTATCGGCTTTTTTGTCGGTAGGGTATTATGTAATTTATTGTATTTGTATGCTGATTAAAATTATTGCCCGGGAGCTGGAAATTGCTGCCGAGAGGGTTAAAAATACGGTGGAGCTGCTGAGTGAGGGGGCTACGGTGCCTTTTATTGCGCGTTATCGCAAGGAGGCTACGGGAGGGCTCGATGAGGTGGCTATTGGTAATATTAAGGATTTATACGAGAGGCTTCAGGCTATTGTGCAGCGCAAGCATACGATTGTGGCTACCATCGAGGAGCAGGGTAAACTGACGCCCGAACTTAAAAAACGAATCGACGAGTGTTACGACAGTGTCGAACTCGAGGATATTTATCTTCCCTTTCGTCCCAAGCGTCGCACGCGGGCCACTATGGCCAAGGAGCGCGGCCTTGAGCCGCTGGCCGATATTATTATGATGCAGCAGACGGCCGACATTAGGGCAAGGGCGCAGATGTTTATAAATAAGGATGTGCCGACGAGCGACGATGCTATTGCGGGAGCGTGTGATATTATTGCCGAGCGTGTGTCCGAGGATGAGTGGGCACGCGGCTCAGTGCGCAGGCTCTTTGCGCGCCGAGGGACTATCTGCTCGAAGGTGGTCAAGGGTAAGGAGGCTGATGGCATAAAATATGCCGATTATTATGAGTGGAGCGAACCTGTGCAGCGTGTCTCGTCGCACCGTCTGCTGGCTATGATGCGTGGCGAGGAGGAGGGCTTCTTGCGTCTCTCAATCGCAGTGGATAATGACGAGGCTCTCGAGGGGCTCTCGCGCCGATTCATTAAGCGCGGCTCGGCCTCGGCCGAGTATATGCGGGAGGCTGTTGCCGATGGCTTCAAGCGTCTGCTGGCGCCCTCTATCGAGAATGAGACGATGGGTGGTGCAAAAGAGCGCGCCGACGATGAGGCAATTGCTGTATTTGCCGAGAATCTGAGGCAGTTGTTGCTGTCCTCGCCGTTGGGGCAAAAGAGGGTGCTTTCAATTGACCCGGGCTTCCGAACGGGCTGTAAGGTGGTTGTGCTCGACTCGCAGGGTAATCTGTTGCATCACACGGTTATTTATCCGCATCCGCCGCAGAACGACCGCGAGGGTGCGGCCGATAAGATTAGGGCGCTTGTCAGGGATTATCGTATCGAGGCTTTTGCCATTGGTAACGGCACGGCGGGACGCGAGACCGAGGAGTTTGTACGCCGTCTGGGGCTTGAACCCGAGATTTTCTCGGTGAACGAGGATGGCGCTTCGGTATATTCGGCCTCGGCGGTGGCGCGCGAGGAGTTTCCCGATGAGGATGTTACGGTGCGTGGCGCTGTCTCTATCGGCAGGCGATTGATTGACCCGCTATCGGAGCTTGTGAAGATTGAGCCGCGCTCTATCGGGGTGGGGCAGTATCAGCATAGTGTCGATCAGACAAAATTAAGGGATAGGCTGAATGTGGTTGTCGAGAGTTGTGTGAATAAGGTGGGGGTGAATGTAAATACTGCCACTAAGCAGATTCTTACGCATATTTCGGGCCTCGGGCCGGCGCTTGCCGAGAATATTGTTAAGTATCGTGCCGCGAATGGAGATTTTCCCACGCGCAGGGCGCTGCTCAAGGTGCCGCGATTGGGGAATAAGGCTTTTGAGCAGGCGGCGGGATTCTTGCGTGTCGTTGGCGGAAAGGAACTTCTTGACAGTACGGCTGTGCATCCCGAGTCGTATGCTATTGTCGAGCGTATGGCGGCTGATGCGGGTGTAGGGCTCGAGCGCTTTATCACTGACGCCGAGGCGCGCAAAGGGGTGCAGCTGAAGAATTATATCACCGATAAGGTGGGAATGCCCACGCTGACGGATATTATGGAGGCGCTGAACAAGCGCGGGCTCGACCCGCGCGAGCAGGCTAAGGCTTTTGCTTTCGATGCTAATGTGCACGAGATTGGGGACTTGCGCGAGGGGATGATTCTCCCGGGGCTTGTTTCGAATATCACTGCTTTTGGGGCGTTTGTGAATATCGGGGTGCATCAGGATGGCCTTGTGCATATTTCGCAGCTTGCCGATAGATTCGTATCTTCGCCCTCGGACGTTGTGAGGCTGGGACAGCAAGTGATGGTGAGGGTCGTCGAGGTTGATATTAAACGCAAGAGAATAAGCCTCTCGATGAAGGGTATTTAAGGAGGCTGTTTAAAAAGTTTGCTTTGTTGCAGGCTCTTGTAAATAATGTTTTTACTAATAGATAATTTTTTACGGCTTATAAAACACTCGGGGTGCACTATTTTTACAGTGCACCCCGAGTGTTTGTCGTTAAAGTATTATTATTCTAATGATTGCGCTGATGATTATTCCCAATAACCACCAAAGGTAATATTTGTTCCAAATTCGGTATTGTTCTTTTGGGGGAATATCCGAGGGCTCGGCACAGAATATTGCGGGGCTTATCACCGTATATAGCAGAATTATACTTACTACATTTATAGAAAGGGATATTATGTGATATATCTCAAGGTTATTATGGAGTAGGGGTACCATCAATTCGTGTATTGCAGGTATTATTATATAAAGGAATGCTATATAGCAGTTTATTCTTGTGGCGCTGTTTTTTGTGAGCTTTTGGTTGCGTTTGACGGCTCCCCAAAGATAGCATATAACAAGTATACTTATCAACCCGGGGAGGCCTAATAATGTGCTATTTGAAATTTCGGATGCTTTATCGATGGTGCTGAGTGAATATTGCCAGATAATGCCTTCCAACAATATGGCGCCGGCTGTGATTCTTAGAATGGTCTTTAGGGCTTTATTGCTTGTGGCTGACGATAGCAACAGATAGCCTGCGGGGGCTGTTATTATAAGGATATATCCTGCGCTCTTTATAATTGGTAGATAATCGTTTATGGCAATATTTAATACAAGGTCGGCTATTATCCATAATGTGTCGGTGAATAATGATAATGACAGAAGCAGGAAGGCTGCTAAAATCTTGTTCTCGTTGGTGAAATTTTTATATTCGCTGCTCATATTACTTTTTTTGGTTTATTCATAATAATACATTGTTGTCTGTCGTTGCCTTAAAAATAATAAAAGCACCCGCGGGTGCTTTTATTATTCAGAATAAATTTGATGTTTGATTAGCAAATCTTACGTGAACCGTCGCCAATTACTACATCGTAAATGAGGGGGAGCTTGCCATACTGCTCTTTGTAACGCTCCTTAGCTTTCCCGACAAAGATGTCGTAGAGCTCCTCTTTAACGAGGTTAATTGTGCAGCCGCCGAAGCCGCCACCCATCATACGTGAGCCTGTTACGCCGCAGTCGATGGCAACGTCAACCAAGAAGTCGAGCTCCTCGCAGCTTACCTGATAGTCCTTGCTGAGGCCAAAATGTGTCTCGTACATCTTCTTACCTACTGTCTCGTAGTCGCCGGCCTCGAGTGCCTCGCAAACGTCGAGTACACGCTGTACCTCGCCGATAACATATTTTGCACGGTTGTAATCCTCGAGCTTAACCTCGGCTTTAACCTCCTCGAGCATATCAAAGTTGGCGTCGCGCAACGACTCAACCTCGGGGTGCTTGCTCTTGATAACCTCGGCTACGTGCTCGCAGCTGAGACGACGCTCGTTGTAGGGCGAGCCTGCAAGCTCGTGCTTAACGCAAGTGTTAACGAGCAACAGACGATAGCCAACGGGCTTGAAGGGGAAATACTGATACTCGAGCGAGCGGCAGTCGAGACGGATGAGGCTGCCCGACTTTCCGAATACGCTTGCAAACTGGTCCATAATACCGCAGTTTACACCAACGTAGTTGTGCTCTGTTGCCTGACCTACCTTGGCAAGCTCGAACTTGTCAATCTTGTTGTCGCCGAAGAGGTCGTTCAATGCGTAAGCGTATGTGCTCTCGAGTGCTGCCGATGATGACATTCCTGCGCCCAGAGGTACATCGCCTGCAAATGCAGTGTTAAAGCCCTTAACGGGTACACCGCGCTTAATCATTTCGCGGCAAACACCGAAGATGTATTTTGCCCAAGATGCGCGGGGGCAATCCTCTTCGTTAAGACCAAACTCGACATAATCCTTCTCGTCGATAGAGTAGGCGCAAACCTTCTCTGTTCCGTTGGGCTTAATCTCGGCCATAATGCCTTTGTTTACAGCGCCGGGGAATACGAAACCATTGTTATAGTCGGTGTGCTCACCAATGAGGTTGATGCGGCCGGGAGAAGCATAGATGCTACCTGTTGTGCCATCGAAATGTTTGATGAAGCGACTTCTTACAAATTCTATATCCATAGTCGTAATGTTTTATGTGTTAACAAATATTGTTTATTAGTCTGATAGAATTATTTCTTTGCGGGCTTTGAACCTACAAGAGCGTAGAACAAGAGGTAAGCGGCGCAGAATACAATGAGCCAGTAGCTTGAAATGTATCCGATGTAGTCGGCTAAAAGACCTTGCAAAGGCAACAGAAGACCGCCTCCGAATACCATTGTCATAAAGATACCCGATGCAATAGCAGTATATTTGCCGAGGCCTTCAACTGCAAGGTTGAAGATGGCGCCCCACATAACCGATGTGCAGAGACCTACAAGAAGGAATGCGAATATTCCAACAGGTACATCGGCCCAAACAATCTCTAATTTTGCCCAATCGACACCGGGGAAGCTAACGAGTACGTCTGTGGGTGCAAACATACCAAAGAGTACAAGTACCAATGTTGCAATAGAAACGGTTGTAATCATTGCACGGCTCGATACCTTGCTACCGATGCTTGCGCCAACTAAACGACCTACTCCCATCATTGCCCAATATACGGCTGTGATAAGAAGTGCTGTCGCTGCCGAAATACCAAGCTCGGGTGTGTTAACGAGGTACATACTTACATACTGCGGAACACCTACCTCGATACCCATATAAAGGAAGATTGCAAGCGCACCGAGTGCGAAATGACGGTAGCTCATAGCGCCCTTGATAAGGCTTACGTCGATGGGTGCCTGCTCGGGCTCATCAATCTTTGTGAAGAGGATAACAACGAATGCCACAACAAAGATGCCAAGAGCAATCATAAGCGCGGGTGTTGCATCGGAAATAGCAGTCTCGGGTGTTATTTCGCCAATAAGAGCGCCCATAATGATGTAAACTGCTACGGCTGCAGATGAGTTGAATACACCACCTGTCTGGATGAGCTGGTTACCGCTGTTACCACCACCACCGAGGATGTTAAGCATAGGGTTAACAACGCAGTTGAGGATACACATACAGAAACCTGAGATGAATGTACCAAGAAGATAAACACCAAATACAAGGCCGAGGCTCTCTTTTGCATCGAGCAAACCGCTGCACCACTGTACAATAATACCTGTGATACCTACTGCAAGGCCGATAAGGGCTGTCTTTTTGTAACCAAACTTTGCGATGAGCATACCGGCGGGAATACCCATAACAAGGTAAGCGATGAAATTACCCATATTGCCAAGCTGTGTAAGCCAGTTGGGAATATCACCCTGTGCCTTGATGATGTTTGCCATAGGTGAACAAAGGTTTGTTACAAAGGCAATCATTGCGAAGAGCGCAATCATTACTATGATAGCTCCCCATTGTTTTTTTTGTTGACTCATAATGATTAAAAATTTTTGAAGTTTATAGTTTATAAATTATTATTTCTCTACACCAAATTTATAAATTGTAACTTGTGAGTATTGTTCGCCGGGCTTAAGTACAACGCTGGGGAAGTGTGCGCGGTTGGGGCTGTCGGGGAAGCACTGTGCCTCGAAGCAGATGGCGCTGCGCTTGGGGAATGTGGCTCCGTGTGCTCCGGCAAAGCCGCTATGCCAATTGGATGTATAAACCTGCACGCCGGGCTCGGTTGTATAGACCTCCATTGTACGGCCGCTTACGGGCTCGGTGATTTTGGCTGCGTAGCTGAGCTCGCCAACCTCTTTTTTGTTGAGTACGTAGCAGTGGTCGTATCCTACTCCGAATTTAATCTGCTCCTCGTCGGCGTCGATGCGCGCACCAACCTCGGTGGGAGTGGTAAAATCGAATGCGGTGCCCTTTACGGGGGCTATGCTGCCGTTGGGAATTGATGTCTCGTCAACGGGTACAAAAAAGTCGGCGTTGATGTGGCAAATGAGATTATCTACCGTTGCTGTGGGGTTTGCAATGCCCGAGAGTGAGAAGAAGCCGTGGCTTGTGAGATTTACTATTGTGGTCTTGTCGGTAGTTGCCTTGTAATCGATTTTCAGCTCGTCGTCGTCGCTGAATGTGTATATTACTGTAACGTCGAGGTTACCGGGGAAGCCCTCTTCCATATCGGCCGAGAGGTAGTGGAGCTTGAGGGTCTGAGAGTCTGTCTGCTCGGCATCCCATACGCGGGCGTGGAATCCTGTGGGGCCGCCGTGAAGGTGGTTGGGGCCGTTGTTTACTGCCAACTGATACTCTTTGCCTTCGAGGGTGAATTTACCTTTGCAGATGCGGTTGCCGTAGCGGCCCACAAGGGTGCTGAGGAAGGGCTCGGGGCTGTTTAGGAGGTTGTCGATGCTGTCGTGTCCCTGAATTACGTTGGCGTAGTTGCCGTTCTTGTCGGGAACCATAATGCTGCATATTGCTCCGCCGTAGTTGGTGATGGCTACTTCGCTACCTTTCTTGTTTTTGAGAATGAAAAGTGCGGTCTCTTTTCCGTCGATTGTTTTTTTGAAGTCGGCGGCCTTCAATTGCGAAAGATTGTTTTCTGTACAGCTCATATTCTGTAATTTTTCGGTTTTTAGTCGGTTGTTTTTGTACATTGGCCTTAATTGTATGTGTTGCACCGTGGTGTGGTGCTGTAATTTCGCAAATGTACAAAGTAGTTTGCAAATAAACTAAAAAATATTGCTACTTCAAAGTATTTTGAGGATAATTTTTGGTTGAATGGGCAAAAGAAAAACTCCACGGCACATCAGCCGTGGAGTTTTTCTTTTTGTTTGTCTCTCTTGCGCTCGGTGGCAGAGGGTTGAGTGTCTTTGTTTATTTGCCGGATTGTGCAAGAAGGTCGGCCACGATGAAGCAACTGCCTCCGATGAAGATAAAATCCTCTTCGTCGGCCTCTTTTCGGGCTGCAGCGAGGGCGTCGGCAACAGTGGGGTAGCTCTCGCCCCGAAGATTGTGGGCCGAGGCAAGCGCCTTGAGCTCCTCGGCGGATAGGGCGCGCTTTACGCTTGCGCGTGTAAAATAGTAGGTGGCTTCGTGGGGCAGCATTGCAAGCACGCTGTTTATATCCTTGTCGTTTACCATTCCAAAGACAATGCGCAGGGTGCGGTAGTGCTGTCGGGCTATCTGTCGGACTATGTATTCTATTCCGCCTATGTTGTGGCCTGCGTCGCAGACGGTGCGGGGTTTGTCGGCGATTTTTTGCCAGCGTCCCATAAGGCCGGTGGTTGCGGTGATATTTGTAAAGCCTTTTCGCACTGCGTCGCTGGGTATTCTGTATCCCACCGATTTTAGTGTGTCAAGGGCTGTGAGTATGGTGTTTGTGTTTTTTATCTGATATTCGCCGCCGAGTTCGCCTTGGATTATGCCGTAGTCTGTTGTTTCGTAAGATATTCCGCAGTCGTTGGGGGTTGCGCTTATGAGGCGCCTCTGCTCCTCGGCAAAGATTATGGGGGCACCTGTCTCGGCGGCTTTTTGCTCGAATATGGGGCGTGTCTCGGGGGTTGTCTCGCCGATTATCACGGGGGTTGAGGGCTTTATTATTCCTGCTTTTTCGCTTGCAATCTGCGAGAGGGTTGTGCCAAGGAATTGTGTGTGGTCGGGGCTGATGTTTGTGATTATGCAGGCGTCGGGGCTGATGATATTGGTGCAGTCGAGACGACCACCCAGTCCAACCTCGATAATTGCGACGTCAACTTTTTTCTGTGCAAAATAGAGGAGTGCCATTGCTGTGGCAAGCTCGAAAAAGGAGGGGTGCAGGGGGGCGAAAAAGTGTCTCTCGCGCTCGACAAAATCTATTATAAATTGCTCTTCGACGGGACGGCCGTTTACGCGTATGCGCTCGCGAAAATCTATAAGGTGGGGCGAGGTGTAGAGTCCTACTCGGTAGCCCGAGGCTTGTAGAATGGCTGCAAGGGTGTGCGACGTTGAGCCTTTACCGTTGGTGCCGCCTACGTGTATGGTGCGGTAGTTGCGGTGCGGGTGTCCAAAATGTTCGTCAAGCAGGAGGGTGTTTTGTAGCCCCTCTTTATAAGCAGAACTGCCCACCTGCTGGAATAGCGGTGTGCAGTTGAAAAGGTATTCTGTTGTCTCTTTGTAGGTCATTTGGGGGTATCAGTCGAATAGGTTGCGGAAACGACGGAATATTTGCTCTTTGATGCTCTCGGTGGGCTTGAAATTCTCCGATTCTCTGAAATTCTCGATGGTTTTTTTCTCGTCGCGGCTCAGTGTCTCGGGGATATAGACGCTGACGTTTACTATAATGTCGCCGCGGCCATACTCGTTGAGTGAGGGGAGCCCTTTGCCGCGCAGACGCAGTGCCTTGCCCGGCTGTGTGCCCGGCTCGATGGTGAGCTTTACGTTCTCTTTTATTGTGGGTATTTCAACTGTGCCTCCGAGGGTGGCTGTGGGAATGTCGAGCAGGAGGTTGTAGATGAGGTCGCGCTCGTCGCGTATGAGTTGCGGGTGTTTCTCTTCTTCGACTTGTATGAGTAGGTCGCCGGCAATGCCGTTGCGCTTGGCTGCGTTGCCCTTGCCGCGCATTGACAATTGCATTCCGTCGGCTACTCCTGCGGGGATTTGTACCTCGACAATCTCTTCGCCCATTATTATGCCGTCGCCGCTACAGTGTTTGCATTTGTCTTTTATGATGCGTCCCTCGCCACCGCATTTTGGGCACACCGACTCGCTGTTCATTATGCCGAAGGGGGTGCGTACGGTGCGTACCGTGCGGCCTGTACCTTTGCAGTCGGGGCAGGTTTCGGTTGCGTTGCCTTCGGCACCGCTGCCGTTGCAGTGGGGGCAGGTAACGTACTTCTTGAGCTTGAATTTTTTTGTTACGCCGTCGGCAACCTCTTGCAGGGTGAGCTTGACTTTTACTCTGAGGTCGCCGCCGCGGTAACGGGGCTGTTGTGAGTGCCCGCCGCCGAATCCGCCGAACCCTCCGCTGCCGAATCCGCCGCCGAAAATATCGCCGAACATCGAGAAAATGTCGTTTATGTCCATTCCCTGCCCGCCGAATCCGCCACCGAATCCGCCGGCGCCGTCCATTCCGGCGTGGCCGAATTGGTCGTAACGGGCTTTTTTGTCGGGGTCGCTCAGGACGCTGTAAGCCTCGGCTGCCTCTTTGAATTTCTCTTCGGCCTCTTTGTTACCGGGGTTCTTGTCGGGGTGATACTCCATTGCCTTGCGACGATAGGCTTTTTTTATGTCATTGGCCGAGGCGTTTTTATCAATGCCCAGCACTTCGTAGTAGTCTCGTTTTGCCATTTTTGTGGTTTTTTATTGGCTGATATATTTCTTTTATGTCTTATTCGCCCACTGCTACTTTGGCGTGGCGTATTACTTTGTCGTTGAGCATATAGCCTGTTTGTACGCAGTCGAGTACCTTGCCTTTGAGCTCGGGAGAGAGGGCGGGAATCATTGCTATTGCTTCGTGATAGTCGGTGTCGAAATCTTGCCCCTCGGTCTCTATTTTTTGCAGGCCGTTGCTCTTTAATACTGCTACGAATTTGTTGTATATGAGCTCGATGCCTGTGAGAATCTCTTTGGCATTTTGGTCTTTGCCCATATTGGCAAGGGCACGCTCAAAATCGTCGAGGATGGGCAGGATGGCTTCCATCACGCGTTCGCCGCCGTTCTTTATGAGCTCGGCTTTCTCTTTCATTGTGCGCTTGCGGTAGTTGTCAAATTCGGCTATCTGACGCAGGTATTTGTCGCTGAGTTCGGCTATCTTGGCGTTGGCCTCGGCAAGCTCGTCTCTCTCTTCGAGACTCTCTTGTTGAATGCTCTCTTGCTCGATTGTCTGCTCGCAAGCAGCCTCGGCGGTGTTTATAGTCTCTTTTTCTTGGGTGTTATTCTCTGTTGTACTCATATTTTCGTTGTTTGTTTATTGTATTATAACAAATAGTTTGCCAATCGGTTTTTTCTGACAAATAATGTCTGTTTGTAGGACTTATCTGCATATTTGCGTGTCAATTTGGCAGATTCTTATTTTGTCTCACTTTTATTCGGATATTGTGATTTTTTTTGACTATCTTCGTGGCAAATATTTTTTTATGATTATGAATGGATTTAATGTCTGTGTTTTTGCTGCGGCGTGTTCGTTGCCGCTTTTTGTCGAGGCCGAGGGACGGAAACTGAAAAAGGTTGATGCTCGGCCTAATGTGGTGCTTATTTATGCCGATGATTTGGGTTATGGCGACCTTTCGTGTTATGGTGCGAGGAATGTGGCGACGCCTAACGTCGATTCTCTCTCGGCTGCCGGGTTGCGCTTTACGCAGGCGCACGCTGTGGCTTCGACGAGTACTCCGTCGCGCTATGCGCTGCTCACGGGCGAGTATCCTTTCCGTAGGAAGGGGACGGACGTTGCTGCGGGCGATGCAGCTATGATAATCGCCCCCGGGCAATATACTGTTGCCGATGTTTTTAAGGAGGCGGGATATAGAACGGCGGCTTTTGGTAAATGGCATTTGGGCCTCGGCGCTGTCAGTGGTGCTCAGGATTGGAATCGTCCCATTGAACCGGCGCTCGATGATATTGGATTCGATTATTCTTATATTATGGCAGCAACGGCCGACAGGGTACCTTGTGTCTTTATAGAGAATGGTCGTGTAGCCAATTACGATGCCTCGGCGCCTATCCACGTGAGCTATCGGCAGAATTTCGAGGGGGAGCCTACGGGACGTAATAACCCCGAACTGCTCTATAATCTGAAGCATTCGCACGGACACGATATGTCAATAGTCAACGGCATTGGACGAATAGGTTATATGAAGGGTGGCGGAAAGGCGCTATGGAAGGACGAGAATATTGCCGACAGTATCACGGCGCACGCTGTGGATTTTATAAAAAAGAGTGGCGAGGAGCCTTTCTTTATCTATTTTGCAACGAACGACGTGCACGTGCCGCGCTTTCCCCACGAACGTTTCCGCGGAATAACGGGAATGGGGCATCGAGGCGATGCCATTGCTCAATTCGATTGGTGCGTGGGGCAGATTGTGGCTGCGCTCAAGGAGCGTGGCGTGCTCGAAAATACTCTGCTCATTGTGAGTAGCGACAATGGGGCTGTGGTGGATGATGGTTACGCCGACAGTGCCGAGGAACTTTTGAATGGACACGACCCTATGGGTGGTCTGCGCGGAGGAAAATACAGCACATTCGAGGCGGGTACGCGCGTACCTTTCATTGTTCATTGGCCGGCGCAGATAAAAAGTGCCTCGGTGTGCGATGCGCTTGTCTCGCAGATTGATTTTTTGGATGTGATGGCGGTGGTGGCGGGCCATAAGAGTGGCAGCAAACTCTCGCCCGACGGCTCGCCCGCCGAGGCTGACGTGTGGCTGGGCAGGAGCGATAAGAGCCGTCCCTTCACGGTGGGAATGGCAGCCAACCACACTCTCTCGCTCTGTACGCCCCATTGGAAATATATTGAGCCTAAGGGTGGCCCGAAAATGGTTCCGTGGGGCCCTAAGATTGAGACGGGTTACTCGACCGAGCCGCAGTTGTTTAAAATGGTGCACGGCGATTTTGATGAGACAGTGAATGTGGCCGCCGAGAATGCCGATGCTTTGTCGGCACTGCAAAAGATGCTTGCCGAGATTCGAGCCGCTGCCGATAAACAAGAAGAATAATGAACAAAGAGAATGTGGCCGATATTTTGCCCTCGGCTCTAAGGAAAATGGGCATCGAGGCGCTGAACGAGATGCAGAGAGCTGCCGTGGAGCATTGCAACCGTTGCAATAGTATGGTGCTTCTCTCGCCTACGGGAACGGGAAAGACACTGGCCTATCTGCTGCCGCTGCTGCAACGCTTGGACGGGGCGATTGGCGGCCTTCAGGCGCTTATTGTGGTGCCCTCGCGCGAGCTTGCGCAGCAGGTGGCCGAGGTGTGGCGCACGATGCAGACGCAGTATCGTATGGTGGCGCTCTATGGCGGACGTCCCGCCCTCGAGGAGGCCGCCGTGCTGCAAAATGTATCGCCCGCGGCTGTCGTGGGAACGCCCGGACGTCTCATCGACCATCTGAAGCAGGGGAATCTGCTTGCCGATGCTTGTCGTCTGCTGGTGATTGACGAGTTTGACAAATGCTTGGAGATGGGCTTCTGCGACGAGATGCAGCAGCTGCTTGAGCTGTTGCCCGGGGTGGATTCGCGCTTTTTGCTATCGGCGACCGATTGCGACGAGATTCCTCGCTTCGCCGGGGCCGATGGTGCCGAGAGGCTGGATTTTCGCGCTCGCGACGAGCAACCATCGGCTCGCACCGCTTTTTACACCGTAACAACAACGCCCGAGGATAGGTTACAGGCGCTTTTCGGGCTGCTGTGCTCGCTGAAGGGCGAGCCTGCCATTGTCTTTTGTAATTTCCGCGAGACGGTCGAGGAGGTGCGCAGCTATCTTGCAAAAGGGCGGTTGATTGTCTCGGCCTATCACGGGGCGATGGAACAGAAGGAGCGCGAGATTGCTCTTTATCGCTTCTCGAGCGGGTGCAGCAATATTCTTGTGAGCACCGACCTTGCAGCACGTGGATTGGATATTAAAGATGTGCGGCACGTCATTCATTTTCAGCGTCCTATGACTGCCGATATTTTTACGCATCGTAACGGTCGCACCGCACGTTGGGATGCCGAGGGAGCCGTGTATATAATATCGTATCACAATCATCCGCTACCCGAATTTGTACCCGAGGATATTAAGGAGTATCGGCTAAAGGGAAAATATCCGTTGCCTCCCGCACCCGATTGGACGGCTCTTTATATAGGAAAAGGTAAGCGCGACAAGATAAGCCGTGGCGACCTTGCGGGATTCTTTATGAAAAAAGGCGGCCTTGCGCCGCAGAATGTGGGCCCGATACTCGTGTTCGACCGTTACGCTTACGTTACAGTGCAATACAGAGGCGTCGGGGAGCTGTTGCGACGCCTCGCAGGCGAAAAAATCAAGGGCCTTAAGACTAAAATTGAGATTGTACGGGGGTAGGGCGCTGTCATTCTGCTTATTCTTGATTGCTTTTTCTTGCTTTTTTGTTGCACAAAAAGGCTGTTTTTGTGTTGATGTTTAGTAAAAATGCTCATTTTGATGAAAAAAAGTTTCTAAATAGCGTATTTATCAAAAAAAATGTTAACTTCGCGGCCTATTAACTGCCGCTTTCTTACTGTGAGCGGTTATATGAAAATGCGATATTAACTGAAAAATAGACATAAAAATGAAAAAGTATAATTTTAATGCAGGCCCATCTATCCTGCCGCGTGAAGTAATTGAGGAGACGGCAAAGGCAGTGCTCGACCTTAACGGAATAGGATTGTCTTTACTCGAAATAAGCCACCGTTCAAAGGATTTTCAGGCTGTCATTGACGAGGCTGTTGCCCTGTTCAAGGAACTCCTTGAGATTCCCGAGGGTTACTCGGTGCTGTTCCTCGGCGGAGGCGCGAGTATGCAATTCTGTATGGTGCCTTATAATTTCCTCGACAAAAAAGCGGCTTATCTTAATACCGGTACTTGGGCCAACAAGGCTCTGAAAGAGGCTAAGAATTTCGGCGAGGCTGTCGAGGTTGCATCGTCAAAGGATAAGACTTACAGCTACATTCCCAAAGATTATGTAATTCCCACCGACGCCGACTATTTTCACATTACAACAAATAATACAATCTACGGAACCGAGATTCGCAAGGATATTGATTGCCCCGTGCCTCTTATTGCCGATATGTCATCGGATATTTTTTCGCGTCCCGTTGATGTGAGCAAATATACCTGTATCTACGGTGGTGCGCAGAAGAATCTTGCACCCTCGGGCGTTACATTCGTCATTGTCAAGAACGACGCTCTTGGAAAAGTATCGCGCACAATCCCCACAATGCTCGATTATCGCACACACGTCGAGGGCGGCTCAATGTTCAACACGCCTCCCGTGCTGCCCATCTACGCTGCAATGCAGACACTGCGCTGGATTAAGGCTCAGGGTGGTGTCAAGGAGATGCAGCGTCGTGCCGAGGAGCGTGCGGTTCTGCTCTATGGCGAGATTGACAGCAACCCTCTGTTCCGCGGAACAGCTGCCACGGACGACCGCTCGTTTATGAACATTGACTTTGTGATGTCCGACGAATACAAGGAGCTCGAGGCTGACTTTATGGCATACGCTCAGTCGCAGGGAATGGTGGGCATCAAGGGCCACCGCTCGATAGGCGGATTCCGCGCATCGTGCTACAATGCCCTGCCTCTTGAGGCTGTGCAGGCGCTTGTCGATTGTATGAGGAGTTTCAAGAATAATCATTGATTAGGAACCATTATGAAAAAAGTTGTTGTTGCAACCGAAAAGCCTTTTGCTGCGGTTGCCGTAAAAGGAATAAAAGAGGTTGTCGAGGGTGCAGGCTATGAGCTTGCCCTGCTCGAAAAATATAGCGACAAGGCGCAGCTCATCGAGGCTGTCGCCGACGCCGACGCAATTATCATCCGCAGCGATAAGATAGATAATGAGGTGCTCGAGGCCGCAAAGAGCCTGAAATTGGTTGTCCGCGCCGGTGCCGGATACGACAATGTCGACCTTGCCGCCGCCACTGCGCACGGTGTGTGTGTGATGAACACTCCCGGACAGAATGCCAATGCCGTTGCCGAGCTTGCCTTTGGAATGATGGTTTATGCCTATCGTAATATGTATAATGGAATGTCGGGCCTTGAGCTCAAAGGTAAAAAACTCGGCATTCACGCCTACGGTAACGTAGGGCGCAACGTGGGCCGCATAGCCAAAGGATTCGGGATGGATATTTATATTTACGACTGCTACACTCCGCAGGAGATTGTCGATGCCGACGGTGTTAAGCGCCTCGATACGGTAGAGGAACTTTACAGCACCTGCGACATTGTATCGGTGCACATTCCCGCAACGCCCGAGACGAAACAATCCATCGGAAAGGCACTCGTGGGCTCAATGCCCAAGCCTGCGTTGCTTGTAAACACCGCACGAAAAGAGGTCATCAACGAGCCCGAGCTTCTCGAGGTTCTTGCCTCCCGAGGCGACCTGAAATATGTTACCGACGTCGCCCCCGATGCAATAGAGGCATTCGAGGCATTCGAGGGACGCTTCTTTGCAACGCCCAAAAAGATGGGTGCACAGACAGCCGAGGCTAATGTGAACGCAGGCATCGCTGCTGCCCGTCAGATTGTCGATTATTTCGAGAATGGTAACGAGAGATTCAGAGTGAATAAGTAAAAAAGCAAGATAGTATGGCAATAATAAAACCTTTTCGCGGCGTACGTCCGCCGCAGAATCTTGTCGAGAAGGTGCAGAGCCGCCCTTACGACGTTCTAAACTCGGACGAAGCACGCGCCGAGGCCGAGGGAAATGAAATGTCGCTCTATCACATAATACGTCCCGAGATTGATTTTCCCGTTGGGACGGATGAGCACGCTCCCGAGGTATATGCCAAGGCTGCCGAGAATTTTGCAAAATTCCAACAGAATGGTTGGCTGGTTCAGGATGCAAAGGAGCAATATTACATATATGCGCAGACAATGAACGGAAAGACGCAGTATGGTCTTGTGGTGTGCGCATACGTCGATGATTATATGAACGGCGTGATAAAGAAGCACGAACTTACCCGCAAGGATAAAGAGGAAGACCGTATGAAGCACGTGCGCGTGAACAACGCAAACATCGAGCCGGTATTTTTTGCCTTCCCCGATTGCAGCGAGCTCGACAATCTTGTGGCTCGTTACACGGCCGAGGCACCCGAGTACGACTTTACCGCACAGCTCGACGGTTTCCGCCATCAATTGTGGATTGTTGACAAGGACGAGGATATTGCAACAATAACCAATGAATTTGCCAAAATGCCCGCACTTTATATTGCCGACGGACACCACCGCTCGGCAGCGGCAGCACTTGTGGGCAAGGAGAAGGCCGACAATAACCCCGCACATCGCGGAGACGAGGAGTACAACTATTTTATGGCAGTGTGCTTCCCCGCAAGTCTGCTTACAATCATCGACTATAATCGTGTGGTAAAAGACCTCAACGGCCTCTCACCCGAGGAGTTTTTAGCGGCACTAGAGGAGAATTTTACCGTTGAGTGTAAAGGCGGGGATATTTATAAGCCCGAGGCACTACACAATTTCTCGCTTTATCTCGAGGGTAAATGGTACAGCCTCACCGCAAAGAGAGGCACATATGACGACAGCGACCCCATAGGAGTGCTCGACGTAACAATCTCGTCGAACCTTATCCTTGATAATATTTTGGGAATAAAAGACCTGCGCACAAGCAAGCGCGTGGATTTTGTGGGTGGTATACGAGGCCTCGGCGAACTTAAACGTCGCGTCGATAGTGGCGAGATGAGGGCGGCTCTTGCGCTCTATCCCGTCTCAATGAAGCAACTTGTGGATATTGCCGACACGGGCAATATTATGCCCCCAAAGACAACGTGGTTCGAGCCTAAACTGCGTTCGGGCCTTGTAATTCATAAATTAAGCTGATGCTCCCCGAGGACGTTTATAAGACAATAGATACGGCAGGCGAGGGAATTTACACCGAGAAAAGGAGTAAATTCCTTGCCTTTGCTCTGCCCGTTACCACAATAGACGAGGTAAAAGCACAGGTCGAGGCCTATCAAAAGAGATACTACGACGCGCGCCACGTCTGTTACGCCTATCGTCTGGGCGAGCGTGGCGAGCAGGAGAGGGCCAACGACAATGGCGAGCCTTCGGGCACTGCCGGAAAGCCCATTTTAGGACAGATTCACAGCCGCGAGCTTACAAATGTGCTTGTAATTGTGGTGCGTTACTTTGGCGGAATAAAATTGGGCACGAGCGGGTTGATTGTCGCCTATCGTCTGGCCGCAGCCGAAGCTCTGGACGCAACAGAGCACGTCGAAAAGACCATAAACGGCGAGATAACATTATCATTCTCGTACCCTCTGTTGAACGAGGTGCTGCGCATTGTAAAGGAAGAGGAGCCTAAAGTGGTGGAGCAGATTTTTGACAACGACTGCGTGGTGCGCCTCTCGATGCGTCTTTCGCGTCTGCCGCGCCTTGTCGAGCGTTACGAAAAATTGGTGATAAGCAGTAAAGGCGACCTGAGAATTGAGAAAGACTGAATCAAAAGAGATTCAGTCTTTTTTTTGTCTGCACCGATGGTTCGCAAATAGAATCGGGTAGTGTGGGAATTTATTGCTCACTCTTTGTACCACGATGCGTACATTACATAGTCGTTTGCTATGCGCTCGACAATATCTTTTTGTTGCTCGGCGCTCACCTCTTTTATCTTTTTTGCAGGCACTCCGGCATATATGCAGCCACCCTCGACGCGCATCCCCGAGGTTACAAGGGCGTTGGCCGCGACAATTGCTCCGCTCTCGACCACGGCATTATCCAATATTGTAGCACCCATCCCAATGAGGCAATTATCCTCTATTGTGGCTCCGTGAATTGTGGCGTTGTGCCCAATAGAGACGTTATTGCCAATCTTTGTAACCGAGCGTTTGTAGAGCGTGTGTATAACCGCCCCATCCTGTATGTTCACCTTATTGCCGATGGTGATTGTGTTTACGTCGCCGCGCAGCACTGTACCGTACCATATTGAGCAGTCGTCGCCAATTGTTACGTCGCCTATTATCGCTGCCGTCTCGGCGGCGAAGCAATTTTTTCCTATACGAGGGGTGAATCCTCTTACGTTTTTTATTATAGCCATAATTCGTCTTTTTTATTCCGTGGCTAAGGTAAGGATTTATTTTCTCTTGACCAAAAAAAGAGGCTCACGGCATAAATTCGCCCCCCACGCCATTGAGCGTCTGACGCAGAATCTGATTCAGATTTTCGTCGTCGTGCTCTTTTTCCTTATTTAATTTTACAAGAAAATCGGCTGTCGTCTTTAGTGCCTGATTTATTGTGCCCGGGTCCTCGCAGTCGTGTGTCAGGCGCTCGAGCCGTTGAATGAGACGATGGAACAGGGCCAGCGTTTCGTTGTGTACGTCGTTGATGGTTACTTTACTGTTTTTCTTTGCCATAGCGTGTGATGATTTTTAGGTTGCAAATATAATGCACTGTTTAAGAAATAGGTTGTGAAACTATTATAATCTTAATAGACAATAAATTAGTGATAATATCGCAACCGAATCGGACGCTTCTCGTATTTCTTTTGCACAAAACTTTTTAAATGTAAAAATTATGGTAATACCGGGAATTATTAGCGGTGTAAGCGGTGCAATGGGGCTTATATCGGGAGTGAAAGGAATTTTTGATGCGCGGTCGGCTGCTCGCAAGCAAAGAAAGTTGCTCAACGAGGGCAAGGCGTCGGAGGCTGCGTGGTACAAACGTAACTATTATGGCGACTATATGAATACCTCTATGGCGCGCGCGGCTCTTAAAAGAGTCGAGGATACGTTGCGCTCGCGCAGTAGGCAGAATAGGGGATATTCGGCGGTGAATGGGGCAACACCCGAGCTTGAGCTTGCCCGTAACCGTCAGAGTGCCGAGGTGCTCGAGAATGTGGCAACGGGGCTTGCACAGCAGGATAGTGCAACAAAAAGTCGAATCGACGCTATCCACCAGCAGAATTTGAATGCTTTGCGCAGTAGTCAGCTCAATGAGCTGAAAATGGACGAGCAGGCGGGGGCGCAGGCTGCTTCGCAGGGCTTTGGTCTATTGAACAATGCACTGATGGGGGTTAATTGGGGTAGCGAGAAAAAAACAATATAATTTATTTACTTATGGAAAAGAAAATTAAACAATTGGCCTCGGTTGTCGATAATGAAAATCAGAGGCTTAAGGAGGCTCGTTACCGGCACGCGGCGGCAATGGCTGCCGATGCGGTAACTAATTTGGCCTCGATGTATGCACGTAGCCGAGGCGGTCGTTACGCGCTGGGAACAAATTTTGCTTCGCAGAGTGGCCGTGAACTATCGTCTGCGCGCGAGAATGTGTCGGCTGCCCGACGTAATTATAACGCACTTATGACAGAGCTTGCCTTTAGAGAACTTATCAACAAAAGGGGCTCGTCGGTGCCGCAAGCCTCGAGGCCGACATTGCAGGCGGGAGAAACTTTTGCACGAAAAGGAGCCGAGGGCATTCTCTCGGCCGAAAAAAATATGTCTCGTTGGGGTAAAATGTTGAAACGCAATTAAGAATTAACAATAAAAAACTATTACTATGAACCTATTCAAAGAAAATGACGATTATCTGTTGAAAAAAGATGACCGACGCGGAAAAGATAATTCTTTTCGAGGCGATGGGGGTGCGGCTGTCAGTGCCGAGGATAAAGAGTATATGAACAGCCTTGCCGACGAGATGAAATTAGCAGGCGAGCAGATGGAGCGCAGCCGCCAACGTCTCGAGGCTTGGGAGGCGAGAGATTGGGACAATTACTATAAGAGTAGTCAGAAGAATTTTCTTGTTCCAAAGGATAGCGAAGAGCGTCGTCGCCGACAGTTTGTAACCACTCCTAAAGTGGTCGATGAGGCTATCGAGGAGTATTACAACGATACTTTCCGCCCCAAAATGCAGGCCGAGCGTAAGGCGGCCGATGCAAAAGCATTTGAGGCCTATAAAAGCTATGCGACAGTCCCGGGCGCAAATGCTTCGCTTGCAATTGGTAATTTGTATAGTGAGAGCAACCCTCTGACCACGCTCGAAAAAGCAATGGCCGCACCCGACGATGGAGGGCTCGATGCAATTGCCAATCGCTATGCGCAGTATGCGGGGCTCGACCCCGACGAGTATCGTAAGCTGATACTCGAGCCGGCTCTCAGACAGAGGGCCGTAAAAGAGCTTGTCGATGAAAAAACGCCTAAAAGCACAGCTGAGTATATGTTGCGCGGTGTGCGTCGAAATTCGCTTATGGGCTCTATGGCCGACCTTGATTCCTATGGTTACAAGGGGGCCGGAGGGCATCGTTACATTGATGATATGGCAATGGAGAATTATAACCCCTCGCGCTTGGAGCGTTTCGTCTCAGGGGTGGGAGGACTTTTGCTCGATGGTGCTATGTTTGCGGGAATAGGCGCGGGTGCCTCATCGCTTGTGGGAAAAGCAACAAATACAATTGTTAATCGTGCCGCCTCGAAGATGATGCTCGAGGGTGCGACCAAAGGCCTCACACGCGAGGCGGCCGAGGCGGCTGCAAAAAAGGCTGTGCTCGGGAGCCTTAAGACGAAAATCGCGCAGAGTGCGGCGACGCAGGGACTTACTCTGGGTACCTACGATGCTGCGCACAGCGTGGTCAGTGATATTCTGCACGGCGAGAATATTGATGCTACTGCGGCAGCATCGGCCTTTGGACGCGGAGCGGCGACGGGTGCTGCCGTGGGTGTTGTGGGCACGCCGCTGAGACACGTTTCGAGAGGATTGACAGGCGGACGCAGAGTGGCCGCATCGACGGGTATTCTGAGTGCCGAGTCGGCGGTGTTTACAGCCTCGGGCGAGCTTGGAAAAATGGCCGACGGGGTGCAGATTGAGCCCATCGACCTTGTTAACGATTTTGGCGAGAGTGCGGCTACGCTGCTTGCTATGAGGATGTTACATTGGCGCCCGTCGGGAGCCTCCGAGAAACTGAATACCGTAGGACGATTAAAGCCCGAACTGCGATTCTCGATGCCCGAGGCCGAAGAAATTAAACGCGCGGGGGTTAATCCCGACCAATTTATCGCCAATCTCGAAAAGAGCCTTAACGTCTATTCGGCGGGTAGTGCAAAGGCTGCGCGCGATGTAAAAATGGATTATCTGCGACTTATGTCCTTGCCCGATTTATCAATCTCGGCACGCTCGAAACTGCTTTACGTTGTCGAGAATAAACTCTCCTCGACACCGCCCGAGGCCGTCGATTATAAGGTGATTGATAAGGGCAACGGTAACTACGTCTTTTCGACCATTGATGCCGAGGGCCGTCTGCTCGAGAATATAAAGTGTCGTAGTCGCGAGGAGCTGAAGAGCCTCTACTTTACGCGTACGGGACAGATGCGTCGCAACAGAATTGCTATGCACGAGAGAATGTTGATGCAGAGTTACGACTCGCAGAATTTCTTTCGTCAGGCTGGTAAATATGCTCGTGAGACGGGCACCGACGTCAACCTAATCTCGGATATTATGTACCGCAAAGCGCGTCAAGAGGAGCTTGCGCCCAAGGAACAGGCTGTGCTCGACGATATTCTTGCACGCTCGAACTACTCGGATAGTGAGGTGGGGCAGATGCTCCACTCGCTCCGCCGCAGCCTCGAGCAAGAATACGGCCTTAACGACGGCAGCTTGCTTGGGGCAATAGACAAGAGTGCCTTCCACTGCTCAAAAGCCGAGAACGACGCACTTAACAGCTACGAGAAAATTATGCGCAGCGAGGTTCTGAAACTATACGAAGGAGTGTCGAACAAGCGTGCCAATGAGCTCTCGTCCTACGATAATGACTATGCAGGTCTGGGAAACAGCGAGCTTAAAAAGCAGGAGCAACAAAATTTTACCACCCGTGCAATAATCACGGGCGAGGGGCTGAACGAAGGGGCGGTACCCACATTCACCGAGCAATATGGAATATTCGCAACCGACGTTCGTAAACCCAAAAATTGGGACGAGAGATATGTGTGGAACCCGCGACGCAACAAACACACGCGCGAGGATGTTGATAGAATGGCAAAGGAAGCTGTTGAATTAGGAAAGTCGCTCGGGGTTAAAATAAATGTCATTGTCGATGCGTCGCAAATTCCAATTACCGACCCCGAATGGAATTTTAAGATGCGCTCATTTGGCTGGCTCAATGAAATGAATGGCGAGATAACAATAAATGTTCCAAACAACGAAGATATTGCCGCCGTGCGCCGAACCGTAGTACACGAGGCTGTGGGGCACAGAGGCTTCGGACAACTTTTCGGCTACTACTATTTCGACTTTCTCGAGGAGGTCTATCAACGTTCCGACGCCGACGTCCGCAAAAGCATCGACGAGATTGCCACTAATAATGCTTTTCATTTGCATAAAGCTGTTGACGAGTATATTGCGCGTCTTTCGGAGCGCACTATAACCACTCCCGAGCAGCGTTCAATCTACCAGCGTTTCCGCGATTTTGTACGCGAGATGTTGCAGCGTCTGAATATTTTCCGTGAGCCCATTTCCGAGGACGAGCTTGTCGCGCTTATTCAACGCCATCATAGTGCAACGCTCCGACACAAAAAGTACAATTCGTACAGAAGCAGTGCCTTTCGCCCATTCGAGACAGCGGGACGCCGCGACGGCGGATACTACAATTACGACGTTGCAAAAGCACGTTACACAAGAGAAATGAACGAGAATCCTACGCTCAAGGGCTTACCAAAGGGCTTCCACAAAATACGCCGCGAACTATACGACGATGCTCCCGTAGAACCAACTTCGTATAGTTACAGAAACTATGGCGAGGAGGGTATCGGGCGATTGGACGAAATTCCCTATTTTCGGTTCAAAGACCTCGAAAAAATGAAAAGATTAAAGGACCTCGATAGATATTATAGCAAGCGCGGAATATACGAAGGCTGGCGCCAAACACCCGAAGGCGAGTGGTACGCGATAACAAGTAACACCCCCACAGAGGCAAAAGTATTCGATTATGTCTATCGTACACTGCGTGTCTATAATCCACGACAGGCGGAATACTATAAAGATATAATCTCGAAGCCCAAACACGAGCGTAGCGAAATAGAAAAAAACGCCCTCGAGACTATGCGTGGTGCAGCCGTACAGTTTGATGCCAGCGCACGTCTGAACGATATTTACTACGATTGGAAACTCTTTACTGCTTATCCTCAAATAGCCGAAATGCCTGTTATATTTGCACGCCTAAAGGATAGAAATGTGCTTTATGACGTCGAACACAAACGCTTCATTGTGGATAAGCGTGGGTTCGAGGACCCTAAATTCAGAAACGAGCTTTACTATACTATGCAGCACGTTATTGATGACATTGAAGGGTTGGGCAACAGACCTGTGCTACGCGATGATGTCGAGCGTAATACAATTATATCTTATAACGACGCCGAGCGCTATATTGATTCAAGCAGGGGGCTCTCGGTGGTGAAGCGTGAGCCGCGTATCCGTGAGTTGTATAGGATGAGATTAGGTACAGACTTGGACAGATTAAAAGAAGAATATCCCGATATAGATTCTTATCTTGATGATATTATAGATTTTAGGTGGCCCGATCGAAGAGGGCGGGCATTGAAGAGTTATTCTACCAATAACGACGAGTTGCGAGGCTTTCTGGGTGGCCCGATCGACCTTATTGAGAAGGTGCTCGAGAATACTTCGCGCGATAGCAAAGAAATGACATTGCGCGAGGCTGAAAATTTAAGAAGTTTCTCATTTGGTATTCCACAGTATAGTTTGCCTAAATATGTCCCGTTGCCGGTCTTGAAGAGGAAGCATTTTGAACCTGTAACTAAAGAAACTTACGAACAGCAAGAGCCTAAAATACGTCCTATCGAGGATATATTACGTGAGTATGAATTTTTGTATGGCCCGGGCGAAAATTCCATAAAACCCAAATTTATTAAAATAAATACGACTAAAGGAAGGTATATACCACCCTTTAGACAGAATTACTTAGATGCAGATGGAAACACTCCTTACCGTCCGTTAGAGGAGATTCTTAAGGAATTTAACGAAAAGTATGGAAAGTCGTATTAAATATTTGTAGGACGAATAATTTATTTAAAAAGACTATGAATAAATTTCTTAACCGACGAGTGAAGGCCGCAGCAAGCTCGCCAAAGAAATCCGATGAGCAAAGCTCGGGAGCTGCTCTCGATTTTCTTGACGAGTGCGCAAACTGCTGGAACTCACTCGACGAGGCCCGCCGCAAATTGCGGCGGAGCCTTATGTACAGCTACGGCGACCAATGGGGCGATTATGTGCGCGACCCCGAGTCGTCGGGCTATATTACCGAGGGCGAGCTTATAAAGAGAAACGGAAAGGTTCCGCTGAAGAATAATATGATTGCACCCATACTGAGCAATATCGACGGTCAGCTGCGACAGAATCTGATGCGGCCCGTGTGTGTGGCACGCGACAATCGCGAGAGTACGCTGGGCGAAATGATGTCCATCGCAGTGGAGTATGTTCACGATATAAATGAGATGGAGGAACTCGACTCCGACGCTATGCGTATGCTTCTCAACGGCGGGATGATTGCGCAGCGCATCGAGTATGGATTGAACGTCTCGAAGGATAAGCGCGACGTATGGGTCTATGGCGTCAATCCTTCGCGTCTCTTCTTTAACACCAATCTCGAGGATGTACGTATGTGGGATATTACCTGTGTGGGCGAACTTTTTGATATGTCGCTCGATGATGTTCTTGCGCATTTTGGGCATACGCCCGAGGCTAAGCAACGTATTCTTGAAATTTATGGCGACGTCGGACGCAGCAGCCTCGACACGCGCGCAATGCAGGGCAACGAGACGCGTGAGCTTACCTTTTACACCCCTTCGCGCAGCGACCTGTGCCGTGTGATTTTAGGTTGGAAACTCGAGTCGCGCGACGCTTATCGTTGGAACGATACTCTGCACGGAACGTGGGGCTATCTGCCTTATAACGACGATAGTCGTCTGCTGCTCGATGAGGCTAACAGCCGCCGGCGCGAACTTGCGAAAGGAAAGGGTTCGGGCGATGAGGATTTTCTTGGCATCGAGTATGAGTTTGCCATCGAGCGCTATTGGTACTATCGCTATATGTCGCCACGGGGTGATATTTTGCAAGAGGGACGCAGCCCTTATTGGCACGGCGAGCATAATTATGTGCTGCATCTTTATCCTATGATGCAGGGGCGACTGGGTAATTTTGTCGAGCAGTTTATCGACCAGCAGAGGGCTATTAACCGCACGGCGACGCTCATCGACTTTATA
Organism: Bacteroidaceae bacterium; assembly: GCA_045533955.1. Lineage (GTDB taxonomy): Bacteria > Bacteroidota > Bacteroidia > Bacteroidales > Bacteroidaceae > HGM04593. The sequence goes on from JAZSIU010000011.1 coordinate 31,006, forward strand.
CGCGGAACATCGTCGAAGGGTGTGCTTGTGGTTGATGATGAGGCCTTCGAGAGTATGTCGCGCGAGGAGGTTATCGACGAATATGTGCGCTACAATGGGGTGCTCTTTGTCAAACTGAAGCCCGGGCAGAGTATCGACGGGGTGGTGCGGCAATATAACAGTGGCGCTGCCGTTGCCGGCGATTTTGAGTTGCTCAATCTGCAACTGAGGCTGATAAATGAAATTTCGGGCGTCAACTCGGCTATGCAGGGACAGGCGCCAAAGGCAGGCACTCCGGCGAGCCTCTATGCACAACAGGTGCAGAATTCGTCGCTTAACCTTAAGGGGTTGTTCGATGGCTTCCGCTCGTTCCGCCGTCGGCGCGATACAAAATTGGTGAAGATGATTCAGCAGTATTATACCGATGAACGTTATCTTGACATTGCGGGCGGCGATTATGCCGAGGAGTCGCGCTGGTACTCGCCCGAGAAGGTGCGCAACAGTGAGTTTGACCTTACGCTCACCGAGGGTTATAACACGCCGGCCTATCAGATGCTGGCCAACGATTTTCTTATGCAACTGTTTCAGGCTAATGTGCTTGACGTTAAGACGATGCTCGAGAATAGCAGCTATCCTTTTGCCAAAAAGATTCTCGAGGCTATCAAGCGCAACGAGGAGCAGGCTGCCGCCGGTGCTGCCACCGAAGGGGTGTCGCCCGAGTTGCTTGCTATTCTTGCCAATGCCTCGCAGCAGGATGCTGTCGAGGGTGTTAAGTCCCGGGAAAAAGAAAAATTGTCTTTACAACAATAAATGGCGCACCGATTTTCGTTGTTTGTTTAAAATTTACTATCTTCGCAGTTGAAAATGCATAAGTATAATTTATCTATAAAATTGAATATTGTTATGAAAAGACTTTTTACTTTGTCGGTAGTGGCAATTATGATGCTCTCTGCAATGGTGATAACATCGTGCAGCACTGCAAAATCAGTTAACAGCAGCTTTGTGAAAAATGGTTACACAATGGAGGCTCTGACGGTGCAGCAGCAAGAGGCAACGGCTCCTGTTATGAAGGCTTTCCCCTCGTTCAACCAGACTGCATTGGGCTTTTTACAGACAGGCAATGCTACAACCTTTGTTTATCAGGTAGATGAGAGTATCTGGAACAGTTATTGCGCTTCGCTCGAGGCTGCCGGTTTCTCTAATCTTGGTACGGGCTACGTTAAGGCCGACAAGAGCGTTGGTGTTACCTATAATATCTCGGGAAAGTTTACAACTATCTATAAACAGACTTTCTTGCTGGTAACATATACGTGGAGTAATTTCTGATATTTGAGATAATTCCCGACTATTTTAGCGCTCGGCATAAAATAGCTTTATTTTATGCCGAGCCTTTTTTTGCTATCTTCGAGCAATGCTCGAGGATTTTTTGCTCTGGTTACAAAACAAATGCTCGCGTGTGATTATATTTTCGCAGCATTCGTTTCAAAAAATAAAAACAAGGGATTTATAATTTTAATAATTATGGACAACACAATTAAAAACTCTGAGGAGAAAAAAGGTGCAACGGCCACTCGCAAAAGCATAACACAAAACAAAAACTTCCCGAAAAATAAGATTGCTATTTGTATTATTATACTTCTACTGTGCTCTTTACCCTTATTATGGTCGTTTATGGGTAATAGTGATTCAATTGCGACAGCGCACGCCAAGCTACCACAAAAAAAGGCAAAATATCAAGAAGTTTATAGCTACAAAGAGGGACTGGCCCGTGTAAGTTTATGGAATAAAACAGGCTTCATAGACAAGAGCGGCAATGAGGTTATTCCGCCAAAGTATGATATAGTCGGGGATTTTGCAGAAGGAATGTGTATTGCTATATTGGGTGGCAAAAAGTTTCTTGTCGACAAGAACGGTAGCGAAATAGCCTTAGAACAGAAATACAGTATTATTTGTAATTTCTCCGAAGGCCTTGCACGTGCAATAAAAGGAGGTATAATAAATGGAAAATATCTTTTTATTGACAAGAGCGGCAATGAGGTTATTCCGCCAATATACAGTATTGCTGAAGATTTTTCCGAGGGCCTTGTAGCCGTTGCAATAAATCGTAAAAGAGGCTTTATTGACAAGAGCGGCAATGAGGTTATTCCACTAAAATACGATTATGTAAAATCATTTTCCGAAGGCCTTGCAGCCGTTGAGATAAATGATAAATGGGGCTTTATTGACAAGGGCGACAATGTGGTTATATCGCCGGAATACGACTATGCCCATAGTTTTTCCGAGGGATGTGCCGCGGTCGCGATAAACGATAAAGAGGGCTTTATTGACAAAAGCGGCAAAGTGGTTGTTCCACTAAAATACGATTATGTCCACAAATTTACCGAGGGCCTTGCGGTCGTTGGGATAGACCATCAGTGGGGCTTTGCCAATAAACAAGGCAAAGAGATAACCCCATTAAAATACGATTATGCCGGCGATTTTTCCGAAGGCCTTGCAGTAGTTGAGATGAATGGTAAAAGAGGATTTATTGACAAACAAGGCAAAGAGGTTATTCCACTAAAATACGACTATGCCAACGACTTTTCCGAGGGCCTTGCAGCCGTTGATATAAATGGTAAAACGGGTTTTATTGATAAGAGCGGCAAAGTGGTTATAGAGCTAAAATATGATGTGGCAGATAGTTTCTCCGAGGGTGCAGCCCGTGTGAGATTGGGTAAAGAAGAATTCCACATTGATAAGAAAGGAAACAGAATATGGTAACTCAGGCAGGCTCTTTTATTATCTTGGAATAACACTATAACCATTCAAGAAGCATAAGATATAATCCATTGAAAAAAGCATCCGGACGCTTGTTCTAAAAGAGCGTTCGGATGCATTACTTTTGTTGCTTACTGTAAAAAGAAAAAATACTTATGTAATTATCTTATGCGTGCGTCGCTTTTGTGTTTTTTGCATACCGGCTTGCGCCTTTTTGAAATTCCTGCGCAGATGCTTCTTATTTTCGATTGAGAATTGAAAAAAGTATGCTAATTTACCTTTTATAATTTACCTCAATACCACTTTTTTTACACAAGTTCTTTGTATCTTAGCGCTGTTTTACAGATAAATGAAATTTATGAGCCCCGAAGAAAGAATAAAAGAGTTGCGCGAGCTGTTGCATTTACACAATCACAACTATTATGTGCTTAATAATCCCACGATTAGTGATTTTGAATTTGATGCGCTGATGCGCGAGCTTCAGCAACTCGAAAATGAGAATCCGCACCTTTTCGATGCAAATTCGCCCACGCAGCGGGTAGGTAGCGACATTACAAAGGAGTTTCGTCAGGTGGTGCACAAATACCCTATGCTCTCGTTGGGAAACACCTACTCCAAGGCCGAGGTTGCCGATTTTTACGAGCGTGTGCGCCGTGCCTTGAACGAGGACTTTGAAATATGTTGCGAGCTTAAATTCGATGGAACGTCAATCTCGCTCACCTATATTGACGGGTCCCTTGTGCGCGCCGTTACGCGCGGCGACGGCGAGAAGGGCGACGACGTTACGGCCAATGTAAGAACAATCCGTTCGGTGCCGTTGGTACTTAAAGGCAAGGGATACCCCCGCGAGTTTGAGATTCGCGGCGAGGTACTTATGCCGTGGGCTGTGTTCGAGAGGCTCAACAGCGAGCGCGCCGCGCAGGGCGAGCAACTTTTTGCCAACCCGCGCAATGCCGCCTCGGGAACATTAAAACTGCAAGATTCGTCGGTGGTGGCACAGCGCAGCCTCGACGCTTATCTATACTATCTTTTAGGCGAGCAACTGCCCGCCGAGGGGCATTACGATAATTTGCAGGCAGCAGCATCGTGGGGCTTTAAGGTGTCCGATACAATGCGACGCTGTAAAACCCTCGACGAGGTATTCGATTATATCGACCGTATGGATACGCTGCGTAAGTCTCTGCCCGTTGCCACCGATGGCATTGTGCTGAAGGTCGATTCGCTGCGTCAACAGCGTCATTTGGGATTTACGGCAAAGTCGCCACGCTGGGCAATAGCCTATAAATTTAAGGCCGAAAGAGCCGTTACACGCCTAAACGAGGTAACCTATCAGGTGGGGCGCACAGGCGTTGTAACGCCGGTTGCCAACCTCGACCCCGTACAGCTCTCGGGTACTGTTGTGAAGCGTGCCTCGCTGCATAATGCCGATATTATTGAAAAACTCGACCTTCACATTGGCGATTTTGTGTATGTCGAAAAAGGGGGTGAGATTATTCCCAAAATTACAGGAGTGGATGTTGAGGCGCGTCTGCTCATTGGCCCCAAAGTACAATTCGCAACGCGCTGTCCCGAGTGCGGTACGCCTCTTGTGCGCGTCGATGGCGAGGCGGCACACTACTGTCCCAACGAGAAAGAGTGCCCCCCGCAGATAAAGGGAAAATTAGAGCATTTCGTCTCGCGCGATGCAATGAATATCGACTCCATAGGCCCCGAGACAATTGAGATGTTCTATGCTCTGGGACTGCTGAAGAATGTGGCCGATTTTTATTCAATCGACTCGGCCGACCTTATGTTTCTGCCGCGGTTAGGTGCAAAATCTGCCGAGAATATCATAGCAGGGGTGGTCTCGTCTCTTTCCGTGCCTTTCGAGCGGGTGCTCTTTGCATTGGGCATACGCTTTGTGGGTGTTACGGTTGCCAAACGTCTGGCGCGTGCCTTTGGGAATATCGACGCGCTTATGTCGGCCACACTCGAAGAGTTGATGGCAGTCGATGATATTGGCGAACGCATCGCCACCGCCGTGCTGCAATTCTTCGCAGACGAGGCCAACCGCACACTCATCAAGCGTTTGCGCGCAGCGGGCGTGCAATTTGAGATTGCCGAGGAGATAAACGAAGGTCGCACCGAGAAACTAAAAGGACAGACGATTGTCATAAGCGGAGTCTTTTCGCTTCACTCGCGCGACGAGTACAAGGATATTATCGAGAAGAATGGCGGGAAAAATGTCGGAAGCGTAAGTAAATCAACGAGCTTTATTCTTGCAGGCGAAAATATGGGCCCTGCCAAATTGGAAAAGGCACAGAAATTAGGCGTGCGTCTTGTCAGTGAGGCTGAATTTATGCAAATGCTTCAAGATTGACGACACATTTGCAGCGAGTTTAGTAAATATTCGCTAATTATAGCAAATATTATAAAAAAATAAAGAAAAATAGGCGAGAATTGCTGATGTTGGCAAAAAATGATGTAAATTTGTCAGCAAAATAAAAACTGAATAGAATATATGACGCGAAAAAGATTAACCGGAATGGGAGTAGCGCTTGTTACTCCCTTTACAGAAGCGGGTGAGGTAGATTATGTAGCACTCGATAGATTAGTACAATCACAATTAGACGAAGGTACCGACTTTTTATGTGTCCTCGGAACAACAGCCGAGACACCCACACTTACAACCGAGGAGAAACGCAATGTACGAAAATGCGTCATAGATAAAGTGGCAGGGCGTTTACCTATCTTGTTGGGCGTTGGAGGCAATTGCACGCAGAGCCTTATAAACGAACTCCTGAGCGAGGATTTTACCGGGGTAGATGCAATTCTCTCGGTAACCCCCTTCTACAATAAACCCAGCCAAGAGGGGCTTTATCGCCATTATAGAGCGCTTGCCGCCGCCACTCAATTGCCCATATATATGTACAACGTACCCGGACGCACAGGCGTAAACCTGCTGCCCGATACCGTGGTGCGTCTGGCAACGGAGTGCCCCAATATTGTGGGCGTGAAAGAGGCCTCGGGTAGCTTGGCGCAGATAAAGGAGATTATCGACCGCACACCCGAGGGTTTCGACGTTCTTTCGGGCGACGACGGTCTTGTCTTTGACATTATAAAATTGGGTGGTGTAGGCGCCGTAACAGTCTTTGGAAACGCTTATCCCGGCGCATTTGCGCAGATGACGCACCTTGCAATGGAGGGTAAGCTCGACGAGGCTGCACGCCTGAACGAGGCATTCGGCAGGGTATGCTCGCTACTCTTTGCCGACGGTAACCCCACAGGTGTAAAGGTGCTTATGTCGCATCAGGGCAAGATGGGCAACAATCTGCGTCTGCCGCTTGCACCCGCGCGCAAAGATGTTGACGAGGCAATGCTCGAGGCAATGAAAGAGCTCGACGCCTTTTTGGCTGCAAAATAATCTGCCGCGCGCTTTTTAAACGGACAAAAAATGAAGCCGAGAGTACTTATAACCTATAACATCTTCGGTGAGTTGTACCGCGAGATTCTTGCGAATTTCGAGGTAACAATGCCCGCACACGGTGTCGAGAGTTTTACCTTCGACGAGGTGTTGTCGATGATAGGCGGGTACGACGCGCTTCTGTCAATGTGGAATTTTCCGGTCGATAAGCGCTTGCTCGACGCAGCAACGAGGCTTAAAATAGTAGCCAATTTTGCCGTCGGATTCGATAATATAGACGTTGCCGAGGCAACGGCGCACGGTATAACCGTCGCAAACACCCCCGACCCCGTTACGGCCCCCACGGCCGACATTGCAATGGGACTTATGATTGACGTAATGCGCCGTATATGCTCGTTCGACAAACTGCAGCGTCGGGGCGATTATAAGAAAGGGATAATGAAGAATCTGGGTACCTCGCTCGAAGGCAAACGATTGGGTATTGTTGGAATGGGGCGCATCGGCAAGGCGGTAGCCCGCAGGGCCGCCGCCTTCGGGATGGAGATTGTCTACAACAACCGCCGCCGGCTGCCCGTGGCCGAGGAACAACCATATTGTGCGCAGTATGTCGGCCTCGACGAACTTTTCAGCACCTCGGACGTTATCTCGCTGAATGCCCCTCTGACGGCCGATACCTATCATATTGTCGATGGTGCGCGTCTTGCGCAGATGAAGCCATCGGCTTTTCTCATAAACACGGCACGCGGAGCGCTGGTCGATGAAAGGGCGCTTGTCGAGGCGCTGCGCAGCGGCAGCATCGCAGGTGCCGGCCTCGACGTTTACGAATTTGACGACACGGTGAGCCGCGAACTACTCGAACTTGACAACACAGTGCTGACACCGCACATTGGCACGCAAACAATGGAAGGCCGACGCGAAATGGCAAAATTTGCGGCCACGAACATTGCCAATTTCTTTTGTGGAGGACGGGTGGCACGTGTAAATAAAATTGACTGACAAAAATCTCACTTATGGAGAGGCTCAAAAAACTACTCGACGAAAAAGCAGCCCGTTACAACTGCAAAGAATTTATAGCAGCCGACCCTATACAATTTCCACACGCATTCAGCGAGCGTCGCGACATTGAGATTGCGGCCCTCTTGGCCTCGGTTATTGCTTGGGGTAACCGCAGGATGATAATATCCTCGGGCAACAAAATGCTCTTTGGGATAATGGGAGGCAGGCCCTACGATTATATTATGCGAGGCGAGTGGCAGAGGCTCGCCCCCGAGGCAAATATCCACCGCACATTCTTTGTGCGCGATTTTATCTATCTGTGCCGTGGCTTGCAGGATATTTACAACCGCCACAATTCAATGGAGGAACTTTTTATCGCCGAGGAGAGTGTGTGGGACGGCATTTATCATCTGCGAGCGGCTCTTGCAGGGGCCAACGACGGTGCATCGACGCGGCACATTTCTAACCCCGTGGCTGCGGCCGGAAAGCCCGCCTCGGCCTGCAAAAGGCTCAATATGATGCTGCGCTGGCTCTGTCGCAACGACGGAATTGTAGATATAGGACTGTGGCAGCAGATAGCCCCCTCGCAGCTTATGATACCCCTCGACGTGCACGTCTCGCGCATCGGACGCGCCCTCTCGCTGATAGAGCGCAAGAGTAACGACCGTCGCACCGTCGAGCAGCTCACAGCCCGCCTCAGGGAATTGTGCCCCGAGGACCCCGTGAAATACGATTTTGCCCTCTTTGGCATAGGCGTCGAGGGCGATACAATATAAGAACAGATAATTATAGGAATATGGCAAAGATAACAAAAGAAGATGCGCTTCGCTACCACGAGGGTAAGCGCCCGGGAAAAATAGAGGTAGTCCCCACAAAGCCTTACTTTACGCAGACCGACCTTTCGCTCGCTTACTCGCCGGGAGTAGCCGAGCCCTGTCTCGAGATTCAAAAGAACCCGCAAGATGCCTATCGTTACACCGACAAAGGCAATCTTGTGGCGGTAATATCGAACGGAACGGCAGTGCTTGGTCTGGGTAATATTGGCGCACTCAGCGGAAAGCCTGTGATGGAAGGTAAAGGCCTGCTCTTTAAAATATATGCAGGAATAGACGTTTTTGACATTGAGGTAGATGAGAGCGACACAGATAAATTCGTCGAGGCTGTAAAGGCCATCGCACCAACATTCGGAGGAATAAACCTCGAGGACATTAAGGCTCCCGAGTGCTTCGAGATTGAGCGCCGTCTGAAAGAGGAACTCGACATTCCCGTGATGCACGACGACCAACACGGTACTGCCATTATCTCGGCCGCAGGAATGCTGAACGCACTCGAGGTGAACGGAAAAGATATTTCCACCATAAAAGTAGTGGTTAACGGTGCAGGCGCAGCAGCAATCTCCTGCGCAAGGCTTTATGTGGCATTGGGAGTAAAGAAAGAGAACATTGTGATGCTCGACAGTAAAGGCGTCATAAACACCAAGCGCGAGCGTCTGACACCCGAGAAGATAGAGTTTGCAACCACACGCGACGACGTTTACACACTTCAGGAGGCAATCGTCGGTGCCGACCTCTTCCTCGGGCTCTCCAAAGGAAACATTCTCACAAAAGAGATGGTGCGCTCAATGGCCGCCGACCCCATAGTATTTGCCCTTGCCAATCCGGTCCCCGAAATATCCTATGAGGATGCAATGGAGAGCCGCCCCGACGTGCTTATGAGCACCGGTCGCAGCGACTATCCCAATCAGATAAACAATGTAATAGGCTTCCCATATATATTTCGCGGAGCGCTCGACACAGCCGCAACAGCCATCAACGAAGAGATGAAATTAGCCGCCGTGCGCGCCATTGCCGACCTTGCCAAACAACCCGTCCCCGAGATTGTCAACGAGGTCTATCACGTGAGCAATCTTACATTCGGCCGTGAATATTTCATTCCAAAGCCCGTTGACCCCCGCCTGCTCACGGAGGTATCGGCAGCCGTGGCACGAGCAGCCATCGAGAGTGGGGTGGCGCGCAAGACCATCGACGATTGGGACAGATACAAAGAGCATCTGCGCGAGTTTATGGGACGCGAGTCGAAACTCACACAGCAGATACACGACACGGCACGCTCGCACCCCAAACGCGTGGTATTTGCCGAGGGAGCGCACCCCTCAATGATGAAGGCCGCCGTACAGGCCAAGGAAGAGGGCATCTGCCACCCCATCCTTTTGGGCAACGACGAGCGTATCGTTAAGCTGGCCAAAGAACTCGACCTCAGCCTCGAGGGCATCGAGGTAGTCAACCTGCGCCACGACCGCGAGGCTTCGCGCCGCGAGCGTTACGCGCGCATCCTCAACGACAAGCGTCAGCGCGAGGGATATACTTTCGAAGAGGCCAATGACAAAATGTTCGAGCGCAACTACTTTGGAATGATGATGGTCGAGACGGGCGACGCCGATGCTTTCATAACCGGCCTATATACAAAATACTCGAACACCATAAAAGTGGCCCGCGAGGTAATCGGCCTGCAAGAGGGATTCGACCATTTTGCCACGATGCACATTCTCAACTCAAAAAAAGGAACATATTTTGTGGCCGATACACTCATCAACCGCAGCCCCGACACAAAGACGCTTGTCGATATTGCACGATTGAGCGAAAAGGCACTCCACTTTTTCAATCACGAGCCTGTAATGGCAATGGTCTCTTACAGTAATTTTGGAAGCGACAAGGGCGGCAGCGCGGGCGACGTTCACGAGGCAATAGAGATTCTGCACCGCGAACATCCCAATTGGCTCATCGACGGCGAGATGCAGGTGAACGTGGCACTGAACCGCGAACTTCGCGACAGCAAATATCCCTTCTCGCGTCTCTACGGCAAGGATGTAAACACGCTCATTTTCCCCTGTCTGAGTGCTGCCAACAGCTCGTACAAGATGCTTCAGGCACTAAGCTCCGACACCGAGATTATCGGCCCCATTCAGATGGGACTGAACAAGCCCATTCACTTTATCGACTTTGAAAGTTCGGTGCAGGATATTCTGAACGTAACGGCAATTGCGGTTATTGATGCAATTACTAACGAGAAGAAATAAATAACGCTCGGCAACCTTTTAGCAGGCTCGCAAAAACACTCCTCCCACCCGATTATTTTCACAATCGGGTGGGAGGAGTGTTTTCTCGTTATAAACTTTTTTAGTTACATTTTAGACAACTTCTGCATCATTCGAGCCTTCATTTTATTCATATACTCAATGTTGAATACGTCGCTTCTCGAGAATTGACTCTCAAGATAAAGCAACATTGCAATGCCGTTATCACAAGCTAATCCTATCAAAGTTTTTGCATTATCGGCTCTTTCGGAATCAATATAAATCAAAATTCCTTCACTTTGAGTCATATATTTGTAGCGCTGATTAAGGTGCTTGGTAATTTGGCTTTTATAGTTTGCATCACCCATCATCATACACTCGGTTAATCTATACTCCTCGAAAGTGTACATTTCCAATGGCAAAGCCTCGTTGTTAGTTACGTATCCAACCATTTCACCATCGGCTGCATCGGGCATTCCGCGTTTCTCTATCAAAGCATTTTTGCTTATTCCCCATTCAGTAACAGGCTCGTTATAGAGAGTGTAGTTGGGCTTTACTGTTACATCGCAGTGTAAATTGTGTTTGTTTAATAAAACTCTTGCTGTGCCCATACGTTGTGCTGTTATAATTCCCTCTTGGTCGATGGTGGCAACATAAGGGTTAGATGTCAACCACTCGCCTTTAAAACCAAGGTCGAATGTCTCGCCAACCTCAAGCTCACAGCTTGTTTGAACAGAAGGTACCTCATCGTCATCCTTTGAGCAAGATGCGATACAAAAACTTAATGCGGTTAAAAGCATCAAGGAATAGAAATTTTTCATAATTTTAGATTTTATGTTTATTGCAATATTGCAGTTTCTTATAGTCTGCATTAACTAAAATAAATAAAGCGCAGACTTTTGCCAACGCTCTCAGGCTCATCACAAGCCGAATATACAGTGGTTCAGTCTGCACCTATTATAATCCAATTGTATATTCTTTTGCTTTTTTTGTTTCGAGGAGGTTATTCAATAGCGATTGAGCAATTTTTTTTTTGGAAAAGTCTTACATTCGCTTCTCTCCCGACTGCCTTGCAAATATAGTGCAAGCGAATGAAATAATGCAAATTTATTTGCAATTATTTCGCAATGAGCGCCGCCTATATTCAGCTTTTGCTAAATAAGTGCAAGCGAATGAAATAATGCAAATTTATTTGCAATTATTTCGCAATGAGCGCCGCCTATATTCAGCCTTTGCTAAATAAGTGCAAACGAATGAAATAATGCAAATTTATTTCTTAGAGATTATTTGCGTAGAAATAACACATAATATTTTGAGCTTCCAAAAAATACAACTAAATTTGCGTTAAATAAACGCAATAAAGAATGGGCAAACAAAAATTCTGTTACAAATATCCGCATCCGTCGGTAGCAACCGATTGTGTAATTTTCGGCTTCGATGGGGCAGCCATCAAAATACTGCTTATCCAGCGAGGCGTTGAACCTTTTAAAGGAAAATGGGCATTCCCGGGTGGCTTTATGAGGATTGACGAGACGGCCCGCGAGTGTGCAAGGCGTGAATTAGAGGAAGAAACAGGGCTCAAAAATGCCACAGTCGAGCAGTTTTATACCTTCTCGGACGTGAATCGCGACCCACGCGAACGGGTAATAACCATCGCTCACTATGCCCTTGTGCGCCTATCCGAAGTCAAGGGAGGCGACGATGCAGCCTCGGCCCGATGGTTCTCTATGAACGAGGTGCCGAGCCTTGCCTTCGACCACGAACGCATCCTGCGTATGGCCACGAGCCGCCTTAAAGAGCGCATCTGCTTCGAGCCCATCGGATTCGAGCTGCTGCCCGAGATATTTACTATGACCGAGCTTCAAAATCTCTACGAAGCTATTCTTGAGATAAAGTTCGACCGTCGCAATTTCTATAATAAAATGCTCAAACTCGGTATCCTCGCCGAGGCCGAGCCCCGTCCCCTGAATGCATCGCGCCGCACACCGAGTAAGTATCGCTTCAATGCCGAAAAGTACGCCCGGCTGAAGCAAAAAGGATTCAGATTAGAGTTTTAAAAGTTATAAATATTCAATATTAAGAGTGCCGGCCCTACCCGTGAAGCGCGACAATGACATTTTTAATGATGCGCGCCGAACCTTATCCCACAGCACTTATCTTTAATGCAAAAGACGCGACATTTTTCTTCAAAAAAAGGTTGATTCCTGTAAATAATAATCCTTTTTGTACCGAGGAATATAGAAATCCCAACCCTCGGGGGAATATTTTGTTAGCTTATACTCTCTATACACAGAAGCAGTTAGCCATAAGTAAACGCTCGCACCGAGAGTATTATCCAATCTTTTTGTAAATATAAAATTAACATAGAGAAGATGAGAATAAGATATGCAATTATAAGTAAAAAGGGTCCTCGTTCCAATAACGAGGACTATGTGAGGGTTGCAGATAAACCCGAGGAATCTCAGTGGCTCGGGGTGGTGTGCGACGGGATGGGCGGCCACGCAATGGGTGATGTAGCTGCCGAGACTGTTTGCAACGCCATCTGCGAGTATTGCTTGTGCGCCGACGATGGGGATACTATTATAAAACTGAATAAAGCCTGCCGCTCGGCATCCGCAAAATTAGATAAACGCTCATCCGAGATGAACCATCTTAAAATGGGCACCACGCTTGCAATGGCAAGTATCGACAACAACGTAATAACCATTGCCCATTGCGGCGACAGCCGTTGTTACCTGATGCGTCGGGGTAATCTGCTTTACGAGACAAAAGACCACGCAGGCGACAGCTTCAATTGGAATGTTGTAACAAAATGCTTTTTCTCGTACGACCCCGAAGCATCAGTTCCCGATATTGCACAATTCGAGATAAAGCCCGGCGACAGAGTTTTATTGTGCTCGGACGGCCTATATAAAAGTATGCCACCCGAAATTCTTAAAGCAAGAATGATGGACGACAAAACACCCGAAGAGATATTGGACGTTTACGATTTTTTGTGCGAAAAGAATGCCGACGACAACTATACCGCCATTCTGGCCATCGTAGAGTAGGGCGCAATGTTATTCTAGCCCTAAAAAGTTGCCAAGGCTGATAAAGTGCCTTTAACAATTTTTACAGGCAGCCACTATCGAGAGTTTAAAGCAAAAAAGGGTGGATATTTACCTATATTGAAGCTGTAATAAATGCGGCATCAGGCATTTTTTTTACTCCTGCGCCGAGCAATTCTGTCTAAAAATCGGATGCTGGCCGACTTTTATAGTGCAGCTGTTTACTTTTTAAAAGCCCTCTTTAGCAGCAGGCGTGCGGCGCAGATGCGGTTCTTGATGGTTGCCCAGTGGCAGGCCGAGCGCGAGCGTAATCTCGCAATATTTGTAGCTCCGGGCATACATTATCAGTGGGGTGGAAAAATCGGGTGGGAGCTTTGCGATAATGCGAGAAACATCGTGAAATTCCGGCAGTACGTCGGCTGCGTCATCTGTGCTGTAATAATTATAATTGGTATTTTCTATTCTTACTCTTCACTCCGCAAAGAGAGACGTTCGTTAAGAAAGATATTTCGCATAATCCGCCGGGCCCAATGGTCGAATCTCGTTCCGATAGTAAAATATTTTCGCTTGATATAGGCCTTTGTTAGCCATAATGTTAAAAACCCCTCTAGAATGGTCGGGAGGGTGTGAAAATAAAGCAACCGCCTCAACATAATGAAACGTCGGAGCGGTTGTAAGTTGTTGACTATTTTCTGTTTGCCCTGCGGGCAACTCCCATTGAGTCAATCACTGTCGCATCGCGACCGTATCCCACGCTTTGCGTGACTATTACTCAGTGATTGCCTCTATCATTTTGCAAGCAAAATAATTGACTCATCACAATGTTGCCTTTAACTTTGTTGAAACGCTGCTGCACTCGTTGTAAAAACTCAAACAAGTTTAGTTTTAACTTGTTGGCAGGTGTTTTGGGCAATCGCACGTCGCGTGGCACTAGAACTCTCCCTCTGTTTATAGAGGGAGTACCCGAAGGGGGAGGGAGTATTTGTGCTACACGCGACTAACTGCTCAAAAGGTTGCTCAGTAGTCGTAAAAAACAGCGTTTTTTACGACTACTCGACTAGAATAGTTAAATTGGGGTTAAATATTTTAACTTTATTATCAATGCTTTAACACTGAATTTTACCTTTTGAAACGGCAACTGGTGTCAAGAACAGGTGTCGAAAAATTTTATATTATTGGTTCTATAGTGTATCCTTGTTCTTCTCCAAATTTAATTATTTTCCCTATATTGCCACTGCCAATTTCTCTTGTAAAAGCAAAAGTAATCCCATCAGCACTTACCATTAAGTTCTCTTTTTCTTCACGCCAACGCTTGTCTTTGGATTTATCAGTAGTAGTTTCTTTCCACTTTTGTATTTCAGAATACTTTTCAATACCAAATGGAATAGCATTTACAATTTCATAATAAGTAAGTTGAGGGTTATTCCTTACAAACAATTGTACTATAGCTAACGCTAAATGCCCTTTGCCATAGTTCCCATTTCCATTTAGTCTATATTGTGTGTAGTCCTTTGGCTTATTGTTACTTATTACAGGGGTTTGGGCTGGAGTGTATGTTTCTATATGTATTATGTTTGTGCAATTTTTACGTTTAATGTTTATTTCTATTTCATTTGTGATATTCTCAATATCTTCAGCACAGTATCCCTCGCTTGTCAATTTTTGATTTAATAACTCAATAAATAATTGCTTACCTTTTTCTGTTGTAAGTTCGTTGATAAACTCGTTAATCTCTTTTTGTTTTTCTTGTTTTGCGATTTGTTCAATGCAAAAATTAGTAAGCTGTTCGGCGTTGAAATTTTCTTGTTTGAAAAGTTCAATAAAGTTTTTACCATTATTAGAGTTTTCTACGAAGTCAATTTTCAATATACTTATAGGTTCTTTTCCAAACTCATAATAGAACAATTCTATATGTTCTCCCATATATATACCAAATTGCACTGGTAGTAATTTCATATATGAGAAAAGTTGTACTATTTCCTCTTTATTTTGAATGTGGTTAGGTTTTTTCATCTCAATAACGAACAATGGAGTATCGTCCTTGAAAAATACAATATCTGGATATACATAGTTTACTGTACTGCCGACTCTTAATTGATATTGATTTTCTACACGCTCGCAGTGCCAACCTAATAAATAACGAAAGTGTGTATAGACAAGTTTTTGATATTCCTTTTCGGTTGCTTGCTTTGTTTTCTTATCTAATATGTCTTTACATATTGTGTTCCAAATATTCATTGTGCTATGTTTTAATGCACAAAGTTATTTATTTATTTATATTCATTTAATCAAGTGATATTCATAAATACAGTTATTGCTCCCGACTTCGCCGGGAGCAATAACTAATAAACAAAATTCAAATTAAATACAGAACTCTCTCTTTACTCTCTGCACTGTACTAACGCTAACATTGGATAATTTTGCTGTGTTTCGTACAGAGTAACCACGCTTGAGCAGTGAGATTAATAGTAAAAATGTTTAATTAAGTATGTCAACAAAAAGTTTTTTTGCTATATTTGCGGTAAAATTGGGAATATAGTTTGCACTTGCATTGAAAAAATATTGAATGTTTTTTGATATTTCTCAGTTGTTAGTGTTATATATATGCTTCAATTATTATAATTCTACGTGTCAAAATATGCTCGATAGTATCAAGGATATTCAAAAACAATATGAAACAGGAGAAAACCCTGTTCTTGTAATGTGTAACGATAAGAATGAGTATGTGTGTAAGTATATGCGTTCTTTAAATCCTGCGTATAAGCTTGTGTGTGAATTCATTGGCTCTCATCTTGTTGAAAAATGGAATATCCGTTCTCCGAAAATGAATCTAGTGAAAATCAAGGCTGAGCATTGGAGTAATTTTTTATCGACAAATTGTATCCGTACTGCACCAGCGTTGGGGTATATGATGCTGAATAGTGTTGTTGATATTACACAGACAACGTATAGTCATATACAACTGTCAAAGAAAGTTCTTGTACAATTGCTAAAGATTGCTCTTTTTGACTTTTGGGTAGCAAATGAAGACCGTACATATAATAATGCAAATTTGCTGTACGATGTAAAATGCGATGAACTTGTTTCTATTGATTATGGCGGAATATTCAATACCTCGACATTTGAATACCCAATGTGTCAGTTGACAATGACAGATACGATATTGTATGCAGAAATATTCAAACAATTTATAAATAAATTTTCAAAGAATGAAATTAGGACTGTTGCTGTAGGGTTGGAAGATTATTATAGAAAGTCGGTCGATAAGTGTAGAGGTGTGCTTGAAAGTATGATTTCGGGAATACCATTAGAATGGAAAGTTGATAATGATATTATACTTAATAAACTGATGCAATTGTTTGATGAGTCGTGGGTGGCTGAAGTGTGGACAAATTTTGTTGAATGCTTAAATGATAATATAAATGAATAAGTTACAATATAGCATAATTTTTGGTGAGATTAGACCTGAGATTTCTGAACGTTTAAGTCTTGGCGTCATTGTAGTAGATGGTGAAAATATTTCTGTCAAATACTCAAACAAGAAATTGCAGGTGTTAAAAAGTCTGTACTCTCAAAAAGAATATGAGTTTGTAGGGAGAGTTGTCAGAGGGTTGTCAAGAAACAATAAGATTCCTTCAGAAGGCATAGTTAATTATTTGTCAAGATACTCAAATAATTTGCTCTCAATATCAAAATTACAGGGGATAGATTTGGAAGCAAATGAAAAGAGTAAACAATGGTTGTATGATACATATGTAAAGGTGGGTTAAAAACAACCCTTTGGAAATAAAACAATAAAGAAGCCGTAGGCTTCTTTATTGTTTTATAGTTATCATACTTGCGGGGTAGCGGACTAAGGTAAATACCCGAAGGGGAGGTGGCTTTATGCTACGTGCGACTATTACTCATTGAAGCCCTTGGTGGAAGTAATAAACAACAAGAGCCGAAAGGCTCTTGTTGTAGAATATTGTCATTGTCCCCTTTGAGGCCATCCCATTGAGACCATTGTTTTTGTCTTTGACAATCGCCACCCACGCGGTGCCACCTTACGGCACTTCGCGTGACCTATGGCTCTGCGATTAGCTCGGAAGGAGTAATAAAAAAATGGAACCTTGTGGTTCCATTTTTTATTACTCCCACTCGACTAGATATATTAAATTTTGAATAAATCTTTTAACTTTATTATCAATACTTTAATATTGCCATTTGCTCTAAGATGAGTTAAATGGTGTCGAAAGATTATTCTTGCTTTTCTATCTCTATGTTTTTGAATTTACCAAAAACGGGGTGATGTCGGTATTCCCAACGTGTTCCAGATGGTACATACAGAGTACATTCTTCAAAATTAACACTTTCATCTTTACCTAAGGCATAATTATCAATTTGAATATTGCCTAATTGTGTCCAATGTAGATGTATGCTTTTCAGTGCCGAGCAACCCTGAAAAGCTCTGTATCCAATTGCTGTTACGCTATTTGGAATGTTAATGTTTTGTAATGATGAACACCACCAAAAAGCTGATTCTCCTATTGTTGTTACACTGTTCGGAATTTCAATGCTTTTCAGTGCCGAGCAGAACTTAAAAGCGGAATCTCCTATTGTTGTTACACTGTTTGGGATGTCAATGCTTTGCAGTGCTGAGCAATTATAAAACGCTTCACTTCCTATTGTTGTAACACTATTAGGAATATCAATGCTTTGCAGTGCTTCACAACCGCCAAAAGCACTGTATCCTATTGTTATTACGCTATTAGGTATATCAATGCTTTGCAGTGCCATACACTCCCAAAAAGCACTATTTCCTATTGTTGTTACACTGTTTGGAATGTTAATGCTTTGTAGTGATGAACAACCATAAAAAGCACTATCTTCTATTGTTGTTACGCTGTTTGGGATGTCAATGCTTTGTAGTGATGAGCAACCATAAAAAGCGTGGTTTCCTATTGTTGTTACACTGTTTGGGATGTCGATGCTTTGTAGTGATGAGCAACCCCAAAAAGCACCATTTCCTATTGTTGTTACGCTATTTGGGATGTCAATGCTTTGCAGTGCTGAGCAACCACCAAAAGCACTATTTCCTATTGTTGTTACACTGTTTGGAATCTGAATACTTTGCAGTGCCGAGCAACCCCCAAAAGCGTATTCTCCAATTGTTGTTACGCTGTTTGGGATGTCAATGCTTTGCAGTGCCGAGCAACTCCAAAAAGCACTGTATCCTATTGTTGTTACGCTGTTTGGAATCTGAATACTTTGCAGTGCCGAGCAACTCCAAAAAGCACTGTATCCTATTGTTGTTACACTATTAGGAATCTCAATGCTTTGCAATTGCCAGCAACTATTAAAAGCATTTTTTCCTATTGTTGTTACGCTGTTAGGTATATCAATACTTTTCAATTGCCAGCAACTATTAAAAGCATCGTGTCTAATAGTTGTTACCCCCTTAGGTATTGTAATATGAGTAATGGGTTGATTGTTAACGCTTATTACAGCTTTTTTGTCTTCACTTAATATAAGAATATTATCCATTGCTATACTATAAATTGCTTTTTGCAAATATAGTTTTTTAATTTTAAGAATAGATTATAGTTGTAAATAACATATATAAAAAATCTAAATTAAATACAAAACTCTCTTTTCACTCTTTGAACTGTGCTAACGCTAACATTGGATAATTTTGCTACTGGTGTCAAAAAGTGGTATAAATTCATATTCGTTAACTGTAATGTTAAAATACCCTCCAGAATGGTCTGGAGGGTGTGAAAATAAAGCAACCGCCTCAACATAATGAAATGTTGAAGCGGTTGTAAGTTGTTTATTATTAGAGTTTTTTATTGACAAGGCTCGTTATTCGCAACCCGCACGGCGTGATTTATATCCACGCTTCGTGCGACCTTTTGCTACTCGCCTTGTCGATAATTTTTGCCTTTTTTGAGGCAAAAATTATTCCCATTGACCAACCTTTTGTTGCCTTTGGCAATCGCACCCCGCGTGGCACTATCTTCGTCAGTGCTACACGCGACTAACTGCTCAAAAGGTTGCTCTGTAGTCGTAAAAAACGCTGTTTTTTACTCCCACTCGACTAGATATGTTAAATTTTGATTGAATGTTTTAACTTTATTATCAATACTTTAACTTTTGTTTTTGCCTTTTGGAACTGCAACTGGTGTCAAAAACTGGTGTCGAAAGTCTTGTGAAAAATTATGGTACTACGATAAAATTTAAAAGACTGTATTCAAGTGAAAGCATTGATGCAGATGTTGTTGAAATGATGTCGCCGTCTTGGAAACGCTTATTTACGTCTACACAAATAAATAAACCACCTTCTGGTAATTCAATAACGTCTAAAACTTTGCTTTTATGTATTATTGCTTGGTTTAAACTTTCTAAACTTTTATCCTTAATCTCTATTTCTTTGATATTTTTAAAATCTATAATATCATTGAAATATATAGAGATTTCTTCTAAAAAGCGCTTTTGAATTTCTTTCGATTTAAAGTCAACAGCAGATGCAATAAATTCATCATAATCTGCGCCATAGTATATAGGACCTGTCATTAAAGCATTAATACTTTCTTCATTAATGCTTATTCTTGCCCAATCAGAATTATACTTGCGAGTTATATTATCAAGCTTTATTGCTTTTTCCAATATGTAATGTGTATCTTTGGCTAATGAAATGTTTTCAGGACATAATTCTATAATAAGTTTCTCAAAACTTAATACTGTTTGTTCTTCTTTTTCATAGCGATATTTTAATGCCTTTGCTTTTGCTATTGCAGTTATTGTTTCTAGTCTTTCTTCAAATAAATAGTGATTAGGTCGAGAAGTGGCTCCCCATTGCGCTGTTATTTCACTGTTTACCTTAATTCCTGAATATTGAAAGATTGGATAATTTTTTCTAAGGTTCTTTAGCATTTCACTAAATAGTCTATTTGCATTAGTATCCACCGAAATATATTGTATATAAATTATAAATTACAAATTTACTCTAATTTTAGGTTTTAAACAAGTGTTTTCAATGGAAATTGATAGAGGTTTATATATGAAATTCAAATTACAAACAAAATTCTCTTTTCACTCTTTGAACAGTGCTAACACTAACATTGGATAGTTTCGCTGTGTTTCGTACAGAGTAACCTCGTTTGAGCTGTGAAATAACCTCTTTGTATTCCTCTTTCTTGCGCTCTGTGGTCTTACAGGAACCTTTCTTGCGCCCTAACTTGCCACCATTGGCAATATAACTATTTCTGCCCGAATTGAGTCTGTAAACGATGTTAGAACGTTCGATATTCGCCATTTCGGCAAGAACTGTTACCATTATGCTGGCGATTGGGTTCGCCTCTCCTGTGGCGTTCAGGGTGTAAATGCCAAGGTTTTGGATATATACTGAAACACCCGCCTCGTGCAACATTTCGAGCGATTTTAACACTTGCAAGGTGGAACGACCTAAACGACTCAACTCCGACAGTAGAATATAGTTGACCTTGTTTGCTATACAGTAGTTAATGCACTCCATTAGAACTGTTCTGTTCTCGTTCTTGGTTGCTCCGCTTATGTGTTCTTCGTAAGTGCCAATGATATTAAAGTCGTTGCTGTTGGCAAAGCGTGTCAAGTCCTCAATCTGTCTTTGTGTATTCTGTCTGTCGTTAGTAGATGAAACTCTGGCGTAAATAACTGCTGTACTCATATTGCTATCTCTTTGGTTCACTGGCTAAGGTA
The DNA here is from genome assembly GCA_045533955.1 of Bacteroidaceae bacterium. GTDB lineage: Bacteria > Bacteroidota > Bacteroidia > Bacteroidales > Bacteroidaceae > HGM04593. The sequence goes on from JAZSIU010000011.1 coordinate 51,980, forward strand.
CCAGGAAAGTCCTGCTCCTGCAAGCTCCAGAGTCAAAAATATCAAAGAATATTTTGAATATATAAAAACATGTTTTTTTTGATTGAATACAGATTTTTTTGAATACAATTAAATATTGAATACGGTATAAAGAGGATATATATAAGATTGGATTTATTTTCAACTATTTACGAAAAATATGTTTTTTTCTTCATTACCACCCTTGTAAGAAAATGTAAGATTTTATATTACAATAAGCGGTTTTATTATCAATATGTTATGTCTATATATATGTAATGGCAAGGTAGTTTACTAATACCTTGCCACGCAATTACAACAGTTCTAAAATGCTGTAACTCTTTCTGCCGTTCTTGTCTTGGAAACGCAAAACTCTGTCGAGGAATGTTATAAAGAAAAACAAAAGAGAGTCCTTGTCTAAAAATATCTTTGGGCTGTATGTTATCTGCTCTCTTGTGAAAAAGTCTTTGAGAACATCGCTGTTTATTCGTACCTCTAACCTATAAAGTTTCTTGGGGTTGTCGTTGTTGTCGAGAATGTATTGTTTGTGGCTCTTGCTCTCAATTTCTCGTTTCTTGTTGTAAGCGTTGAGAGTGATGTTTTTGTTCTTCTGTGCCACTAATACGCTATACTCCTTAATTCTATAGAGGTTGCCAACTCCTATATAAAGAATGTCCTCAATCAGTTGTTTGCGGTCTGTGATTTTAGTGCCGTTCACTATTGGAGTGTACTCCTTGTTTCGTATCAGTTGGATAAGTTTCTTGGGATAATTGCAACTGCCGTCAATGGCGATGTCCCAATGAGTGAAATTGTTGAACACAAGTCCTAATGTATCTTCGATGTACTCAAGGTGCAACAATCTGCTATGTTGCCAATCGTGTTTTAGGTAGAATTGCTTGTTCTCTACTTGCAACCAAACAAACGACTGCATAGCCTCATCGGTGTCTGCTTTCAACCCCCATTGTAGCGTGCCGAAGACTTGCTCTGTGAACTCTTGGAAAGTGTTGTCTTCGTAGTCAAGATAGACTATTTCATAAATGTAGTTATAGTGAGTGCCTTGCACTTGCCTTAATCTGTACCCCCATTCGGGGTGTTCAAATTCTTCTGTTGGGTTATCTCTTAATGTGTTTAGATAACTGTTCTCTGCCAATGTGTAGCAGATTTTCAACTTGTCGATAGTTGGTGTAAATTCATTTTTCATTCCTTTTTTAAATTATTACTCTTATTAGTTCTCTCTTGCCATACAGTTCTCATCGCCTCTGCTATGGCTTGTTTGTGCTGTGGGGTTTTGCGATACCTTTTCATCGCTTGGCTAATTCTCTTGCGTGTAACAGCACTCTTTTTTCTTCCACGCAGTGTCAATGAAATTTTGTGTTTTGTCTGTTCATTCATAGTGCTATCCTTTTTACTATAAATAGTAAGTAGGTTGAAAAAATGTAGATTTTTTTCTGAAAAATTTTACAGACAGAACTGTTATATAGTAGATAGGCTCTTATAACAGTTCCCTCAAAGGGGTTACCTATCTTGCAAACGCTTGGGCTACTATCCTTGCGTGTTCCTCTTTGTTTACCTTGATATATTTGAGAAAATTATTCTCTGTGGTGTGTCCCGTGATTGCCATAATACTAATGCTTGGAACTCCTTTGAGATACATATTTGTGGCAAATGAGCGTCTTGCAGTATGGTTCATAACAAACTCAAACTTTGCTCCGTCCTTGATGATTGTGTTTCCACCTTTTACACGGGATAGGGTAGTCCTTTCGTTGATGTTGGCAAGTTTAGCACACAGACGGATATGTTTCAAGCAATGTGTCTTGTCCACGCTTTTGGGGAAACTCTCTCCGTATTTCGTGAATATCTCTTTAACCATTGGGTGCATAGGAATAACAACAGTTGCGTTTGTCTTGTGAGTGTGAACAACCATAGTATCGTTGCTCCTTATCTCAACATTAGATAGGTCTTGCCAATCTCCAAAGCGTAGTCCAGTCCAACAAGCAACAATGAACAAGTCCCGTGTTTCTTCAATTCTTGCTTTATCGCCAACAACTGCTTTTACGGCCTCATCTTCAAAATTGATAGCATACAATCGTTTAATCTCTTCCTCTGTTAGATAGATGTTATCTACATCTTGGCACTTGGTAGTGTAAGAGTGATAGCATTTGTTTATCTCAATGCCGTTCAGTTCTGCCTCTTTCAACCATACTTTGATAATGCTGAATGTGCTTGCTATCGTGTTTGCAGCGTATTCTCGTTCTAATAACCAAGCAGTAAAACGTTCTTCAAGGCGATTGTCAAACAGTTGCCAAGTGAGTGCAAGGCGATTGTCGTTGCAGAACTCTTGTAAGCGTTTCAAGGCATTGTAATGGTTGTAGATTGTACCGCTGACTATCTTGCGTTGTGTTGTTCTGTTTACCATTTGCTTTTTGCGCTCAATGTAGTCTTGTATGAATGTCAAAGGTTTCTTCTTGATGTCTGTGTCCTTGCCATTGATTTTGCATTTGAAGTAGTTTTCAAAGTTCTCTTTCGTGTGTTCAATCTCGCCCTCTGTAATTGCTTTTGCATAGTCGTTGCAGTAAGATAGTATCTGTTTCAGTGCTTTGTTTACCTCTTTATTATAGCGTAACTGAACTGCTCCAATGGCAGGGTCTTCTGTTGCTCTTTCGCCAACTTGGGTTCTTGTGGTCTTTAACCAATACTGCGGTTCTATTGTCAGTTTGGTAAATACTCTTGCTCGTTCTTTGTTGATTGTTGTTGTCAACCAAATTTGAGATTTGTTGCCTACTGTTTTGAGATTGAAATTGACTCTCATAGTAAATTTGTGGTTTATATAAAATTCGTTTTCTACCATATTAAAAATACTTTTTTGACTTATTATTTTCTAAAGTATATGTTTGGTCTATAGAAAAGTCAAGGGGTAAAAGCATTTTTTTTCGATTTTTTTTTCAAAGGTACCAGGAAAATCTCATCTGCTCAAATGGTGGCAACTGCTACTGGTGTCAAAAAGTGGTGTCAATTTACATTCGTTAACTATAATGTTAAAATACCCTCCAGAATGGTCTGGAGGGTGTATATCAATAAAATAGCCTCAACTTTTTTGTTGTTGAGGCTATTGAAATATGCTTAAAAAACGCTGTTTTTTACTCCCACTCAATTGTGGCGCTGGGCTTAGGCGACATATCGTAGCAGACGCGGTTGACGGTCTTTACCTCGGCAAGGATGCGGTCGGTGATTTTCATAAGGATTGCCCAATCTATCTGCTCTATTGTGGCTGTCATTGCATCTACCGTGTTGACGGCGCGGATAATTACGGGCCAGTCGTACGAGCGGGCATTGTCGCGCACGCCCACTGACTTAAAATCGGGAACTATGGTAAAGTATTGCCATACTTTTTTGTCGAGGCCGGCTTTTGCAAACTCTTCGCGCAGGATGGCGTCCGACTCGCGCACTGCTTCTAAGCGGTCGCGGGTAATTGCGCCGAGGCAGCGTACGCCGAGGCCGGGGCCGGGGAAGGGCTGACGATAGACCATCTCGTAGGGGAGGCCAAGCTCGAGGCCGCAGGCGCGTACCTCGTCTTTAAAGAGCTGACGGATGGGCTCGACAAGTTCGAATTGCATATCTTCGGGCAGGCCGCCTACGTTGTGGTGCGATTTTACCATTTTGGCTGTCTTTGTACCGCTCTCGACAATGTCGGGGTAGATGGTGCCCTGACCGAGGAATTCTATTCCGTCGAGCTTGCGTGCCTCCTCTTCGAATACGCGGATAAACTCGCCACCGATTATCTTGCGTTTCTGCTCGGGGTCAGCGACGCCCTCGAGCTTGCCGAGGAAGCGGTCGGTTGCATCGACATATACTAGGTTGGCGCACAGCTGGTTGCGGAACACCTCGATAACGGCTTCCGACTCGCCCTTGCGCATCAGTCCGTGGTTCACGTGTACGCATACAAGGTTGTTGCCGATGGCCTTGAGCAGAAGGGCTGCAACCACCGAGCTATCGACACCGCCCGAGAGTGCTAGAAGCACTTTGCGGTTGCCAACCTGACGACGGATGAGTTCTACCTGGTCGTTGACAAAGTTTGTCATATTCCAATTGGCCTCGGCTCCGCAGGTGTCGAATACAAATGATTTTACGGCCTCTTTTATGGCCTCTTCGTCATTTGTAAACTGCGCGAGTTTGACGTCGCACAGTGCCTTGTCGTGGCCTGCTGCCATAATGGGCAGGCCGGCATCATAAATCTCGGGGTTTACGTCAATGGCAACGCCGTCAATTACGTTATTGGGGCCGCCGTTGATGATGATACCTTTTACTCCGGGAAGCGCTTTTAACTCCTGTGCTGTAATGTCGTGGGGGTAAATCTCGCTATATACTCCCAATGCACGAATTGCGCGGGCAAGCACGGTGTTCTCGTGGCTGCCAAGGTCGAGGATGACAATCATATCCTGTTTCATAACTCTATTTGTTTAGTTGTATATTTCTGTTGTTGTTATAATAAAAATAAGAGCGAATGGGTTCACTCTTATTCTTAATGGGCGCGTGTTATTTTTTCTCTTTCAAGAGGTCGCGAATCTCGGTAAGAAGTTTCTCCTCGGCGCTGGGCTCGGGTACGGGTGCAGGAGCGGGTGCGGGAGCTGCCTCCTCTTTCTTTTTCTTCTCGGTGAGCCTTGCGATAAGTCTTATCATAACAAATATCGAGAATGCGATGATAAGAAAATCGAATGTCTGCTGCAAGAAATTACCATAGTTTAGTGTTACGGCTGCAGTCTCAACGGTACCGTCGGCTGCCGTGGTGGCCTCTTTCATCACCCATTTAAGGTCTTTGAAATTCACGCCGCCAACCAAAAGGCCGATGGGGGGCATAATAATGTCGTTTACCACAGATGTAACAATCTTACCGAATGCACCACCGATGATAACACCGACTGCCATATCAACTACGTTGCCTTTCATAGCAAAGGCCTTAAAGTCCTGAAGAAATGTGCTTTTTGCCATTTTTTATCTATTTTAAGTTTTATATACTATTTATTTTTATTGTGCGCAAAGATACTACAAAATGGGCGAAACACAAAAAGATTAAAGCAATTTTATTTAGTCGAGTTAACATTTTTCTTAGTGGCCGATTTTTTCTCTTTTTACAATCTATTTTCCTTAATATTGTGTTGCAATTGTAAAAAGAATGTTTTAAATTTGCCGAGTATTTTGGAAAGTAGAGTATGAGAATTCTAAAAATTGTAGTATTCGCAATACTTTCGGCAATGGTGATTGTGGCGTGTTCGAGTGCGCATAATTGCAATTGCGGATAAATGAATAAGGAATATTTTATTAACCCTTTTTAAATTTAATAAAGTAATATGACAAAAGTAGGTATTAACGGTTTTGGCCGTATCGGCCGTTTCGTTTTCCGTGCCGCTCAGACAAGAAACGACATTGAGATTGTAGGTATCAACGACCTTTGCCCCGTAGATTACTTGGCTTATATGCTCAAGTATGACACAATGCACGGTATCTTCGATGGTACTATCGAGGCCGACGTTGAGAACAACCAGCTTATCGTTAACGGTAAGGCTATCCGCGTAACAGCAGAGCGTAATCCCGCCGACCTTAAGTGGGACGCAGTAGGTGCTGAGTACGTTGTTGAGTCAACAGGTCTCTTCCTGACAAAGGAGAAGGCTCAGGCTCACATCGAGGCCGGTGCAAAGTACGTTGTAATGTCTGCTCCCTCAAAGGACGATACTCCTATGTTCGTGTGCGGTGTAAACGAGACAACATACGTTAAGGGTACACAGTTCGTTTCTAACGCTTCTTGTACTACAAACTGCTTGGCTCCCATCGCTAAGGTTCTGAACGACAAGTTCGGTATCACAGACGGTTTGATGACAACTGTACACTCTACAACAGCTACACAGAAGACTGTTGACGGTCCCTCTTTGAAGGACTGGAGAGGTTGTCGTGCTGCTGCCGGCAACATCATCCCCTCATCGACAGGTGCTGCTAAGGCAGTAGGTAAGGTAATCCCCGCTCTTAACGGTAAACTCACAGGTATGGCTATGCGCGTTCCCACATTGGACGTTTCAGTAGTTGACCTTACTGTTAACCTCGCTAAGCCCGCTACATACGCCGAGATTTGCGCAGCTATGAAAGAGGCTTCTGAGGGTGAGTTGAAGGGTATCCTCGGTTACACAGAGGACGCTGTTGTTTCTTCAGACTTCCTTGGTGACACTCGTACATCTATCTTCGACGCGAAGGCAGGTATCGCTCTTACCGATACATTCGTTAAGGTTGTATCTTGGTATGACAACGAGATTGGTTACTCGAACAAGGTTCTCGACCTTATCGCTCATATGGCTAAGGTTAACGCTTAATTCGTTAATTAGCTTGAGAAACTTTATGAGGATGCCTTTAGCGGGCATCCTCTTTTTTTTGTGGCTCGATGCGCGAGGCTGTGCGGGCGGAAATTATTGGTGGGTGAGGGGACTTATATAAATATATTGCCCGATTATCTACACAAAAGAGATTCTCTTTTGTGTAGATTTTATTGCAGTGTTCCATACAAAAAATGCGGTGTAAGGGGTTATGGATTTATTCTAAGAGCAATGCTCCGAAATAATATATATTGAATAACAAACAAATGTGGCGTATGAAAGTGTTACAATGTTCACTGCATACGCCATTTTGTATATTCTTCCCAATATGGGAATTTATAGCGTCCAATTAAACAGATAGCCTGAAATAATAATCAACAATGTTACCACGCCGAAAAAGATTCCTATCAGTCGCCAAGTCATCACCTTTTTAAGCATTGTAGCTTCGGGAACAGATAGCCCGATGATAGCCATCATAAAGGCAATAGCCGTTCCAAGCGGAATGCCCTTTGCTACAAATACCTCGATGATGGGCACAATACCTGCTGCATTGGCATACATCGGCACTGCAAGCACCACAGCAAGTGGCACGCCCCACCAATTTTCCGCCGAGAGGTATTGCTCAAAGAAGCCTTCGGGCACATAGCCGTGCATCGCAGCACCAATGCCGATACCAATTAGAATATAGAGCAAAACGCCTCGCACAATGCCCCACGACTCACGAGTGATAGTAGGCAGTCGCTTGATGAATGGTGTTTTCTCTGCCTCCCATCTTTGGCTCTGCGCCGAAGATTGTGCTTGTGCATCCTTTACCCAATCGCTTAAATAGGGTTCGAGGTGCATACGGCTCAAAATAAAGCCCGCAATCATCGACAGCAGCGTACCGCTCACTACATAAATCAGCGTTGCTTTCACTCCAAACGAGCCGAGGAACATTGCCACAGCAACCTCGCTAACCAGAGGCGAGGCGATAAGGAATGTCAGCGTTACGCCCAACGGTATTCCACCCTTGACAAAGCCGATAAAGAGTGGTACCGATGAGCAGGAGCAGAACGGAGTAATACCACCGAAGAGAGCCGCCAAGAAGTAGTCCAAGCCGTAGAGCTTATGCGTGGCGAGGTATTGGCGTAGTCGCTCAATGGGGAAGTAGGCATTGATAATGCCCATCACAAAACTTATGCTGAAAAGCAGTATTATAATCTTGATGCTGTCGTAAAAGAAGAAATTGACAGCAGTACCCAATGGTGTGGCTGCATCTAACCCGAAGATGCCATAGACCAACCAATCTGCAAACCTCTGTATCATACGCCCAACAACTCTTTAATCTCCTGTTCAGTGGGCACATAGCCCTTGATTTTCACCTCGCCATCAACAACAACAGCGGGGGTTGCCAGGATGTTGTAATTCATGATTTCCATGATATCCTCGACCTTGGTAATTGTCGCTGTGATGTTGTTCTCTTTGATGACTTTTTCAATAACCGCGTAGGTTGTCTTGCACTTGCCACAACCCGTTCCTAAAATCTTGATTTCCATAATTCCTAAATGTAAATTGTTAAACAATAATAAATCCCGATTGAAATAAATAGTATGCCTACCACTATATTGAGCCACTTCTGAATGGTCTTCATCTTACCATATACCGCCCCAATCTGCCCTGCGCTGAATGCTAATATCCACGCTACAACAAGCACGGGCAAGGCTGTTGCAACAGCAAAAAGTGCTGGTAACAGATAGCCCATATTTGCGTTTGTCGACATCGGGATCAGCATACCAAAATAGAACACCCCGCTTGTAGGGCAGAATGCCAAGGCAAAGAGTACACCCAATATCAACGCACCGAATCCGCCTCGTCGAGCAAGTCCCTCGCCCTTACCTCCAAAGCCGAATGACGGCAGATTTAGTCGGTTGCCAAATATCATAAACAGACCGATAAGCAACAAGGCAGGGGGAAGAAGCATCTCGCCATAAGTGGCAATAAACTTTTGAATGCCGAATACGCTTGCACCGCTCCGTAAGACTGCAATCAACACCACACCAAGCAGTGTGTAGGCAATCGTGCGCCCCAAAGTATAGAGCAAGCCTTGCACAAACACTGCTTTTCGGCTTTCGATATGCTTGCCAATGTAGCCGATGGCAGCGATATTGGTCGCCAACGGGCAAGGCGAAAGTGCCGTGAGTAGTCCGAGCAGAAATGCTGTTACTGCGGGCGTTGAGGAACTATCCAACAGTGATTGTAACCACTCCATAGCGTTAGTTATTAAGCATTTCTGTTATTCTCTCAGACAAACCCTGCTTGAACTTATCGGGAGCGGTGCGGGCATTGCCAAAGGCAAATTCCGTCAGGTTTGTTGCACTCTCCTCTCCGCTTGTGTCGTAATCAACGAGAATAAGCGATGACCAACTAACCTCGTATCGCCCGGCAAGAGCCTCCTCCTTGGTAATATCCACCGAGCGAAATACCAACTTGCCGCTTTTCAACGGCTCAGCATAAGCCGCCTCTAACAACTCCTTGGTGTTCTTCTCAATAGCCATACAAGTAGCACAACGTTGCGCTCCGTGGAAGTAAAGCACCTCAACAACATCTTTTTTTGTCTGCTGATTTTCAGTCGCACTCTTGGTCTTGCCTCCCGAGCAAGCCACCATACCCATACATAGGGTAAGAATCACTAATACTTTTCTCATAGCTTTGAATTTTATATTATTTGTAGTTCGTAGAACAACGAACATTGTTTCCCAAAAAAGAGGCTGTTATTTACAGCAACCCTCCTTTTTGCAGGCGCAGTCGTCGAAAAACTCAACGAACAAAGCCTTTGCAAGTCGCCAATTCTCTCGGTTGATACAATACTTAACCTTCGGTGTTTCGACCTCTCCCTGTATCAAGCCCGCCTCTTTTAACTCTTTGAGGTGCTGCGATACGGTAGCTTTGGCAATCGGCAACTCCTCGTGAATATCTCCGAAATAGCAGGTTGTCTGCCGAGCAAGAAAATTCATTATTGCAATACGAGCAGGGTGTCCCAACGCCTTTGCAAAGCGTGCAACTTGCTCTTGCTTAACGGTATAGTTCTTATTTGCCATTGTCATTAGCCGTTTTGTTGTTCGCAAATATACGAACAATAGTTGAAATTCCAAATAAAATACACATTTTTTTTACATTAAACATAAAAAAGAATGCAACAAAAAGAAATATAAATGTTAGAAGGTGTGCCAAAATTCAAAAATTTGACACACCTCCCATTATTTGTATTAATACCTATCTTTACTCCATTAAAATGGGTTGAATTATTGCTTTGTCAAGATTACCACTGCATTGCTATATGCAGCTGAGGCGTCAATCAATTCAAGGAACATAGGCCAACGATCAATCGGTTCGAAATATCTGATATAACGCTCTTGAACTCGAAGTGTCAATACATTATCAGCTACTTTTGCTTGTGAGACAAACATTCCGCAATCGTTTGATACTGACTTATTGAGTAATTGCATACTTTCTTCGGTCACAGTGTAGCCTTCGGGAATTGCGAATGTTATCGTGTGACGATATTGATTGGGCGATGAACGGAAAATATGCGATTGGCGATTACGTTCCTCTCCTTCCACCTTATACTGGTCTCCTATCAATCGTCCCAATGATATCACTATATCATCTCCTGCTCGTTTAACAAGCCCCTCAACCTCGCAAGTCATATTATAATCCACTGTAGGTTGGTCGGGCGTGCCTCCTATTGAAGTAATATTATAGCTATGAATTGTAGATGGTTTTACTCCTAAAATCACCTCAGCTTCTTGTTCAAACACTTCGTCGAGACGTTTTTTCACTTCTACAGAGTCAACTTTTAATTTAGCTCGTTTCTTTTCAGGTATTTCAAGATAATTTTCAACAGCCCGCATCCATGCGTTATAATCCACCATGGCCGATACTATTGTTTTCGTTGCTCCTTTCATTTTCATACTTCTCGATAAGTTGAGAATATTGTTATCATCTTCATTTAATGATACCTCAACCGTAGAAGTCACCGAATTGTCAGATGAACGAGTCGCCGGGATTGTAATCAACGTTGCTTGTTGTTTATTATAGTCTTCATCATTGCATTTAAAAATAGCCGCTTGCTCACCATTATACACACCCGGCAATTCCCCCGGCAACAATGTTAGATTTCCGGTAACGATATAGCATGTATCTCCTACCGCTCCAATGTAATCCGGTTCTTTCCAGCTAATAATTGAGGTAACAGGCACATCATTTCGAGAATTTGTCACACCGATACCTACATTATCTTCTATTCCAATTTTTTTCAACACGTTGGCAAAATACATTGGGATAGTCATTGATGAGTGGGATTTATCATCACGTAATCCCGAATATATAGTTGCCAACCATGAGGCATCAACCAATTGACTTCTTGTGGCCTCGGGGTGCAATTTCATATAATCTTTCATTATCCTTGTTGCATCGCTCACAATATCTTTAGTGAGAGTAGGTGTCACATCGGTCAACACATTTGAGATATCAGTAAAATATGTATCGGCAGGCAATCCGCAATACACACCAATACGCGCGCTTTTGGGCTTATATGCCAATGAACCTCGCTGATTATTCATTACATACATTTTTATAAATGGGAATTGGCGTTTGGGAGCCATCCAATTACCCGGCTCACGCTTGGGGACATTTATCGTCTCAACTCCAAGCACTCGCGTTTGATCTTTTGTTATAAAACCGGTCAACAATGGCGCACCATTATAATTACGATATTCAACCGTTAGCTCAGGATCGATGCTACAATGTATTCTATAATACATCATTGGATATTTACGAGAAAAAGAAAACACAAATGGGTCTAAGTCAAATTCATCGAGCCACACCTCATCATAATAGAAATATTCAAGCACATCACCGGGTTCCAATCCGGGTATCGCCACGATTCGTTCTACTGTTTTTTCTTTCTTACCCTCTTTCACATCAAAAGCCTTGCTACAATCCACATCTATAATTGTGCCATCGGGTTTTATCACTCTTGCGCCAAAGGCCGATGAGGTATATTGATATGAATACCCGGCAAAACCTTCCTCGCCTTTTGTATCCAAGTCAAACTCGGAATAATCTTCAACCGCTTTTTTATCATTGAGTTTTATCATTATCCGTGAAAATGATTTCATATCAATGGCATTGGTAAAAGCCTTGCCATAGTGCGAATATTTATTGGCATTTAACTGCTCAACACGCTTCACTTCCACATTACTATATGCTGCAATTATCACAGCCGACTCATCTTTATATAAACTATCCGGGATTTCTTTTTTAGCATCAAAATCCGACAAATTCATTCCCCATACTTTTTCAGCCGCCTTTTTAAAAAACTTAGCATCATACTTTGCCCACATTGGCATTATTGCAACAAATACTACGGCTAATGTTGTTAATAATCGTCTCATGGCTCTAATTATTTATGAATTAATACAATCTGTTCGCTATTCGCTTGCTTAAGTTCTCGCGCTAATTTATTCCACAGTTTAGCGTCGTCCAATTCAATCAAGCGTTCTTTTGTCACCACATGTGATTTACATTTAATCTCATCTCCGATTACCTCATAAGCAATTGACGCACTAAACCACTTATTTTCGACATCATACGTTGCAGGCAACGAACCTACTTGATAATCTGATGGAATTTTGATACTTATTTCACTAATCACGCTATTACAATATGACAACAATATATCGTTTTTACGCTTCTTAATATCATAAGTTGCTATATCAATTTGTCGCAAAGGCTGTATATCGATATACAACTTACCCGACAACGACTGACAAGCATCATTTTCCATCACTTTTGCGGTCAAAATCGTTTTGTAGGCCTGCGCCTCATCTCCCGATATTTTCACATCGTCAACTACAACATTCTTTTTGGGGTAACAAATATATTTCGACAATAAATCAATTTTGTTTGTCGCATTAACCGAATAATATGCACCACACAACATCATTTTATCAACCCCTTCAAGTTCACGTTTCACTACTCCTATAAGGGCATTTTTCTCAATCTCGTATGTCGCAGTCAATTTATCCTTATTAACTTCAGGAGGCATAATAGGCACATTTTTCAACATATAATTTTCGCCATCTTCTATAAGTGCTTCGCGTCCTTGAATACTCGGCGAATAAACTCCCACCGGCAAATATGTTGAGGTTCCATCGATATAGAGTATAGAATCGCCCTCTACCACTGCACATATCATATGGTTTCCCGAAGATAATGATGGCACCTCACTCCATATTGACCCAACATCGTCAGTGCCTATCCACACTAATCGAGCATCAAATCCCACTGCAATCAACATTGATTTAAGCAATGCCGACATTCCTTTGCAGTCACCATAACGTTTACGCAACACCTCGCTTGCCAAGTCGGGACGAGTGCCATATTCTCCATGCTCCACAGCGATATAACGTATGCGATTTTGCACCCATTCCACTAATTTATTTATTTTTTCTTTATCATCAGTGCAACCGTCCACTATCTCCATCGCCTGCGCTTTTACCGTTTCTAATGCCGGATCGGGGTCGAGGGTTAATCCATGAAGATATTTATACAAATCGCCTACGGTCTGGTATTGACCTATTATATAAATACGTGGCATTGTGACCGACGCATCGGGCGAATCTTCCTCATTTTCAGGAGCAGGCATATCGGTTATTTCATACACATAAATTCGTTCACCTTTCTTTCCCTCCTCCACTTTTTTCACGATATTAGGCGTAAAAGATTTTTCCACAATCCTCACTCTATTTATAAGAGGCAGAGGGACCTCTATTCTCACCACCTTTGATTTCATATCATAAATCTCAGGGAATAGCACTTCGGTAAAATGATCGGCTCGGATATAAGTTTTATCAAATACCGCCTTGACCGTCTTACCTTTCTCTTTAAGTGGGATATCGAGATAACACACTTTTGAATCGGTATAAAAAATATCTTCGGGAATCCAATGTCGATACTGCGCCTTCGCACCCGACGCCGAAGCCTTGTCGATTTTTACATAGTCGTCATAAAATTCAAGTGCCAATGCATTGCCGGCCGTACGAGTGGCTTCATATACAATTTCTTTGTGTGCTTTTACCTTTGATAATGAGGCACCATCTTTTGAAGCCTCAATTTTATATGTTTCATTGCTCGATGCAATAACTATATTATCATTCGACGCAAGCACCACTTGCGCAATTAATATCAATAATGGTATCAGATAATATCTCATAATCAGCTTTTGTGTAATGTACATTTATTGGTCTAATTGACCACAAACCTACAAAAAATAAGGCAAAAATCAAAAGAAATGTCCTATATTATCTACATTTCATCTATTAAATTTCTCATTTAAAGACTATTTCTTTCAATTTTTATCAATCATTATATGACAAAATGCTCGATTTCATACTCTAATCAAGCATTTTTGCAAATATAGATAATATTTACCCCCCCCCAGTTAAAATATCTTAAATCAACTTTTAACAAGGAATTCCTCTCATTCTTAATTTTATGCAATTCTAAAGTCAGATTTTAGAATTAAATAGATTTTCATAAAGTTTATATCATATTCTTCATATATACCCAAAGAGAGAGATTTTAGAGGCAATGAGATGCCGCAATTAGTAATATTTTCCTTATCTTTGTATCTAGATATTAGTTATTCAAGGCTAATGAAATTTATATCTCCTTTTTCAACGAAATAATTATGAAAAGATTTTCTATTTTAAGCATCGTTATTTATGTAGCGTTATTTTTCACATATAGTTGTAAATGTGCCCAAAACACCAATTATATAGAAAAGGAAGAACAAACCATTGCGAAAAAACAAGCGATTATATTAGATGATGTAACCGATGAATATAGCGCGACTCTCAACGATGAGCTATACTATACTCACGAAGTTCATGCATCGGTAGGTAGCTCGTATTATGCCGAGTTTGACTCTTCGGCATTTTTGATGCGTAGTGCTATGAAATTCAACAATCCCGCATCAGAAAGAGCCATCACATGTGGAGGAGATAGAGGTAAAAAAACATCTATATTTATTCCTCAAAAAGCCGGTAACTATGAAATTAAAATATACCACAATTTCCGTGGCGAAATAACCGATTCTTTAACTTTTAAAGTCAACGTTAAATAAATACATTGTAGTTATTCTACAATTTAACCAAAAAGAAATTTACTGTTTGCAATAATTGCAATTTTTGAAAAATTGAAATGAATGAGGGATAGCGATTCGCAATATTTTCGTTATCTTTGCGTGTAATAATAAGTATTAAATCTATAAGCCAAAAGAATAATATTATCATGACTTACAATTTCAAAAAACTATTTGCCACTATGGCAATCACTCTTGCAACAACATCGGTTGCGATGGCCGATGTGAAAGTTGCATCTCCCGATGGGAATATAGTGGTTTCTTTCGATGTTGATGGTGGTCGCCCCGTGTATTCGGTTGACTACAAAGGTGCTCAAGTCATCAAGCCAAGTTATCTTGGTCTTGAACTTGATAGCGAAAATGGCCGCAACGACTTCAGCAGTTTCTCAATGGATAAAGCCGGAGCCGACAAACTCTCGCTTTGCACCGGTTTTGAATTGACCGATACCCAAACTTCTACTTTAGACGAGATATGGACACCTGTGTGGGGCGAAGAATTGGCAATTTGCAACAATTACAACGAAATGGCCGCCACATTGACTCAAAAGGCTTTTGACCGCCACATTGTGGTGCGTTTCCGCGTGTATAATGATGGAATGGGATTGCGTTATGAGTTCCCTCAACAAAAAAATCTCAACTATTTAGTTCTAAAAGAAGAAAAAACTCAATTTGCTATGACCGGCGACCATTATGCTTATTGGATTCCCGGTGATTATGACACCCAAGAATATGACTACGAAAAGTGCCGTTTGAGCGAAATTCGTGGCAAAATGGCCGGTGCGATGCGCGACAATGCCTCTACAACCACATTCTCTGAAACAGGTGTGCAAACATCGCTCCTCATCAAAACCGACAATAACATTTGGTTAAACATTCACGAAGCAGCCTGCGTTGATTACGCAACTATGCACCTCAACCTCGACGACAAAAACCTCGTGTTTGAATCATGGCTCACTCCCGACAATCAAGGGAAGAAAGGTTATCTCCAAACACCTTGCACCTCTCCTTGGCGTACAATCCAAATCACCGACGATGCTCGCAACATTCTTGCTTCACGCCTTATCCTCAACCTCAACGAGCCTTGCAAAATCGAAGATACTTCGTGGATTAAGCCGGTGAAATATATCGGTGTGTGGTGGGAAATGATTACAGGCAAAGGGTCATGGAACTACACCGACGATGTGTATTCGGTTCAACTCGGTAAAACCGACTATACCAAAACAAAACCTAACGGCAAACACTCGGCTAACAACGAGAAAGTGCGTCGCTATATCGATTTCGCTGCTGAGCATGGCTTTGATCAAGTGCTTGTAGAAGGTTGGAACGAAGGTTGGGAAGACTGGTTTGGTCAATCAAAAGACTATGTATTTGACTTCGTGACACCCTACCCCGACTTTGACCTCAAAGCCCTCAACGCATACGCAAAAGAAAAAGGTGTGAAACTCATGATGCACCACGAAACATCTTCATCGGTGCGCAACTATGAACGTCACCTCGACAAAGCATATCAATTTATGGTTGACAATGGCTATAACTCTGTTAAGAGTGGATATGTGGGCAACATCATTCCTCGTGGCGAATATCACTACAGCCAATGGGTAAACAACCACTATCTACACTGTGTGACCAAAGCGGCTGAATATAAAATTATGGTAAATGCTCACGAAGCAACTCGCCCAACCGGCCTTTGCCGAACCTACCCCAACTTGCTCGCCAACGAGTCGGCTCGTGGCACTGAATATCAAGCGATGGGTGGTAGTCGCATGAGCCACACATCAATTCTCCCCTTCACTCGCTTGCAAGGTGGCCCAATGGACTACACTCCCGGCATCTTCGAAATGGATATCACAAAACTCAATCCAAACAACAAGTCAAACATCAAATCAACCATCTGCGGTCAGTTGGCTCTATATGTAACAATGTATAGCCCATTGCAAATGGCGTGCGACCTCCCCGAAAACTATGAACGTTTCATGGACGCATTCCAATTCATCAAAGATGTGCCTGTTGAATGGGAAAAATCAATCTATCTCGAAGCCGAACCAATGGAATATGTCACCATTGCCCGCAAAGACAAAAACTCTGACGATTGGTATGTAGGTGGCACAGCAGGTGAAGCCGACCACAACTCGGTAATCAAACTCGACTTCCTCGAAAAAGGTGCAAAATATGAGGCAACAATCTATGCCGATGCCAAAGATGCCAACAGCACCAACAACCAACAAGCCTACACCATCACAAAGAAAAAAGTTGACGCAAAATCAACCCTCAAACTCCGTTCAGTAGCCGGCGGCGGCTTCGCCATTTCAATCAAAAAACTATAGAAACTTCATTAAATCTTAAAAAGCAAAAGCGATGTTTCAAAAAGTTGACACATCGCTTTGTTTTTTTGGGAGTATGACATCACTCAATTTTAGATTGCTGTGTGTGCAACTAAATACCATTTGCCCTCAATTCGCTTAAATATATACAAAACACCCATTGTAATTTGACCGTCTTCGAACAATTCACCATAAACATAACACACTCTGTCGGCCGATACATCAAACCATGACGACGCCATTTCTTGCCAAAATGGTTCTTCTTCAGTAAAAAACAAGACTTTTTCACTTTTTACAATAGTTAGACCTAGTGGTAAATAAGGTTCTAAATAAGGTTCGGGAGGATTGTTTCCTCCATAAAACGCCTTATCAAGTTTGAAGCGCTCTTTGATAAAGGCCGAATCTCTGTCATATGTTTTAAACAAGAATTCACAAAATGGCTCCTCTCCTTGATTACATGGAGCATTTCTATCTAATATCATCGCATTAGATTTCTCATCAAAACGAGGATTTAGATTGCTATATTCATTGGCAAGTGTCGAAACTCCAATCATCATCACAATCAAAATCAATAATAACTTTTTCATATCTACTTTCTTCAAACAAATCATTTTTTTATCATAAACAATTCTCTTATTTCAAACCTCTAAGAAAATCAGCCGTAGGCATACGTTTTTTGCCTGCTGCTTGGAGCGATAGGATCTCTATACGCTTATCGACACAATCGACATATAGATGACTCGATTCAATGGTAAATCGACCAGGTGTGAGCGTTCCACTCCACTCTACAACTGCAGTTTCAAATACTTTCATTGTAATTGGGTCGCGTCCTTCTTGCTCAAATGTGGTCCACGCAGCAGGATATGGCGAAAGACCACGCACAAGGTTATGAACCTCAACTGCCGATTTATTCCAATCTATCAAACATGTATCTTTGAAGATTTTTGGCGCCGGAGTGGGCTCTGCTCCTTGCAAAATCTCATCTTGAGGGATAGGTTTAAGATCACCGGCTATAATATGGTCGATTGTATCAATTGTGAGGTCGGCTCCAAGCATCATAAGTCGGTCGTGCACATCTCCAACGTTGTCGGTAGGAGCTATTTCAATGCGTTCTTGACGAATGATGTCGCCGGTATCTATTTCATGTTTGAGGAAGAACGTAGTAACCCCTGTTTCGGTATCGCCATTGATTACCGCCCAGTTAATAGGAGCTGCGCCACGATATTTAGGCAACAATGAGGCATGAAGATTAAACGTTCCAAGTTCGGGCATCGACCACACTACCTCGGGGAGCATACGGAAAGCTATCACCACAAAAAGATTTGCTCCAAGTGAGCGCAATTCCTCAACAAATTGAGGGTCCTTGAGATTGACCGGTTGGAGTAATGGCAAATTATTTGCCACGGCATATTGTTTTACCGGAGAATGGAGCAATTTGTGCCCACGACCTGCGGGCTTGTCAGGCATTGTTATCACTCCTACTATATTATAGCCACCTTCATGAATGCGACGGAGGCTTTCAACTGCAAAATCGGGAGTTCCGAGAAATACTATTTTTAGATCTTCTTTTTTCATCATTTATTTTTTTAATTCATAATGCATAATTCTTAATTCATAATTTCGCTCTCCTCATTATATTTTATGCATTGTTGGCAAGTGCTTGCCAAAGGGTGTCATCGGGCACCGGCGCTGTCACTGAAATGAGTTGATGCGACACCGGGTGTTCAAACTCTATATGTCGAGCCATTAGCGAAATACTCCCATCGGGGTTACTTCGTTTGTCACCATATTTCAAATCGCCTTTTATGGGGCAACCTATTGACGATAGTTGCACACGTATTTGATGTTTGCGACCGGTCATTAGGTTCACTTCAAGCAGATGATAACGTTCGCTCGATGCAATATGACTATAGCTCAACCGAGCCTCTTTTGCTCCCGATTTAGGAGTGAGCGAAGCATATGACTTATTATTGCGTTCTACAGTTGTAATATAATGAGTGAGTATGTCTTCACTCTTCGGGGGGCGGTTGCGAGATATTGCCCAATAGGTTTTGTGTACCTGTCCGTTGCGAAACATATCGTTTAAGCGGCTCAATGCTTTAGATGTTTTAGCAAACACCACTACCCCACCCACCGGACGGTCGAGGCGATGCACTACCCCACAAAACACATTTCCCGGCTTATTATATTTCTCTTTAATCCACGTTTTAAGCGTTTCGACCAATGGTTCATCACCGGTTTTATCTCCTTGCACAATCTCCCCGGGAGCTTTGTTGACTATTATAATATGATTATCTTCGTACAGTATCTGCATATATTACATTATTTAGAACATTCAGGTTTTATATCAACTACACTTCTCATTGGAGTTATTCTTATCGCTAAAAATCTACGTGAATTATAAATTACTTCATTGATTTCAGTCACAGACTCGTTTAACGAATATGACTCCGGTATCAACCATCGCTTAAATTTCACATGAAGGGGCGCTTCATCCGAAAAACTAACCGGATTATAACAATACTGAAATATATCATTATCATCAACTGAGTCAGCATATGCCCATGCATAATTACATCCATCAATTGAATAAAATGGTCCTGAAAATTTGGTTTTATTATCTTTTATATACTCACTAAAATTAGATATTAATTCATAATCTACTGAAGTAATTGGCACTAATCGTTTTTTTCTATGAGAATAATACAATTCCAATGTCTCCTTATGAAATTTAAAACCTGGATTATCTCCAATTTCAAGTTCAAAATGCCTTATATAGGGATTAATAAATGCCCCATAGTCCTTATAATCATATATCGCAATGCCATCTTCCGACTCTACATATTGAGTTATGAATTTATCTTGATACCCATTTTCTTCAATAGTCGCATAACAAATAGCACTTTGATGCACAACAAACACTAATGTTAAGGCTACACAAATCGGTTTTATGAATTTTATGAACTTCGTATAATTAACATTCGCTGTTTTAATCAAGTTAATTATAAGAATAAGAGAATATAATTCTACTGCAACATATGACCGATTTGGAACAGTTCCTAATCCCAATACAAACAACAATGATACAACAAAAAGACCAATTAATATACTATTATTGCTAACAAATTGCTTTAAATTTATAAGATGCTTCTTACTCATATATATTATTAATCCAACCATTATGGGCAACATTTTAATTGCAAGTGGATTACGTTTTAAATATGCCCAAAATTCGCTATCTAATGTTCCATTCTGTATTCTTAGAAAATTACCGGGAGCAAAAACTAAAAACGCAGACCCAATCCACAATGGAATAAAGATCGATGCTACTTTATATGAAAATTTCTTATAGTTATAACAATAGTAAATAAATGACACGGCTGACAATGATACTGAAAAAATTTCGTGCGACCAACCTGCAACTAGCCCAACTATTGGCATCAATATTAATAAGACCTTTGAATTTATAGTGTCATTTATTATTTTATTCCAAAAATATAGTACACTTAATGTAAAACATATTGGCCATAAATAATTTAATGAATAATTAATTGATGTCCATAAATTCGTAGGTTCCGGAAAAAAACACAAAAAAACGACTATTGTAAATATCCAATAAATATACCTATCTAACCGCTTAAATGTTATTTTCACAAATAAAAATACCGTAAAAATAAATACTAACGTATTAAAAAAATAAAATATCTCAACACTAGCAATTCCCGAAAAGAAATGCTCAATTGCATGAACAATTGATCTTCCATTAACTCTATTATAATGATTGATTTGGGATTCTAATATATCTGAAAATGTTTTTATTTCTCTAATTTCATAGTTTGTATTGAAATCTTCTTCACAAACATAAAAATACATTATCTCATCACCTATTAAATTTCTATTTATAGAACGTAAATAGAAAAAAATGCTGGTGAGAATTAGCAATAAAACAATATATGCTTTTGGATTCTTAAATATATCTTTCAATTGTTTCATTACATATTATTACAATTGTTTTACTTTTTACTTTCCCCGTCAATTTCTCGAATAAAATACGCCGGGCGATTTTTCGTTTCATTGAATATACGGCCTATGTATTCACCTATTATACCTAATGAAAGAAGTTGCACTCCTCCAAGGAATAGCATTACTACCATAATTGTGGGATATCCCGCTACAGGGTCACCAACCGCAATGGCCTTTATCAAAACAAATAACATATATATAAAAGCACATAATGATACTACTAAACCCATTACTGTAGCAATTTTAAGCGGAGAAGTAGTGTGAGATGTGAGACCTTCAATAGCCAGATTAAACAACTTAAAATAACTCCACTTTGTGTCTCCCGCAACTCTGTCATCTTGTTCAAATGTAAATTCTTTCTTCTTGAATCCTATCCATTGAAACATACCCTTGGTATAGCGTTGCGACTCACGCATTGAACATAATGCGTCAATACATATGCGATCTAAAAGGCGGAAATCACCTACGTTTTGAAGTATTGACACATTTGTAGTTCTTTGCAATAGTTTATAGTATAATAATGACAACTTACGTCGCAACCACGGTTCGTTTCCACGATCGTTTCTTTTGCCATATATATCGTCGTAACCATCTTCCCATAATTTTAGCATTTGCGGGATAACCTCAGGTGGGTGTTGAAGGTCGGCATCCATTATCACCATGCAATCACCTGTAACATTGTCGAAGCCGGCAAGCATAGCTGTTTCTTTACCAAAATTACGCGAAAGGTCTATATAACGAAAACGCTTGTCGCGAAGTCGCATTTGCTTTACCAAGCATAGACTATTGTCGGTACTCCCATCGTTTATCAACATCACTTCCCATTGATAATTATCGTTACTGTCAATCAGCAATTGCAAGCGCTCGAAAAGCGAGGGCAACACATCTTGCTCGTTGTAAAAAGGAATTAATATTGATACTTTTTTCATTGCAATCTACAATAGTGATTAGTAAAAGAGTTTAAGCTACAAAGTTAATTAAATTTATATACAAAAAAAAGTGCCCCAATTTAAATTGAGGCACTTTTATCACTTGTTCAATTTATTGTAATCTTATTTGAGTGCAAATTGTGAAGATGTAACTTTACCTTGATAAGCCCACACTCCTTCTTGAGTTAGTTCAACCACTTCATATCCACCATTTACTGAAGGAACTTTTACGTGAGTATCATCGATAAACGTCATAATTTTGTAAGTTTCACCATTAGCTGTAACGCTCCAAGTTTGTTCTTCTTGGTCGAAATCAAGACGTACTACACTTCCGTCATTTTCACTTGTGATAGTGTAACCCTTTCCGTCACATTCCACAATGTAACGTCCATCTTGTCCTTCTATAACCTTCTTACCTTGTGCCAACGCATTGTTTCCGCTCCAGAATTCAATTGAGTTGAGCACTAAAATATCAGCGAGAGCAGCAACTTCGTATACAGGCACTACCCAAAATGCGAAGAACACTACTTCATTAACAAATTTATTTCCAATTGACTTATTCCAATCAAGCAACTTGTTAGTCAAAGAGAAGCTTCCAATACATGATGTGGTCAATAACGAACCTGCTAAAGCCACAACTAAAGCTACACTTAAATATTTCTTCTTCATAATCAAAAACATTAAAAGGTTAGTAATTTCTTTATTCCACCACAAATATAATACATTTATATAACATTACAAAAGAACTTTTAGTTTACATTTTATATAAAAAACATAACTATGTTAAGATACATAATACATATCAATATTCAAAAGTCCCTTTTTCAGAAATTATTGTAAGATGATTTTTTTCTGCATCTTCAACCCTACCAATGATACGGGCAGGAATTCCCCATGATTCAGAAATTTCGATTACTCGTTGAGCATCTTCGGGTGCGAGATATATTTCCATGCGGTGCCCCATATTAAACACTTTATACATCTCAGCCCAATCTGTGCCCGACTCACGGCTTATCAAATCGAATAATGGAGGAATTGGGAATAAATTATCTTTGATTACATGTTTATTTTCAACAAAGTGCATCACTTTTGTTTGAGCGCCACCTGAGCAGTGAACCATTCCGTGAACTTTATTGCGCATTTCATCGAGCAACGCTTTAATAACCGGAGCATAAGTGCGTGTAGGAGAGAGAACGAGCTTTCCGGCATTTATAGGAGCGCCCTCAACCTCATCGGTCAACCCTACCGAGCCTGAATATACTAATTCTTGAGGCACAGCAGCGTCATATGTTTCGGGATATTTTTCAGCAACAGATTTATTAAACACATCATGACGAGCCGATGTCAAACCATTGCTACCCATACCTCCGTTATATTCTTTTTCATATGTTGCTTGTCCATAAGAAGCAAGGCCTACAATCACATCACCACCTTTGATATTAGCATTATTGATTACATCACTACGTTTCATGCGACAAGTAACAGTGCTATCAACGATGATAGTGCGCACGAGGTCGCCCACATCGGCTGTTTCGCCTCCGGTTGAATAAACACTCACTCCCATTTCGCGCAATTCGGCAAGCAATTCTTCGGTACCATTGATAATTGCAGCTATAACCTCTCCGGGAATAAGGTGCTTGTTACGACCAATGGTTGATGACACAAGAATATTATCTGTAGCACCTACACATAGCAAATCGTCGATATTCATAATCAAAGCGTCTTGCGCAATGCCTTTCCACACACTCAAATCGCCTGTTTCTTTCCAATAGGCATAGGCCAATGATGATTTTGTACCTGCTCCATCGGCGTGCATTATATTACAATATTCTTCGTCTCCTCCCAATATATCAGGGATGATTTTACAAAATGCTTTAGGATATAACCCTTTGTCCACGTTCTTTATCGCGTTGTGGACATCTTCTTTTGAGGCCGATACGCCTCGCATATTATAACGTTGATCACTCATATATATTTAGTTTTACTATTTTCAAAAAATAACAGATAATAGAAATATTAAAACAACTGATGCCGGAAGAACAAATAACAATGAATCTATGCGATCGAGAATTCCACCATGACCCGGGATTAGATTTCCCGAATCTTTAACACCTAAACTACGTTTAAACATCGATTCCACTAAGTCGCCAAATGTAGCGAATATCGACACTACAATTCCCAACAATGCACATGCATATGCACTATCTAACTCATTTTGTGTCTCAAATCCCAAGCTATAATATACGACACCGGCGATAGCTGAGAAAAGCATTCCTCCCCAAAATCCTTCCCACGATTTTTTAGGCGAAATGCGCTCAAACAACCGATGTTTGCCCATTGTACACCCAACAAGATATGCTCCTGTATCGTTAAGCCAAATCATTATAAATAATAATAACAACAACTGTTGAGAATATTCATATATAACAATCATAGCAAACATTGGCAACACAATATATACTAATGCCATAAGCGAATAGGCTATACTTTTTATTGGATTCTCTTTGCTATTATATAACTGAATAATAGGTCGTGATAGCAAATAAATACATGACAACCCTATTAATACCATTCCACAAATATCGACGCCACACACCATGCACATGGCAATAAGAGTAATCGCAAGGGTCAACACAATCACATCTAGCCACAATACAAACTTCGAGCCTTCAGGCTTAGTCATCACAAGAAATTCTCGTGTAGCCAAGAATGTCAATAAGGCACATAACCCCACAAAGGCATATTTAGAAGTCATTATACCTAAAACGATTATCAATACATATACAAAACCTGACAAGGCTCGAGTTATAAAATTTTTTATATCCATTTCTTCGTATAGGGAATTTATACAAATTCCACAAATTAATTAAACTTTAGTTAATGGGAAACATTCTTTTAATTTCCACACAAATACTTCGTTTTATTGTGTGATTTGCTTAAGTGAAACAGCATTTCCATATTTGAATAATCGGCTCAAATAAACTTCACAAATATTCACCAAGTAACTTATCGAAGTTCCCTTTATTTATTCAACAAACAAAAATAACACATTTTTTTTACATATAGGCAGTATTATCGTTTATTTTATCAAAATACGCTCCAACGAAGTCCCTTTCGAGTGTTTTACCTTAATGATATACACCCCTGGGGCCGATACGCTCATATCAACATATGATGTAGACGATAAAAGCACTTTCTTACCATCGGTTGAATACACTTCAACACTCTCAATCTCACATTGTGGCACTTCAACAACAAATTGACGCTCACCAATATATGTAAAAATGGGGTTAATCTCAGCATCAACCAACACATCTCCCACTCCTCCGCGTTTCAACACCTCTTTTAGTCCGGCATATGCTTCAATATTTCCTGCGCCCCATTGCGAATTGGGAAAATCAGGATAATCGGTACTAGCTGTTGACTGCGCTATCTCAATCACATCTTGAACCGTTAGAGAAGAATCGGCTTCAAGCCAACACGCTACCACTCCGGCAACATGGGGCGACGACATCGACGTCCCGCACTCCGAAATCCAATAATATCCCTTTCCATCAACCATTGTTTTTGCTGCCAACGAGCCTAATGTCGACACACTTAATCTACTCACAAAATGCGAATTTATCGACGATACAATCATATTACCGGGAGCACAAATATGAGGCAATTGTCGGCCATCATCAAGGGTTCCATAACTAGAAAAATCAGCCACTGTGCCTACATTAAAACCATATTTAGACACACTTCCGTCAACCTGTGGCGCAGTGTTTCGAGAATTACTTGCTCCCACCACAAAAACATTTTCTCCACATGCCAAGTCTGAGATAGAACGTTGCGATGTGCCCATCGTAAATCCTTCGACGCCTAGCGAATTAAAAATCAACCTAGTGCCATCGGCATAAGCGTCAATATGCATGCCGGCTTGTGCCCGAGTAATAAACCCTATACAATATCTCCCAAGACGCCCCGACGTGTCAAGTTGATTATTTTTTACATCAACCGTTGCATAAACATTATATCTATTATTTTCAAGATTAAGTGATGAATATATCCTAACTGAGCCTGTCAAGCCACTTTCAAACAACGGAATGGAAACATCATTATCAGTTGCTAATGCCGACGAAGAAATACCCCACGATGATGCGCCTCCCGACATGGAGCCTATAAAGGGAGAGGTATAAACAAACTCTTTGGTTTCCCTATCATATATTGTGAGAGCCACCATAAACTCACGACTGTCGCTGCTCCACAAATCTATAGCCCCGCGCAATTCAATGCCACACACCTTAGGATTATCATATACAAACGTTTTCATCTCATCTCCGTCATTAACGGCGTCAAAAGGAATATACACCTGTTTATTACCCTCATTGCCGGCCGATAGGCAAACAATAGCCTCTTTGCCCAACAATCCAAGATATTGATTAAACAACGAAGTGCCATCATGTGGACCAAGATAATAACCTAACGACATATTTATCACTGCAGGCACACCTTTACTTTTTGCATATTTTACAACATCTTCTGCCCCGGCAAGTATCGACATGTCATATAGCGAGCTAGTTGTTGCTACAATATCAGCTCCCGGAGCAACTCCCCAATATGGCATCTCCCTATAACCGCCTGCCAATATCCCTGCAACATGAGTCGCGTGCCACTCAGTGGTATCGGCAAATTGTAACATTTCTTGAGGCGTGGTCATGTCATACTTTAACGCATGCAACTCATCGTAATGAACAAATCTCATCAATCGTCCATCCCTAAAATTGGGATGAGACGGGTCAAATCCGGTATCGGAAAATCCCACAACAACACCATTCCCGTCATATGATTGTGGCAAGTCAACTCCTTGCTGAGTCAAATTCACATTTGTCATTTTTCGTGCCTCATCAAGAGTTAACGACATTGGCGCAGATAAGCTCATCCTGTTAACCAATGGCAACCGCGACACCGCATCAAGCTGACTATAAGGAATACATGCCAACAAAAAATTCTCACGCCGATGCATTATTACCGTGCCCAATGCTTCCAATTCATCTATCACCGTATCATTTGACAATTTAATTATAACCGGGTAATATATTTCATCATTTTCCGTCACTTGCGATTTTAGTCCTTTGTTGTCGTCCAAATTAACAACAATAGGCATCCCTCCTCCCTTTATCGACTCCATTATGGCACGGCTACGATTGTCGAGTGGCGTAGAGGGCTTAGCTACAAACGCAATAAGCACAAATAACGACAGTAATATCTTTCTCATTTTTGTCAATTCAATTTTTTACAAAAATAAGAAAAAAGCCATTATCAGGCAACCCGATAATGGCTTTTATTCTTTATGAAATGTGAAGATTACTTCACAACCACTTTTGTAGTATATTTAGCGCCATTAGCTTCCACTGCAAGGATATACACACCACTTGCCACCGATGAAGCATCAACAACCACATTGTCAGCTTGAGCCGAAGCATTAACTACTGCTTGACCTGCAACATTGTAAAGTGTTGCATCAACCGCTGTTGCACCCACATATGTAACTTCATATTGATTTTGTGCTACAGGTGTTACCAATACATTTTGAGCCACATCGGCCTTAACTCCCTCTACTCCATCATAAGCAATTGCAGTTTTTACTGCATTAAGCACATTTATTTTACCGGCACCCCATTGAACAGGATTTGATGAGTTTTCAACAAATGCATCTTGGGTTGCTGTGTTAATTAAGATTGAGCGCACTTCTGCACTTGTCAAATTAGGATTAGCTTGCAACATTAGAGCGACAGCACCCGAAGCAAATGGAGCCGCCATTGATGTTCCCATCATATAATCATAATAGTATGGGCTATTGTTATAGGTAGTTTTACCAACCAACATAAACTCATTATCATAAACGCCTTGTTGAAGAGCCAATGTCATGTAATATGGGCTCATTGAAGAAACTATCATTGCACCTGGAGCTGTCAAGTGAGGCAATTTACGGCCATCAACGAGTGTTCCGTAGCTTGAGAATGCAGCAATATCATCAAGATCAACATATGAAGAGAAATTATATGCATAACCTTTTACTCTCACGGGAACTTTATCACGGCTTGTAAATGCGCCAACTGAAATAACATTTTTGGCACAAGATGCATCAGTGATTGATCCATCTCCGCCACCATTCATCCAACCAGAGATGTCGTTTGAGGCCAATGTGCTATAACCTGTTGGAGCATATACGTCAATACGTTGACCGGCATTTCCTTCAATCATAACACCAAACGCAACATTTCCTGTTGGGTTATTTGCTGAATTTACTAGATAATATGAGATTTGTGCAGTGTAACGATTGTTATATTCATCTACTTTTGAACCAACACCAATATAACCGGTATAAGCATTCTCAAACACAGCTGAAGAAATGTCGCCTGGGCTACTATAATCCTTTGTACTAACAAATTTAAACTCGCCATTAGTGCTTGCGGTAACTGCAGGCATTGCATAAACGATTGTTTTTTGTGTCAAGTCATAAAGTACCGGAGTAACTTTAAATGCTTGATTGGTATTGCTCCAAATTTCGATATTACCTAATTGACCATTCTTATAAGCGGTAGGCATCACAAATGAGTTGATAGTCTTATCACTTGCAGTCATTGTTTTTGTAATAGCATACCCCATATCGGCTTCATTACCTGCGGCCACACAAATCACTGCTCGCTCAGCCAATTTATCGATATATTGGCTAAACAATTCTGTACCATCGTGAGGACCATAACCGCTACCCATTGAAAGGTTTACAACACATGGTTGGTTATTCGCTTCAGCATACTCGATGATATTTTCAATACCCATAAGAATATTATTATCATATGCATCATTACCCAATCCTACCATCAAAATATCCGACTCACTTGCAACACCATAGTAGTTGATTGTGTCGGCCAAATTTTTATAGCCACCTGCCATAATACCGGCTACGTGTGTACCATGCGACATTGTTGAAAGGTCGGTTGTGAACTGACTGAGTTTATACTCACTGTCATAAGCAGTTTCAATACCATCTTTACCGGTAATAGTCCATGCGGCTTTCACACGCGATGAACCATCTGCATTCTTAAAGTTGGGGTGATTAGCTGTAACTCCTGCATCAACAAGACCGGTTACCACACCTGCCCCTTTATATGCTTGAGGTAATTGTCCCAATGGACGATGAACTGTATTTACTCCTGTCTTTGTACGAGCTTGGTCCATAAGAGGCTTAGCCATTTTAGGCATTGACAATGATTTTACCGATTTCAAATTTGAAACAGCTACTACTTTAGCCACATCAACTTCTACAAGAGCAAGGTTGTCGATTTGTGAACGAATAACTGCACCTTCAGCCTCCAACTCGGCAAGATTAGCATCTTTATTCAAGTCAATAAGAACCACCACTCGTTCTGGCATATCGCCAAATGGTTTAATCGTGTTTAAATCCTCCTTATCTGTTTTAAAAGGATTTTCACTTCCAAGTTTTTCCATCAATTGGTATTGGTGAAGCATTGCTTGACCATTAAGGTCAATTTTGCTTTGTGCAAATGAGAAGAGTGTTGCACCTGCCAATAAAACACTTAAGTAAATTTTTTTCATATAAAAAAGCGGTTAAATTATTTTCCAATAATAAACCGCAAATTTAATTATTTTTTTTGATATGATCACACTATTACATTGTAAATTTATTCTAAAACAATTTATTGCAGTAATACATTGATATAGTGCGATGCACATCCTGCTGCATTTTTCGGCATTTGCATCGCATAATAAATAATTCCCTTTATTTCGGGTGGCTCCGCACACCCCATTTAGGGAATTATTATTTATGCCCTGAATGTTTTTAGCTTAGAAATAGAGCGGATAATGCATAATTATTTTGCTTTTTAATTCTTGTATTGCCGAGATACAGCCTTTTTATGGCGAATTAAAAAGGGAATATTCTATATGCTCAGTGGTTAAAAAACATGGCCCCAACCGCATAAAATCAGCGATTGAGACCTTATTTTATTTCCGTTCCTATTTTTTTATCGGATGCCGATATGAAAATTAATCATGTTTACTTTTGGCTATTGTTATCCAAACCATCATTAAAACATGTCGCCATCTACAATATCAACGTCATCAATTCCTAATTCTTGTTCTAGATATAAGTCATCTAAATCAGATTGATATAGTTCACCCTCTTCGATAAGGAATTCTTCACCTTGCTCCAATTCTCCGTCGTGGTTCACATCATAAGCCACATAGTCAATCACACCATCACTATCCTCATCGACAAAAATCGCTTCGGTATAATCAATTTCTGCATCGGTATATGTCGACACTTTTCCACCCTCTTCAACGATGTAAGTTTCCGATACCTCAATGTGAGTACCATCCAATCTCAACGTTTCGGTACGATAAGACATTCCCGTATCCTCTTCCATTTCACTACTTTCCAAATAATCCTTTTCGTTATCCATAATATCTATTTTTATTATTTTTTCATTTATTTGCTACAAAGTTATAATAGTTTCGCTCAATTAAAAAGCCTCATCTTACTTTTTTTTCAAATCTCACCGTTTTCATTGTAAATCACATCGTTTTTCTGACGAATTTTCTCTATTTGAGAAAAATGAACTTTTTTTATAGAAAAACTCACCTATAAAATTTGATATTATTTGAAAATATCACGAAATTTGCATCTTGAATACACATCTATCACAATAGATTAATAATGAATAACGATTTAAACAAAAAATACTATAAAATTCGCGAAGTTGCTGAAATTCTAAACATTCCGGCTTCGACGCTTCGTTTTTGGGAAGGTCAATTCACCATCATTAAACCCAAAAGAAATGAACACGGCACACGCTTCTACACTCCGTCCGACATTGAGACCATAAGAATGGTTCATTATCTGGTTAAAGAGAAAGGGCTAAAACTCGATGCCGCCCAAGAACAAATTAGGCACAATCACTCAAACGTATCTCAACGACACAAAACAATCCAACGTCTAAAAGAAATAAGAACTGAGTTAAAAGCTATGCTCGACGCTCTTCATTCTCTGCGATAAGATTTTTCACTTAACTATGTTACGCAACATATTAACTATATTCACTATTGCGACTTGCTTATTTGCGACCAAGGCGCAAATAAACGTTGACTCATTATATAATAAAGGCAAGTCTTCTTTTGAAGCCGGCGAATATGCTTTAGCCTACGATTACTTCTCTCAAGCAGCCGATTCGGGCTGCATTGAGGCTCAATGCTTCCTTGGCATATGCTATGATAATGGTTTGGGCACCAAGCCCGATAAAATCAAAGCTGTTGAATGGTATTCCAAAGCTGCACAAAGGGGAGATGCTGATGCTCAATATAATCTTGGCATATGTAATTATAGAGGACAAGGCACAAAACAAGATTTAGATTCAGCGTTATTTTGGATAAAAAAAGCCGATGAACAAGGACATTTTGCTGCACAATTATTTATTGCCGGCGTAACCGACAACTCGGCTGTCTCATACGACCCCCAACCGTCGGCCGTTTATTGGTGCTCTAAAGTTGCTCAAACCGGAGATGCTGAGGCACAATACCATTTCGGCTTGTATCTTTTATCGGGAATTGGCATAGAACAAAACATGAAATCAGCTGCTGAATGGTTTTTAAAAGCAGCCGAACAAGGAATGGCAAAAGCTCAATTTGAATATGCAAAATGTCTCATCAACGGACATGGAGTGAAACAAGACTTCCCGAAGGCCGTATATTGGCTACGCAAATCGGCCGACAACAATTACGACAAAGCCCAACTATGCCTGGCCGAATGCTATGCAAACGGACAAGGCACTCTTCAAAATTACAAACAAGCCTTTAAGTGGTATAACAAAGCCGCGCAACAAGACTATCCCTTAGCTCAATTCAGCTTAGGGCTATGCTATCACTATGGATTGGGCGTAGATAGAGACTTTGAAACCGGCACTAAATGGATTTTAAAAGCCGCCGAAAATGGATATGTCAAAGCTCAATATGCTGCAGCAATTTGCAACATTGAGGGCATAGGAATAACTTGCAACCACTCTAATGCTGTAAAATGGAGCAAAAAAGCGGCTCAGCAAGGTTATGCTCCCGCTCAATACCTTTTTGCCTCTCAATTAAGCATTAATTCTCTATCACCCCCCGACTACACCATCATAAATGAATGGCTCAACAAAGCGGCTCAACAAGAATATACCCCGGCAATATACCTCTTGGCTTGCAACATCTATAGCGGACTGGGAACAGAACAAGACTTCAAAAAAGCATATGAGCTATACTCCAAAGCTGCAAATCAAGGACACATTCCATCGCTTCACAATCTCGGAATTTGCTATGAATTAGGGCATGGTGTGGAGAAAGAGCCTATTAAAGCGTGTGAATTATATTTAAAAGCGGCCGAAAAAGGTTATGCTCCCGCTCAATACAACCTGGGCGTTTGCTACTACAACGGCATCGGCACCGATAAAGACATTACTACCGCGGCAAAATGGTTTGAATTGGCAGCCTCTCAAGGTCATCAAAAAGCGATTGATGCATTAGAGATTATTAATCGATAAATTACTTCATCAATAAAACAACAATGGCAGCCATAATCGGTTGCCATTGTTGTTTTATATGTTTTACAAATTTTATTCTTTTATATTTGGTAGCTCCAAACCTAATCCTTTTGATTTGTCAACACGCTTAAGAATTAATCCTATTATCAACGCCGCCACCCCTAAAGATGCAAGCATAATGAGCGGAGCCGTATAATCATACATTGTTGCAGCCGCTTCAGGAGTAATTGTATGGGTTGCCAATCCCTCTGTTATTTCAGGATTGGTATTATCCAACACTTTACCTATCAACATTGGGAACAACCATAAACCTATGTTTTGTATCCAGAAAATCAACGCATAGGCACTACCTATAATTTTTTGGTCAACCAATTTAGGCACACTTGGCCATAATGAAGCCGGAACCAAAGAGAAACTTGCGCCTAATACAAGAATTGTGATATATGCCACAATAAAGCCTCCAATTGGGCTACCTTTAAACATTGGCAAAACAAATGCAAATGTCAAGTGACAAGCAATAAGTAATATTGCACCTAAAATCAACATTGTTGCAGCTTTTCCTTTATGGTCTACATAATTACCTAGGATTGGCGTAATACCTACTGCCAATAATGGGAACACTGCAAACACGGTCTCTGCGCTTTGACGCATATACCCCATGTAACAGAATGTTATTAATGCAACAATTGCCATTCCCAACATTGAATATTTCAATTTTTTATTTTTAGCAAAATTGCTAATAAATGCACCTGCCGCAACTACTAACATTATTAAATATTGCACTATAGTAACTTGGTCTGAGGCCCAAAATGAATCTTTGGCAACGTCAGTAAACGACAAATTACATTGGAGCATATTTACAGCATATTTTTGGAATGGGAAAATCGCCGAGTAATATAATACACAAAGCATCGCTACTAACCAAAATCCTCCACTTTTTAATATAGCACCAATATCGCTAACTTTAAATGGTTCTTTTTCTTCCTCCTCTCCTGTTTGTGCATCTAATTTCTTATCCATAAAGAAATATACGATAAACATCATCAGCGCTATCATCAATAACACTACACCAAATGCAACCGAACGAGACACGTCAATATCTCCACCTAATTTAGCAAAATAAGGCGAGAAAATCATACATGTTGCAACGCCTAATCGAGCTAATGCCATCTCAGAACCCATGGCCAATGCCATTTCGCGTCCTTTAAACCATTTTACGATACCACGGCTCACTGTAATGCCGGCCATTTCCACGCCACAGCCAAATATCATAAAACCGATAGCTGCAAATTTTGCTGACGCAGGCATTCCTTGATAAAATGGAGAAATTCCTAATTCATCAAATCCCGGAATATAATTTAGGTTATTATTAAACCACACTTCAAGGCTACTGCCTACAAACATATCGGTTACTGCATACCAATTAATCGCTGCACCAATGAGCATAACTACCCCCGATAATAAAGCGGTGAACCTAACACCCATCTTATCAAGAATAATTCCTGCAAAAATCAAAAAGAATACAAACACATTTAAGAAAGTTTCAGCCCCTTGCATGGTACCAAATGCAGTAGAGTCCCATCCTCGTGTTGATTGCATCAAATCCTTTATTGGCGATAATATGTCCATAAACACATAGCTAAAAAACATCGCCAACGCAAGAAGCAAGAGCGCCGACCATCTAATCCACGCCTTGTCGCTTAATAATTGTTTATTCGCTGTCATTTTAAATTACTTTTATTTGTTTATATAATTTGTCTACAAAGTTAGTGAAATCCATCTTCGTTTTAAAATTTATCAATATTTTTTAAACATATATCCTTTTTTAACCCATTACAAATAGACACCACAAATATAATGCGTATTTTTGACATATACAAATTTCTCCGCCTTTAATTTGATACAAATTACCACTTTTATAAATCTCAATCTTTATCGAAGTCACCAATTTCTCATTCAGTATAATTTAATGACACAAAATTCTTGGCACATTGATATTTTTTTATGTAAATTTGCACATAACTATTGCAATCACTGCACTATTGACTCATTATTAATCATTGTAACATGACAAAACGACAACCATATACATTTGACCGAGTGGTAAGAATTTTCTTCACCATTGCTTCTATTGGCGCTATTCTTTGGCTCGTCAACACTTTATCCAGTGTACTACTACCCTTTTGTGTAGCATGTCTCA
Organism: Bacteroidaceae bacterium; assembly: GCA_045533955.1. Taxonomy (GTDB): domain Bacteria; phylum Bacteroidota; class Bacteroidia; order Bacteroidales; family Bacteroidaceae; genus HGM04593. The sequence goes on from JAZSIU010000011.1 coordinate 86,571, forward strand.
TTGCTTATCTATTGGAGCCGGTAGTACAGTTTAATCGTCGCATTTTTAAAATCAAGCGTCGAGTTCCCGCTATAGCTCTCACTCTTATCGAAACACTCCTTGTTATTGTCGCGATTGGGCTTCTTTTCATTCCAACATTATTAGAAGAATCGCAACAAATGGCAGCTATGTTTAAAGAATATGCAACCTCCAAAGCTAATATTCAATATCTGCCCGAAGAAGTACACACCTACATTCGCAAAATCATTGATTTCGAGCAACTTTCAGCCCTTTTAACCGACCAAAATATCGACAAACTATTATCATTGACTAAAGGGGTTATTTCAGGAGGATTCGACCTTATCATGGGACTTGTCAGTTGGTTTATTGTCCTACTTTATATCATCTTCATTATGCTTGACTATGAAGTATTGACTAAAGGTTTTAAACGCATGGTCCCTCCTAAATACCGTAAAATGGTCTTCAGCATAGGGCACGATGTAAAAACAAGTATGAATTTATATTTCCGCGGACAAGCTCTTGTTGCTTTCTTAGTAGGTGTATTATTTAGCATTGGGTTTAGCATCATTGGATTACCTTTAGCCTTTATTCTAGGAATGTTTATAGGATTGCTAAACATGGTGCCATACCTGCAATTCGTTTCGTTATTCCCTGCCACCCTACTATGCCTCGTATATTCAGTCGACACAGGAAATGATTTTTGGATTATATGGTGGCAATGTATGGCTGTTTACGCAATAGTACAAGTGATACAAGACCTATTTCTTGTGCCAAAAATCATGGGCAAAACAATGGGGCTTAACCCGGCAATTATACTTCTTTCATTATCGGTTTGGGGTGCGCTATTTGGCTTTATAGGCTTAATCATAGCCTTACCTCTAACCACATTACTATTGTCTTATTACAATCGTTATATCGTAGGAGAAGAAATCAATCACCGTAAACGCCGCAAACTCAACTTCTCAAAAATCAAGCTTACGCGCATAAGAAAAAACAAATCAGCTAAAGATGCTCAACCAAACTCCTCTGCTAACAATTCTTAGCTTCGGTCAACAGTTCTTCGGCTCTAAACACATCTTCGTTACGCACAAACAGTCTCACCTCCCCAACCGGGGTCATGGGATAGATACTTGACATGTTTTCATCATTAAGCACACACATCACACCATTACTCAGCAACACACCGCGAGCGATATGAGCATCAATCGCATTACTATAAACTCTTAGCAACACAAGTGTATCTTCCTCTTGTCGACTCATAGACGTTTAGGTTTATATCTATTTCTTAATATTTCTTCGATCAAGTTCGGTTTGGTAACGTTTTGCATTTGATTGATGCGTTTCATAATCAACTGCAAAATTATGATACCCCGAGAAATCCTCCTTGGCACACATATATAAATAATCATGTTCAGGAGCATCAAGCACTGCATCCAAAGTCGATTTTGCCACTATGCGAATGGGACCGGGAGGCAATCCTTCATACTTATATGTATTATAAGGCGATTCAACCTTCGTATGTTCATTCAAGACTCTTCGTATCGAAAAATCGCCTATCGCAAATTTCAATGTTGGGTCGGCTTGCAACTTCATCCCCTTTTTTATGCGATTTAAATACAAACGAGCCACCTTTGGACGTTCATCTTCCTTATTTGTTTCTTCTTCTACTATTGAGGCTACTGTCGACACTTGTGCCGGCGTCAATCCTAATGCCTTTGCCTTTGACACTTTTTCTTCATCCCAATATTTTTTGTAGTAACCAAGCATCTTTTCCACTACTTTTTCGGGAGTGGCATCCCAATAAAACTCATAGCTATCGGGGAAAAATGCCGCAGGATACTCTTCCTTAGCAAAATTTTCTCCACTTAAAACACTATCACATGCACGAAGAAAATCCGCTTCATCAAACTTCATATTTTTCGACACACGTTGCGCCAATTGTTCCATCGTACGCACATTATTAAACGTCACTTTTACCGGAGTTTGGCGACCGGCATCTAACTTTCTGGCCACACTCCATGCCATTGCCCCCGGCTCTATCTTATAAGCTCCTACACTTTCTAAAATATCTCCGCCCATTATTGACCACAAATCATAAACTTTCCCTCCATAATCTGCGCCCAATTTTAATGTCAAACTATCTTGCAATTGTTTTTCTGTATAACCCTTATCTACATATATCCATTGCGCTTTGCCTTCATATCTTTGCATCACATAAAACATCGAAGCAACCGCCACTATCAGCAACACTACTCCAACCGAAATCACATAATACCATTTGCGTGACAATTTTATTGTTTTCTTATTTTTCTTTTTTGCCATAACTTCTAATACTCTATATCTTTATATTTATCAATAATCAACTCTTATTAAAAACCATTTATCGAATGCAAATTTAACCACTTATATTGAAAGAAAAAAATTTTTATGCAATACACTACAGTTCAACACATTAAGAATACCCCACAAAAATATTATCAAAAAATGCTTGTTATTTAAATTATTTTATCTAACTTTGCACTGCTAAACAAAACAAATAGCAAATTTTACTTATTGGAGAGGTGGGTGAGTGGCTGAAACCACCAGTTTGCTAAACTGACGTAGGAGCAATCCTACCACGAGTTCGAATCTCGTCCTCTCCGCCAAAACTGTAATAAAGTCCTGTAAGTCAATCACTTACGGGATTTTTCGATTTGTAGATCGGACAAAACTCGGACAGTTTTAAAAATAAAATTCGAAATCGTTTGCATTCTTTACCGCCAAAGAATGTAAAAAAAATGTCTTTTATCACATCGCAAAAAAAATCTCTTGCCGAAGTTTTAGGCTTCACATATCCGAAGCTTCATGTCTGCAAATCATGGTATGTTGATTTTTTTAGTTACGACCCGGCACAAGGAAAAATGCGTCGAAAAAAGTACATGCTAGACAACATTCCGAAGGTGACAGAACGCCGAAAAAGAGCCGCCGAAATGGTAGAAAGTTTGCTAAAACTTCTCCGGTCGGGGTGGTCTCCATGGGTCAATGCCGAAGACTCACGCGGATATATATATTTGGAAGATGCCCTAAATAAATATTCGGGTGCCATTGATAAATATATGGTGCCGTTGATAAATTATCGAAATATACGGAATGCTTTTCGATGAAAAATCCTCCACTAAAAGCCATTTCATGACACATTCATAAAATTTCACGGTCAATAAGCCTCATTTCATCACAATTTCCTCCACAAAGGCATCTTTATAACAAAATAATTAATTATATTTGCATGAAATATTATTATAGGTTATTTATGCCTTATTATGACATATTTACCCAACTTATATTATTAAATAAAGATTTGTATTCGGAAAAAGCATCAAAATTATGAAAAAGTTTCTTTTGGTTATTGTATCTGTAATAATAGGATTGCTATTTTTTAAACTCACAATCAACTATTCCGAAAAATTCGAAAATATAAATAAAGCATACAAAAGTAATCAATGCGTAAACCTCGTTAAAGGCTCCAATACAGAAAAAGACTTAGAGAAACTATTGATTACTCACAATTATGTATCCGACAAAAAGGACGCAGAATTCATTGCCAAACAAATAGCTCTAAATCTCAACAAGGGTCAAGAGCTTTCTAACCTCTACGACTTGAATAAACGCGTATGGCAAGTACCGGCAACACTTGTCGACAGCTGCTTCTCCGATTCTATTGACAACGCAAAAAACAATGGAAAAACCAAGGAAAAAGATGCTAATACTAAAGAATCAACATTAAAAAAACGTCTCACTTTCTCTCAAGAAAAGTTAGGCATTGATTCCTCATTTAGTTTGATAAAAATAGAACAATTAAAACATGAAATGTCTGTCGGAAATGGCAAAGGTAACGGACGAATTACAGCTATAGTCACCGAAAAGGACTCTACTGCAAATTTCATCAAACAGATACTACATATCGACAAAAAGCCTTGCAAAGATGTTATTGTGCGTTTATCTGTTCACTACCTCGACTCGACTCATGTAAATCTCAAAGCCGAAGACTCGGTCTTATGCTATGCCAAAACTGACAAAAATGGAGTTGCCACTTTCACCAATTTGGACCCAAACAAGTCTTATAGTGTACTACCCATCAAAAGAGGATATGAATATGGTTCTCCCAAAGGTACTATAGGGGGTAACCTCGCAAAAAGTGGTGACAACAACTCGATTTCATGTCCTTTTACCCAACAAGAACACAAAATAAGGCTTTTCGATGCCACCACTCTAAAAGTCATCAAGGAAGACCAAACGATGACAGTGCGCACCCCTGAAACTTTCGAGAACACTCTCATCACCTACTTGGCCATTTACTTTGCCTTGTGGTGGGCTTTATACCTCTTTAACACCCGCAAGAAAAAATCAATGGATGTGGGCATCTTATCAATCTTGATGCTCCTCACCGGAACATGTATCCTAACTATGTTCTCTATTAACGACCCATTGACCGACAAGCTATTGGGTGTCGACATGGCACAAGGGGTATATGGGGGCATCGCCATTATTTGGTTATTACAATATGTCGATTTCGTGAAACTATACCAAGGTCATTCACGAGTAGCATTCGACATTCCTCTCGACTGCATCAAATGGATTTTCAAACCATTCCGCACAAAAGTGTCATATTTGGCGCAAATCTTATCTGACCGAAAGAAAAACTTCATCTTTAAATCACTTGCATTAGTGGGAGTAGTGTTGTGCTTGCCTTTCATTTTGCTCGATTTAATTCAATTGACTCGACTCAACAACAAAATAAGCAACCTTCTTGATAAGCTTCCAAAAGGTAGCGGATATATCTTGGCGGCATTAATACTTACATTGTTATTGTTCACCCCACTAGGAGCATCAGTTGGTGGCATGAAAGTAAACCTCAACGTAGGGATTTTATTCCAACCTAGCGAAATCGCAAAATATCTTGTAATATTCTTCATGGCAGCTTATTTCTGTCGCAATGCTAATAATATCGTAAAATACTCTGAAGAAGGAAACGTTAAACTCTTTGGAGCCAAGATGAAAATGTTATGGGCTGTCATAATAGGGCTATTAGTTCTTATGGCAATATACTTCGTATTAGGCGATATGGGACCTGCTTTGGTTTTGGCATTCACTTTCATCATATTATATTCTATCATCAAATCAAAAATCGACCTAAGCAAAGTCGAAAAGAGCAAACGTCCTATAAAAGTGCTCACATGCGATTTGGCATGGTTAATATATGGTATCCTCTCTTTCCTCACATGTTTATATCTCGGATACCTCTGGGGGGGAAATGTAAAGATGGTGATTACATCCGTCATTTGGTTTATCGTATGGATAGCATTAGGCTATAATCGCAAGCAAATATTTGAAACAGCAATTATATTTAACATCATCATTTGCGCATTTGTATTTGGGCCACTATTAAGCGATGTTCCAGGGTTAGGAACCGTAGCTAAACGTTTGGCCGACCGTAATGAAATGTGCACAAACACATGGGGAACTCTCCCTATCGATGGCGCTACTCCCGATGCCGGAGAAAACACCCAAGTAGCCGAAGGGCTATGGGGATTGGCTTCGGGCGGGCTAACCGGTCAAGGTCTTGGCAATGGCACCCCCCACGCAATACCGGCCTTCCACACCGACATGGTATTGGAAAGTATGGGCGAACAACTTGGATTGTTCAGCATCATTTCAATCATCATAATAATGGCATTGCTCATGCGCCGAACAATTGTAATAGGTTATCGCACCTCCCACCCATTCGCATTCTATCTATGTCTGGGCATTGCAATAGTCACGGCCGTGCAGTTCATTATCATTTCTCTTGGCAGTACCGGTTTGGTCCCTTTGACAGGGGTTACCGTACCATTCTTTAGTTACGGAAAAGTGAGTATGATTCTAAATCTCACCGCATTTGGCATAATACTCTCAATTTCAAAACGTAATTCATTAGAATCCTTACCTAAAGACATTGCCGAAATCAAAGTTAAGGACATGAACAAATACAGTCATTCAGTGGCGTTGTTAAGCATTGCGTACACTATATTTGCAATATTCCTATGCTCTGTATTTGTAAAATACCAATTTATCGAACGCGACGAAATTCTAGTGCGTCCGGTATATGTCAATAGTTCTAGCGGGATACCGGTTATTAATTACAACCCTCGCATCTCTCTATTAACACGAAAATTGCCTTCGGGTGACATATACGACCGCAACGGCATTCTGTTGGCCACAAGCGACAAAAAAAACATATCAAAACATAAAGACGCATATGCATCATTAGGTCTTGAAACTTGTGACACTTCAAAACTACAATCTCGGTATTACCCATTTGGTGACCACTTATTCTTCATGTTAGGAGACTTCAACAATCGATTATTCTTCTCTTCTAGCGACACCCATGCACGAGGATATATGGCCGAGGCTCGACACCTCGACACTCTTCGTGGATTTGACAACACGAGATATGATGCTAAGAATAATCCGGTTTTAGTTCCATTAAAATCTGAAGAATATCGCCCCGATAAATATTTTGAAGCTAAGAGCGTTTACACTACCGAAAACAACGTTGTGATCCGCGACTACTCTGCATTGGTTGAACTTCTAAAAGATGGATACTACTATTATCCTCATAGACAAATACCTCGCAACATTGTCGCCAAATATCAAGACGAAAAGCTTAATGCTCCTAGCGACATCCATTTGACCCTTGATGCAAAATTGCAAATGAACGTCGAACAAGGATTAGCTAATTTCATTGAAGACAAAAAGAATAAAGGAATCGCAGAACGCAATAATAAAATTAGAGCCTCTGTCGTTATCCTCGACGCTAAAAATGGAGATCTACTTACTTCTGTGAATTATCCTATGGTAAATATGGAAATTTTAAAAGATAAAGATTTACCCAAGTCATATTCAAATATAGAAAAGAATGCCTCTATTGACGCATATATTGATATGGACTTAGGATTATTCCATGCTACAGCTCCTGGTTCTACAGCAAAAGTAATGTCCGCTATTGCTGGATTAAAAGCAGACATAAATAATCGAAATGAAAAATATCGAGTTTATCGCGAAGCCTATGTTGGGGCTGAACATGAAAACGTCTTAAAGTTAACAGATGGAGCAACCATGGAAGATGCTCTTGTATGGTCATCAAACGTTTATTTCATAAACCTTGTTAATGACAAAAATTTATATGATGAACTCGCTGATGTTTATAGTTCAGCAGGCATCTTCATAAATGCTAAAAAGCCATATATTTTGCATTATAACACATATGACCCAAATTCAAATTGGAAGTCTAATATTACTAAAGAAGCAAGCAATGCCACCGCGAAATACCAAAAATACAAAAATTACGTAGACAAACGTGATTTCCCAAATATGAAACGATGCTTATCCGATGGAATATGGCAGTGGGCTTGGGGGCAAGGATCAATGGATGCAACACCGCTTGCTATGGCTAGAATAGCATCTATTCCTGCTAACAATGGGAAAATGCCAATTACTCGTTATTTATTAAACGAAAAGATCTCTGACATCCCTATTATAACAAATGATGCAGCTAATTATCTTAGCAGTTATATGAAATCTGAAGCCGAAATTCACATGATTAATGTAGCTCAAAAACATCAATCCTTGAAAGATCGAATTGGAGGGAAAACAGGCACTGCAGAGCGAAACTTCTCTCTTGGTTCAAATAACGAAATGAACGACGCATGGTATATTTGCTACATTAATGATGTCAATATAAAAACAAAAGATAGCTCAACTACATCTCCTATTGCAATTGCAGTTCGTATCGAAAGAGTCAAAAGATCATCAAAACTTTCTAAAGAATTTGTACGCGACTACCTACTTGATATTATTAATAATATAGGCTATTCATTTTAATCAAAATAATTATTCAATATTATAGTCATCACGACAATGAACACATTTTTAAGAGATTACATTTTTATCGACCAATTGGGGCAAGGTGGATTTGCTTCGGTCTATAAAGTCAGACATAAAGATTTAGATTATATTCGCGCCATTCGTGTGCTACGTGATGATGTGATAAACAAAGATGACAAACGTTACCAAAACTTCATTAAAGAGTGTAAAATATTGCTTCGTTTGGGGAATGGCAGTCATCCTAATATTACACACATCTATCGCCCTCGCCTCATTGAAAATAGGGCTATCGTTGAAATGGATTATATTGACGGTTCTGATTTATTCCATTACATTGATGAAAAGAATGGATTTATCGAAATTGACGATGTAATAAACCTCCTTTCAAGCATAAGTAGCGCATTATCATATTGTCACTACGACATTTATAAATATTGCATGGATCGTCAAATCGACAATCTAAAAGACGACCCCGAAGATGGCAAAAAAGTATTGTTAGATGAAGCTACTATTAATCGACTCGTAAAAAAATATAAAGTGATTCACAACGACATCCACTCGGGCAACATTATGCGCCGCGAAGATGGACGATACGTCCTACTCGACTTTGGTTTGTCGATTGATGGTGAAGACGTCGTTAGAAGTAGTAAACGTGAAGGTGGTGCGCCCGAATTTAAAGCACCTGAGAAATGGGATGTAGCTGATGATTTAAGCACTCAATCCGACATTTATAGTTTTGGTATTGTTCTATATTCGTTTCTTGCCGGTCGTGTCCCATTCGTATTTAATAAAGCTATTCCTGAGACAGAGGCTAAGTTTAATCTCATGAACGCTCACAAAAAAGACATTCCCGAGCCAATATTTAATCTTAGAAAAATAGCATTTGAAGCAACTCACCCGGGTGAAACATATGTAAAAGATTATCCCGACTGGCTCGAGAAGATAATTCTAAAATGTCTCGAAAAAGACCCTAAAAAACGCTATAAAGACGGCAAAGAGCTATATGACGATTGCATATCACATTTGCCATGGAATCCCTCAAAAAAAGATTCCATAGACGATATAATCGTAAATCCCGAGCCACCTAAATCTATTATGGCACGATTATGGAAAAACAACCTTGAGTATAAGGCATATTATAGCGATGACAATAACTTTATTTATTTTAGCAACAACTAATAACAATAACTATTAAATAACTACACTTTTTATATGGGATTTTTTGACAAAGTAGCTAAATTTCTTGTCGGCGACAACGTTGACCCCGAAGAAGAAAAAGCAAAAAAGAATAAGAACATCATCGACTCAGGATACGATGATGATGCGTCTCTATCAGAAGAAGACGAACATATTAATAACCCACAAGAATCTTGCCCGGAAGATATTATTGAAGAGCCAGAGGACTCGAACGAATCCGAAGACGCCCTCCAAGAAGATAATATAGATGAAGATGTTGACCCTAACGAAAATGAGCTTATAACATCGCCTATTGACGATGTCAATTCCAATAGCAAGCCCGAAGATGATAATATTGAAGAGCCTACAACCGAGCCCATTGATGTGGAGCCCGAGCCTAAAGATGAACCATCCAAAGGCAATGAAAACTCTTCAATTTCTGACAATGATGCTAGCATTCGTCCTAAAGCAAAAAAGAAATCTGTAACAGCGACTCAGGATGACCCCATTCAGAAACAAGACAAAATCATGAAGGGCATCCTAGCCATTGCACAAGATTATCGTATTAACAAAATATCTATAGAAGACAAACTCCTACGAATTAACGTATCAGATAAAATTACGTTCGACATCCTCTGTGGTAGTGATTTCATCGATCGAGCCAAACAAGACATCTTCGACCAAGAAGGCATTGCCTTTGGTAATGGCATTGAAATTTTATTGAAAAAAGAAATTGCCCCCGAATGGACTAAGATATATCCCGATGTATATATTGAAATTAGCTCATGTGGCAAAGAACTACCACCCGAAATTCCGAAAAAGGCCTCTTTAGAAATAATTGCCAATAGTGGTTCTTTATTAAAAGACAGATATATCTTGAGTTCAGAGGAGATAAAAACATTACCTCAAAAAAGATATAACATTGGCATTGGCGCAAAGATTATTAAAGACCATCGTTTGCGAACAAATCATATTGCCATTGACGATAATCCTAATTCGCCATTTTTCGAAAACAACAAATATGTAAGTCGTGCACATGCATATATATCATATGACGAACAACACGGATTTCTTCTATACGTAGAACGTGGTGGCACTTCTCTTGGAGGCAAACGCACTCGAGTGTATCGCACAGGAACAGAAATAAAATTAGAAAATCCTATCATCCCTGAACCTTTGTGCGATGGTGATGTAATTGAATTAACAAAAAAAGTACAATTATTATTTAACGAAATAAAAGACTAATCATTATGGGTTTCGCAAAATTGTTCAATATATTTAAGCCAAAAGATCCTAAAATTGACGAAGAAGGTAAAATAGGAGGAGATACCCCCCCACCCTTACCACATATCTCGCAGCCTAATGGCATTACCAACCAGCAATTGCTCGACCAATTGCTCGACCACTTTACTCAAGCATTATTAACCGAATCGGTTGGGAGTAAAATGTTGTACCCCATGTCATATAACGTGCTTATGCACGCCGATGACTATAACTCTCGCATCCAAGCGCTTCCATTTGTTTTACCCGAAGTTGTTTCGTCATTTTATCGACGCATCAACGAAATGAGAGCCAAATTTCCCAACTTCAATCCTCCTGCAAGATATTGGTTCTTCCAATTCACCGGGTGCAACATCGACAACATTCCTCAGGGTGAAAACGTTTTAAATATACAGAAAGGACGCCTCACCACAATAGCGCAATTGTTAACTGCCGATGACTCTGACGTATCCGGCACTTCAATTGAAGCTAACGTAAATGTTTCTATCAAAATCGAAGGTTCCGATGTGATGAAAGGTACAAACATTGACACTGAGGCGCTAAAAAGTTTGGATATGGTAAGCGACAATATTTTCAAATTCAAATTTGACCACACTCTCGATGGTGACACCGAAAGAATTAGAGCCTACTCCAATATGGAATTGGCTGAATTGTCCTATACCGATGGTTCTTTCAACTATAAATTCACAATGAAAGACAACTTGATTCACGTATCGGGCAACAACGAAATGCGCAACACCCAAGACATTTTCAAAGTGAAGAACGACCATCTAATCAACTCGCATGTGCAAATTAAACATGACCCATTTGACCAAAAATTCTATATCGCAGCTTACGGACCTACAAACGTAAACGGAAAGGCTCTTGAATTAAGCCAAGGTGGCGACTTAAAATGGCACCCATTGGCTCATAATTCTTCGATTTTCTTCCCACAAGCTATGATTGGTATAACATTTAAAATTAAGTAAAATTTATGGCAAACAATACAACCTTTTTTGGCAATACTGATTTCGGTCGTCGTCGCGAAAACAACGAAGACGCGTTTGTAATTGAAAACATTTGGGATGACGACCACATCCTGGCTGTTGCAATCGATGGGGTTGGGGGTTATGAAGGGGGTGAAGTTGCCGCCGCAATAGCACAAGCATGTATCCCCGAATATCTTCGCAACTATCCCAATGGTGAACGATGCGAATTGTTGAAACAGGCTGTAATCTATGCCAATAATTCTATATTTGAAAAACGCCAACAAAACCCCGAATTAAGTAGCATGAGTTGTGTTCTAACCGCAGCTCTCATCGAGGTAAAAAATCGCCGCATAAACATGGCTCATGTAGGCGACACTCGCCTATATGAACTTGCCAATGGCTCATATCGTAAACTTTCGCGCGACCACTCGCTCGTAGGATATCGCGAAGAGATTGGCGACCTCACCGAAGAGGAAGCGATGAGACACCCTCAACGCAACATCATCAGTCGTGACGTGGGTTCTAAAATCCTGCAAAGCAATTCTGATGACTATATCTACACCGACACCTTCCCTTTGCAAGCCCGCTCATCATTACTTCTTTGCTCCGACGGTCTTTGCGACATGGTGACATCGGCTCAAATGCGCGCCGTTCTTGAACAAGACATCCCCACTCAAGACAAAGTAAACGCCCTAATACAAGCAGCCAACGATGCCGGTGGTAAAGACAATATTACCGTTGTCATTGTTGAGACTCACTTCGAAGAAGAACAACGCAATAACGTCCACAACGACAATGTCGTTACTGAACAAAAAATCGACAATAGCAACCCTTATGTTACGGTCACTCGTGTGAGTGCTCCTACTACTGCTGAGCCCAACATTGAGTCATCCTCATCAAACAACACTACCGGGTCAGCCATATCTCTCGATGACGAGCCGGCAACTGCAGTTTCTCCTGCCAAATTACCGCCTCTCCCCAATAAGCAAACATCTGCTCCGGCGCAACCCCAAAGACAATCGACAACAAACGCTCCCAAAGCCCCTACTCATCAGGGCAGAACTAAACAAACACCAAACGCCACTCGTCATCGACCACAAGCGCCCTCGGCAAAAACTCCACACAAAAATCCTATCAACGACCAACCTCATGTTGAAGTCACCAGAGTTTCACATTCAAATCAACCCAACTACATGCCTTCATATTCTGAGGATGAAGATAAGACTAAATTAAGCACCCCCATTCTCTCAAGTATTATTGTCTTCGCTGCTGTTGTGGTTTTCTTTGCAGGTTATTTTACAAAGGGATACATTAACCCTGAATTTGACAACGGCACCTATTATGAACAAACAGAATATATAGATGCAACAACTCCCGAAACAATAAACAACATCCAAGTCATATCACTTGAATCCGATTCTAATAAAACTCAAAATGATTCAGTGGTATACATTATGGTCAATAACAACGACCTTTACAGTAGAGTTTTCAAGAATGATTCAACAATAAATACCGAATACATTTTGAATCTAATCAATAACAATAAGTTAATCCCAAAAATCAAGAATAGGCCAAAGGGCAACCAAGCAACGACATCTGCTGAAGGTGCTAGTGCCGACCCTGCTCTTTCAGAAGAAAAAATCAATCAATAAATGCCCTAACGAATGACAAAATATATAAAATACATATATTACCCTTTAGGCATTATTCTGTTACTGCTCACAATCAGCCAATTCTTGCCAATAGCAAAAGATGTTTTCTCTCATCTATCTAAATACCAATGGCTATTTTATGGCATGATTGCATACTTTATTGTGCGCCAGTTCTCTTTTTTCTCGCGCAATGAAGATTGGTTGCAAACCACTTCCCACGAAGTTACACATGCTATTGTAGGAATTATGTTTTTCCACAAAATACATTCCTTGCAAGCCGGACAAGACGGAGGAATGGTACAACATAGCGGCCGAAAATTTGGAAGCATATTCATCACGCTTGCCCCTTATTGCTTACCTATTGCTACATATGCAATTCTGCTATTCCGCATCCTAGGGGCTGACTCTATGCTATATATTTTCGACTTATTTATCGGTTTCACCTTAGCATTTCATATTGTGTGTTTTTGGACGCAAACTGAACGCCGACAACCCGACATTCAACAATATGGGCTAGTAGGTTCTGCTCTTTTTATTTCCGTTGCGCTCATTTTCAATGCATCTATAATTTTATTAAGCATCCGCCGAGGTATAATCGGAGCTATATCCGACATCCTCCCTGCCTATTGGGACACATTTACAAATTGGATTTCAGCAATATTTTAGCCATTTAAAGACCATGTACGACGTTGACTCACTTCTATCCCACTGTAATGAAATCGACCAAATGATTGACCGAGGCGATGTCCCCGATGCCGTAAGATTTTCCGGAGAATTGTTGGCTAAGGCCGACTCACTTTGGACTAATGCTCGAAACAACAAAATCGACTCAAAAAAAGCGATTTCAGCTGTCGCAATATTAGCCGCATACCATTGTGATGCTTTAGCCATGATGAGTAATCTTAACGACGCATACGCAACTGCTGTCACCGTTCTATTTCAGATGGCTATCGACGGAAACGACTCTCTTTCTATCAACCAGTCGGCACTACAACTCTACAACACCGCCATAGTATCGCTGATGCAAATACTTCAACAGCCGGCACTTCAGCCCGACGACACTTCTCGCCAACACATCAACGAAATAATGCGTTATTTAGCTTCAATGCTATATCACTACTACAACATCGTCGGGAAAGCACGACCAAACTTTCCGCATCTTCAAGTAACATACCAACTACTTTCACAGCTACAAGGCAGTGTTGACATACAATATCCCACAATCAAAGTACTCAACGAAGAAATATCCCCATCTTCTCCTCTCCCACTCTTCAGCGACCTCGTTGGTCGCTCCCATGCAATGCGACTTATCGAGCCTTAACACGTTTCAACTGCGTCTCTCTCATTGATTACATCTATGCCGTAATAGATTTTAGCTGTTGGAGGAGATGTGGTTGCTTTATATCTTTGCATCAGAAATGATAAACGATAATAAATCAAAACTGACATAGATATGAAAGCAAAACATCTTAATTTCGACGAATTTGCAACCAGTGTGGCAAATCCTCACAACTTAAGTAATTGGCAGTTTCTTGGAGACAAACCTGCCATTGTTGACTTTTACGCATCGTGGTGCGGACCGTGCAAAATGCTTGCTCCGGTACTCGACGATGTGGCTTCCGAATATGACGGCAAGGTTGATGTATATAAAATCGATGTCGACAAAGAACCCGAACTTGCCAACGCGTTCAAGGTGCGAAGCATTCCCACCCTACTATTTATTCCACGCGACAAATTGCCCGTAATCTCTCGCGGTGCCATGAGCAAAAACGAACTTGTCGACGCCATCAACACTCACCTATTATAACAACCAACTTACTTTTTATAACTCTCCCCAATAGCGATGACCACTCAATCGTCATCGCTATTATTTATCTGATATAATTTTTCAAAAAAACATCTAAATAGATTGGTCGAATTACAACTTTTTTCTGTAACTTCGCATAAGTAAAATATAACGTATAATTATCTAAACTGAATAATAACATGAAAAAGAAATTTATTTGCGTAGTATGTGGTTACGTACACGAAGGTGACGAAGCTCCCGAACAATGTCCATTGTGCAAAGTAGGTAAAGACAAATTCAAAGAACTCGTTGAAGACGAAGAGTTGAAATTCGTTACCGAACACGAAATAGGCATCGCTAAAGGTTGCGACGAAGAAATGATTAAAGACCTCACCACTCATTTCAATGGTGAATGTTCTGAAGTGGGTATGTATCTCGCTATGTCACGTCAAGCCGACCGCGAAGGTTATCCCGAAATCGCCGAAGCATTCAAACGCTACGCTTGGGAAGAAGCCGAACACGCTGCTAAATTTGCCGAACTTCTTGGCGAATGTGTGTGGGACACTAAGACAAACCTCGAAAAGCGTATGGCTGCCGAAGCCGGCGCTAATGCCGACAAAATGCGCATCGCTGCTCGTGCTAAACAACTCAACCTCGATGCTATCCACGACACCGTTCACGAAATGGCTAAAGACGAAGCGCGTCATGGTCAAGGATTCCAAGGTCTTTACAATCGCTTCTTCAAAAAATAATATCTAACCAAAATTTATTTTATATCATGGCTGAATTAAAAGGTTCTAAAACCGAAAAAAATCTTCAAGAAGCATTTGCAGGTGAGTCAATGGCTCGTAACAAATACACCTATTATGCCTCTCAAGCACGCAAAGATGGCTACGAACAAATCGCTAAAATCTTTGAAGAAACTGCTAACAACGAAAAAGAGCACGCCAAAATTTGGTTTAAACTTCTTCATGGCGATGCAATCCCATCTACTGCTGAAAATCTTCTCGACGCAGCTCAAGGTGAAAACTACGAGTGGACCGACATGTATGCTCGCTTCGCTCAAGAAGCTCGCGAAGAAGGGTTCACCAAAATCGCTGCCCTCTTTGACATGGTAGGCAAAATCGAAAAAGAACACGAAGAACGCTACCGCAAACTCCTCGCTAATGTAGAAGGTCAATTGGTATTCTCTCGCGAAGGTGATTGTATTTGGGAATGTGCCAACTGTGGCCACATCGTTATCGGTAAAAAAGCTCCTGAAATGTGTCCAGTGTGCAAACATCCTAAAGCATTCTTCCAAATCAAAGCTGAAAACTATTAATCGATAGATTTCAATAATAGAGGGGGGTGTGTCAAAAATCAGTCACACCCTCATTGTTTCAAAAAAAACGATAAAGCCCTGACTTTCTCAAGCTAGGGCTTTGCTATGTCCTAAAGTTTTTGTATCTTTAGGTAAACCTAAATAAATATGACAAAGGTACATTT